>NZ_FOXG01000007.1:0-493532 GCF_900115645.1 Pseudomonas sp. NFPP07
CGCCGGCTACAACGAACTGCGCATCGAAGACAAAAAAGGCGCCGAACAGATCTTCATCCACGCCCAGCGCGACTGGGATGAAAACATCGAGCACGACCAGAAAATCCGCATCGGCCACGAACGCCACGACACCGTGGAAAAGAACACCTACACCGAACTCAAGGCCGAAGAACACCGCATCACCCACGCCGACCGCAAGACCGAAACCAAGGCGGACGACCACCTGACCGTGGGCGAAAACCAGCACATCAAACTCGGCACCGCGCAACTGACCAAAGCCGGCCAGGAAATTCACCTCAAGGCCGGGGCCAAGATGGTGATCGAGGCGGGCAGCGAACTGACGATCAAGGCCGGAGGCAGTTTTATCAAACTCGATGCCGGCGGCGTCACAGTGGTGGGGCCGGTGGTGAAGATCAATGCGGGGGGCTCGCCGGGGAGTGGTACCGGGATCGGCATTCTGATGCCGGGCCTACCGGGCGCAGCTGATGCGGACAAGGCTGGCAGCCTGATGGAGGAGGCGTTGGCCAACCCGGCGAAAGAAACCGTACCGGGTCAGCTGTGCATTCGTATTTCCCCGTTGCCCAACATGCCGGGGTATCCGGATGAGCCCTATCAGCTCTACGCCGATGGCGCACTTATCGACAAAGGCTTCAGCGACGAGAAGGGCAATGTGCTTTTCCAGCATATTCCAGGTACCCGCAACTATTCGGTGGAAACGGTGAACGGACACCGTTTCAACCTGGACATGAGCGAAACCTCGACCGAACAGACGCGCCAACGCAGTGAGCGCCTGGGGCGTGAGGGATATCGCGACTTCCCGGGCGCGGCGGCCTCTCTGGAGGCGTTGAGCAGCAGTGAGGCGTTCCGCCAATTGTGGGCGGATCAAAGCGAGCAGAAAGAGTAAAGGAAGCACTCCATGACATACCTCGATCAGAAACTGTCGATCTCGCTTGAAGAAAGCGCCGCAACCCTGACTTCGGATTGGTTCGCCCACAAGAACAATCCGCTAAGCCCGCCACGTCCGGCAGGCAACGTGGTGACGCCGCTGGTGTGTGGCGAGGAAGCCTTCAAGAAGGTCTATGAATGCATCCAGGCAGCTACTAAAAGCATTGACCTTATCAGTTGGGGCTTCGACCCGGGATTGCGTCTCGACCGGGCCTCGACCGACAGCCCCAGTCTGGGAAAACTGCTCAGGCAGAAGGCCGAAAGTGGTGTCGAGGTACGGGTACTGATCTGGAACAACCGGCTGGCCCAGCTCGGTGAGAACTCGGTTATCGGCGAGGGCTGGAGCGGCAGGGGCGGAACATCGATGGGCTCTGGATTCCGCGAGGGCCAGCCAGCTGACACCAGTGCCCTGGAAAAAAAACGGGAAAAGCTCCTGGAAAAACAGCAGCAGGAGCAGGCACGCCTGGAAAAACTTCCGGCAAACGACGAGGCCGGCCGACGAGCCACGCGCGACCGTCTGATCGACATCCAGCAAAGCCTGGATGCCCTGGACAGCGGCTACACCAAGGGCCGTGATTCGGGAGGGACGGTTCAAGCCCCGAACGAACAGGTCGAGACCCGAGATTGGTATCGCTGGGTACACAGCCGCGAAGCCCGCAATATCGAGTTTCGTACGCGGGACTTCAAACTCGTAGGAGAGTTGACCTACGACGATCAAAATGGCCTGCGCATGCATTGGGGGCGTCTTGCCATCCTGTGGCGACTGCTCAAGGACGAGTCTCACGATGTGCCCTTCATGCAGATGCTGGCCCTGAGCCTATTTCCCAGCCATCACCAGAAAACCCTGGTGGTCGACTACATGGACCCGCAAAAAGCGAAAGGTCTTGTGATGGGCCACAACCTGCAGCGCAACTACTGGGACACCACCGCCCACGCCTACGACGATGCAGCCGGCAAGCGCGATCTGGGCTTCGGCCCCTGGCAGGACCTTTCCCTATTTGTACGCGGCCCGGTGCTATTCGACCTCAATCACAACTTCTGCAATGCCTGGGACAAGAGCAGCAGCTGGATACGCCGGGTCTTCAAGGGCACCCTGAATCACGAGCGCTCGTCGGTCAAACCACTGAGCCTGATCCTCGATGGTGGAGAGCCCGCGCAGATTTGCCGGACTCAACCGGAAGAAGGCCCGGAAAAAACCATTCTCGAGGTATATGAAAAGGCCCTGGGCAATGTGCATCAGTACGCCTATATCGAGAACCAATACTTCCGCTACAAACCGCTGGCCGAACGCCTGAAGAAAGTTGCCGCCGACTACGTCGCTGCCGGCAAACAACAGGACTTGCACTTGTTCGTGGTCACCAACAACCCGGAGAGCGGGCATTTCTCCAGTTCCACCTACGAGATGCTCGACACCCTTGGCCAGGGCGAACTGATGCCCCTGGCCCACCGCGACCTGCTCTACGATCAACGCCAGCTTGCCTATCGCCAGCGCGAACTGAAGGCCCGCGACGAATCGCCGACACGCGATCAGGAGCTGGCCAAGGTACAGACGCAAATGCATGAGCAGGGTATCGATCCGAGTCGCGCCGATGAACTCCTGGCCATGGACCCCAACAAACACTACAACCAGGCCGCGGCTCGCGAACTGGAGCCGGAGATGCTGCCGCCCAAGGGGTTGAAAATCATTGTCGCGACTCTGGTCAGTTGCAAGGACGGCGGCGAAACCGCTACTCCCAAGACGCGCGAGCAGCGCCAGACCGAACGCGATATCACCGAACACCTAGGCCCGGAACAGGGCATGGCGCAGTACAAGTCCATCTATGTACACAGCAAGCTGCTGCTGGTGGACGACCTGTTTTTCACCCTGGGCTCCGCCAACATCAACGAGCGCAGCCTGAACTCCGACTCCGAACTGAATATCGCCATGCCAAGCCCGCAAACCACCCGGACCTGGCGGGAGCGGTTGTGGGGGATGCATTCGGGGAAAGCAATCAATACGAGCAAAAGCAGCTTAAGTGAGAACGTTGCATTCGATTATGAAAATTGGGAGCAAGTGGTAACTGATAACTGGAGAAATCAGAAGAAAAACTTACCGCTTAATGGAGATTTGGTCAGATTTTGGGACGTGGTGACACCTTATGCAAAAGCCCTTGATTAAATATTTATCTTTTTTGTTCTTTTGTTTTTTTGGAGCAGCTATGGCTGATGAATTCAAGTGTGTCCATGAAATTAATACGGCTCCCCCTCTTGATCAGCAAGCCGATCAATGGTTTAAGCAGGCAAGGGGTATGAGTAAAGAGAGACTTCCTGACTGGGTAAAAATTGCTGGTCTCTATCAGCAAGCAGTAGATAAAGACCATTGGAAAGCAATGCATAACTTAGCAGAGCTATACCTCCGTGGTGATGGCGTAACCAAAAATACAAATAAAGCCATCGATCTATATTTGCATATGGTCAAACTACAAGTTCCGTTGGGTTATTATGATATGAGTGTGATGACTCAGAGAGGTGTTGGGGTAGTTCAGTCAAATAGAGATGCCATGAATTTTTTGCTCAAGGCGGGTGACTTGGGTAGCCCGCTAGCCCAGACTAGGCTGGGTAATATATATATATATGAATTAAATAAAGATAAGCTCGGCGAGTCTTATCTGCGTTGCGCGGCACATCAGAATGACGCCGAGGCGAATTACGAACTTGCCGCATACTATAAAGTAGTAGACAAAAATTACCCTGTCGCCATGCATTATTATCAAAATGCTGCGGCTCTAGGTTTGAAAAAAGGCTCGTTGTTAATTGAAAATACTTTCAGGGATGGCGACTTTGGGTATGTGAGAAATGAAAAAATAGCAAATACCTACAGTGATATTTCTAGTCGGCTATATAAAGATCCTGATCTCCGATTTCCTAATTTGGCCAAAGACCATCCACTTCCACCGCACCCTATTCAGGGCTATCACGCCGACAAAGACATCAACTGGAAACCGACCGGACGTGATGACGACTATTAAAGCACTGTTGGCTGTTGTGCTATTGGGCGGTAGTGGCTTTTCCATGGCATACGATTTCAAGTGTGTTCATGAAAAAGATATTGCTCCACCCCTGGACCAGCAAGCAGACCAATGGTTTAAACAAGCTCGGGTGCTTAGCAAAGAGCGTCCGGCTGATTGGAGCAAAGTGGCCAGCCTGTACCAGCAGGCTGTAGAAAAGAACCATTGGAAAGCAATGCACAATCTTGCAGAGCTATACTTACGTGGTGATGGGGTTGTTAAGTATACGAACAAGGCTATTGATTTGTATCTGGAAATGATCAAGCTACAGGTACCGCTGGGTTATTACGATATGAGTGTAATGACCAAAAAAGGCGTCGGTGTGGTGCAGTCTGATAAGCAGTCAGTAATATATTTGCTCAAGGCGGGAGATGTAGGTAGTCCTATGGCTCAAGTCAGGTTAGGGAATATCTATATTTATGAGGCCAAGAAAAGAGATCTGGGGGTTTCCTACCTACGCTGTGCTGCAGATCAGAACGATGCAAGCGCAAATTATGAGTTGGCCACATACTACGAGATCTTGGATAGAAACTACCCTGTTGCCTTGCATTATTATCAAAGAGCTGCAGCTCTAGGTGAACGGAAAGGAGCCATGGAAATAGAAAATGTATTTCAAAATGGTAAGTTTTCTTATAATAAAGACAAGAAGACTGAAGATGCATACTACAAAGTGTCCAGGGAGCTAGCCAACAATCCAGACTTGCGCTTCCCCAATCTGGCCAAAGACCACCCACTGCCACCGGACCCTGTGCAGGGCTATCACGCCGATAAAGACATCAACTGGAGACCAACCGGACGTGATGACGACTATTAAGAGAAAGCCAATAGCGAGAAACATCCCGAAAAAATAGCTTCAACGAGCCTATGCGAAGTATCAACGCGCGACTTATGGGCCATCCCGATGAAGGAGCCGCACAATGCATAAAATATTCACGGTACTGGCGATCGTGCTGCTAGCGATCTCGATACTCAGCGCTTTGCTCGGGCTGGCTGGCATTGCTAGTGGGGCAAGCGGCAGTGGGGGCATTTCCGATTCCGTTGACGTTGCGTTCCTGATTGCCAAAGTGCTGCTCGCCTTGAGCCTGTTGTCTGGAGTGCTGGCTATTGCCTGGCCCAGGAGCGGGTGAAGCCAGGTCTGGTTTAAGGATTCACAGGGTTATGAACAGGTCTCTGCGTGTCGGACTCATTAAGACAGCCGATAAACGAGGGTGACTTGGCAGTCATAATCACCAATAACGCACTCATCTTCCCTTAACATTGCATAACTGTGGCGTTCCCCTCTGAAGCCGCTACACTGCGCCAGCCGTTCATTTTTCCTTTGGGGCTTTGCGCATGAAATTTCGTTTTCTTCTGTGGATGCTGGGGCTGTTGATGGGCAAGGCCAGCCGGACCAATCCGGCGTTCCAGCAGCAGTTGGGTGACAAGGAACTGGTGTTCCAGCTGCAGACACTGGATGGCAAGGTGGCGCGGCATTTCCGGGTGAAGGATCAGCGGATTACCAGCAAGTCTGGTGTGTACCCCGAGCCGGCATTTGCCATTGCCTTTAAAGACGCGGCCTATGGTTTTGCCACGATGCAGGCGAAGAACAAGCAACTGGCCTTTATGACCGGGATTCAGGACAAGTCGATCCAGATCAAGGGCAACCCGGCGCTGGTGATCTGGTTCCAGGGGCTGACCAAGTACCTGAAGCCGAAGAAGGCCAAGCCGAAGGCTTGAGGGCGGGCTGTATACCAGCCGCAAGATGATCGCGGGCAAGCCTCGCTCCTACGGGAGCGGGCTTTTTTCTGGGGTCAGTGCTGGCTGAACTGCGAAGCCAGTTCGCGCAGCAGCACTTCGGCTTCGAGGACTTTGCTGACCACGTCTTCGGCTTTGTCGCGGGACAGGCCGAGGCGTTCGAGCAGGGCGTCAGGGATGTCTTCGACAGGGCCGGAGCCGATGCCGCGGCTGCGCAGCAGGCGCACGGCCAGGCACACCAGGTTCGGGTATTCGGCGTAGGCGCCGTCATAGCTCGGGTCGTGCTGGAAGCGCAGGGCGGTGGACAACTCGTCCGGCATGTCCCAGTAGCGCATCAGCCAGGCGCCGATCTGCTCGCGGCTGATGCCCAGCAGGTGCTGTTCGACGTAGCTGTGGCACAGGTGCGGGTTGACCTCCAGGTGGCGGCAGATCAGCGAGAAGTGCGGCGGGAAGACGTGGGCCAGCAGCAGGTAGCCGAAGTTGTGCAGCAGGCCGGCGAGGTAGGTCAGGCCGGCTTCCGGGCGCTGGGCACGCGGCATGGCGCGGGTCAGGCCTTCGATGACGGCGGCGGTATAGATCGACTGCTGCCAGTACGGCGTGCTGTGTTGCGGGTGGTCCTTAGGCAGGCTCAGGGTCTTGCCCAGCGCCAGGCCCAGCGCCAGGTTGATCACCAGGTCGAAGCCCAGCACGCGGACGATGGCGTCTTCCACCGAGCGGATCTTGCCTGGCGAGGCGTAGTAGGGCGAAGCCGCCCAGCTCACCACTTGCGCGGCCAGGGCCGGGTCGGTTTCCACCACGCCGGTGATGTCGTCGATGGTGGCGTTGGGGTCGACCCGCAGCTTGATGATCTTTTGCGCGGTTTCGGCCAGCGGTGGAATCTCGATGGTCGCTTCCAGGCGTTGCTGGATGCGCCGGGCGGTGAAGGCCTGCATCGCCTGGGTGATTTCCTCGCGGTCGTCGTCCGGACGGTCGAGGTTCGGGCGGATGCTGCTCAGGGCCTCGCCGAAGTTGCCGGCGCTGGCCTTGCTCAGCATGCTCTTGAAGGCGTCGCTGGTGATTTCCAGCAGCAGGCCCGGCTCGCCGGAGTTGATCAGCAGGGTCGGCTCGCGCAGCAGGCTTTCTTCATACAGGCAAGGCGAGCTGGTGAGCGCCGGCAGGCCGGGCAGCAGGCTCAGGTTGTGTTTGCCGAGCATGCGCTCCAGGCGTTCCGTGGAGACGGCGGTCAGGCGGCGGCCGGTCAGTTCGGCGAGGCGATTGAGGTCCAGCAACTGGCTCTGTGGGAACAGCACCATCAGCGCGCCGACGGCGTCGTCCAGCAGGACGGCCTGTACCTTGCGCGCGGCCGGCAGGCCCGGGTGGTCGAGGACTTCCGTGAAGCCGATGTCCAGCTTGCCGAGCAGCAGCCGGATTACAGACGGAGCGTGCGGGGCTGCGGTGGCGAGGGCAACTTCTGTCATGGTCTGTATCCGTTTTCAAACAATTTCAGGAGTATAACCAGCTTGATCGGGGCGTTCGCCCCTTAACTGAGACGCTGCTCACACTTGGCCGTATTGCTGCCCGTGGCGCAGCCAGCGCTCCAGCAGCGGGCTGACGTGGTGCGGCCAGCGCTCCAGCAAGGCCTGCGCGGCATCGCGCACGGCCGGCAGCAGGTCGGCATCGCGCATCAGGTCGGCGACCTTGAATTGCAGCAGGCCGGTCTGGCGGGTACCGAGCATCTCGCCGGGGCCGCGCAGTTCCAGGTCCTTTTCGGCGATGACAAAACCGTCGTTGGTTTCGCGCATGATGCCCAGGCGCTGGCGGCCGATCTGCGACAAGGGAGGATGGTAGAGCATGACGCAATGGCTGGCGGCGCTGCCCCGACCAACGCGACCGCGCAACTGGTGCAGCTGGGCCAGGCCCAGGCGCTCGGGGTTCTCGATGATCATCAGGCTGGCGTTGGGCACATCGACGCCGACCTCGATCACGGTGGTGGCCACCAGCAGCTGCAATTCACCGGCCTTGAACTGGCCCATGACCTCGGCTTTTTCCGTCGGCTTCATGCGCCCGTGGATCAGGCCGACCCGCAGTTCGCCCAGGGCGCTGCTCAGGTCTTCGTAAGTGGTTTGCGCGGCCTGGCAGGTCAGCTCTTCGGATTCCTCGATCAGCGTGCACACCCAATAGGCCTGGCGCCCTTCGGCGCAGGCGGCGCGCACCCGCTCGATGACTTCGACCCGCCGCGAGTCGGTCACCAGCACGGTGTTCACCGGCGTACGGCCAGGGGGCAGCTCGTCGAGGATCGAGGTGTCCAGGTCGGCGTAGGCGCTCATCGCCAGGGTCCGTGGGATCGGCGTGGCGGTCATGATCAGCTGGTGCGGGCACAGGCGTCCTCCCACGCCTTTCTGGCGCAGGGCCAGGCGCTGCTGCACGCCGAAGCGGTGTTGTTCGTCGATGATCACCAGCGCCAGGTTCTTGAACTGCACTTCGTCCTGGAACAGCGCGTGGGTGCCGACCACCATAGGCGCGCCGGCGGCGATCTGTTCCAGGGCGGCTGTGCGGTTCTTGCCCTTGAGCTTGCCGGCCAGCCAGGCGACTTCCAGCCCCAGCGGTTCGAGCCAGCGCTTGAAGGTGATGAAGTGCTGCTCGGCGAGGATCTCGGTCGGTGCCATCAGCGCCACCTGATAGCCAGCCTCCAGCGCCTGCAGGGCGGCGAGGGCGGCGACCACGGTCTTGCCGGCCCCCACGTCGCCCTGGATCAGCCGCAGCATCGGCTCGGGCTGGCTGAGGTCGTAGGCGATCTCGTTGCCGACCCGTTGCTGCGCGCCGGTGGGTGGAAAGCCTAGGTTCTTCAGGTACAGCGCCGGCAGTCGGGTGGCCTGGGGCAGCGCGGGGGCGAGTTGCGAGCGCAGGCTTTCGCGCAGGCGCTGCTGGGACAGCTGATGGGTCAGCAGCTCTTCGAACGCCAGGCGATGCTGGGCCCAATGGTGACCTAGGGCCAGTTCGTCGACATCGGCGTCGGCCGGCGGGTGGTGCAGGTAGCGAATCGCATCGTCCAGCGGCGCCAACTGGTAATCCCGCGCCAGCTCTTGCGGCAGCCAGTCCGGCAGGCTGCGCGGGCCGAGCAGGGCCAGGCTCTGCTGGCACAGCATGCGCAGGCGCTGCTGGGTCAGGCCTTCGGTGAGCGGGTAGATGGGGGTCAGGGTCTGGTCCACGGGCGGCGGTTCATCGCCGCTGATGGCGCGGTATTCCGGGTGGTAGATTTCCAGCCCCGAGGCGCCTGGGCGGGCTTCGCCATAACAGCGCACGCGGGTGCCACGCTTGAGGCCTTCCTTCTGCGCGTTGCTGAAATGGTAGAAGCGCAGGCTGAGCCCGCCGGTGCCGTCCTGCAGGCGCACCAGCAGGCTGCGGCGCTTGCCCATCACCACGTCGGCGCCGCTGACGGTGCCTTCGATCACCGCGTCCTGCCCGGGGCGCAGCGCGCCGATCGGTACCACGCGGGTGCGGTCCTGATAGCGCAGGGGCAGGTGGAACAGTACGTCCTGCAGGTTCTCCAGGCCGACCTTGGCCAGCTTCTCGGCCATGGCTTCGCCGACGCCCTTGAGTGCCGTGACCGGCACATTCGACAGCTCAGTCATCGCGACGGCTTAGCTCGCGGCAGGCGGCTTGGCCACCGAACACAGGCGGATCGAGTCGGCGAGAATCTCGATGGCTTTCGGCCGCGGGAAGCTGGCGCGCCAGGCGATCGCCACAGTACGGAACGGCACGGGCGCGGTCAGTGGGCGCACTTCGATCACGCCCGGGGCGTAGTGATGGCTGTCCACCGCCGAGAGCGGCAGGATCGAGACGCCAAGGCCGGAAGCGACCATATGGCGGATGGTTTCCAGGGAGCTGGATTCCACCGTGGTGTGCTTGGCGCCGTCGTTGCCCTTGGTCAGGGTCGGGCAGGCTTCCAGGACCTGATCGCGGAAGCAGTGGCCTTCGCCCAGCAGCAACAGGCTCTTGTCGTTGAGCAGGTTGGCGTCGATGCTCTCTTTCTGGGTCCAGGGGTGGGTGCTTGGCATCAGCACGTAGAACGGTTCGTCGTACAGCGGCAGGGTCAGCACGTCGGCTTCGTTGAACGGCAGGGCGATGATGATCGCATCCAGTTCGCCGTTGCGCAGCTTGTCGCGCAGCACGTGGGTGAAGTTCTCTTCGATATACAACGGCATCTGCGGGGCGACCCGGTGCAGTTGCGGGATCAGGTGCGGGAACAGGTACGGGCCGACGGTGTAGATCGCGCCGACCTTCAGCGGGGCGGTCAGCTGGTTCTTGCCGGCCTGGGCCAGTTCGCGAATGCCCTGGGCCTGTTCGAGGACCTTTTGCGCCTGGGCGACAATGCCTTCGCCGACCGGCGTCAGACGTACCGCACTCTTGCTGCGCTCGAAAATCAGCACACCGAGTTCGTCTTCAAGCTTCTTCACGCCCACCGACAGGGTCGGCTGGCTGACATGGCAACGCTCGGCCGCGTGGCCGAAGTGCTGCTCTTGGGCGAGGGTAACGATGTAGCGTAATTCAGTAAGAGTCATAGCGGACGTCCATGAGGTTGCGGGCCAAGCATACCGGCTGCAATCGATAGACGCACGTTATCAGACTCAATGCTCGCTGTGACACCGGGCAATGCATGCCGGTCATGCCTGGAAAAGCAAAAAGGCACCTTTGGGTGCCTTTTTGCTGGGGATTGCCTGGGCATCATGCTCAGCGGCGACGTTTCTCCAGGGAGTAAACGAAGGGCGCGACAATCTCGATCGAGCCGTTGTTGAGCATGTCCGCCGGTGGCTTGGGCAGCGGCTGGGCGCGGCGGATCATTTCCAGGGTAGCCCGGTCCAGATCGGCGTTGCCCGAGCGTCCTACCAGTTCATAGGACAGCACGTTGCCTTGGGCGTCGACCACGAAGCGCAGCCGGTTCAGGCCTTCCTTGCCGCGTGCCTGGGCACCCGGCGGGTACTTCTTGTACTTGGCCAGGTGCGCCAGCAGCGTGCCTTGCCAGCTTTCCTTGGCGGCGATCTGCGCCGGCGACGGGCCCGGAGCAGGTGCTGAGGACGGTGCCGCGGTGGGCGTCGGCGGAGCGTCGCTAGGCTTCTCTTCGCTCGGCTTTTCCTTCGGCGGTTCCGGCTTTTTCTCCACCGGCTTGGGCGGTTGCGGCTTGGGCTTGGGTTTGACCGGCTTGGGCACGGAAATCGTCGGCTTCGGCGCTTCCGCGAGTTTGGGCAGCGGCAGCTCTTCGACCGGAGCCGGCGGCTGCGGTGGCGTCACGACCTTGGGCGGCGCGGGAGGAGGCGGTGCCGGAAGCGGCGCCAGCTCGACCATCATCGCCTGCGGTGGCAGCTCGACCGGCATGGGGGAGCTCCAGTTGAGCGCGAGCAGGATCGCGACCGCATGGACCCCCAGTACGATGGCCAGGCTACCGCTGTAACGCGTCAGTTTTTGGCGCGTCGTGATCATTTCTTGGTAGCCGTCTCAAGTCCGACCAGGCCGACCTTCAGGTATCCGGCGGCCCGCAGGGCATCCATCACGCTCATCAGGTCGCCGTAATCCACGCCTTTGTCGGCCTGGAAAAAGATCGTCGTGTCTTTTTTGCCCTGGGTCTTGGCGTCGAGGGTGGCGCCGAGGGCTTCGGCCTTCACTTCGTCGTCGCCGAGGTACAGGCGTTGGTCGGCCTTGACGCTGAGAAACACCGGTTTCTCGGGGCGTGGTGCCGGTTTGGCCGTCGAGGCCGGGAGGTCGACCTTGATGTCCACGGTAGCCAGCGGCGCCGCGACCATGAAGATGATCAACAGCACCAGCATCACGTCGATAAACGGCGTGACGTTGATTTCGTGGTTTTCGGCGAGATCGTCTTCTGCGCCTTCTTTCAAATGCAGGCCCATGGCGGATTACCCTACTTTGGCCACATGAGGTTGCGCAGAGCGCTCGGCGGTCGGCAGGTGATCGAGATCACGGCTGACCAGCAGCAGGACTTCTGCGGAAGCGTCGGAGACCTGGGCCTTGTAGCCGGCGATGGAGCGGGCGAAGACGTTGTAGATGACCACCGCCGGAATGGCCGCGACCAGACCCAGGGCGGTTGCCAGCAGGGCTTCGGCGATGCCGGGGGCGACGACGGCGAGGTTGGTGGTCTGGGTTTTGGCGATGCCGATGAAGCTGTTCATGATGCCCCACACGGTACCGAACAGGCCGACGAAGGGCGCGGTGGAACCGATGGTGGCGAGCACGCCAGTGCCGCTGCTCATGTTGCGGCCGCAGGCGGCTACCAGGCGCTCGAGGCGGAAGCTGACGCGTTCCTTGATGCCTTCTTTCTCACGGCTGTTGGCCGACAGGCGCATTTCTTCCAGGGCGTCGTGGACCAGCAGGTTGGCCAGGGTGCCTTCTTTGGCGGCGGTGACGCTGGCTTCCTTGAGGGTGGTAGCCTTTTTCAGGTTGAGGATCTCACCGCGCAGACGACGCTTGGCGCCCATCAGCTCGAAGCCTTTGGCGATCCAGATGGTCCAGGTGATGATCGAGGCGATGGCCAGGCCGATCATCACCAGCTTCACGATGATGTCGGCGTTCTGGTACATGCCCCACGGGGACAGGTCGTGGGCCATGCCCAGGGAGTTGTCCGCTTCGAGGACTTCAGGTGCATCGCCGGCTGGTTCGCCTTCGGCAGGTGCCGGCGCTGCAGCGACCGGAGTGGCTACCGGCGCCGTGGCATCGGCCGGCGCGTGGGCTGCCGCAGGTGTCGCGGCGCCAGCCGGGGCCTGCTCATCGGCGAAGGCCGCGGTCGGTGCCAGCAGCAGGCTGAACAGCAACGCTGCGGCCGCGCTCATGGCGCGCAGCGGGCTTGGGCGTTGGGTTGGCGAAGCGGAGAATTGATTGCGTGTCATGCTGGCCGGACCTGAGAGGGAAAAGGGTAAGTGTCCTTCTAGGCCTCGCAGGGCCGAGAACAAATGGGCCGTCATTATTGCAACTAATTCTTGTTAACAGAAGTAATAGAGTATCTTTTTTTCTTTGATTGCTAGCCGCTCGTCCATTGCCGACGCTAGTCTGTGCCTTTCTGATAGGAGTTTTCTGATGTCCGCCCCTTCTGTTCTGATCGCTGGCTGCGGTGATGTCGGCAGCCGTCTGGCGAAGCAACTGCTGGCTGAAAACTGGCAGGTCTACGGCCTGCGGCGCACGGTTTCGCAATTGCCGGAAGGGGTGATCGGCGTGGCGGGCGATCTTTTCAGTGAGCAGTGTCCGTCAGCCTGGCCCACCACACCGCTGGATTACCTGGTGTACAGCGCGGCCGCCACCGAGCATGACGAGGCGGGCTATCGTGCGGCCTATGTCGAGGGGCTGACCCATGTCCTGGGCTGGCTCAAACAGAACGGACAGTCACCGAAACGCCTGCTGTTTGTTTCCAGCAGCAGCGTATACGGGCAGAAAGACGGTGAGTGGATCGACGAGACCTCGCCGGCCCAGGCTGACGGCTATTCCGGGCGACTGATGCTCGAGGCCGAGCAAGTGGCCTTGCAGAGTGGCATTCCAGCCAGCCTGGTGCGGTTGACCGGGATTTACGGCCCGGGGCGGGAATGGCTGTTGAATCAGGTGCGTCAGGGTTATCGCGTCGCCATCGATCCACCGCTGTATGGCAACCGCATTCATGCCGACGATGCCGCGGGGTTGCTGGCCTTCCTGTTGCAGGCCGATCGGCGCGGCGTGGTGCTTGAGGATTGCTATATCGGGGTCGACGATGCACCGGTGCCTTTGGCCGAGGTGGTGGGCTGGCTGCGGGAGTACCTGGGCGTGACCGAGTGGGCGGACAGCTCGAGCGTGCGGCGTTCCGGCAGCAAGCGCTGCAGCAATGCCCGCGCCAGGGCCCTGGGCTGGGCGCCGCGTTATTCGAGTTTTCGCGAGGGGTATGCGCAGATTATCGAAGGGCAGGGCTGAGCCGCATCATGGATAAAGAAAAAGGAGCCTTTCGGCTCCTTTTTGCTGGATCACTGTTTTTCCAGTAGCCACTGGCGCGTACCCGGGGTGAGGGAAGGTACCTCGTTCGCCTGGGAGGCGTTGATGGGCTGGAAGATCTCCAGTTGCTTGCCGTTGCGCGCAAAGATCCACGGGTTGCCCTGGCCGTTGAGCTGCAGCCACAGGTTGTCGTAGCCGCCGCTCATCGAGGCGCAGTCGCCGGCGAGGCACAGTGCGTAGCGATCGGCGCCCGGCAAACCCATGACCTGGCCGTTGGACTGGAACAGCACGGTGCCGCCTTCGCCCGGGCCGTTGACGATTTTCCATTCGCCGCCCAGGTAAGCCGAGTACAGGGCGCGCTCGAAGTTGGCGCCCAGTGGCGCGCCTTCCGGGGCCGGGTCCTTGGGACGATCGAAGACCTGTTCCGGCTCGTTGTCGTTGGCTTCTTGCAGCAGCTGTTTGCCGTCGCGTTTCAATTCGCTGGCGGAGCTGCCGTAGAAATCGATTTTCCAGGCGCCGGACTCTTCAGCCAGCACCTTGCCTTCGACGTTTTCGAAGCCGTTGGTGTAGCGCGCCTGGCTGGCCTTGGTGTTGACGTCCCATTCCAGGTTCGGGCCGTAGCCTTGCAGGGCTTCGCGCAGCGGTCCGCCTTTGGCGGCGGCGTCGATGGCGACCTGGTTGATCCAGGTACCACTGATGTCACGGTCGGCGGGATCGCTGGCGCAGCCACCGAGGAACAGGGCGCACAACGAGAGGGCTAGCGCTTTGCGCATGAGGAAATCCTTTCAGAACGGAGACGGCGCGGCCTGGGTAGCCGCGCCGGGCGTGTTACTCGATGACCAGGATGGCATCCATTTCAACCTGCGCGCCTTTTGGCAGGGCGGCAACGCCGATGGCGGCGCGGGCAGGGTAAGGCTGCTGGAAGTACTTGCCCATGATCTCGTTGACCTTGGCGAAGTGGCTCAGGTCGGTGAGGAAGATGTTGAGTTTGACGATGTCCTTGAACGAACCACCGGCGGCCTCGGCCACGGACTTGAGGTTCTCGAATACCTGGACGGTCTGGGCTTCGAAGCCTTCCACCAGTTCCATGGTCTTTGGATCGAGCGGGATCTGGCCGGACATGTAGACGGTGTTGCCTGCTTTGATCGCCTGGGAGTAGGTGCCGATCGCGGCGGGTGCCTTGTCGCTGGTGATAACGGTCTTGGTCATGAATGACTCCTTGTAATGGGCGGGCTATATAGCGAGCTATGCACGCATGCGAGTGATGCGAATGACCCCGGTCAGGGCGCGCAGTTTCTTGATCACGCGAGCCAGGTGCACGCGGTCGTGCACGCTGACCACCAGTTGGACCACGCTGATGCGACCATCCCGTTCGTCCATGCTGATTTTCTCGATATTGCCGTCGGCCGCGTTGACGCTGCTGGCCAGCAGGGCGATCAGGCCGCGCTGATGCTCCAGCTCGACGCGCAGCTCGACGTTGAATTCGCCGGTGACATCCTTGGCCCACGAAAGCTGGATGCATTTTTCCGGGTTGTGGCGGATTTCGCTGATGTTGCGGCAGTTGTCCAGGTGCACCACCATCCCTTTGCCCGCGGACAGGTGGCCGACAATCGGGTCGCCCGGGATCGGCGTGCAGCACTTGGCGTAGCTCAGGACCAGGCCTTCGGTGCCGCGAATGGCCAGCGGACCTTCCGGGCTTGGCAGCTGTTCGCCTTCGCCGAGCAGACGGCGGGCGACCACATAAGCCATGCGATTGCCCAGACCGATGTCTTCCAGCAGGTCTTCGATCAGCTCCAGGCGGTACTCGGCGAGCATCGCTTGCACGCGTTCGGCGGGGATCTTTTCCAGCGAGCTGTCGAAACCGTTGAGCACCTTGTTCAGCAGGCGTTCGCCCAGGCTGATGGACTCGGAGCGGCGTTGCAGTTTCAGTGCGTGGCGGATGTGGGTGCGAGCCTTGCCGGTGACCACGAAGTTGAGCCAGGCCGGGTTGGGGCGTGCGCCCGGGGCACTGACGATTTCCACGGTGGAGCCGCTCTGCAGCGGTTCGGACAGCGGCGCCAGGCGGCGATTGATCCGACAGGCGATGCAGCTGTTGCCGACGTCGGTATGCACCGCGTAGGCGAAGTCCACTGCGGTGGAGCCTTTGGGCAGCTCCATGATCCGGCCCTTCGGCGTGAACACGTAGACCTCGTCCGGGAACAGGTCGATCTTCACGCTTTCGATGAATTCCAGGGAGTTGCCGGCGCGTTGCTGCATCTCCAGCACGCCCTTGACCCATTGGCGAGCCCGGGCGTGGGTGCCCTTCGGCTGCTCGTCGCCGCTGGATTTGTACAGCCAGTGGGCGGCGATGCCGTTGTTGGCCATCTCTTCCATTTCGCGGGTGCGGATCTGGATCTCGATCGGCACGCCGTGCATGCCGAACAGCGTGGTGTGCAGCGACTGGTAGCCGTTGGCCTTGGGAATCGCGATGTAATCCTTGAAGCGACCTGGCAGCGGCTTGTACAGGTTGTGTACGGCGCCGAGCACGCGGTAGCAGGTGTCGACCTTGTCGACGATGATCCGGAACGCGTAGACGTCCATGATCTCGTTGAAGGCCCGGCGTTTGCCACGCATCTTTTTATAGATGCCATACAAGTGCTTCTGGCGGCCGCTGACCTCGCCCTGGATGCCGTCGATGGCCAGGCAGTGGCTCAGGGACTCTTCGATCTTGTTGACGATTTCCTTGCGGTTGCCCCGGGCGCGCTTGACCGCCTGGTAGATCCGCGCGGAACGCATCGGATGCATGGCCTTGAAACCGAGGTCTTCGAATTCGATGCGGATGCTGTGCATGCCCAGGCGGTTGGCGATGGGCGCGTAGATCTCCAGGGTTTCCTTGGCGATCCGCCGGCGTTTTTCACCGGACAGTACTTCCAGGGTGCGCATGTTGTGCAGGCGGTCGGCCAGCTTGACCAGGATCACGCGAATGTCGCGCGCCATGGCCATGGCCATCTTCTGGAAGTTTTCCGCTTGGGCTTCGGCCTTGGTCTCGAAATTCATCTGGGTCAGTTTGCTGACCCCGTCGACCAGTTCGGCCACGGTTTCACCAAACTGCGCTTGCAGCGCTTCCTTGGCGATACCGGTGTCTTCGATCACGTCATGCAGCATGGCCGCCATCAGGCTCTGATGGTCCATATGCATGTCGGCGAGAATGTTTGCGACCGCTAACGGGTGCGTGACGTACGCCTCGCCGCTGCGACGGCGCTGACCGTCATGGGCTTGTTCGGCGTAGAAATACGCTCGGCGGACCAGATTGACCTGGTCCGTGCCGAGATAGGTCGATAAGCGATCGGCGAGGGCGTCTATGCTCGGCATGATGACTCCTGCCGTAAGCTGTGATCCCGCGCCGTGCTACGTCGACCAGGCATAGGCTTAGACGGCCTCGTTGGACTCGTCCTCGAATGCAGCAAAAAGCGGTTCATCTTCAACGATTTCGGCTTCGGCGATAGCTGCGTAGTCGATCAGGCCTTCAGCAATTTCGCGCAGGGCGACGACGGTAGGCTTGTCGTTTTCCCATGCTACTTTCGGCTCTTTGCCGCCGGTTGCCAGTTGACGGGCACGCTTGGTAGAGAGCATGACCAGCTCAAAGCGGTTATCCACGTGTTCTAGACAGTCTTCAACGGTTACGCGGGCCATGGTCTTCCTCGTAGCAAATGCAATATGCGCGCTGCCCGGATGGGCGAGCGGACTCAACAGTTTAAAAAATCACCAGCGATTAGGGAAGCGCTGATTTTTTAACCAAGCTTTCCAACCCGCTACAAGTGCCAATGTAAAGCCCTTGCAGCGGTTTTGGGAAGTGCTATTCAGCCCAGCAATTCGGCGAGCAATTTACCGAAACGCTGTTGCTGGCGCTTCTGATGCAGCTGGTTGGTGCGGAAAATCGCCTTCAGATCGTCCAGCGCGTGGGCGAAATCGTCGTTGATGATCAGGTAGTCGTAGTCGACGTAGTGGCTCATCTCGCTGACCGCTTCGCGCATCCGGCCTTCGATGATCTCGTCGCTGTCCTGGCCGCGGTTGGTCAGGCGCTGGCGCAAGGCTTGCTGGGACGGCGGCAGGATGAAGATCGAACGAGCCTGGGGCATCAGTTTGCGCACCTGCTCGGCGCCTTGCCAGTCGATCTCCAGGATCAGGTCGTGACCTTCGTCCAGGGTCTGCTGCAAGTGGCTTTGGGAGGTGCCATAGAGATTGCCGAAGACTTCGGCGCGCTCGAGGAAGTCGCCGTGTTCACCCATCTTCACGAACGCTTCGCGCGAGACGAAATGGTAGTTCACGCCGTCCACTTCGCCCGGGCGCATGGCGCGGGTGGTGTGGGACACGGAAACGCGGATCGACGGATCGGCGTCGATCAGGGCCTTGACCAGGCTGGTCTTGCCCGCGCCCGAAGGGGCGGAAATGATGTAGAGGGTGCCGGTGCTGTGGTTCATGTCGGGGGTAGCCTTACTCAATATTCTGTACTTGTTCGCGCATCTGCTCGATCAACACCTTGAGGTTGACCGCAGCCTGGGTACTGCGCGGGTCGAAGGCCTTGGAGCCCAGTGTGTTGGCTTCGCGGTTGAGTTCCTGCATCAGGAAGTCCAGGCGCCGGCCGGCGGCGCCGCCGGACTTGAGGACGCGGCGAACTTCGATGATGTGGGTGCTCAGGCGGTCCAGTTCTTCGGCGACGTCGCTCTTCTGGGCGAGCAGCACCATTTCCTGTTCCAGGCGCGTGGGGTCCAGTTCGGCCTGCATGTCGGCGAAGCGGTCGAGAACCTTCTGGCGCTGGGTGGCGAGCATCTGCGGGACCAGTTCGCGCAGGGTCACGACGTCTTCCTCGATGGAGGTCAGGCGGTCGTTGATCAGGCGGGCCAGCTCCGCGCCTTCGCGCTCGCGGCCGCTCTTCAACTCTTTCAGCCCCTGGTTGAACAGGCTCAGGGCTTCGTTGTTCAGCGCCTGCGGGTCGCTGGCATCGGCCACCAGGACGCCGGGCCAGGCCAGCACTTCCAGTGGGTTCAGCGCTGCCGGCTGCTTGATCAGGCTGGCAACGGACTCGGCTGCCGCCACCAGTTGCGCGGCGCGCTCCCGGTCGACCTGCAGTGGTTTACCGGTGGTTTCTTCGGTGAAGCGCAAGGTGCATTCGAGCTTGCCGCGCGACAGTCCCTGGCGCAGCGCCTCACGGACCGCGCCTTCCAGGTCGCGAAAGGATTCCGGCAAGCGCAGGTGCGGTTCCAGGTAACGGCTGTTGACCGAGCGCAGTTCCCAACTCAGGGTGCCCTGGGTGCCGGCCCGTTCTACCCGGGCGAAGGCGGTCATGCTGTGCACCATGGAGGTACCTCCGATACAGGTCCGCCGCCAACCGCGGAGGGTTGCACGGGCCCGATATGAATGAATTGAAGCCGACAGGCTGCGAAGGCGCAGGATTGTAGCGCAGTGCGGTGGATGCTCCCAAACTGCGGGTGTGACAAAGCGCTGCGGGGCGACCGGAGGGCCGTTCCAGAGGCGTCGCCGACGGGCCGGGGTTTTTAGAACTGCCCAGGCAGGGCCGCGGGCTCTATAATGATCGGCAGTTTTCCGTCCCCGTACAGGTATTTCCCTATGAAACGTCCAAGTGGTCGCGCTGCCGATCAGCTCCGCTCGATCCGCATCACCCGCAACTACACCAAACACGCCGAGGGATCTGTACTGGTCGAGTTCGGTGATACCAAAGTGATCTGCACGGTCAGCGTCGAGAACGGCGTGCCCCGCTTCCTCAAGGGCCAGGGCCAGGGTTGGTTGACCGCCGAATACGGCATGCTGCCGCGCGCCACCGGCGAGCGTAACCAGCGTGAAGCCAGTCGCGGCAAGCAAGGCGGCCGCACCCTGGAGATCCAGCGTCTGATCGGCCGTTCCCTGCGCGCTGCGCTGGACATGACCAAGCTGGGCGATGTCACCCTGTATGTCGACTGCGATGTGATCCAGGCCGATGGCGGTACCCGTACCGCGTCGATCACCGGTGCCATGGTGGCCCTGGTGGATGCGCTGAAAGTGATCAAGAAGCGTGGCGGCCTGAAGGGCGGCGACCCGATCAAGCAAATGATCGCGGCGGTGTCCGTGGGCATGTACCAGGGCGAGCCGGTGCTGGATCTGGATTACCTGGAGGACTCGGCGGCCGAGACTGACCTCAACGTGGTCATGACCAGCACTGGCGGTTTCATCGAAGTCCAGGGCACTGCCGAAGGCGCGCCGTTCCAGCCGGAAGAACTGAACGCCATGCTGGCCTTGGCCAAGAAAGGCATGAGCGAGATCTTTGAATTGCAACAGGCAGCCCTGGCTGACTGATTGCCCGGTAGCTTTCAGCAAGGAGAGCCGCATGAACGACGACCAGCTTCCGCAACCTGTCCCGAGCCATGAGGTGCGTCAGTGGGCGATGTTCTGTCACCTGTCGGCCTTGCTGGGCATCTGGATTCCGTTCGGCACCCTGATCGGTCCGTTGGTGCTCTGGCAGATGAAGCGCGAGACCGATCCGTTCATCGATGCCCAGGGCAAGGAAGCGCTGAACTTTCAGATCACGGTGGCCCTTGCCTCGCTGGTCTGCTTCCTGCTGATGGTGGTACTGGTGGGTTTCCTGCTTTTCGGTCTGCTGGCGATCGGCGCCCTGGTGCTGACCATCATCGCCGGGGTCAAGGCCAATGAAGGGGGGGCGTACCGTTACCCGTTCACCTGGCGATTGATCAAGTAGGCCGAGCGCCCACAAAAAAGCCGACACTGATGTCGGCTTTTTTGTGGCTGCGAAAAGACGCTTAGATGGTCAGCGTCCAGTCGTAGTCCACGATCAGCGGCGCGTGCTGCGAGAAGCGCGGCTGGCGTGGCAGGCGTGCGCTGCGCACGAAGCGACGCAGGCCCGGGGTCAGCAACTGATAGTCGAAGCGCCAGCCCAGGTTGAGCATCTCGGCCTGTTCGTTGTCCGGCCACCAGCTGTATTGATCGCCTTCGCGGCTGACTTCGCGCAGGGCGTCGACATAACCCATGTTCCCGACAATCTCGTCCATCCAGGCACGCTCAGGCGCCAGGAAACCCGGAGATTGTTGGCTGTCACGCCAGTTCTTGATATCCAGCTTCTGTTGCGCCACGTACAGCGAGCCACAATAAATGTACTCGCGACGTTTGCGCCGCTGTTTATCCAGGTAACGGGCGAAGTCGTCCATAAGCTTGAACTTCTGGTTCAAGTCTTCATCGCCGTTCTGCCCGGAAGGAAGCAGCAAGGTCGCGATGCTGACCTTGTCGAAATCGGCTTGCAGGTAGCGCCCGTAGCGGTCGGCCGTCTCGAAGCCGAGACCGCTGATGACAGCCTTCGGTTGCAACCGCGAATACAAAGCCACACCGCCTTGGGCGGGAACTTCGGCATCGCAGGCATAAAGGAAGTAGCCATCCAGTTGGAAGGCTGGATCGTCCAGTTCAAAGGCGGAGGCGCGGGTGTCCTGCAGGCAGATGACGTCGGCATTCTGTGCTTGCAGCCAACTGAGCAAACCTCGCTCCACCGCAGCCTGAATACCATTGACGTTCACACTGATGATCCGCATAAATGGCCCCAAAAATCACGTGCGTGTATGATACCCGAGGTCTACCTAATTAGCTAAATCCGTGGTATTTGGGGCTTTTTCATGCAGGCGTATCAGCGCGATTTCATTCGTTTTGCCATCGATCGCGGGGTTTTGCGCTTCGGTGAGTTCACCCTGAAGTCCGGGCGTACCAGTCCTTACTTCTTTAATGCCGGCCTGTTCAACAGCGGTTCGGCCCTGGCGCAGCTGGGGCGTTTTTATGCCGCGGCGATCGTCGACAGCGGCATTTCTTTCGATGTGCTTTTCGGCCCGGCGTACAAAGGCATTCCTTTGGCGGCGGCGACGGCCGTGGCCCTGGCCGAGCATCATCAGCGCGATCTGCCATGGTGCTTCAACCGCAAGGAAGCCAAGGCTCACGGCGAAGGCGGCAGCCTGGTCGGCGCGCCATTGACTGGCGATGTGCTGATCATCGACGACGTGATCACCGCGGGCACCGCGATTCGCGAAGTGATGCAGATCATCGAATCCCAGGAAGGCGCCAAGGCGGCGGGTGTGCTGATCGCCCTGAACCGTCAGGAGCGTGGCAATGGTGAGTTGTCGGCGATCCAGGAAGTCGAGCGCGACTTCGGCATTCCGGTGGTGAGCATCGTTTCCCTGACCCAGGTCCTGCAGTTCCTGGCGGACGATCCGGCGCTCAAGCAGC
The DNA here is from genome assembly GCF_900115645.1 of Pseudomonas sp. NFPP07. NCBI lineage: Bacteria > Pseudomonadati > Pseudomonadota > Gammaproteobacteria > Pseudomonadales > Pseudomonadaceae > Pseudomonas > Pseudomonas sp. NFPP07. The sequence goes on from NZ_FOXG01000007.1 coordinate 21,918, forward strand.
ATCTGCCGGCGGTGGAAGCCTACCGCGCGCAATTCGGCGTCTGATACCGACCTGTAAGGATCGCACAGGCAAAAAAAGACCCCGCTCAGCCAGGCTGAACGGGGTCTTTTTGTTTGTGTTGCTTAAGGACGCTTGCGATTGCTGATCAGGGTGCCGACACCGGTATCGGTGAAGATCTCCAGCAGAATCGCATTGGGTACGCGACCGTCGATGATCAACGAGCTGCCCACGCCACCCTGTACCGCTTCCAGCGCGCAACGAATCTTCGGCAGCATGCCGCCGTAGATGGTGCCGTCTTCGATCAGGGCGTCGACCTGCTGGGTGGTCAGGCCGGTCAGGACCTTGCCCGACTTGTCCATCAGGCCGGCGATGTTGGTCAGCAGCATCAGCTTCTCGGCTTTCAGCGCCTCGGCCACCTTGCCGGCCACCAGGTCGGCGTTGATGTTGTACGACTCGCCGTTGGCACCGACGCCGATCGGCGCGATCACCGGGATGAAGTCACCTTTGACCAGCAGGTTCAGCAGGTCGGTGTTGATGCCGACGACTTCGCCTACGTGGCCGATGTCGATGATTTCCGGGGTGGTCATTTCCGGCGTCTTGCGGGTGACGGTGAGCTTCTTCGCGCGAATCAGCTCCGCGTCCTTGCCGGTCAGGCCGATGGCGCTGCCGCCATGGCGGTTGATCAGGTTGACGATGTCCTTGTTCACCTGGCCGCCGAGGACCATCTCCACCACGTCCATGGTCGCCGCATCGGTGACGCGCATGCCATCGATGAAGTGGCTTTCGATGGACAGGCGCTTGAGCAGGTCACCGATTTGCGGGCCGCCGCCATGCACGACCACCGGGTTGATCCCGACAGCCTTCATCAGCACGATGTCGCGGGCGAAGCCGGTCTTCAGCTCCTCGCTTTCCATCGCGTTGCCGCCGTATTTGATCACCAGGGTCTTGCCGACATAGCGGCGAATATAAGGCAGCGCTTCGGACAGGACCTTGGCGGTATTGGCGGCGGCATCGCGTTCGAGGGTCATTCAGGGCTCCGGCACTTCAATAAAGGCGCTTGAAGAAAATCAAAACGGTAGTTGGAGGTCAGGTGCAACACGTTTCAGCTGGGTGTGGAACACATCCTTGATGCGCTGCAGTTCGGCTTCGTCATCGGCTTCGAAGCGCAGTACCAGCACCGGCGTGGTGTTGGAGGCGCGAACCAGGCCCCAGCCTTTGGGGTAGTCGACTCGTACGCCGTCGATGGTGGTCAGGTCGGCGCCTTCACCCCATTGCGCGTCGTGCAGCGCATCAATGATGCTGAATTTGCTCTCTTCGGTCACATGGATATTGATTTCCGGCGTAGAAATATCGTTCGGGAAGGTGGCAAACAGCTCTTCCGCGTTGGATTTTTCCTTGCTGAGGATCTCCAGCAGCCGCGCGGCGCTGTAGATACCGTCGTCGAAACCGAACCAGCGTTCCTTGAAGAACACATGTCCGCTCATTTCACCGGCCAGCAACGCACCGGTCTGCTTCATTTTCTTTTTGATCAGCGAGTGACCGGTCTTCCACATGAGTGGGCGACCGCCATATTCCTTGATCAGCGGGATCAGACGGCGGGTGCATTTGACGTCGAAGATGATCTCCGCGCCCGGGTTGCGCGCTACGACATCCTTGGCGAACAGCATCAACAGGCGATCGGGGAAGACGATGCTGCCGGTGTTGGTCACGACGCCAACGCGGTCGCCGTCACCGTCGAAGGCCAGGCCGATATCGGCGTTGGTCTCGGCGACCTTGGCGATCAGGTCTTCCAGGTTCTCCGGCTTGCCCGGGTCCGGGTGGTGGTTGGGGAAGTTGCCGTCCACTTCGCAGAACAGCGGGATGACTTCGCAGTTCAGCGCTTCGATCAGCTGAGGCGCGATGACGCCGGCCGCGCCGTTGCCGCAATCGACCACGACTTTCAGGCGGCGGGCGAGTTTGATGTCCTGAACGATTTCAGTGTTGTAGCGATCGAGGATGTCGACCTTGGTGATGCTGCCCTGGCCACTGCTCAGGTTGTTGGTCTTGAGGCGATCGTGCAGGGCCTGGATCTGTTCGTTGGCCAGGGTGTCGCCGGCAATGACGATCTTGAAGCCGTTGTAGTTCGACGGGTTGTGGCTACCGGTCAGCATCACCCCGGATTTGCCGGCCAGCACATTGGCTGCGTAATACAGTGCCGGTGTCGGTACCAGGCCGACATCGCTGACGTGGCAGCCACTGTCGTGCAGGCCCTGGATCAGTTGCGCCACCAGCTCGGGGCCGGACAGGCGACCGTCACGGCCTACGCAAACATTGGGTTCGCCCTGGGCCAGGCTCTCGGAGCCAATGGCGCGACCGATCCAGTAGGCGGTTTCAGCGTTCAGGGTTTCCGGAACGGTTCCGCGAATGTCATAAGCGCGAAAGATGCTTTCAGGGAACTTGGGTACGACTTGGGCTGCGTTGCTCATCACTGGGGGTGCTCCGTCTAAAAGGGGGCAGGACAGGCCGGAATACTGACCGGAAGGCTCAAACTGAAGGGTATGACGGCGTTTTTGCCCTTGGGTTCATGGTGCAAAAATGCCATCTGATGAGCGTCAGCTCTTTTTCGATCACCTTGTGCCGTGATTCCGGGTGGTCAAGTCCGCGAATAAACCTGCTGAGTTTTCGTGCTGAAACACAGCCTACCAATCTTAGGCGAGCCGCTGGCGCGGCCCGCTTTTTTTGTTCAATGGCTGCCGGAGTGACCGAAACCGCCCGCGCCGCGCTGGCTTTCGTCGAAGGCTTCGACCACTTCGAAGTGCGCCTGGACCACGGGTACCAGAACCAACTGGGCAATGCGTTCGCCCACCGCAATGTTGAAGGCGGTCTGACCGCGGTTCCAGCAGGAGACCATGAGTTCGCCCTGGTAATCGGAGTCGATCAGGCCGACCAGGTTGCCCAGGACGATGCCGTGTTTGTGACCCAGGCCGGAGCGCGGCAGGATCAGCGCGGCGAGGCCGGGGTCGCCGATGTAGACGGACAGGCCGGTAGGAATCAGCAGGGTCTGGCCCGGTTCCAGGAGGGTGTCCTGCTTGAGCATGGCACGCAGGTCGAGGCCGGCGGAACCTGGCGTGGCGTACTGCGGCAGAGGGAATTCGTTGCCGATGCGTGGGTCGAGGATCTTGGCTTGTAAAGCGTGCATGCGAGTTAAACCTGGTTCAGCCGTTCGGCGATGAAAGAGATCAGTTGGCGGGCAATCTTGCCCTTGCTGGTCTGGGCGAAGAGAGTTGCGTGCAACTCCCGGTCAATCACGCTGCAGGCGTTTTCCTCGCTGTTGAAGCCAATGCTCGGGTTGGCCACGTCGTTGGCGACGATCAGGTCGAGGTTCTTGTCTTTGAGTTTGCGTGCAGCGTAGTCGAGCAAGTGTTCGGTTTCAGCGGCGAAGCCGACGCTGAACGGACGGTCGGGGCGGGTGGCGATGGTGGCCAGGATGTCCGGGTTGCGCACCATCTGCAGCAGCAGGCCGTCGCCGTTCGTAGGGTCTTTCTTCAACTTCTGTGGGGCGACGACTTCCGGGCGGTAGTCCGCGACCGCGGCCGAGGCGATGAACAGGTCGCACGGGATAGCGGCCTCACAGGCAGCGAGCATGTCGCGGGCGCTGACTACGTCGATCCGGGTCACGCGATCCGGGGTCGGCAGGTGCACGGGACCGGTGATCAGGGTTACCCGGGCACCGGCTTCGACCGCGGCTTCGGCCAGGGCAAAGCCCATTTTCCCGGAGCTGTGGTTGGTGATGTAGCGCACCGGGTCAATGTTTTCCTGGGTCGGGCCGGCGGTGATCAGCACGTGTTTGCCGGTCAGCGCCAGGTGCTGGAAGCAGTCGGCGGCGCACAGCGCCAGATCGTTGGCTTCGAGCATGCGGCCCAGGCCGACGTCGCCACAGGCCTGGCTGCCGGAAGCCGGGCCGAAGACCTTCAGGCCACGGCTTTGCAGCAGCTGGGTGTTGGCCTGGGTGGCAGGGTCGCGCCACATGGCCTGGTTCATGGCCGGGGCGATGGCGACGGTGGCGTCGGTGGCCAGGACCAGGGTGGTCAGCAGGTCGTCGGCGATGCCTTGGGCCAGGCGGGCGATCAGGTCGGCGGTGGCCGGGGCGATCAGCACCAGGTCGGCCCATTTGGCCAGTTCGATATGGCCCATGGCGGCTTCGGCCGCGGGGTCGAGCAGGTCCAGGTGGACCGGGTGCCCGGACAGGGCCTGCATGGTCAGCGGGGTGATGAATTCACTGCCGCCACGGGTCATGACCACACGTACTTCCGCGCCGTGGTCGAGGAGTCGGCGAACCAGCTCGGCGCTCTTATAGGCAGCGATGCCGCCGCCGACGCCGAGAACGATGCGTTTCCGATACAGCCGCTGCATAGGCCTGCCTTTCAGTTCAATGATTGCTGCGTGTAACACCCCCTCCCCAGGGGAAATTCCACGCAAAAAGATGGGCTAAGATAGCACAGCGACCGCTATGGAACAGCGGCGCCCACACACATGGAGGTGCTATGAGCATTCGCGACTGGCCTGCGGCGGAGCGCCCGCGGGAGAAGCTTCTCGAGCAGGGCGCGATGGCCCTTTCCGACGCCGAATTGCTGGCGATTTTCCTGCGCACCGGGGTCGCCGGAAAAAGCGCGGTCGACCTGGCGCGACACCTGTTGCATCAGTTCGGCAGCCTGCGTGGTCTGCTCGAGGCGGACCAATTGACCTTCAGTCGGCAGCTTGGCCTGGGCCCGGCCAAGTTCGCGCAATTGCAGGCGGTGCTGGAAATGGCGCGGCGGCATCTGGCGGAAAAACTCAGTCGCAATTCGGTGCTGGAAAGCCCGGTGGCGGTCCGCGACTACCTCAAGGCGATGTTGCGCCATGAACCGCATGAGGTCTTCGGTTGCCTGTTCCTCGACTCCAAGCACCGGGTGCTGGCGTTCGAGGCGTTGTTCCAGGGCTCCATCAACACCACCAGCGTCTATCCGCGGCAGGTGGTCAAGCGTGCCCTGGCGCACAACGCGGCGGCGCTGATCCTGTGTCACAACCATCCTTCGGGTGTTTCCGAACCGAGCCAGGCGGATCGGGTGCTGACCCGCAGGCTCACGGAGGCGCTGGACCTGGTGGATGTGCGCGTACTCGACCATTTCATCGTCGGCGAGGGTGAGCCGCTGTCGATGGCCGAGTACGGTTGGATGTAGCCGGGGTCAGGGCTTGAGGCTGACCTTCGAGTAGTCCTGGCGACCGAACGGGCTGACCTGATACCCATGGACATCCTTGCGCGTCAGGGCGAAAGCGGTCGGATGGGCAAGCGGTAGCCACAGGGCCTGCTGCTGGATCTGGGTTTGCGCCTGCTGGTAAAGCTTGCTGCGCACGCCCTGCTCGGTGGTGGTCTTGCCGGCGGTGATCAGCTTGTCCAGGCCGGGGTCGCAGTAGCGGGCGAAGTTGGTCCCGGACTTGACTGCCGCGCAGGTGAACTGCGGGGTGAGGAAGTTATCCGGATCGCCGTTGTCGCCGGCCCAGCCCATGAACAGCAGGTCGTGCTCGCCGGCCTTGGCCCGACGGATCAGCTCGCCCCATTCGATCACGCGGATCTCCGCCTGGATCCCGACCTCCGCCAGGTCCGCTTGCAGCTGTTGCGCGCCCAGGCTCGGGTTGGGGTTCAGCAAGCTGCCGGAAGGGCGGGTCCAGATCGTGGTCTGGAAACCGTCTTTCAGGCCGGCCTTGGCCAGCAGCTGGCGGGCTTTCGCAGGATCGTGGGCGTAACCCGGCAACTCCTTGGCGTAGCTCCAGGTGTTGGGCGGGAAGGGGCCGTTGGCGGGTTCGGCGGTGTTTTCGAAGACCGCTTTCAGGTAGTTGGCCTTGTCGAAGGCGAGGTTGATGGCCTGGCGCACTTCAGGTTTGTCCAGCGGTGGGTGCTGGCTGTTGATGGCGACGAATGCGGTCATGAAGGCCGCGGTTTTCTCGACCTTGAGCGCAGGCTCCTCAAGCGCGGCGCTCACGTCCAGCGGTTTGGGCGACAGGGCGATCTGGCATTCGTTGCGGCGCAGCTTCTGCAGGCGCACGTTGGCGTCCGGGGTGATGGCGAAGATCAGCGAGTCCACCGCCGGCTTGCCGGCAAAGTAGTCGGGGTTGGCCTTGTAGCGGATCGATGCGTCCTTCTGGAAACGGCCGAAAACGAAGGGGCCGGTGCCGATCGGCTGGCTGTTGAGCTTGTCCTGGGTGCCGGTCTTGAGCAACTGGTCGGCGTATTCGGCGGAGTAGATCGACGCAAACCCCATGCTCAGGGTGGCGAGGAAGGTCGAGTCGGCGTGGTCGAGGGTGAAGCGCACGGTCAGCGGATCCAGGGCATCGATCTTCTTGATCAGCGCCGGCAACTGCAGCGACTGGGCATGGGGATAGCCGCTCTGCGCCACTTTATGCCAGGGGTTGGCCGGGTCGAGCATGCGGTCGAAGCTGAACTTCACGTCTTCGGCGGTCAGCTCGCGGCTCGGATTGAAATACGCGGTGCGATGAAACTTCACTTTCGGGTGCAGCTTGAACACATAGGTCAGGCCGTCGGCCGAGACTTCCCAGCTGTCGGCCAGGCTCGGTACCACCTTGCCGCTGCTGGCGTCGAACTCCACCAGGCGATTCATCAGCACATCGGCCGATGCGTTGGTGGTGGTCAGCGAGTTGTACTGCACTACGTCGAAACCTTCCGGGCTGGCCTCGGTGCACACGCTTAATGCGGCGGCGTGGGCCAGCGGGCTCAGAAGAAGAGGGGCGAACAGGAGCGGGAGGGCAGCGAGGCGCATGTTTGGCTTCCTTTGCAGATCGAAGGCCCATCTGCGAGTGCAGTCTGGAAAAGGCTTACCCTAGTGGCCCCGTTGAAAAATGACTATCCCCTTTTTTCGCTCGTGGGCCGGATACATTGGCATTTATTGCCGCGTCGAACCTGTTGGCGGCCGGCAGTCATGGCCACATTAGGCATAAATTGACAGAGGTTTTTTTCCATATATTGACGTGGAACGAGCGGTGCGGCGGCTGTGCAGGGTAATTTTGCCGCCTGTTTCACCCTCGGAGAATTTATTCTGCGACGAGCGGTCAGCCATGGCGCCAGCCTTTGGTGCAGGCATCCGGAGCAAGAAAACAGGGACTTTTCGAAATCCAAAGCACACCGGCTGTTGTTGCTGCGGGGTCTTTCTGGTATAAAGCAGCGCTCTTTTCTAGGGGCCCGGTTCCTTCGCTTGTAGGTGTAGCCGGTAAGACCCTAAAGAAACGCGGCGCCTGGCGCCAAATGACTGAGAGATTAAGCGGCCAACCCATGCCGGGTTGGGCATGTGGTTTTAGAGGGCTGAGGCATGTCGAGAGTCTGTCAAGTTACCGGTAAGGGTCCGGTGACTGGGAATAACATTTCCCACGCAAACAACAAAACCCGTCGTCGTTTCCTGCCGAACCTGCAGCATCACCGCTTCTGGGTTGAGTCCGAGAAACGTTTTGTGCGTCTGCGCGTATCTGCCAAAGGCATGCGTATCATCGACAAGCGTGGCATTGATGTCGTGCTGGCCGAACTTCGTCGCGATGGCAAGGTTTAAGGGAGCTAATCATGCGTGAATTGATTCGTTTGATTTCGAGCGCCGGTACTGGTCACTTCTACACTACCGACAAGAACAAGCGCACTACTCCGGACAAAATCGAGATCAAGAAATATGATCCGGTTGTTCGTAAGCACGTGATCTACAAGGAAGGCAAAATCAAGTAATTGATTTTTCTTCTGACAAAAAAACCCGCCTTCAAGCGGGTTTTTTTGTGCCTGCGATTCAGGCTTTCGGTTCGAAGATCACATAGATCTTGCGGCACGGCTCCAGCACCTCCCAGGTGCCGCGAAAGCCCGCGGGAATGACGAAGCGATCGCCGGCGCGCAAGGTCTTGGCATTGCCTTCGCCGTCACGCAGGACCGAAACCCCCTGCACGATCTCGCAGTATTCATGTTCGGTGTAGTTCACCGTCCACTGGCCGATCGCGCCTTCCCATACCCCGGCGTTCATCTGGCCGCACGGGCTGTTGTAGTGGTTGAAGACGGTCTGCTCAGGGTCACCCTTGAGGACTTTTTCCTGGGCGGGGCGATACCGCTCGGGCGCAGTGTTGGCCTGATTGAAGTCGACGATGTCCTGGATGCTCATGCTGGTATTCCCCCCTGATTGCGCTGCGAATGGCTGGAAAGCCCAAAGTCTATGTTTATTAAAATGAACATAGCAATGGCGTTTGCCTGGCCTCTGTCAAATATATTGAAACTTCGGGTGCCGCTGGTTTAGGGTGGCGAATGCCATGGGCCGAAGCAGGCTGGCCGGGCAGAATTCCTGAAGGTGCCGGCATCGATCGCGTGGCGCCTGTATCCAACAAGAGGAGGACACTCGCATGACCACCCTGACTCGAGCCGATTGGGAACAACGCGCCCGCGAGCTGAAAATCGAAGGCCGCGCCTACATCAATGGCGAATACACCGCCGCCGTTTCCAACGAGACTTTCGAATGCATCAGCCCGGTCGATGGCCGTCTGCTGGCGAGTATTGCCAGCTGTGACGCCGCCGACGCGCAACGCGCCGTGGAAAACGCCCGCGCCACTTTCAATTCCGGCGTCTGGTCGCGCCTGGCGCCGGCCAAGCGCAAAGCCACCATGATTCGTTTTGCCGGCCTGCTGAAGCAGCATGCCGAAGAACTGGCCCTGCTCGAAACCCTGGACATGGGCAAGCCGATCAGCGACTCGCTGGGTATCGACGTTCCCGGCGCGGCGCAAGCGCTGAGCTGGAGCGGCGAAGCCATCGACAAGATCTACGACGAAGTCGCCGCCACGCCCCACGACCAACTGGGCCTGGTGACTCGCGAGCCGGTGGGTGTGGTCGGCGCTATCGTGCCGTGGAACTTCCCGTTGATGATGGCCTGCTGGAAACTCGGTCCGGCGCTGTCCACCGGTAATTCGGTGATCCTCAAGCCGTCGGAAAAATCGCCGCTGACCGCTATTCGCATCGCCGCGCTGGCCGTCGAGGCTGGGATCCCGGCCGGCGTGCTCAACGTGCTGCCAGGTTATGGCCACACCGTGGGCAAGGCCCTGGCCCTGCACATGGACGTCGATACCCTGGTGTTCACCGGTTCGACCAAGATCGCCAAGCAGCTGATGGTCTACTCCGGCGAATCGAACATGAAGCGCGTCTGGCTGGAGGCGGGCGGCAAGAGCCCGAACATCGTGTTCGCCGATGCCCCGGACCTGCAGGCCGCGGCCGAATCCGCGGCCAGCGCCATCGCCTTCAACCAGGGCGAAGTCTGCACCGCCGGTTCGCGCCTGCTGGTGGAGCGTTCGATCAAGGATAAATTCCTGCCGCTGGTGATCGAGGCCCTCAAGGCCTGGAAACCGGGCAACCCGCTGGACCCGGCCACCAACGTCGGCGCGCTGGTGGATACCCAGCAGATGAACACCGTGCTGTCGTACATCGAGTCCGGTCATGCCGATGGCGCCAAGCTGGTGGTGGGCGGCAAGCGCACCCTGCAGGAAACCGGCGGGACCTATGTTGAGCCGACCATCTTCGATGGCGTCAGCAACGCAATGAAGATCGCCCAGGAAGAGATCTTCGGCCCGGTGCTCTCGGTCATCGCCTTCGACACCGTGGAAGAAGCCATCCAGATTGCCAACGACACGCCTTATGGCCTGGCCGCGGCGGTATGGACGGCCAATATCTCCAAGGCTCACCTGACCGCCAAGGCGCTGCGGGCCGGCAGTGTCTGGGTCAACCAGTATGACGGCGGCGACATGACCGCGCCGTTCGGCGGCTTCAAGCAGTCTGGCAACGGTCGCGACAAGTCGCTGCATGCGTTCGACAAGTACACCGAACTGAAGGCGACCTGGATCAAGCTGTAATTCAAGGGGCGCGGATGCCAGGCGTCTGAACAGACGCCATCGCGCGCACCGTTAGCCGATCCATATCGCAGCCGGGCTTTCCGTAAGGGAGGTCCGGCTGCGTTGTCTCTGTATTAAAAAAATCCACAGGAGCGTGGAAATGCGCTGGGCAACGTATTTCGCCGTTTTGGCGGCTGTCCTGAGTGTGGGTCTGGCCTTGGGCGTGAGCATGCCGCTGGTGTCGTTCCGCCTGGAGAGCTGGGGTTATGGGCCCTTTGCAATCGGCGTGATGGCCTCGATGCCGGCGATTGGCGTCTTGCTCGGGGCGAAGGTTTCCAGCCGCCTGGCGGCACGCTTCGGCACGGCGGGGCTGATGCGCCTGTGCCTGTGGGGTGGGGCGATCTCCATCGGCCTGCTGGCGCTATTGCCGAGTTATCCCCTGTGGCTGGTACTGCGGCTGATGATCGGCGTGGTGCTGACCATCGTCTTCATCCTCGGCGAAAGCTGGATCAACCAGTTGGTGGTGGAGCAGTGGCGCGGTCGCCTGGTGGCGCTGTATGGCAGTAGCTATGCCTTGAGCCAATTGGCTGGCCCGCTGCTGCTGGGTGCCTTGGGCACCGAGCATGACTACGGTTTCTGGGTGGGCGTCGTGCTGCTGGTGGTGTCGCCTCTGTTGCTGATGGGCCGCAGCGGCGCGCCGAGCAGCGAGTCCTGCAGCGTGACTTTCGGTGATCTGTGGCGCTTCTGTCGTGGCCTGCCGGCCATTGGCTGGGCGGTGGCGCTGTTCGCCGCGTTTGAAGCGATGATCCTGACCCTGCTGCCGGTCTATTGCCTGCGCCAGGGGTTTACCGAGGACATCGCCCTGGCGATGGTCAGCACCGTTGTAGTGGGCGATGCCTTGTTGCAGCTGCCCATCGGCGCCCTGGCCGATCGCGTATCGCGGCGTGCCTTGTTCGCCGGCTGCGCTGTGGTCCTGCTGCTGTCGAGCCTGGCCATTCCGTTGCTGCTCGACACCCTGCTGATCTGGCCGCTGTGGGTGCTGTTCGGCGCCAGCGCCGGTGGCCTGTTCACCTTGTCGCTGATTCTGATCGGCGAGCGCTACCGCGACGATGCGCTGGTGCGCGCTAATGCCCACGTCGCTCAGCTGTGGGGTATCGGCTGCCTGATCGGGCCGCTGGTGGCGGGGGCGGGCAGCCAGTGGGTCAGCGGGCATGCCTTGCTGTTGCTGATGGCGGCCGGGGCCCTGGGGCTGATTGTGCTGTTGTTGCGCGAAGGCGCGTTTGGCGCGGCCCAGCCACAAACCCTGTAGGAGCGAGGGCTGGGCTCAGAGCATCCGTTCGAGGCCGATGGTATTGCTCATCCAGGCATTGAAACGCCGCCACCAGCTGCCCGGCTCGCGGGTCAGGGTGTGCAGTTGCTGGTTGTCTTCGGTGACCCAGACCAGCTTGCCGTCCTGCAGCTTCGCCTCGTAGCTCAGGGCCGGCGCCATGCCTTGCAGCGCCAGGCTGCGAACGCGTTCGGCCAGCTCGGGGCTGTCCACCAGCACCCCGACCTCGGTGTTCCACAGCACCGAGCGCGGGTCGAAGTTGAAGGAGCCGATAAAGGACTTCTGGCGGTCGAAGATGATCGCCTTGCTGTGCAGGCTGGAGTCTGAGCCAGGATACGACGCACTGTGGAACAGGTGAGGACCGCTGCCGCCGCCGTTACCGGGTTGGCGCCGCAGTTCATAGAGTTTCACGCCGTGTTGCAGCAGCGCCTTGCGATACGGCGCGTAGCCGCCGTGGACCGCCGGTACGTCGGTGGCTTCCAGGGAGTTGGTCAGCAGGCTCACCGCAACCCCGGCGTCGGCGCGTCCGGTGAGGTAGACCAGGCCTGGCTGGCCGGGGACGAAATAGGCCGAAACCATCATCAATTCTTTACTGACGCTCTGTAGCTCCGGCGCCAGCTGGGTGGTCAACAGCAGGTGCGGGTCGGGTTCGCCCTTGGACAGGACCTTGCTCGGGGCGTCCCACAGCGCCTGGTTCCAGGCCCAGATCAGCTCTTTGCGCCAGACGTCCATGCGCGGCTGGGTCCGATAGGCCTTGAGCTCCTGGAACAGGGCATGCTCCTGCTGCTGGGCGTCGTCCAGCGATTGCTGCAGGCGCAGCCGGGTGTTGGCCAGCTCCCGGGCCGATGGCAGGCGCGACATAAACTCGCCGATGGGTTTGCTCAGGGCGCTGTTCCAGTACTGGTCGAAGCTGTGCCCGAGCTGTTCGGCCACCGGGCCGATACCGAGGATGTCGATGTCGGTGAAGTTCAGGTTGGGTTCGGCGTCGAAGTACTCGTCCCCCAGGTTGCGCCCGCCGACGATGGCCGCGCTGTTGTCCGCCAGCCACAGCTTGTTGTGCATCCGCCGGTGTTGCAGCGACAGGTTGAACAGGCGCCCCATGGTACGGGTCACGCCGGTGCTGCGCCCCAGGTGCAGGGGGTTGAACAGGCGGATCTGTATCCGCGGATGGGCGGCGAGGGTGGCCATGATCTGGTCCAGGCCGTCGCTGGTGGTGTCGTCCAGCAGAATGCGGATGCGCACGCCGCGGTCGGCGGCCTTGAGCAGTTCGTCCACCAGCATCCGGGTGCTGATGCCGTCATGGACGATGTAGTACTGCAGGTCGAGGCTGCTTTGGGCGTTGCGGATCAGCTCGGCGCGGGCCATGAAGGCTTCGCTGCTGTCGGATAGCAGGCGAAAGCCCGAGCGTCCCTGATAGGGGGCGGCCTGGGCCTGGATCGAGCGACCGAAGGCCGAGTCGGCGGCCGGCAGTGCCTGGCTGGGCTCGTGAGGCACATCGAGGCTGACGCAGCCGCTCAGGCACAGCGCGATCAGCATAAGGAAGGCCAGGGCCTGTCTGGATCTCAAGTCAGCTCATCTCGAATCGCTGCGATGGTCTAGCTGTGACGCCGGTTTCACAGGAAAAGGTCAGTCCGTGGCGCAATCTTCAGCCAGCAGCTTGATGGCCGCTGCGCCGACTTTGCGCACGGCTTCCTCGATCTGTGCCGTTGGCTTGGCAGCGTAGTTCATCCGCAGGCAATTGCGGTACTTGCCCGAGGCCGAAAAGATGCTGCCCACGGCAATCTGCACGCCCTGGCCGAGCAGCGCGCGGTTCAGGCGCAGGGTATCGAAACCTTCCGGCAGTTCGACCCACAGCATGAACCCGCCCTGTGGCCGGCTGGCGCGGGTGCCGGTGGGGAAATAGCGGCTGACCCAGTCGATCATCAGGTCGCGATTGCGCTGGTACTGGGTGCGCATGCGCCGCAGGTGCGGCTCGAAATTGCCGCTCTTGAGGAACTCGGCGATGGCGATCTGCGGTTGCGGCGCGGTGGAGCCGGTGCTGATGTATTTCATGTGCAGCACTCGTTCCAGATAGCGCCCGGGGGCGACCCAGCCGATGCGCAGGCCCGGCGCCAGGGTCTTGGAGAAGGAGCTGCACAGCAGCACCCGGCCATCGTCATCGAACGACTTGATGGTCCGCGGGCGCGGGTAGGTGTAGGACAGCTCGCCATACACATCGTCTTCGATGATCGCCACGTCAAAGCGCTGGGCCAGGGTCAGCAGGGCCCGCTTGCGCGACTCCGGCATGATATAGCCCAGCGGGTTGTTGCAGTTGGGGGTCAACTGTATGGCCTTGATCGGCCATTGCTCCAGGGCCAGTTCCAGGGCGTCGAGGCTGATGCCGGTGAGTGGGTCGGTGGGGATTTCCAGGGCCTTCATGCCCAGACCCTTGAGGGTCTGCATGGCGCCGTGGAAGCTCGGCGAGTCGACGGCGACGATATCCCCGGGCTCGCAGGTGGCACGGATGCTGGTGGACAAGGCTTCATGGCAGCCGGTGGTGATCACCAGGTCGTTGGCGCCGAGCTGGCAACCGGAATCGAGCATCAGCCGCGCCAGCTGTTCACGCAGTTCGTGCACGCCGTAGATGGTGTCGTAATACAGACCGGGCATGTCCTGGCGCCGGCTGATGCGGGCGAGCCCGCGCAACAGGGGCTTGAGGGTCGGGCTGGTGACGTCGGGCATACCGCGGCCCAGCTGGACGATGTCCTTGCGCGGCACACTGCGGATCAGTTCCAACACCTGGTCCCACTGCGAAATCTCCACTGGCCGCTGCGCCGGGCGACCTACCGCGGGCAGTGCCGGCAGCTCGCGGCTGACCGGCACGAAATAGCCGGACTTGGGCTTGGGCGTCGCCAGGCCGCTGTCTTCCAGCACCCGATAAGCCTGCTGCACGGTACTCAGGCTGACCCCGTGTTCGACACTCAAGGCCCGTACCGACGGCAGTCGGTCGCCGGGGCGATAGAAGCCTTGTTCGATACGTGTGCCCAGCAGTTCGGCGAGATTGACATACAGGGTCATGGCGCAGCCTCGGGGTGATTGAATCGGGTAACCAGTACAGATGGCGCAAAATTACAGGATTCAGCCCGGATAGGGGAAATTCTGTATGGAAATAATAGCAGTGCTTTGAATCTGTAATGGTTTCTGGCGCCCGCGCATGATGTCTGCTCATAGCGACCCAAGTAAACAGGAGCAGCAAAAATGAACGGCTTGAGCGATGTGCGTCTGTCGTTACACAGTCAGGAACTGGCGGCTGGGCAGGAGCGGGCAGCAGGGGCGATGTCCGTCCACAATGCGCCGTCCGGCCTCGGTCTCTGGGGCTTGTACTGGCATCGACTGCGTACACGCAAGGCACTGCTTGAGCTGACCACCGAACAGTTGCGCGATATCGGCCTGAGTCGCGAACAGGCCCGGCAGGAAGGGCTCAAGCCGTTCTGGCGGCTGTAGCCGCTGGCGCAGCCTGCGATCGGTTGCGCAGCAACCGCAAAAGGCCGCATCCGATTTCACCGGATGCGGCCTTTTTCATGCCTGTCGCGTGGCGGCCACAAATGCCTTCAGACCAGTTCTTTCAACCGATGCCAGAGCATCCCCAGCGCCAGCAGCGGCGAACGCAGGTGCTTGCCGCCCGGGAAGGTGATGTGCGGGACCTGGGCGAACAGATCGAAACCACCGCCCTGCTGGCCGCTGATGGCTTCGGCCAGCAACTTGCCGGCCAGGTGCGTGGCATTCACGCCGTGGCCCGAGTAGGCCTGGGCGTAATACACATTGGGCTGGTCTTTTAGACGGCCGATCTGCGGCAGGCGGTTGGCGCCGATGCCGATCATGCCGCCCCATTGATAGTCGATCTTCACCGCCGCCAGCTGCGGGAACACCTGCAGCATCTTCGGCCGCATATAAGCGGCGATGTCCCGCGGGTCGCGGCCGGAATAGTGGCAGGCGCCGCCGAACAGCAAGCGCCGGTCGGCTGAAAGGCGGTAGTAATCCAGGGCCACCCGCTGGTCGCAGACCGCCATGTTCTGCGGCAACAGGGCGTGGGCCAGCTCTTCGCTCAAGGGTTCGGTGGCGATGATGTAACTGCCGGCGGGCAGCACCTTGCCACCCAGTTGCGGGTTGAGATCGTTGAGGTAGGCGTTGCAGCCCAGCACCAGGGTGTTGGCGCGCACCGAGCCCTGGGCGGTATGGACTTTGACCTGCGGCCCGTAATCGATGCGGGTCACGGCCGAGTGTTCGAACAGGCGCACGCCCAGTTGCTGCGCGACCGCGGCTTCGCCCAGGGCCAGGTTCAGCGGGTGCAGGTGCCCCGATCCCATGTCGATCAGGCCGCCGACGTAACGGTCGGAGCCCACCACGCTGTGCATCTCATGGGCTTGCAGCAGCCGGGTTGCATGGCGATAGCCCAGATCGTGCAGCTCCTGGGCATCTTCGGCGAAACCTTCGAGGTCGCGCGGTTTGTTGGCCAGGTCGCAATAACCCCAGGTCAGGTCGCAGGGAATCTGGAAACGCTCGATGCGCTGGCGGACGATTTCCACCGCTTCCAGGCCCATCAGTTTCATCTGGCGTACGCCGTCTTCACCGATGACTGGGGCGAACTGCTCGAGGCCGTGACCCACCCCGCGAATCAGTTGCCCGCCGTTGCGCCCGCTGGCGCCCCAGCCGATCTTGCGCGCCTCCAGCAGAATGACGCTGAACCCGCGCTCGGCCAGCTCGATTGCGGTATTGAGCCCGGAGAAGCCGCCGCCGACCACGCATACGTCCGCCTGATGCTCGCCGGCCAGCGCCGGATAATCGGGCTGGGGCAGGCTGCTGGCGGCGTAGTAGGAGGCGGGGTGCGAATGGCCTGGCCCCGACGGCTGAACACGGCTGTTCATGTGGATCATCCTGATTCGTGTGTTTGGAAAATTTGACGGAGCATAAGCCGGACCTTTCCGGCGCGGCAACATTGGTCGGCCAGTGCTGTCTGCCACAAGGCTTTTAGGGCAAAATCGCGGCCTCTCCAGACTCCCGGTAAGCGCTTCGATGAGCTGCAACAGCCAGAAAATCCGCACGCTCCGACAGCAGATCCCCTCGTTCGAGTGTGTGCCCGGCTGTCACGACTGCTGTGGTCCGGTCACCACTTCGACCGAAGAGATGTCGCGCCTGCCGCGCAAGACCCGGGCCGAGCAGGACGCGGCGATGGAAGAGCTGAACTGTGTGCACCTGGGGCTCAATGGCTGCACGGTGTATGACGAGCGGCCGCTGATCTGTCGCCTGTTCGGCACCACGCCGAGCCTGCCATGCCCCAATGGCCGACGCCCGGTGGAGCTGATCCACCCGCGGGTGGAGAAGCAGATCCATGAATACATGGCGAGCACCCGGCAGGTGCTGGTCTGACCCGAGGCTATCGCGGGCATGTAGGCGCGAGGCTTGCCCGCGATAGCGATTGCCCTGACGACAGGACCTGCGGGCCGTTGTGATCAATCCGGAATCGGCAGGCTCAGGCTCTCTTTCACCTCTTCCATCACTATATAGCTCTTGGATTCACGTACGTGGGGCAGCTTGAGCAGGATGTCGCCCAGCAGTTTGCGGTACGAGGCCATTTCGGAAATCCGCGCCTTCACCAGGTAGTCGAAGTCCCCCGACACCAGATGGCATTCCAGTACGTGCGGCAGTTTCAGCACGGCGCGGCGGAACTCCTCGAAGGTGTCGCCGGACTTGTAGTCCAGGCTGATTTCGACGAACACCAGCAGGCTACCCTTGAGGTGCTGCGGGTTGAGCCGGGCGTTGTAGCCCATGATGATGCCTTCGCGCTCCAGGCGGCGGACCCGCTCGGTGCACGGCGTGGTCGACAGCCCGACTTTCTCTCCCAGCTCGGTAAAGGAGATGCGCCCATCGGCTTGCAGGATGCGCAGGATATTGCGATCTATCTTGTCCAGCTCACGCTTCGTCTGATGGTTGGTACGCATAGGGGATGCGCCTCCGTGAAAAGGGTTTTTGCCGAGAATTCTCGCCAAATATAGGCGTTTATATAGTGAAAAGCACTGGCCATTGCTTTTTATACTGCGCACATCTTCGCTCTGAATAACAAACGTCAGCGGTTATCCGCGATGAGGGATATGAAAATGCGCGTTCTGGTCTTGGGTAGCGGTGTGATCGGTACCACCAGTGCCTACTATCTGGCCCGTGCCGGTTTCGAAGTGACCGTCGTCGACCGTCAGCCGGCCGTTGCCATGGAAACCAGCTTCGCCAACGCCGGCCAGGTTTCGCCGGGTTACGCCTCGCCCTGGGCCGCGCCGGGCGTGCCGCTCAAGGCCATCAAGTGGCTGCTGCAGCGCCACGCGCCGCTGGCGATCAAGGCCACCGCCGACATCGATCAATACCTGTGGATGGCGCAAATGCTGCGCAATTGCACCGCGGCCCGCTATGCGGTGAACAAGGAGCGCATGGTCCGCCTGTCCGAGTACAGCCGCGACTGCCTCGACGAACTGCGCGCGGAAACCGGCATCGCCTATGAAGGCCGCAGCCTGGGGACCACCCAGCTGTTCCGCACCCAGGCGCAACTGGATGGCGCGGCCAAGGATATCGCCGTGCTCAAGGAGTCCGGCGTACCTTTTGAAGTGCTGGACCGTGAAGGCATCGCCCGCGTCGAGCCGGCCCTGGCCAGCGTGACCGACATCCTGGCCGGCGCCCTGCGCCTGCCGAACGACCAGACTGGCGACTGCCAGATGTTCACCACGCGCCTGGCGCAAATGTGCACCAAGCTGGGTGTGGAGTTCCGCTTCGACCAGGACATCCAGCGCCTGGACTTCGCCGGCGATCGCATCAACGGCGTCTGGATCGACGGCAAGCTGGAAACCGCCGACCGCTACGTGCTGGCCCTCGGCAGCTACTCGCCGCAACTGCTCAAGCCCCTGGGTATCAAGGCCCCGGTGTATCCGCTCAAGGGTTACTCGCTGACCGTGCCGATCACCAACCCGGCCATGGCCCCGACTTCGACCATTCTCGACGAAACCTACAAGGTGGCGATCACCCGTTTCGACAACCGTATTCGCGTTGGCGGCATGGCTGAAATCGCCGGTTTTGACCTCTCGCTCAACCCTCGTCGGCGCGAAACGCTGGAGATGATCGTCAACGATCTTTATCCTCAGGGCGGTGATCTGTCCCAGGCCAGTTTCTGGACCGGCCTGCGTCCCACCACCCCGGACGGCACGCCGATCGTTGGCGCCACGCCCATGCGCAACCTGTTCTTGAACACCGGCCATGGCACGCTTGGCTGGACCATGGCCTGTGGTTCCGGTCGTCTGCTGGCCGATCTGATGGCGAAGAAAAAGCCGCAGATCAGCGCCGAAGGTCTCGATATTTCTCGTTACGGTAATCCTCAGGAGCCTGCAAAACATGTCAATCCAGCGCCAGCTCACCAATGAGCGCATGAGTCAGATCGTCGTCCACAGCGGTACCGTGTATCTGGCCGGGCAAGTCGGCGACGACCTGAACGCGGGGATTGAGCAGCAGACCCGTGAAACCCTCGCCAACATCGAGCGTTTGCTGGACCTGGCCGGCACCGACAAGTCGCGCCTGCTGTCGGTGACCATCTACCTGAAGGACATCGATGCGCACTTCGCCGGGATGAACAGCGTATGGGACCAGTGGCTGCCAAAAGGCGTCGCCCCGGCCCGCGCAACCGTCGAAGCCAAGCTCTGCGAACCGGAAATCCTGGTCGAGCTGTCCGTCGTGGCCGCTCTGCCTTAAGCAAGATCCCTCTCCCGGTGCTGTTAATGGATGGCTCACGCCATCCGCCAGCGCCGGTTTTTTCTTCCCACATGACCGCCTAGAAGTCTGCCGCCATGCGTCCTGCCCGTGCCCTGATCGATCTTCAAGCCCTGCGTCACAACTACCAACTGGCCCGCGAAGCCTCGCCGGGCGCCCGTGCGCTCGCGGTGATCAAGGCCGATGCCTATGGCCATGGCGCGGTGCGCTGTGCCCAGGCGCTGGAAGCCGAGGCCGACGGCTTTGCCGTGGCCTGTATCGAAGAAGCCCTGGAGCTGCGGGCGGCGGGGATTCGCGCGCCGATATTGCTGCTTGAAGGTTTTTTCGAGGCCGATGAGCTGGACCTGATCGTCGAACATGATTTCTGGTGCGTGGTGCATTCGCTGTGGCAGCTGGAGGCCATCGAGCAGGCCACCGTCGCCAAGCCGCTGACGGTATGGCTCAAGCTGGATTCGGGCATGCACCGTGTCGGCCTGCATCCCAAGGATTACCAGCCGGCCTATCAACGGCTGCTGGCCAGCGGCAAGGTGGCGAAGATCGTGTTGATGAGCCACTTCGCCCGCGCCGACGAGCTCAGTTGCAGCAGCAGCGACGAGCAGGTCGCGGTGTTCGAGGCGGCGCGCCAGGGCTTGTCCGCCGAGATCAGCCTGCGCAACTCGCCAGCCGTGCTCGGCTGGCCGCACATCCCCAGCGACTGGGTGCGCCCCGGCATCATGCTGTATGGCTCGACCCCCTTCGAAGAGCCGCATCCACTGGCCGCGCGCCTGCAACCGGTGATGACCCTGGAGTCGAAGGTGATCTGCGTGCGCGAACTGCCGGCCGGCGAGCCGGTGGGGTACGGCGCCAAATTCGTCACGCCACGGCCGATGCGGATCGGCGTGGTGGCCATGGGGTACGCCGACGGTTATCCGCGGCATGCGCCGACCGGTGCGCCGGTGCTGGTGGCGGGGCAGCGTACCCAACTGCTCGGCCGGGTTTCCATGGACATGCTGTGCATCGACCTGACCGACGTGCCAGAGGCCGGGCTGGGTTCTACCGTCGAGCTGTGGGGCAAGAACATCCTCGCCAGCGAGCTGGCGGCCGCGGCTGACACCATCCCTTATCAGCTGTTCTGCAACCTGCGCCGGGTGCCACGCGTCTATTCCGGGGACTGAGCGGCACAGCGCACTGCCGAAAGTCGCCTTGCCCCCTGGGATTGGGGCCCAAGTGTTGTAAATACTGAACGCTATCGCCATGATAACGCTCAACTACAACAACGCCTGATCCCTAGGAGGCTGCCGCATTGGACGTCGGTGAACGACTGCAATCCATCCGTAAACTCAAAGGCCTTTCCCAGCGTGAACTCGCCAAGCGCGCGGGCGTCACCAACAGCACCATTTCGATGATCGAGAAGAACAGCGTCAGCCCCTCGATCAGTTCGCTGAGAAAGGTTCTTGGCGGCATTCCCATGTCGATGGTCGAGTTTTTCTCGGAAGAAATCCTCCAGGAAAAACCCACCCAGATCGTCTATAAAGCCAACGAGTTGATCGATATTTCCGATGGCGCGGTGACCATGAAGCTGGTGGGCCGGGCGCATCCGAGCCGGGCGATCGCTTTTCTCAATGAGATCTATCCGCCGGGCGCCGATACCGGTGAAGAGATGCTCACCCATGAAGGCGAGGAAACCGGGATTCTCGTGGAAGGACGCCTGGAGCTGGTGGTGGGTCTTGAGACATTCGTGCTCGAAGCCGGTGACAGCTACTATTTCGAAAGCACCAAACCGCACCGTTTCCGTAATCCTTTCGATGCACCCGCGCGACTAATCAGCGCAGCCACGCCCGCGAACTTCTAATAGAAGAGGCGTCCTGCAAGGATTGCAGCGGTGCCCGAAGCCGCATTTCGCCTCTCTCTAATCCCCCTTTGAATCTAGGGTTGTTTCAGAGTGGCGGGCTAACCGCTATACTTGCGCCCGCCCGCGAAACCGTGGCCGTGGGCGTGACTAGCCACCATTGAGGGTGTACGCGTGAACCTAATTATGAAAATGCTGGCTGCACCAGCAACCGTATTGGCCCTCTGGGCTGTCAGCGCTCAAGCTGCGACCAACGACGACATTGCCAAGCGCCTCGAGCCGGTTGGCCAGGTCTGCGTCCAGGGTCAGGAATGCAAGGGCATGGAAGTCGCTGTTGCCGCCGGTGGCGGTGGTGCGAAGACTCCAGACGAAGTGATTGCCAAGCATTGCAATGCTTGCCACGGCTCCGGCCTGCTGGGCGCGCCGAAAATCGGCGACGCTGCTGCCTGGAAAGAGCGCGCGGATCACCAGGGTGGCCTCGACGGCATCCTGGCCAAGGCCATTACCGGCATCAATGCGATGCCGCCTAAAGGCACCTGCGCCGACTGCTCCGACGAAGAGCTCAAAGGCGCCATCCAGAAGATGTCCGGCTTGAAATAAGCACGGATCTTGCGCAAAAAAGCCGCTTACGAGCGGCTTTTTTCATGCCTGCGATTCGGCCGCTACTGTTCATTGCAGCAAAGACCCGGCAAGCTCGGTCCAACCTCAAATTCATGGAAGGTACTGGAGGATCGGATGGTGCAGTCATGTTCTATCGAGCGGGCGGTCGATGAGGTCCTGGCACGCTTGCCAGCGCATATTCACATGGGTATGCCCCTGGGGCTGGGCAAACCCAACCGCTTCGCCAATGCCCTGTATCGTCGCATCGCGCAACTGCCCGAGCGCCAGTTGACCCTCTACACCGCCCTGAGCCTGGGCCGCCCGCCGCTGGGCGATGGCCTGCAACGGCGCTTCCTCGAGCCTTTCATCGAGCAGGTCTTCGGCGACTACCCCGAGCTGGACTTCCTCGCCGACCTGCACCGCAACCAGGTGCCGGCCAATATCCATATCGAACAGTTCTTCATGCAGCCCGGCAGCCTGCTCAACAGCCCGGCGGCGCAGCAGGATTACGTCTGCAGCAACTACAGCCACGCCGCGCGCGACATCAATGCCGCCGGCCTGAACCTGGTCGCGCAACTGGTGGCCCGGGACCCGCAGCAAACCGACCGCCTGAGCCTGAGTTGCAACCCGGACATCACCCTCGACCTGTTGCCAATGATCGCCGAGCGACGTGCCGCCGGTGAAACCATCCTGCTGCTGGGCCAGGTGCATCGCGACCTGCCTTACATGCCGGGCGACGCCGAAATCGACGCCGCCACCTTCGACCTGTTGATCGACGAAGAGGAGGGCAGCACGCTGTTTTCCACGCCGAACATGCCGGTGGGGTTCCAGGATCACTTTATCGGCCTGCACGCCAGCACCTTGGTGCGCGACGGCGGCACCCTGCAGATCGGCATCGGCTCCATGGGCGACGCATTGACGGCGGCGTTGCTGGCGCGCCAGGCGGACAACGACGGTTATCGGGCGCTGCTGGCGGACCTGGAGATTCAGTGCTGGAAGCCGCTGATCGAGCGCGAAGGCGGGGTGGAGCCTTTCGCCAAGGGCCTTTATGGCTGCAGCGAGATGTTCGTCAACGGCCTGCTGGCCCTGGCCGATGCCGGCATCGTGCGGCGCAAGGTCTATCCCTCGGTGGACTTGCAGCAACAGGCCAACGCCGGGACCCTGGATGAAGACCAGGCGCTGGGCGGGGTGTCGGTGCACGGCGGCTTTTTCCTCGGGCCGCGCAGTTTCTACCAGCGCCTCAGGGACCTGCCCAAGAGCAAGCTCGGCGAGTTCAACATGACCGCCATCAGCTACATCAACGAGCTGTACGGCGACGAAGAACTCAAGCGCCTGCAGCGCCTGGATGCGCGCTTTATCAACAGTTCGATCATGGTCACCCTGTTGGGCGCCGGGGTGGCGGATCAGCTGGAAGACGGCCGGGTGCTCAGCGGGGTCGGCGGGCAATACAACTTCGTCGCCCAGGGCCATGCGCTGCGAGGCGCGCGCTCGATCCTGATCCTGCGCAGTTGGCGCGAATCCGCGGGCCTGGTCAGCTCCAACATCGTTTGGGAATACGGCCACTGCACCATCCCGCGGCACCTGCGGGACATCGTGGTCACCGAGTACGGCATCGCTGATCTGCGCGGCAAGACCGATGCGAAGGTCATCGAAGCGCTGCTCAATATCAGCGACTCGCGGTTCCAGCCGGGCCTGATCGAACAGGCGCAGAAGGCCGGCAAACTGCCCAGGGATTTCCGCCTCGATCCGCGTTTTACCGACAACCACCCGCAACGCTTGCTGGCGATCCAGGCGCGGCACCGGCACCTGTTCCCGGAATATCCGCTGGGCAGCGATTTCAGCGCAGAGGAGCGGGATTTGCTGCGGGCGCTGAACTGGCTGAAGAGCAAGTTCAAGCTCAGCGAGATTCTCGAATTGGGCAAGGCGGCGCTGGATGCCCCACCGCCCGAGGCGTTTCCGGCGCATCTGCAGCGGATGCAGTTGGTGAAGCCCGATGGCTGGCGCGAGGAGATCTATCAGCGTTTGCTGCTGGCGGCGCTGCGGGAGACGGCGCAGGCATGAGGTAGACGCCTGGCGGCGTCATCGCGGGCAATCGAGCGTCGACCGGCTGCTCCTACAGAAGCGGGTGGTCTCTGTAGAAGGCTTGCCCGCGATCAAGAGGCGAAGCCTCTTAGATAAAGGTCACCACGCCACCGGCCAGGGACTTGACCCGGGCCAGGGATTCCACGCGATAGCCTTGCGCGTCCAGTTCGGCGCGGCCGCCCTGGAACGACTTCTCGATCACGATGCCCAGGCCGGCCACGGTGGCGCCCGCCTGCTTGATGATCGAGATCAGCGCCTGGGACGCCTTACCGTTGGCCAGGAAGTCATCGATGATCAGCACGCGGTCGCTGCTGGTCAGGTGACGCGGGGAAATCGCCACGGTGCTTTCGGTCTGCTTGGTGAACGAGTACACGGTCGCCGACAGCAGGTTCTCGGTCAGGGTCAGGGACTGGTGCTTGCGCGCGAAGATCACCGGTACGCCCAGGTTCAGGCCGGTCATGATCGCCGGGGCGATGCCCGAGGCTTCGATGGTGACAATCTTGGTAATGCCCGAGTCCTTGAACAGCGTGGCGAATTCGTCGCCGATCAGCTTCATCAAGGCCGGGTCGATCTGGTGGTTCAGAAAGGCGTCGACTTTCAGGACCTGGTCGGAAAGCACGATGCCTTCTTCGCGGATTTTCTTGTGCAGTGCTTCCATGAAGCTTTCCTCTGTTGACGCCTTGTGCGCCTGAGCTCTGATAAAAGGTGTTCGGTTAAAAATGCTGCGGTTAAAAAATGGCCAATTCTAGCGCTTTAACATCGCCCGTATATCCGCCAACGCGTTATTGCCGCGCACGGCTTTGACTTCGGTCGGGGTGTCGTCGTTGCCTTCCCACGCCAGGTCGTCCGGCGGCAGTTCGTCGAGGAAGCGGCTGGGCGCGCAGTCGATGACTTCACCGTACTGCTTGCGCTTGGCGGCGAAGGTGAAGGCCAGGGTCTGGCGCGCGCGGGTGATGCCCACGTAGGCCAGGCGGCGTTCTTCCTCGATGGTGTCGGCTTCGATACTGGAGCGGTGGGGGAGGATTTCCTCCTCCATGCCCATGATGAACACATAGGGGAATTCCAGGCCCTTGGAGGCATGCAGGGTCATCATCTGCACGCCTTCGGCGCCGTCTTCCTCTTCCTGCTGACGCTCCAGCATGTCGCGCAGCACCAGCTTGCCGATGGCGTCTTCGACGGTCATTTCGCCGTCTTCGTCTTTTTCCAGGGTGTTCTTCAGCGCCTCGATCAGGAACCACACGTTACCCATGCGGTAATCGGCGGCCTTGTCGCTGGAGCTGTTGGTGCGCAGCCAGTTCTCGTAATCGATGTCCATGACCATGCTGCGCAAGGCGGAAATCGGGTCTTCGCCGGCGCACTGCTCGCGCACCTTGTCCATGAAGCGCTTGAAGCGCGCCAGGCGATCGGTGAAGCGGCTGTCCAGGTGTTCGCCCAGGCCGATTTCGTCGGTGGCGGCGTACATCGAGATCTTGCGTTCGGTGGCGTAGTTGCCGAGTTTTTCCAGGGTGGTCGAGCCGATTTCCCGGCGCGGCACGTTGATCACCCGCAGGAAGGCGTTGTCGTCGTCCGGGTTCACGATCAGGCGGAAGTAGGCCATCAGGTCCTTCACTTCCTGGCGCCCGAAGAAGCTGTTGCCGCCCGACAGGCGATAGGGAATCTGGTGATGCTGCAGCTTCAGCTCGATCAGCTTGGCCTGGTAGTTGCCGCGATAGAGGATCGCGAAATCGCTGTAGGGCCGGTCGGTGCGCAGGTGCAGGCTGAGGATTTCCATGGCCACGCGCTCGGCCTCGGCGTCCTCGTTGCGGCAGCGGATCACGCGGATCTCGTCGCCATGGCCCATCTCGCTCCACAGCTGTTTCTCGAACTCGTGGGGGTTGTTGGAGATCAGCACGTTGGCGCAGCGCAGGATGCGGCTGGTGGAGCGGTAGTTCTGCTCGAGCATCACCACCTTCAAGGACGGGTAGTCTTCCTTGAGCAGCATCAGGTTTTCCGGGCGGGCGCCGCGCCAGGCGTAGATCGACTGGTCGTCGTCGCCCACCACGGTGAACTGGTTGCGCTTGCCGATGAGCATTTTCACCAGCAGGTACTGGCTGGCGTTGGTGTCCTGGTATTCGTCCACCAGCAGGTAGCGCACTTTGTTCTGCCACTTCTCCAGGATGTCGGCGTGTTCCTCGAACAGCTTCACCGGCAGCAGGATCAGGTCGTCGAAGTCCACCGCGTTGAACGCCTTGAGCGTGCGCTGGTAGTGGGTGTAGACGATGGCCGCGGTCTGTTCCTTGGGGTTGCGCGCGTTTTCCAGGGCCTGGGCCGGCAGGATCAGGTCGTTCTTCCAGGCGCCGATCATGTTCTTGATCTCGTCGACGCCGTCGTCGCCCGAGTATTCCTTTTGCATGATGTCGGTCATCAGGGCCTTGACGTCGGTCTCGTCGAAGATCGAGAAGCCCGGCTTGTAGCCCAGCCGCACATGCTCCTTGCGGATGATGTTCAGCCCCAGGTTGTGGAAGGTCGACACGGTCAGGCCGCGGCCCTCGCCACTGCGCAGCAGGGTGCCGACCCGTTCCTTCATCTCCCGCGCGGCCTTGTTGGTGAAGGTCATGGCGACGATGTACTGCGCGCGAATGCCGCAGTTCTGGATCAGGTGGGCGATCTTGCGCGTGATTACACTGGTCTTGCCGGAGCCAGCACCGGCGAGCACCAAAAGAGGGCCGCCGACGTAGTTCACGGCTTCTTGCTGCCGGGGATTGAGTCGGGACATGACGAAAAAAGGGGTCTGTAGCGAAATGGGCGGGCATTTTAACAGGCTGGACGGATTCTGCTGCTCTCTCCGACTTGTGACGCAGCACGCTATCTAAATTTGCCGGTTTTGATACTTTCCCTCAGGATGCGCGCTGAATATGCGTCTAATGTTCGAGTTAGAGCGGTACAAGAAATTGCGCTTGATAATCAATATCATTTGTCATTGTTTATCTGCGCGTCATAATGCCCGCCGCCAACTTCTATTACAGAGTCTAGGGAGCTAGCTTGTCCAAGCCTGTCGAACCCTTGCGCTTGCTGCTGCTGGCCGAAGAGCCGGCGTGGGCAGCGTTGTTGCGCGAGTGTCTCGCTCCGTTGGGAGACTCGGTGGTGCTGATCAGTGCGCCGACCTGGGAATCTGTCAGCCGTCTGTTCGATGAAGACCGCTCTGCGATTCTGTTAACCGTTCCCCAACTGCAACCGGCTCCCGGTCGTTGCAGCCTGCCCACGGTATTGCTGCTGGAGCAGGAGCCGCTGAACACGCCAGCCGGCGCCAGCGACTGGCTGGTGAATAAAAACCTCACTACCGATACGGTGCGCCGTTGCCTGCGCCATGTGCGCGAGCGCGGGGTACTGGAAAGCACCCTGTTGCGCCTGGCCGAGCAGGACCCTTTGACCGGCATCGCCAACCGCCAGGGTTTCCAGACCCTGCTGGCGGCGCGCCTGGCGGAAAACGAAGGGCGCGGGCTGGCGCTGGGGCACCTGGACCTGGACAACTTCCGCCATGCCAACGATGCGCTGGGCCACCAGGCCGGCGACCGGTTGATCCTGCAAGTGGTCTCGCGGCTCAAGAGCCAGCTTGAGGCCGGCGACCAGTTGGCGCGCCTGGGCAGCGACGAATTCGCCCTGCTGATCGATACCCGCCGGGCGCCGCAACGCGCCGAGTGGATGGCCGAACGCATCGCCGAAGTCATGGCCGAGCCGTACTGGATCGATGGCGAAAGCCTGCTGATCGGCTGCAGCCTGGGCATCGCCCACGCCAGGGCGAATGCCGGCGCCGACCCGCTGATGTGGCACGCGCACATCGCCATGCAGCAGGCCAAAAGTACCCAGGGCTGTACCTTTCACATCTTCAACGAGCGCATCAATCGCAATGCCCGCAGCCTCGCCGACCTGGAAAGCGAACTGCGCCGGGCCTTGCGCCGCGACGAGCTGGAGTTGCACTACCAGCCGCGCCTGAACCTGCATGACGGGCAGATCGTCGGCCTCGAGGCCCTGGTGCGCTGGCGCCACGGCGAGCGCGGGCTGTTGCCGCCGAGCGAGTTCGTGCCCCTGGCCGAGCAGAGCGGCCTGATCGTGCCGCTGGGCTACTGGGTGATTTCCCGGGCGCTGCGCGACATGCAGGCCCTGCGCGAACGTGGCCTGGCGCCGCTGCACATGGCGGTCAACCTGTCGTTCCGCCAGTTCCAGGACAGCCAGCTGCTGTCGACCCTCAGCCGGCTGATTGCCGAGCGGGGTGTCGAGGCGCAATGGCTGGAATTCGAGTTGACCGAAACCGCGGTGATGCGCCGCAGCGACCTGGTCAAGCAGACCATGGATGCGCTGGGTCGGCTGGGGGTGCGGTTTTCCCTGGACGATTTCGGCACTGGGTTCTCGTCCTTCGTGCACCTCAACAGCCTGCCGATTGCCTTGCTGAAGATCGACAAGAGCTTCGTCGGCGGCATGGAGCTGCGCGAAGAGAACCGCAAGCTGGTGCACGCCATGATCAACCTGGCCCACAACCTCCATCTCGAGGTGGTGGCCGAGGGCGTGGAAACCCCCGAGCAACTGGCCTTGCTGCGCAGCTTCGGCTGCGACCAGGCGCAGGGCTACCTGATCAGCAAGCCGCTGCCGCTGGCGGAACTGGTGGAATACCTGACGTTCGGCGCAAGCCAGCAGGTCCTGGTCGGCGAGGTCATCTGACGGCACCCCTCCGTAGTGGCAGGAGAACCTGCCGCTACAGGGAATCCGGGGCGGTCTGGAAGTTATCCCGCGCGACAGGTTCCGCGCCTTCCCGGCGAATCATCCGGCGCATCTTCCATTCGAAAGCCAGGGTCAGGCTGATGGC
This sequence comes from Pseudomonas sp. NFPP07, assembly GCF_900115645.1. Taxonomy (NCBI): domain Bacteria; kingdom Pseudomonadati; phylum Pseudomonadota; class Gammaproteobacteria; order Pseudomonadales; family Pseudomonadaceae; genus Pseudomonas; species Pseudomonas sp. NFPP07. Next base: position 50,244 of record NZ_FOXG01000007.1, read on the forward strand.
GGCGCACGCCAGCCCGGATGCCAGGCCCCACCACACGCCGGTCGCGCCCCAGCCCAGGGTGAAGGCCATCAGCCAGGCCGCCGGCGCACCGATCAGCCAATAGCAGCCCAGGCCCACGAGGAAGGTGGTCTTGGCGTCCTTGAGCCCGCGAATCGCGCCCATGGCGATGGTCTGCGTGCCATCGAACAGCTCGAACCAGGCCGCGACCGCCAGCAGGCTGACCGCGAGGTTGATCACGTCGCGAAAGGCCGGGTCGTCATGGTCGAGGAACAGCCCGATCAACTGGTTCGGCAGCAGCCAGAAGACCATGGCGAAACCCAGCATGGCCGCGCCGCCAAAGGCGATCCCGACCCGGCCGGCCATGCGCGCGTGCAGCAGCTGCCCGGCACCGTAGTGCTGGCCGATGCGCATGGTGATCGCGTAGGAGATCCCGGCCGGCACCATGAAGGCCACGGAAACGATCTGCAGGGCGATCTGGTGCGCCGCCAACTGGGTGCTGCCCATAGTGCCCATACACAGCGCGGCGAAGGCGAACAGCCCGACTTCCACCGCATAGGTGCCGCCGATGGGCAGGCCCAGGCGCCAGAGTTCCCGCAGATACTGGCGATTGGGCCGCGCCAGGCCCTGGCGCAGCGGGTAGGCGGCATAGGCCGGGTGGCGCTTGATGTGCCAGGCCAGCGCCAGGGCCATGCAGTTGGCGACGATCGCGGTGACCAGGCCGATCCCCACCAGCCCCAGCTTCGGCAGGCCGAACATGCCGGTGATCAAGGCGTAGTTGAGCAGGAAGTTGGCCACGGTGCCGGCCAGGCTGATGACCATCACCGGCGTGGCGCGGCCGATGGCGCTGGTGAAGCCGCGCAGGGCCATGAAGCTCAGGTAGCCGGGCAGGGCGAACGGCAGGATCAGCAGGAACTGGCCGGCTGACTGCACGTTGGTTTCGGTCTGGCCGAACAGCAGCAACACCGGCTTGAGGTTCCACAGCAGCAGGCCGGCGACCAGCGCCATCAGCCACGCCAGCCAGAGCCCGGCCTGGGTCAGGCGCGTGGCGCCTTCGATGTCGCCGGCGCCCTGGCGAATCGCGACCAGGGTGCCGACCGCCGCGATCACGCCGATGCAGAAGATCGACACGAACGAATAGGTGGCCGCGCCCAGGCCTCCGCCGGCCAGGGCTTCCGGGCTGAGGCGGGCCATCATCAGGGTGTCGGTCAGCACCATCAGCATGTGCGCCAACTGTGAGGCGATCAGCGGCCCGGCCAGCCGCAGGATGGCCCAGAGTTCGGTGCGTGCTGGATGCTGCATGGTCATCGGTCTCGATAGGGGGGAGGGAGTCAAGAGGGTTGATTCTCGGCGCTCTCGTCGACTTTCACAAAGGGATAAAAACGATTGGTAGCATGATTAAAACTCATGCTTGCGGATTCTGGTAACTTGGCGCCATTGCGCCTGTGGAGTGCTGCCATGCCCCGTCGTCTTCCGCCCCTGTATGCCTTGCGCGCCTTTGAAGCCGCGGCGCGATACAGCTCGTTCACCCGCGCGGCCGAAGAGCTGTCGATCACCCAGAGCGCGGTCAGCCGGCATATCCGCACCCTGGAAGACCACTTCGCCTGCCGGCTGTTCCAGCGCAGCGGGCGCAACCTGCAACTGACCGAAGCCGCGCGCCTGCTGCTGCCAGGCATTCGCGAGGGCTTCACCGCCCTCGAGCGCGCCTGCGATACCTTGCGCGCCGAAGACGGCATCTTGCGCATGAAGGCACCCTCGACCCTGACCATGCGCTGGCTGCTGGCGCGCCTGAGCCGCTTCCGCCATCTGCAACCGGGCAACGAAGTGCAACTGACCAGCGCCTGGATGGACGTCGATTCGGTGGACTTCAACCAGGAGCCCTTCGACTGCGCGGTGCTGCTGAGCAACGGCCACTTTCCGCCGGACTGGGAGGCCAGCTACCTGTTTCCGGAACTGCTGATCCCGGTGGGCGCGCCGAACCTGCTCAACGACCAGCCGTGGGATGTAGCGCGGCTGGCGGCCACCGAGCTGCTGCACCCGACCCCGGATCGCCGCGACTGGCGCAACTGGCTGGAGCGCATGGGCCTGTCCGAGCAGGTCTCGCTCAAGGGCGGGCAGGTCTTCGACACCCTGGAACTGGGCATGATCGCCGCGGCCCGCGGCTACGGGGTTTCCATGGGCGACCTGCTGATGGTGGCCGAGGATGTGGCCCAGGGACGCCTGAGCCTGCCCTGGCCGACGGCGGTGGCCAGTGGCGAGAATTACTACCTGGTCTGGCCCAAGACCCGGCCTGGAGGTGAACGTTTGCGCCGCCTCAGCGATTTTCTCCAGAACGAGGTCCGCGCCATGCAATTGCCCGACGTAGAGCGTCTCGGCTGAAACGATGAAGGCCCCGTAACCAGGGGCCTGCGCGATACCCATCCAACGCGCTCAAGTATTGATCGGCGCCGCCGAATCCTTGGAAGTGGAACCTTCGTTCTGAACGGTTTCGACACCTCATTCTTATTAGAACCATTGCCGAGCGTGTGACGCGATCAGGACGATCCGGTCTCTCGGCCAGGAGCTGTCATGCCTCAACCTCGTGCCCGGATCGCCTCGCAGCTTGGTCTCGCACTCGCCGTGGTACTGGCGATCGTGATCAGCGGCAGTACTGTCTTCGCCCTGCGCTCGCTGGACGCCGCCAACCTCGCCACCCGGGAAGAACACCTGGCCAGTGAGGCACGGCTGCTGGCCGACCAGCTCAATACCTTCCACGGCACCCTGCGCGAAAGCACCCAGCGCCTGAGCGGGCTGTTCGAAAAGCGTTTCAGCGGCGGCCTGAGCCTGCGCCCGGACCAGCCGGTGACTGTGGCCGGTACCCAGACTCCGGGCCTGCACCTGGGCGACGTGGTGCTGAACAACAATTTCGAGGAGGTCGACGAGTTCAAGCAGATGACCGCCGGCGTGGCGACGGTGTTCGTGCGCAGCGGCGACGACTTCATCCGCGTCAGCACCTCGCTGAGCAAGCAGGACGGCAGCCGCGCCATCGGCACCCTGCTGGACCACGCGCACCCGGCTTACCAGAAACTCATGGCGGGGCAGAGCTATGTCGGCCGCGCGCTGCTCTTCGAGCGCCTGTACATGACCCAATACACGCCGGTGCGGGACAGCGCCGGCCAGGTGATTGCGGTGCTGTTCGTCGGCTTCGACTACACCGATGCGCAGAACGCCCAGTTCGACAACCTCAAGCGCTTCCGCATCGGCCAGACCGGTTCCCTGGCGCTGCTCGACGAACAGCAAAAGTGGCTGGTGCGGCCGGCCGGCGTGCAGGCCCTGGAGCCGGCGGGGGCGACCATCGCTGAACTGGCCAGGCAGCCGGGCAAGGGCCACTTCTGGAGCGACAAGAACGAGGACTTCTACAGTGTCGCCGTGCCCTTCGAAGGCGGGCCCTGGTCGGTGGTGGCGAGCATGCCGAAGGCCGAGATCCGTGCGGTGACCTGGAGCGTCGGTCTGCGGCTGGTCATTGGCAGCCTGTTGGCAATGCTGCTGGCGGTGGGTGCCACGGTCTGGCTGCTGCGCAGCAAGCTTGCGCCGCTGGGCGACCTGGTGCGCCAGGCCGATGCCTTGGGTAAAGGCGACCTGAGTGCGCGCCTGAATGTCTCCAGCCAGGATGAGATCGGCCAATTGGCAGGCAGCTTCAACCAGATGGGCCAGGCCCTGTCGACCATGGTCGAGCACATCCGCAAGGCCGCCGCGGAGGTCAATGGCCGGGCCCAGGCGTTGTCCGGGTTGTCGGGCGGGGCGTACGAGGGCATGGAACAACAGTCGGGCGAGATCAGCAGCATGGCCGGGGCGGTGGAGGAGTTCAGCGCCACCTCGCTGAACATCGCCGACAACATGGGCAACACCGAGCGCCTGGCCCAGGAAAATGCCCAGCAGACCCGGATCGGCCGCACCTCGATGGAGGAAGCCTCGGCGTCGCTGGAGCAGATCGCCGGCGCCTTGAACAGCACAGCCAATGTGATCAATACCCTGGGCCAGCGCTCCGAGGAAATCGGCGGCATCGTCGGGGTGATCACCGCGATTGCCGACCAGACCAACCTGCTGGCGCTGAACGCCGCCATCGAGGCCGCGCGCGCCGGCGAGCAAGGCCGCGGCTTTGCCGTGGTCGCCGACGAGGTACGCAACCTGGCCTCGCGCACCCGCGAAGCCACCGATGAAATCTCGGGGATGATCAACAGCATCCAGCAGGAAACCGGCAACGCCATCGCCACCATGGAGCAGGGCAATGTGCTGATGCAGGAAGGCCTGTCGCGCAACGCCAATGTCGCCTCGGCCCTGGCGCGCATCGACGAGCAGAGCCGCTCGGCCGGCCAGCAGTTCGCCGCGATCACCACCGCGACCCAGGAGCAGAGCAGCACGGCGACCCTGCTCAGCAGCAACCTGCAAAGCATTGCCCTGGCCAACAGCGAACAACGCGAAGTGGTGTCGAACCTGGCGATCACCGCCAAGGAGCTGGAGAAGCTGGCGGCGGACTTGCGCCAGGAGGTCGATCGCTTCCGTTGATAGCGGTTGCGTGGCCGTTGGCCACGGCTGGGGAGGCCGATTGCAAATGCGCGGGGCTGGGCTAAACCATAGGGGCGATTTCCCTACAGGATGCCTTCCCGGCAGGAGCTGACATGTCCCGTCTCACTCGCTTTGCCCTCCGTACCGCCGTGATGCCCCTGGTGCTGGCCAGCCAGATGGCGTCCAGCCAGGAGGCTGTGGGATTCATTTCCCCGGCTTCCTGGTACACCGCCTTCAACGCTATCGCCCAGGTGGCGTGCCATAACTGCTACGAAAAACAGTACGCCGGCACCTTCACCAGCGTGCTCGACAGCGTGCGCACCCTGGAGCTGGACTTCTGGGACCAACGCGATGCGGTCACCGGAGGTTCGCCCCGCCACTGGTTCGTGCGGCACAACCCCGGCAGCCTGTTCCAGTCCGGCAATGACAACAATTGCACCGGCGACGGCAAAGGCACCAACGATCTTGAGGCCTGCCTCAATGACATCAAGCTCTGGAGCGACAGCCATCCCGGGCACTTCCCGATTACCCTGATCCTCGACAAGAAGCAGGGCTGGTCGAAGGAAAGCTCCGGGCGTACGCCGAAAGACTTCGATGACCTGGTCAGCCGGATTTTCCAGGGCAAGCTCTACACCCCGGGCGACCTGGCCCAGCACCTGGGTGTCAGCAGCAGTGCCTTGCAGGGCTCGCTCAAGGGCAAGTCCTGGCCGACCGCCAGCCAACTGCAGGGCAAGGTGCTGTTGGTGCTCAACCACTCGGAGAACCAGAAGCTCTCGCAATACGCCGAGGCCCGCACCACCAGCGCCAAGGTGTTCATTTCCCCGGTCACCAACGGCCAGAACGATGTCAGTGGCGAGGTCAGCGGCATGTCGAGGACGTCGTCCGGCTACGTGGCCATGAACAACATGGGCAAGGGCGACAAGCAGTGGGCCGCGCAAGCCTTTGCCTACAGCCACATCGGTCGCGTGTGGGGCGATGACGGCGTGTCGTTCACCCAGCACATCGCCGAGAAGGTCAATCTGTCGGCGTATTACAAGTTCGCCGAGGCCAAGGATGGCAACGGCTATCGCATCCGGCCGTTCTGAGGTTTCAGCGGGGCTCGGCCGGTTCGGTGAGCCCCGGGTCCACCCGCTTGCCGATATCCCGCAGGCGCGCCAGTTGATCGACCATGGTCGGCGCTTCATCCAGGCTGCTGACAAAGGTCCACAGGTAGGTCATCACCGCGTACACATGCCCGGCCTTGACCCCCTCGGTCAGCGCTAGCTGGCTGATGGCGATCACGAACAGCAGCGCGGCCGCCGAGCCAAGCAGCAGATAGGCCGCGGCCTCGCGGTCCGACAACCAGATCCGCAACCGCGACAGTAGCCGGTAGTGCCGTTGCAGGGAGGTGGCGCCGACCTTGGCCACCAGGTCGATTTCCTTTTCCAGCCGGTCGTTGAGGCGCTCATGCAGCTCCTGATTGCGTCGGGCGAAGCGCGGCAGCAGGGTGACGCACAGCAGCAAGGCCACCAGGCAGGCCAGGCCGACCCAGGGTTCGATCACCAGCAGCATCACCGCCGCGCCGACAATCGAGACCAGCGCGGTGGCGATGGTCGGTACGTGCTTCTCGAAGAAGTCGACGAACTCCCGGGCCAGCACCACCCGCGCCGCGGCGGTGGAGGTGCTCTGGTTCTGCAGGCGCTGGTTGAGAATCACCGGCACCGCCAGGTCGGCGTAGATCCGCGTGAAGGTGCGGGTATCCACCGCCCGCCGCGCGGCCCCGACCACCCAGAACGCCAGCACCACCAGGGCGTAGACCAGGGCGCTGCCGGCGTCGCCGCGAATGATCGAGTCCACGGCGAACCCGGCAAACAGCGGGTAGGCCAACAGCAACGCGTTCTCCAGCGCCACCAGCGACAAGGTGCAGAAAAGCTTGCCGGGGTAGGCGCGGGCGATGGCTTTCAGGGTCTGGCTGGCGGATTGCTGACCGATTTTTTTGCTTTCATCGATCAGGACTTGCGGGGTAACGGCTGGCATGAGTGCACCGGAGGGAAGATAAGCGCTATTATTGAGCGATCGCTCAATGGTATTTGAGCGACCGCTCAAAATGCAAGCGCCATCCATCCACCGGCGCCCTGAGGTAATGCCCGCATGTCCCGTACCGACCGCAAAGACCAGATCATCGCCGCCGCCCTGGAGCTGTTTCTCAGCAAGGGCTTCGCCGCCGTTTCCACCCGCGACCTGGCGGACCACGCCGGCCTGTCCCGTAGCCATATCTATCACTACTTCAGCGATTGGAATGAATTGCGTCGTGAAGCCTTCGTGCGCTTCGCCAACGAGCAACTGGACGCCGTAGGCGCGCCCCTGGTTGGCTTGCCGCCGCTGGAGGCCCTGCATGGATTCCTGCGCGATTGCCTGCCGGTGTCTGCCGAAGACAGCTGGGCGCTGTGGCTCGATGCCTGGGATGAAGCCATGCACGACACCGTGCTGGCCGAGGCCTACCAGAGGGTGGATGAGCAGTGGCAGGCCCTGCTCGCCAGCATCATCGAAGCCGGCGTGCAGGCCCAGGTTTTCCAATGCGCATCACCCGCACGTGCAGCCCGGCAGATCTTCGCCCAGATCATGGGCCATGCCGACGGCCTGTTGCTGCGACCCTCGGCCGAGGCCGCCGCAGCGGCGATGGACGAGGTGATGGAAGTGGTTGAGCTGTTATTGAAGATTCGCTGAGCCCTGGAGAGGCGTTCGAGTGTGCCGGCCTGTTGCGGAAATTAGGTTGCTGAAACGATTCTTCAGCGCTATAAAAATCCCACAACTCCAATAAAGGCATACGCCCATGACTCCGCTCCGACTGCTGGTCGCTCTTTCCGCGTTCACCGCTGCTTCCCATGCCATGGCCTGGGACTATGTCCTGCTCGATACCGACAAGGCCGCCCAGGATTTCCATATCACCAGCCAACAGCTGGGAGTAAAGGCCGAACAACCCTTTTCCGTGACCCTGCGCACCCTGCATGGCGGGCGGCAGGAAGGGGTGAGCATTGTCGACATCGACAACGGTGCGATGAAGCTCTCGGTGGTGCCGACCCGTGGCATGAACGTGCTGCAGGCTTCCGTCGGCAAGGTGCGCATGGGCTGGGATTCGCCGGTCAAGGAAGTGGTCAACCCGGCGTTCATCGAGCTTAACGGTCGCGGCGGCCTGGGCTGGCTGGAAGGTTTCAACGAACTGGTGACCCGCTGCGGCTACGAGTGGGTCGGGCACCCGGGAATGGATAACGGTGAGCTGCTGACCCTGCACGGTCGTGCGGCGAACATCCCGGCGAACAAGGTCACCCTGCATATCGACGAGAAGCCGCCGTACGCCATCAGCCTGCGCGGCGAGCTCAAGGAACAGGCGTTCAAGAAGGTCGATTTCTCGGTGGCCACCGAGCTGGTGACCGAGCCGGGCAGCGTCAGTTTCGCCCTCAACGACACCCTGACCAACAACGGCGACTATCCGAAGGAATACCAGGCGCTGTATCACAGCAACTTCAGCACGCCGTTCCTCGAAGAGGGGGCGAAGTTCGCCGCTGCGGTGAAGCAGGTGTCGCCGTTCAATGACAAGGCCAAGGGCGACCTTGCCGATTGGCAGACCTACCGCGGCCCGACCCGGGATTACGACGAGACTGTCTACAACGTGGTGCCGTACGCCGATGCCCAGGGCGACACCCTGACGGTGCTGCACAACAAGGCCGGCAGCCTCGGTGTGGCGGTGGGCTTCAATACCCGGCAGTTGCCGGTGTTCTCCCTGTGGAAAAACACCGATACCCAGGGCCAGGGCTACGTGACCGGCCTGGAACCGGGCACCAGTTTCTCCTACAACCGTCGCTACCAGCGTCCGCTGGGCCTGGTGCCGACCATCGAGGCCGGGCAGAGCAAGCAATTCCAGATCCACTACAGCCTGCTGGCCGACAAGGCGGCTGTGGATAAGTCCCTGGCCGAGATCAGCCAGATCCAGAACGGTCGGCAGACCGAAGTACGGCCGACGCCGCTGGTGGACCTGAGCAAGGAGTGATTCTCCTCAACTCGCGGCCGGCCGGTATTGCAGCGCTTCGGCCAGGTGCTCGCGGCTGATCTGCTCGGCCTGCTCGAGGTCCGCCAGGGTACGGGCGACCTTGAGCAGGCGGTGGGCGGCGCGCAGGGACAGGGTCAGGCGTTCGCAGGCGGTTTCCAGCCAGCGCTCGTCGGTTGTGGATAACTGGCAATGCCGGCGCAGGCCCGGCAGGTCGAGAAAGGCATTGGCGCAACCCTGGCGCCGTTGTTGCCGCTCCCTGGCGCGGGCCACCAGGGCCGCGGCTTGCGCGGTGTTATCCCCAGCCTGGGGCTTGGGGTTGAGGGCGGTGCTTTCCCGGGCCACGGTCAGGTGCAGGTCAATGCGGTCGAGCAGCGGCCCGGAGAGTTTGTTGCGATAACGCTGGATCTGCTCCGGGGTGCAGCGGCAGCGGCCACTGGGTTCGCCAAGATATCCACAGGGACAGGGGTTCATCGCCGCCACCAGCTGGAAACGCGCCGGAAAATGCACCCGGTCGCGAGCCCGGGCGATGACGATCTGCCCAGACTCCAGCGGCTCGCGCAGCACCTCCAATACCTTGCGATCGAATTCCGGCAACTCGTCGAGAAACAGCACACCGTGGTGGGCCAGGGTGATTTCCCCGGGTTGTGGTTTCGAGCCTCCACCCACCAGGGCTGGCCCTGACGCAGAGTGGTGCGGCTGGCGAAACGGTCGCTGCGGCCAATGGCTCAGCGGAGTATGGCTGGTGACCGACTGGATGGCGGCCACTTCCAGGGCTTCCTGCTCCTCCAGCGGCGGCAACAGGCCGGGCAGGCGGCTGGCCAGCAAGGTCTTGCCGGTGCCCGGCGGACCACTGAACAGCAGGTTGTGCGCACCGGCCGCGGCCACCAGTAGCGCGCGTTTGGCGGCCAGCTGGCCCTGTACTTCATTCAGGTCGGGGTAGGGCCGGTTCTGGTAGAGCAGACCGTCCGAAACATAGGGTTCGATCGGTGTATGGCCGTTGAAATGCGCAACGGCTTCCAGCAAGTGCTCGACGGCAATCACCTTCAGTCCCGACGCCAGGCAGGCTTCCTCGGCATTCGCGCGCGGCACCATCAGCGTGCGTCCGGCCTGGCGCGCGGCCAGGGCTGCCGGCAGCACACCGCGCACCGGACGAACCGCTCCGGAAAGCGCCAGCTCGCCCAGGCATTCGACTTCCTCCAGGGCCAGGGTCGGCACCTGCACGCTGGCGGCGAGAATGCCCAGGGCAATGGCCAGATCGAAGCGCCCGCCGTCCTTGGGCAGGTCGGCCGGGGCGAGGTTGAGGGTGATGCGCCGGGCTGGAAAATCGAAGCCGGCATTGAGAATGGCGCTGCGCACCCGGTCCTTGCTTTCCTTGACCGCCGCTTCGGGCAGGCCCACCAGGGTCAGGGCCGGCAGGCCGTTGGCCAGATGGACTTCGACCGACACGGCCGGCGCTTGCACGCCGGTCTGGGCACGGCTGTGGACAATGGCCAGAGACATGACTCGTTCCTTGAGGCTGGGAAACCGCGTCCTGCGGTTGTGCAAGCCTAGCCCCGGCCGGAGCATCGCCGCGCCGGAAAATCGGCTCAGGATGTTGCGGCGAGTGGCTCAGCCGCGCCAGTCGTGGGACCAGCCCGGTTGGGCGATGCGCTGTTCGTACAGGGCGATGTCCGACTGATTGTCGACTTCCACCCAGCCGCCACGAATGGCCACGGTGGCGATGGCGGTGCCGGCCTGGAGCAGGGCGCGCAGCAGGCTGGTCATGTCCAGTTTGTCGATCTGCTGCTCGCTCATGCCGGCCAGCAGCGCCTGGACCTGGCTCCAGCCCGCCGGGGTGAATTTCAGCAGGCCCATGTACTGGCCTTCGATTTCCTCGTGGCTGGCGACCCTTTCACCGATACCCAGCAGTTGACCGGCCTGTTGGCGGAAGCTTTCGGCATCGCTGAGGGGGTCATCGAAGCGCGTCGACCACAAGTCCCACCAGTCGAGGTCGTAGGTGATGCTCAGGGGCGCCTGGGAGGCCATCAGGTCGCGGACGATGTCCGGTCGATAGACGATGTCGCCGTAGCACACCAGGGTCGGTTCGCTGGACAGCAGGGCGTCGGCGCGTATCAGGCTGCGCACCATGTTGCTGCTGGCCCAATGCGGGTTGTACAGCCGGCTGTGGCCGTAGCCTTCAAGGGCTTCGCTGCAATAACCGCTGACCAGATGCACCTCGTCGACCCCGGCGTTTTCCAGGGCCTGCAACTGCCATTCGAGCAGCGGCTTGCCAGCCAGGCGGGCCAGGGGCTTGGGTTGCGCGGCGGTCAGCTGTTTCAGGCGGGAGCCGCGGCCGGCGGCGAGAATTACGGCTTTCATGTCAGGTCACTCAAAGAGCCATTGGCACAGTTGTCGATCGGCTTCGTCCAGCGCTGCTTCGCGCTCGGGATGCCACATGATGCCGGCCACCTTGAGGTGGGTATGCACCAGGGCCTCGCAGGTCCCGGCAGCGTCCAGGGCCCAGGGGCGCAGGGCGGCGGGCAACGGGTCGAGCAACTGTTTGCCGTGGAAGGAATTGACCGATCGCGAAGCCGCCTGGCCTTGTAGCCAGGGCAGCTCGTCGGCGGCCAGCAAGGTGATGAGGTGGCGTTGCGCGACGTGCACGTCGCGATCGGCATCGGTCAGCCGGCCGCCGAAAAAGCTGTGGATCAATTGCAACCCGCGGCAGACCCCCAGCACCGGTAGCCGCTCGGCCACGCAGTGGGCCAGCAGCGCCTGCTCGCTCTGATCGCGCAACGGGTCGCTGCCGAGATCGTCGCCGCCGCTGAAGATCACGCCTTGCACGCCCTGGGCCCGGGCATAGGCCACGGTGTCTTCGCCCAGGTTGGGCAGCAGCAGCCATTGGTGGCCGCAGCCGAGCTCGGCGAAAAAGCGGTACCAGTCCCTGGCCAGGCCATCGCGCGGTTCGTCGTAGGCCTGCGGGTTGCAGGTTCTCAGGGTGATGCCGAGACGTTTCATGGCTGCACCGGGCTCAGGGTCTTGTCGCGACAATTGAGGGCGATGCGCGGGCTGCGCAGGATCCGGTTGAACAGCTGTTCGCCGCAGCCGATGGCCGCCGGAATACCGAACTCGGCGCAGCGGATGGCCATGTGCGAGTTGGCCCCGCCGTATTGGGTGACCAGCCCGGCGATGCCGCGGGTGAAGACCCAATCGTAGCCGGGGTCGGCATTCTCGATGCAGACGATTTTGCCCTTGAGCGGCGCCGAGGCCGGGGTGTCCTGGCGCAGTTCCATGCCGATGGCTTCGACGTTCTGCCGGGTGATGAAGTTGGGCAGGCTGCGATGCAGCGGCGCGACGAACACATCGTCGACCGCGCTGATCAGGTGCCCGAGCTTCAGCGAGATGCCCTGTTCATAACTGCGCCGCGCCTGGCTGGCCGACTCCAGCAGGACCCGGTCGGTGTCATCCATCAGCGGCGTGGTGAGGCTGTCGAGCAGCGGGTGGATATCGAGAAAGGACAAGTCTTCCCTGGCCAGGCCGACGTCGGCGCCCCAGCTCACCAGCAATTGCAGGGCATCGGACAGGTCCCGGGTGAACACCAGCTTGGCGTATTCCCGGGCCTGGATGGCCTGGCTGGCGTAGTCCAGCAGGTGTTCGGTCGACAGCGGCCAGCCCTGCTCGTCGATCAGCCGTTGCAGGGCCTGGCGTTCTTCGGGTTGCAGCTGGAATGCCGTCTGCGGGCTCTCGCCGTGACCCAGCTCGACGGTCGCGGCAGCGAACAGGTCGTGGCGCTCGTCGTAGCGCAGTGAGGTGATGTCGTAGGTGCCGGGGCGCAGGTGGCCGAACTTGGCGACGAACGCCGGCAGGGTACGGGCATCGGCGCAGACCTGGGCGTATTCGCGCGTCAATTCGGTGGTGACGGTGTGGATCGATTGCTTCCAGGCCAGCAGGCGCTCGTTGCTCAGGGCGCCCCGGCGGCAGGCCGAACGCAGCAGGGCCTCGGCGATGAACGCATGCCGGGCGAGCATGGCGAACGGCAGCGTGCCTTGCTCGCGACAGTCCAGCAGCAGGCGGTGGATGCTGTCGAGGTCGGCCGGCAGGGCGTCGAGGCGCCGGCTTTGCTGCCGGCGCTCATGGGTGCGCACCCGATCGAGCAAGGGCGGCAGCGCGCCGGTTCCCTCACCGCTCAGCGCCCGCAGCGTCAGTTGGTCGAGGGCCGTGCGATAGGCCCGTTGTTCGACGGCGCTGAGGCTGTCGCCATAACGCTCGGCGAAGTCGGCGTCGAAGGTGAAGTCCAGGCAGGTCTGGACGACTTCGAACTCGACCTTGTCGTGCCATTGCGGATGGGCCTGCAGGCGCTGCAGCCAGGCGTTGACCAGGCGAGTGCACAACCCCGGTTCCAGGCCCGCCGGCAGGAATGAGTTGAAGCTGCAGCGCACGTCGATATACGGGTGATGGCCGAGCATCACCATCAGGGCCTGGTGTCGCGGGTGGTGGTAACCCATCAGGGCGCGGGCTTCGCGCCAGGTCGAATCCGTCACCAGGCGCCGATACAGCGAGGCCGCCAGCGGGCGCGGGGTGGTGCCGATGATTTCCGCCGGATTCCAGTCAGGCATCACCCCCAGCAGGGTGCTATCGCCATACAGGCCGGCCTGGGGCGCCAGGCGTTTGGCCAGGAAGCGCTGGATATGCTCCAGCTGGCGCGCCACCCGCCGTTCGGTGACCGGGTGCCAGGTGTTGCACAGGGTGATGCGCCGCACCTGCAGGACATAGACCTGCTGGTGGTGGTCGACGGCGAACTCGATGTCCAGCGGCACGTTACCGCAGAGCGTTTCCAGCTCCCGGCAGGCATCGATCACTGCCTGCAAGCGCGGGGAGCGCAGCTGGGCGCTCTCGGTGTCGCGGTACACCAGCACGGTTTTCTGGATGCCCTGGCCGCCGGTGATGGTATCGGTCAGGCCGCTCTCGTCGTCGTAGTTCACCACGTAATAAGGGGCGCCATGCTCCAGGTCGTGGGTCATCACCACGCCGCTCATCTGGATCGAGGTCAGCATCGGCTGGATCAGGATCTGGTTGTCCTCGCAGCGGTGCTCGGCAAAAGACGCGATCACCTGTTCGATGGCGACGCTCAAGGCCCGAGGGTCGGTGATACTGACATTCAGGCAACTGGTGAACAGGCCGGCCATGGAACTGTTGACGCTGTCTTCGTTCTGCGCGCTGCTGCGCACGATCACGAAAAAGCCGTCAGGCTCCAGTCGGGCAATGTTCTGCAGCACTTCAGCCGGATCGTCCCGCCACTGCCGGGCGGTGAAAAAGTACAGCGGCAGGATCTGCGAACGGGTGACCCGCGGCTGCAGGCGCTCCAGGGTTTCGGACTTGGTCCCGAAACGAATGATGTTTTCGGCGACCGGGTTCATGGCGCGTCCTTGTGTTTGTCCACCGCCAGCAGGGCCAGGTGTTTGAGCAACGGGTGAATGATGAAGTAAGGCGGCTTTTCGGCTTCGGCCGGCAGGGGCCGCAGGGCTCGGGCGCCTTCGCGTCGCCAGTGGCCGAGGACTTCCACCAGCAGGTCGGCGCGGATCGCATTGTCATACAGGTAGTCGACATCCATGCCCGGTGGGGGCAGGGGATAGGTCTTGCGCGCCAGCACCGGGCCGGTGTCGATCTGCTCGTCGAGCAGCAGGGCGCTGGCGGCGCATTCACGCTGCTCGATGATCTGGTAGTACAGGGTGGTGCTGCCGCGATAGTCCGGCAGCCAGCCGGAGTGGATATGCAGCACCGGGTAGCGACTCAGCAGGGCCGCCGGCACCAGTTGCCCGCCGTAGCCGGAGTAGACGACCAGGTCCGGCGCCAGGCGGGCGATCAGCGCGAGCAGTTGTGGATCGTCGAGAGCCTGGGCCGGGCACACCTCGTGGGGCCAGTCCAGGGCCGCCAGGCAGGTGTCGAGGTCCTGGCTCAGGTCCGGGCAGAACAGCCCCGCCAGTGGCTGCACCTGCAACTCGCGGGTGGTCTGTAACGAGCCGCCGCCCTGGCCGTAGACAATCACCGCTTCAGGTTCGATCCCGGCCGCCGCCAAGCCTTGCAGGTAGGCGACCGAGCGCGCGGTGCGGGCGCAGAGGATCAGCAGGCGGGCGCGACTCATAGGCCGGCCTCCCGGGCGACTGTGGCCAGCAGCTGTTGTTCCTGGGTCAGCAGCCAGGCCAGGTAGGCGCCCTGGTCCGGGGCGAGGCGGCCCTGCTGCGACACCAGGGTATCCGTCAGCTTGAGCAGGCCGCTGAGGTAGTAGGCCGCGCCGCTTGCCTGCCAGCCGTGCAGCATGCACTCGGCCAGCAACAGGTAAGGCTGTGCGGACCCATAGCTGCCATGGGGCAGCGGACGGTGCGGAGCCGCGGCTTCGTAGCCGGCATACAGGCGTTTGCTCACTTCGAATTTCTTCAGCAGGCGCGGCAGCCAGTAGGTCGCCAGCGGGCCGGAGACGCCAGCGCCCGCGCGCATTTCCAGGCACAGGTGGCCCAGCAGCGCCGTGCTGTCCCCGGCGTGCGCCGGGCCTTGCGGATACAGCGCAGGCAAGGCTGGCGCCGGCAGGTGGGCGCATGCAGCCAGGCGCGAGGCGCGCCAGGCGTCGACGAAGGCTTTACCCTGGAAACTGCTGTAGCGATAGGTCTGCGGGGTTTCCAGCAGGTCCCCGTCGCTGTAGGCGTAGTTCAGCATGATGGTGGATACCCACAGAGCTGGCGAATGCGTTCCACATAGCCCGGGATGTCGTCGGGCTCGTGACGGTTATGCAGCACCAGGTCCGGGCGTTGCGGCGGCGGGTACTCGATGTCCACGCCCACCACGTTGCTCTGTTCGCCCCTCAGGGCGGACTGGTAAAGCCCCTTGTTGTCACGGCTGATCAGGGTGCTCAGCGGCACATCGACGAACACTTCACGGTAGCTGGAGAAACGCTGGCGGTTGTCGTCGCTGATGTCCTGGAACATCGACAGGATGCAGCAGACCACATCGATGCCCTGGCTATCGAGCCAGCCGCACAGGGCCTGGATCCGCTCGGCGTTGACCCGGCGTCCGGCGACGCTGTAGGCGTCCGCTTGCTGGTCATGGCGGAACAGCGCGCGAATCTCGTCGCCGTCGACGAACACGGTCTGCGGCCGTTGCGCTTTCAGGCTGGCATACAGGGCCCGGCCAATCGTGGTTTTGCCCGCGCCCGACATGCCGACCAGCCAGATCACCATGCTTTCACCCCTGCTTGAGTATGTTTTCGATGTTGCGCAGCGCCAGTACCGCCAGCTCCGCCGAGAAACCATAGCTGGGGGCGAAGTAATGGCGACGCAGGCGCTGACGGACCGCGGCCTGCCGTTGCCAGAGGCTCTCGTCCCCCAGCAGGTCGGCCAGTTGCCAGCGCGCCTCGGGGTCGAGGTTGACGATGTCGTTGCGCAGCAGCACATCGGGCGATTCCTCGCCGGTC
The DNA here is from genome assembly GCF_900115645.1 of Pseudomonas sp. NFPP07. NCBI lineage: Bacteria > Pseudomonadati > Pseudomonadota > Gammaproteobacteria > Pseudomonadales > Pseudomonadaceae > Pseudomonas > Pseudomonas sp. NFPP07. The sequence continues at coordinate 66,257 of NZ_FOXG01000007.1, forward strand.
AGCGCGTCCTGCTCGGCGTCCGGTACGTTCAACAGCAGCAGGTTCTTGTCCAGGTACAGGGCGCCGAACGCGGTTCCGCCGTAGTCCGAAACCACATAGTCGGCGCAACGGAACAGGCTGAGGTTGTCGTAGACGCGGGTAATCACCGCAGTGAACGCGTATTGCTCGAGCAGTTTCAGCGCCTCGGGATCGGTTTCAACCGACAGCGGATGGGTCTTCACGATGACGTTGTAGCGATCGCACAACCCGGCCATGGCGTCGGCGAAGCGGCTGATCGACGACAGCTCCAGCCAGGTCGGCAGCCACAGCACGGTCTTTTTCGTCGGGTCCAGGGCCAGGTCCTCCGGGTGCTGGCCTTGCAGCGAGGTTTCGCGGAAGTAGGCGTCGTAGCGCGGGTAGCCCATCTGGAAGGTCACGGCGTCGCAGCATTCGCGCAGGCGCTCGGCCTGCCAGGGGCCGAAGCACAGGATCAGGTCGTAATGCCGGTTCCAGCTGGAGAAGTTGTGTTTGTACTTGCCCAGGGCGTACATGAAGCGCACCTGTCGATGGCCCAGCGCCTTGATCATCGGCTGCGAGCCGTGGTCGTACATGCTGTGGTTGGAGACCACCACGTCATAGCGGTGATTGGACTTGATCACATCCAGGCTGCCGTGACAGCTGTAACCGAGGCCGCCGATGAGTTCGCGGCTTTGCGCGCGCTCTTCATGGGTGCCATGCAGGACCACATCGAAAGCGTCGGCCCCGAGCAGGCTCCAGACCGCCTGATAGTGATTGAGCATCTCGGCGGTATGAACGAAGAAGGCCAAGCGGCTGAAGGGTTTTGGCGCGGTCATAGGGCTACCTGGTGCACAACAAAGAATAAGTCGAGGCAAGCGTTGGCGTTGCTTGGCGGTGTCGTAGGGCATGGCTCGCCCAGAGGGTGGCCAGGATCGCAAACGCTGGACATGTTATCGGCGGAGCAGGCGGGAAATGAACGGGCAGGGCGGAAAATCTTTACTGGCGGGGCCGGCTCGACCGGCGGCAGGCACTGCACCGTCGAGCCTATGCACAAGGGCGCGGTCGAGGTGGTTATTGCTCGCTCGGGTTGAGCTTGGCTTCCAGCTCGGCGACCTTCGCCTCCAGGCTTTCCAGGCGGGCCCGGGTGCGGGCCAGGACGACCATCTGGCTGTCGAATTCTTCCCGGCTGACCAGGTCCAGCTTGCTGAAGCCGCTTTGCAGCAGGGCCTTGAACTGGCTTTCGATTTCGGCGCGGGGCAGTGGGGTATCGCCGCTGAACAGGCGGGCGGCATGGCCGCTCAGGGCATCGAGGAGGTCTTTGGGCGCGAGCATGGGAAGTGTCCTGAAAACAATGGCGGGCAGTGTATCACGCACTGTCTATAGTCAATTGGCAGGCGGGGATGCACGCTTTTCGCGCATCGCGCCGGGCAGTGGCGCACCGTTGTTGTGCGTATCCGTGGCGATGATGGCGAAGTGGTTTCTGTCGTGGCGGCCAAGGGACTGAAATCAGTGGGTTTTCGCGAGATGGCAAGGTTTCTGCTTAGTCCCCGATGACCCATGCACTGATGCAGTCGCTGTGACGAATGCAGTGCGGCAGGCGGAGCGGGGAAGTGTTTCGTCAGCAGCGGTTAGCTGGCGTCGGTCTGGTCGAGGAAGGCCGACGATGCGTTACAAAGCCAGGCACTGCGCTTAGACTTGAGTCGGGTTTGTTTTCCTGGGGCAAGTCCACCAATTCGGGAGAAAGTTTCATGAAGCTAGTCACTGCCATCATCAAGCCGTTCAAGTTGGACGACGTGCGCGAGTCGCTGTCCGAGATCGGCGTGCAGGGCATTACCGTTACTGAGGTCAAAGGCTTCGGCCGGCAGAAGGGGCACACCGAGCTGTATCGCGGCGCGGAGTACGTAGTCGACTTCCTGCCCAAGGTGAAGATCGACGTCGCCATCGACGACAAGGATCTTGATCGGGTCATCGAGGCGATAACCAAGGCCGCCAACACCGGCAAGATCGGTGACGGCAAGATCTTCGTGGTCAATCTGGAACAGGCTATTCGCATCCGTACCGGCGAAACCGATACCGACGCCATCTAAGCCGCCCCAAACCCAACGCCCCAGGAGAAAACAATATGACTCTGCGTAAAATCGCAGGGCTAGGAGCCCTGTTGTCCCTCGTAATGCCTGGCCTGGCCATGGCGGCGGACGAAGTGGCAGCCCCAGTCCTCAACTCCGGCGACACCGCCTGGATGCTGACCTCGACGGCCCTGGTGCTGTTCATGACCATTCCCGGCCTGGCGCTGTTCTACGGCGGCATGGTGCGCTCGAAAAACATTCTTTCCGTGATGATGCAGTGCTTCGCCATTACCGGTCTGATCAGCATCCTGTGGGTCATTTATGGCTACAGCATTGCGTTCGACACCACCGGCATGGAGCAGGGCGTCGTCAACTTCAACTCCTTCGTCGGCGGCCTGGGCAAGGCCTTCCTGGCCGGCGTCACCCCGGCGAGCCTGACCGGCCCGGCGGCGCTGTTCCCCGAGGCGGTGTTCATCACCTTCCAGATGACCTTCGCCATCATCACCCCGGCGCTGATCGTCGGTGCCTTCGCCGAGCGGATGAAGTTCTCCGCCATGCTGATCTTCATGGCCATCTGGTTCACCCTGGTCTACGCGCCGATCGCGCACATGGTCTGGTCCGGCAACGGCGGCCTGATGTGGGACTGGGGCGTGCTGGACTTCGCCGGCGGCACCGTGGTGCACATCAACGCCGGTATCGCCGGCCTGGTGGCCTGCCTGGTGCTGGGCAAGCGTAAAGGCTTCCCGACCACCCCAATGGCGCCGCACAACCTGGGTTACACCCTGATGGGCGCGGCCATGCTGTGGATCGGCTGGTTCGGCTTCAACGCCGGTTCCGCCGCCGCCGCCAACGGCACCGCCGGCATGGCGATGCTGGTAACCCAGATCGCCACCGCCGCCGCGGCGTTGGGCTGGATGTTCGCCGAATGGCTGACCCACGGTAAGCCAAGCGCCCTGGGCATCGCCTCGGGTGTGGTTGCCGGCCTGGTGGCGATCACGCCTGCCGCTGGCACCGTAGGTCCGATGGGCGCCCTGGTGATCGGCCTGGCAGCGGGCGTGGTGTGCTTCTTCTGCGCCACCACCCTGAAACGCAAGCTGGGCTACGACGACTCCCTGGATGCCTTCGGCGTGCACGGCATCGGCGGTATCCTCGGCGCGATCCTGACCGGCGTGTTCGCCGCGCCATCGCTGGGCGGCTTCGGCACCGTGACCGACATCGCCGCGCAAGTGTGGATCCAGTGCAAAGGCGTGGGCTTCACGGTGATCTACACCGCGATCGTGACCTTCATCATCCTCAAGGTGCTGGATGTGGTCATCGGGCTGCGTGTCACCGAGGAAGAAGAGTCGGTCGGCCTCGACCTGGCGCAACACAACGAGCGTGGTTACAACCTGTAATCTCGCCCGAAAAAATGCCCGGCTTGCCGGGCATTTTTTTGTCTGCGTTTTGTCATTGAGAGACAGCTGAAAGGTTTTTTCCAGAGCGTGTCAGCCAGTTTGATGACTGCTTTTTTTTCGGGTCAATGACTTACAGCATTGGAGGAATATTCGGCACTTTGTTTTTTTCCAGAGCGCGCTAGAATGCGCGCCGAATGTGCGGAGAACTGTATGTGGCAACAGACTCTGATTACCCTGCGGGCAAGGCCCCGGGGCTTTCATCTGGTAACGGACGAGTTGCTCGCCGGCCTGCCTGAACTGAAGGCATGTCGGGTCGGTCTGTTGCATTTGTGGCTGCAGCATACCTCGGCCTCGTTGACCATCAACGAGAATGCCGACCCTGCGGTTCGTCGTGACTTCGAGCGTTTCTTCAACTCCCTGGTGCCTCAAGGCATGGCCGGGTATGAACATGACGACGAAGGGCCCGATGATCTGCCGGCGCACTTCAAGGCCAGTTTGCTAGGCTGTCAATTGAGCTTGCCGGTCTCGGCGGGTCGCTTGGCGTTAGGCAGCTGGCAAGGCGTTTATCTGGGCGAGCATCGCGATCATGGCGGTGCCCGCAAAGTCCTTGCCACCTTGCACGGTGATAAGGCATAAGCCGCTGGTTATCAGTGGATGTTGATTTTTTTCCAGCGGCCTTCGACAGTCGGCTCAGCTGGGCTATAACTAATCTGCTTTTCGCAAGTCATGAGGTAGAACATGAGCGACGATGATCTGGAAAACGACGACCTCGAAGTAGGCGACGAAGACGAAACCGAAGAAGGTCTTGAAGCGGCCGCCGACGATGTGGCGGAAGACGACGGCAGTGATGTTCCTGCCCCGACCGCCAAAGGCAAGGCCAAGGCTGCCGTCTCGGTAGACGAGCTGCCGAGTGTCGAAGCCAAGAACAAAGAGCGTGATGCACTGGCGCGCGCCATGGAGGAGTTCCTGGCCCGTGGCGGTAAAGTGCAGGAAGTCGAGGCCAATGTGGTTGCCGATCCGCCCAAGAAGCCTGATAACAAGTACGGTAGCCGGCCTATCTGAGCGCCTGCCACTTGCTTGCTGAAAAAGCCCGCCGTCGCTGCGGGCTTTTTCATGGGCGTTTGTTGGCGAGAGTGCGGTGTTGCAGTGATTGCGACAGCGTCCGATCAGGCGCCGCTGTGCCAGCGCGCCAGCAGTTTCGGCAGCTCGGTCAGGCTGCGGATTTCTGCATCCGGCAGCCGGTCCGCCTCCCAGGCTTTGCCGGCCGGGTTGAACCAGATGGCCCGCAGGCCGGCCTGCTGCGCCCCGGCGATGTCGTCGCCCGGGTGATCGCCGATGTGCACGGCGGTGTCCGGCGTGGCTTCGCCCCGTTGCAGGGCCTCGTGAAACAGCCGTGCATCGGGCTTGGCGATGCCGATGTCTTCGGCGCACAGGGCGAACTTGAAATAATCCGCCAGCCCCAGGCGGCGCACGTCGGCGTTGCCATTGGTGACCACGCCCAGCGCGAAGTGGTTGGCCAGCGCCTCCAGGGTCGGCAGCACCTCGGGAAAGATATCCAGCTGATGCCGCGCATGCAGGAACACTTCAAAACTCTGGTCGGCCAGGGCATTGGCCTGGCCCTGGTCGTAGCCGGCTTCCTCCAGCGCATGAAACAGCACCCGCCGGCGCAGCGCGCTGATGCGGTACTTGAGCCCCGGCTCGTTGTTCAGCACCCGCTCACGGATGGCCCAGAGATGCTCCACCGGTACGCCGCCCAGCTGCGGGGCATGGTCGGTCAGCCACTGGCGCAGCACGGCTTCGGCACTGACGATCACGGGCGCGGTATCCCACAGCGTGTCGTCGAGGTCGAAGGTGATCAGCTTGATCGTCATTACTCACCGCCTTTGTTGCGTTTGGCCCGTGGGTGGGCGCTGTCGTAGACCGCTGCCAGGTGCTGGAAGTCCAGGTGGGTATAGATCTGGGTGGTCTTGATATCCGAGTGCCCCAGCAGTTCCTGTACGGCGCGCAGGTCCTGGGAGGATTCCAGCATGTGGCTGGCGAAGGAGTGTCGCAGCATATGCGGATGCAGGTTCTGTCCCAGCTCGCGCTCGCCGGCGGCCTTGACCCGCAGCTGGATCGCCCGGGGGCCCAGGCGCCGGCCCTGCTGACTGACGAACACCGCATCGTCCGGCGGATTGCTCAGCGCCCGCAGCGGCAGCCACAGCTGCAGCGCCTCGCGGGCCTTCTTGCCAATCGGCAAGACCCGGGTCTTGCTGCCTTTGCCGTGGACCTGCACCAGGCCATCGGCCAGGTCCAATTGTTCGAGGTCGAGGCTGGTCAGCTCCGACAAGCGCAGCCCAGAGGAGTAGAACAGCTCGAGAATCGCCTGGTCGCGGTGCGCGAGGAAATCATCCTCCACCGCGCCATCGAGCAATTGCAGGGCGCGATCGGTGTCCAGGGTCTTGGGCAGGCGGCGCTCGCCCTTGGGCGGCGCCAGGCCGTTGGCCGGGTCGTGATTGCACAGGCCTTCGCGGTTCAGATAGTGATACAGGCCGCGTACGGCGGAGAGCAGGCGCGCCAGGCTGCGAGAGGATTGGCCCTGTTGGTGCAGGCGCGCAATCATGCTGCGCAGGCCCTGGATGTCCAGGTCGGACCAGCTGCAAACCTGCTGCTTGGTACAGAAGGCCAGCACTTTTTCCAGGTCGCGGCGGTAGGCTTGCAGCGTATGGGGCGACACTTGGCGCTCACTGCGCAGGTGCTCGCAGTAGGCGTCCAGTTGTCGTTCCATGGTCAGCGAACCGAGCGTAGCGAGTGAGTGAAGCGCGGCAGTACGCGGCCCATGACTTCGGCGATATAGCTGAGGAACAGCGTCCCCACCGAGCTTTTGTAGTGCTGCGGGTCGCGACTGGCGATGGCCAGCACGCCGTGAATGCCCTGATGGGCGATGGCGACCACGGCGCTCGAGCCGATCTGCAGGCGCTGCTCTTCGCCGAACAGGAAGTCCAGCTCATGCTCGCGCAGGCTGCCGCTGACGCTTTTGCCTTCGGTCAGCAAGCCGCCGATAGCGGTCTGGGCATCGGCCGCGGTGACCCAGCGGCCCACCGGCATGGCACTGTCACTGAACAGGATCAGGCTCACGAAAGGCACCTGGAAGTCCTGGCGCAGGCTGTCTTCGACGCTCATCACCACGTCTTCCAGGCTGTTGGCATCCATCAGCGCGAGAATCAGGCGGCGGGTCTTCTCGAAGAGCCGGTCGTTGTCCCGGGCCACGTCCATCAACTGCGAAAGCCGGTGGCGCATCTCGATGTTGCGCTCGCGCAGGATCTTCATCTGCCGCTCCACCAGCGAGATGGTGTCACCGCGCTGATGGGGAATGCGCAACGCCGGGAGCAGTTCTTCATGCTCGACGAAGAAGTCCGGATGAGCCTCCAGATACGCGGCAATCGCCGCCGCCTCGAGGTTTTCGGCAGGAGATTCGTCGGGCTTTTCGGCTGGAACCTGAGGCTGATCAGTCATGGTTTTCGCTCATTCAAAGACGCACCTGTCCTTCGTATACGCGCACTGCCGGGCCGGTCATCTTCACCGGTTGGCCAGGGCCTGCCCATTCGATGGACAGGCGCCCGCCCGGCAGGTCGATCAATAGCGGCGAATCCATCCACCCCTGGCTGATCGCGGCCACTGCGGCAGCGCAGGCGCCGGTACCGCAGGCCTGGGTTTCCCCGGCGCCACGTTCCCAGACCCGCAGTTGCGCGCGCTGACGGTCGATGACCTGGATGAAGCCGACATTGACCCGGGCCGGGAAGCGCGGGTGATGTTCGATCTTCGGCCCCAGCTCATGCACCGGCGCGCTGTTGATGTCGTTGACCCGCAGCACCGCATGGGGGTTGCCCATGGACACCGCGGCCAATTCGACGGTCTGGCCATCGACTTCGACCTGGTAACTCAGGGCCTGGGCCGGTGCCACGAACGGAATCTGCTCGGGCACCAGGCGCGGCGCGCCCATGTCGACGCTGATCTGACCGTCGTTGCGCACATCCAGTTCGATGATGCCGCTTTTGGTCTCGACGCGGATCTGGCGCTTGGTGGTCAGGCGCTTGTCCAGCACGAAACGGGCGAAACAGCGCGCACCGTTGCCGCATTGCTCCACTTCGGAACCGTCGGAATTGAAGATCCGGTAGCGGAAATCCACGTCCGGGTTGCTCGGCGCCTCGACGATCAGCAACTGGTCGAAACCGACTCCGGTATTGCGATCGCCCCATTGCTTGGCATGTTTGGGCAGGATGTGCGCGTGCTGGCTGACCAGGTCGAGGACCATGAAATCATTGCCCAGGCCGTGCATCTTGGTAAAACGCAGCAGCATGGTTTTACTCCGGCAGCAGGCTTTCGCCAGCAAACAACTCGGCTACCGTCTCGCGGCGACGCACTTCAACAGCCTGTTCACCATCGACCAGCACTTCAGCAGCGCGACCGCGGGTGTTGTAGTTGGAGCTCATGACGAAACCGTAGGCACCGGCCGAATGCACGGCCAGCAGGTCGCCTTCTTCCAGGGCCAGCTGACGTTCCTTGGCCAGGAAGTCGCCGGTTTCGCAGATCGGGCCGACGATGTCGTAGGTACGTGCCTGGCCATCGCGCGGGCGTACGGCGCTGACGTCCATCCAGGCCTGGTACAGGGCCGGGCGGATCAGGTCGTTCATGGCCGCGTCGACGATGGCGAAGTCCTTGTGTTCGGTGTGCTTGAGGTACTCGACCCGGGTCAGCAGTACCCCGGCGTTGGCGACGATGAAACGGCCGGGTTCGAAGACCAGTTCCAGGTCGCGGCCATCGAGGCGTTCGCGCACGGCCTTGACGTAGTCGGCGGCCAGCGGTGGCTCTTCATCGCGATAACGCACGCCCAGGCCGCCACCGAGGTCGATGTGGCGCAGGTAGATGCCGCACTCGCCCAGGCGGTCGACCAGGTCCAGCAGACGGTCGAGGGCATCGATGAAGGGCGCCAGGGTGGTCAGTTGCGAGCCGATATGGCAATCGACGCCGACCACTTCCAGGTTCGGCAGCTGTGCCGCGCGGATGTACACGTCTTCGGCATCGGCGATGGCGATACCGAACTTGTTTTCCTTCAGGCCGGTGGAAATGTACGGGTGGGTGCCAGCATCGACATCCGGGTTGACCCGCAGCGAAACCGGCGCGCGAACGTTCAGTTCGGCGGCGACCTGTTGCAGGCGTTCCAGCTCGTCGCTGGACTCGACGTTGAAGCAGTGCACGCCGACTTCCAGGGCGCGACGCATGTCGTCACGGGTCTTGCCGACACCGGAGAAGACAATCTTGTCGGCCGCGCCGCCAGCGGCCAGGACGCGTTCCAGCTCGCCCCGGGAGACGATGTCGAAACCGGCGCCCAGACGCGCCAGGACATTCAGTACACCCAGGTTGGAGTTGGCCTTTACCGCGAAGCAGACCAGGTGCGGCATGCCGGCGAGGGCATCGGCGTACGCGCGGTACTGAGCTTCGATATGCGCTCGGGAATAGACGTAGGTCGGCGTGCCAAAACGTTCGGCAATGGCGGACAACGCTACACCTTCCGCGAACAGCTGCCCGCCGCGGTAGTTAAAAGCGTCCATGGGGTTCCCTTAGTTGGTGTCGTGCTTGTGCGACTGCGAGTGACCTTGGTCTTCAGGGGATTTGCTGTCATCGGGAAGATACAGCGGGCCTTTTTGACCGCAGGCAGTGACAAGGCAGGCAACCGCGACGAGCGCAGCAAGGGAAGAGATCAGGCGCTTCATGGCGAAATCCTTGAGAATGCGTTAATTGCGCCCGAGTATACCGGCCACCCGACGGCTTGCCTATGCGCTGGAACACCCGTCTGGCGGGCCTTTGCCCCGGGCACAGGGGCTGGGCGCGGCGCCCGCGGGGATATTTTCTCTGCCGCCCGCGCCCTTGGACGGTATCCTTTGCATTCGCCCGGATGCGCCCGTATCTTGCGGCGCTTGAGCGTGAGTAGACACTTTTCGAGGTTCCCGCAATGAGTTTGACTGAAGCCCGTTTCCACGATCTGGTCGATGCCACCCAGCAGACGCTGGAGGACATTTTCGAGGAGAGTGACCTGGATATCGATCTGGAGAGCTCCGCCGGTGTGCTCACCGTCAAGTTCGAAAACGGCAGCCAGGTGATCTTCAGCCGCCAGGAGCCGCTGCGCCAGCTGTGGCTGGCCGCGCGCTCCGGCGGTTTCCACTTCGACTACGACGAAGAAAGCGAGCGCTGGATGTGCGACAAGAGCGAAGAGCAGCTGGGCGAAATGCTCGAGCGCATCGTCCTCGAGCAGGCCGATATCAAGCTCGAGTTCGAAGGGCTCTGAGACCGTGACGCCAACCGCCCCGGTGCGCCCGCCCAAGCCGCTGTACAGCAATGTCAGCCCGGCCGTGGCCTCGCCCTGCATCAGCCTGTGCCGGCTGGATGAGGAAAAAGTCTGCAAGGGCTGTTTCCGGCATGTCGAAGACATTCGCGAATGGCGCTCGGCGGACGATGAGCGACGGCGTGTCATCTGTTGCCAGGCGCTGGAGCGCAAGCGGGCGGCGGCGCCCGGTATGGGCTAGCCCGAGCACAAAAGCCCGGCGGCTTGTTTATTTGTGCTGCTGTGGTAGTGTCCGGTTACGCCTCGCCACATCGAGGCCAGTGAAAACCCCGTCTTATCTGGACGGGGTTTTGCTTTTTTGTGCCGAAAAAAGGAGTCTGCCTGGATCATGAGCACCGCACCTTCCATCATTCTCACCCGCCTCGACGTGCAGCGTCTGGAGCGCCTGATCGACAGCCTGGACGACACGCTGCCTGGCGTCATTGCGTTGCAGACCGAGCTGGATCGCGCCGAAACCCTGGTGGGCCACGATGAAGTCCCGCCTGGTGTCGTGACCATGAATTCGCGTGTGCATTGCCGCGAAGAGGGCAGCGGCAAGGACTATCACCTGACCCTGGTGTATCCGCAGGACGCCAACGCCGACGAGGGCCGGATTTCTATCCTGGCGCCGGTGGGCAGCGCCTTGCTCGGTTTGCAGGTCGGGCAGTACATCGACTGGCCGGCGCCCGGCGGCAAGACCCTGAAGCTGACCCTGCTGGAAGTGGAATACCAACCCGAAGCGGCTGGCGACTTTCACCTCTGAAGGGACCTGCTGACCGGCTAGACCTGCTCGAGCGCGTCGTTCAAGGCGCGCTCCAGGTCGGCTTTGTAGCGCAGGTAGAGATTGCTTGAGCCGTGGTGGTCACCGAGCAGGCCGGACAGGTCCAGGTCGGTGATGTAGCAGCGATAGCGCTCGGTTTCGCGACGCTGGCCGACAATCTCCTGGGCGACCGCGGCGAACAGCTGGTCGCCATGCTCCAGCTCGGAGAACTCCCGTTGATTGCAATACAGAGTGACCTGCACCTGCCCCGGTGCGGCTTTGCCGATGATGCCCTGCACGTCATAAAAGGCTTTGTTCGCTGGTGTCTGTGGTGCCGGGCGTGGCTCGATTCGACGGGCTCTTGTGCTACCTGAGGGCAATATCTGGTAATACAAAATATCCAGCGGCACCAGAGCCTGGGACGCCTCCATCGGCAGTTGGGCATCGCGACGGTAGAGGATCGACTGCAGGAAGCGTTGCAGGGGAACCAGCAGGCTCTGTTCGTCGTGATAGGGCAGGCGTTGCTGCCAGAGCGCATCGAATTCATCCAGCACATACAGCTCGGCCTGAGCCTCGACGACACGGTAGAACACCTGGATGCAATCAGGCTGGCCCATCGGCAGGATCAGCGCCAGGTCGTGTTCTTCCAGGGCCATCGGGTCCAGGTGCAGCGGGCTGTAGCTCGACTGTTCTTCGCCCAGGTAGTCGATCAACGCTGGCAGGCTTGCCAGCGCCACATGATTGACCTGGCCCGGCAACAATTCCAGCACGTGGTAATGCTGCTGGACCTGGATCAGGTAGCGGTGGTTGAGCTGGCTGAGCAACAGGTTCTGCGCCGTGTCGAATAGCTCTTCGACCCGTTGGGCAATGAACTGCGCGCGGTTGTGGCAGAAGCAGCGCACTCGCAGCTTCGGTTGCTCAGGGCCGCGCGGCAGGTTGTTGAGGTAGTCGCGCAGGCAGTCGAGCAGGGCATGGGCGCCGTCGTAACGGCCGACTAATACCTCGTTCCAGCTGTTGAGCGTCACCTGGTCGAGGGTCAGCACCAGGTTCTCCCGCACCCCGGCGTAGCTCAAAGAGTCGGTGCGCTCGGTGGTCATCAGGATGTTCAGGTCGCGGTGATGCTTGAGCGGGTCGCGGCCGACGTTCACCAGGATCAGCACTTCGCTGGGCACGCTGCTGTGCAGCAGGCGTTCTTCGCTGACGATGCCCAGGGGCAGGGCGATGGTCTGTTGCAGGCTGCCCAGCAGATTGAACAGCTCGAACTCGCTCAAGTCGCTGCTGCCAGGATGCAGCGCCAGGCGCGTGCTGCTGTCGATCACGCCGTTGCGATGGCACCAGGTCAGGAGCTCCAGCAGTTCGCGGCTGCGCTTGATCGGCGCGAAGTGTTCCCACTCCAGGGCAGTCAGGCTGCCGTTGTACAGGCCCCAGTGGGTTTGCCCCGGTTCTTTCTTGTTGGGCGACTGCACCAGGGTCAGGGTGTCTTCGGCCAGGTCCGGGGCGATGCCAGGGTTGATGAACTCGATCTTGCCGGCCTTGCGTTCAAAGGCCGCGTACAGGCGGCGGCCGAGGATATTCAGGTCGCGCTTGTTGACCAGGCCGAGGGTCTGCTCGCTACGGGCGAACTGGGTCAGGAAGCGGTAGCTGTAGTTCAGTTCGTTGACCAGGGCCCGGCGTTCGGCGCTGACCTGGCGGACTTTCCACTGGCTGCGGCTGTCGAGCATTGCCAGCTGGCGTTGATCCCAGCCCCATTCGTGGGCCAGCCGTTCGAGCAGCGAGCGCTGCCAGCTCGGGTTGCGCGCGCCGTTGTTGCCGGTGAGCTTGCGGTTGACCTTCAGATACAGGCTGCGCCGTACCAGCTCCAGGCGCTCCGGTTCGCCACGGGCCTTGAGGTATTCCTCGATGCGCCGGTAGACCACGGTGTACGGGTCCAGCTCGTCGAGGTCCAGGCGATTGGCGAACACCGCCTGCTTGAAGCGCAGGCTCAGGCATTCCACCCGCGGGTGTTCGCTGGCGTAGACCTCGGTCAGCAGCAGCTTGAGCACCGACTTGTACGGCGACTCGATGCCCTTGAACAACTGCCAGAGCCCGGCGCCGATGAATTCGCCCGGCGGAATATGGGCCAGATGGCCAAGGTCGAGGTTTTCGTCGGCAGGGATGAAACGCTTGGACAGCAGCGTATGGGTGTACTGCTGGTAGCGGGCTTCTTCGTACACCGGCACCAGCCACCATAGCGGCGTACGCCCGGCCAGCCAGATGGCCGTGCGATAGAACTCGTCCAGCAGCAGATAGTGCTGAGTGGTGCCGCAATCGTCCGAGCTCAGCTGGGTGTCGCGATCGCCACGGACAAAGCGGCTCGGGTCGATCAGGAAGAAGTGCGCCTCGGCGCCCTGGCCGGCGGCCCAGGCTTCCAGCAGCAGGCATTTCTTGCGCAGTTCGGCGAGTTCGTTTTCGCCGAGATCGGGCGCATGGCAGACCCACACATCCATATCGCTCTGGTCAGCCTGGGCCAGGGTACCCAGGCTGCCCATCAGGAACAGGCCATGGATAGGTCGGGGTGCATTGCCGGGCCGGACCTTGTAGGAAAACGAGCGGGTCAGGCGCTGGGCTTCGTTGAGCGTTGAGGTGTCGGGTTCGTAGTTCGACAGCCCGGCGGGTGTGCTGCCCGACACATAACCCGGCAATAACGGGTGGTTGACGTGAAAGAACAGCGGCAACAGGTTGAGCACCAGTTGCTGGCGCGGCGATAACCCCTCCATGGCCCGATCCAGACGCCCTTCGTTGAGCTTCAGAAAGCGCGCACGCAGCTGGCTGAGAACCTTGCGATCGATTCCCTCGTCCAGATCTGGGCGGATTTCATGGGTGCGGGTCATTCAAACAGGCTCGCGAAGCTTGAACGTGGGAGGTCTTATAGGTGGAGGAGTTTACAGCCAGTCGAGGGCGAGCTTTAAGCTGAATTTTATTTTTGACGTCAGATTTCCAGCGGGCAACTGGAGCTTGCCCGCGGAATCCGACAGGCGGGGATTCCGAGGGCCGTAGGGGGGGAGCGTTCAGGCGGCTTCTTTGACCGTCAGAATGGTCAGCAGGCCTTGGGCATGCTCGGCGGCATCGCGGCCCAGGCTGGTCAGGTAACCACCATCGGGCTGGGTAATGAGCTCTTTTTCGAACAGGCGTCGTGCGGCGGCGATAGCTTGGGGGGCAGCGGTCTGATGGATTTTCAGGCCTTCCTGGGAACTGTCCAGGTTGAAGAGTGCAAGGATTTCCAGTTCGGCAACCAACTCAGGGGTATACGACATAAGGACTCCAGACTTTCTAGGAATTAGACGACAGCGTCCTTAAGGTGACCGCAGTTGGGCAGCCTGTCCAGTGTCCGCTGCGGACTTTTACGCCCCTGGGCGGCGGTATTTGGCCGCAGGGCGCGTACCAGTGTAGTCAAGGCTCGCCATCGCGCCGGCCAGGGGCGGACGCGAGGCGTGGCGGGCTTATTTCTTCTCGGGCGGCAGCTCGGGCAGGGCGCGCAGCGCGGCTTCGTACCATTGGGTGTCGAACGCGCGGTCTTCTTCGAGGATCGCGTCGATTTCCACCGCCAGAACGTGAGCCATGAGGTTGAGGATTTCGTCACGCTCATAGCCGACCAGGGTCAGCTTGTTGAAGGTGGCCTTGGCCGCGGGCGGGTTGTCGCTTTCGATCTGGTTTTCGATCGCTTCGATCAGGGTGTTTTCGGCGAACGCTTCTTCGTCGCTGTCGTCGTTGCTGGTACCGGGGGTTGGCTCGCTCATGGCAGGCTCCTCAAGGAAAGGTCGCCAGTTTACCCGTATTCAGGAGCCTGATGCTGCTGGCCAGTCGGCTGTCGAGGTTCTATAAGAGTGGCTGCCAACCCCGCACCCGGCCTGGAGGCTATGTGATGCTCAAGCTTTATGGATTCGCCGTCAGCAATTACTACAACATGGTGAAACTGGCATTGCTGGAAAAAGATCTGCCTTTCGAAGAGGTGCCGTTCTACGCCGGGCAAAGCCCTGAGGCGTTGGCCATCAGCCCGCGCGGCAAGGTGCCGGTGCTGGGGGTGGAGCAGGGTTTTATCAATGAAACCAGCGTGATCCTCGAATACCTTGAAAGCCAGCCTGGGTCGGCACTGCTGCCCAGTGACCCGTTCGCGCGTGCCCAGGTGCTGGCGCTGGCCAAGGAGATCGAGCTTTACATCGAGTTGCCGGCGCGGGCCTGTTATGGCGAGGCGTTCTTCGGGATGGCGGTCCCCGAGGCCATCAAGGAGAAGTCCCGCAATGAGCTGGTGCTGGGATTCGCCTCGCTGGTCAGGCACGGCAAGTTCGCCCCTTATGTGGCGGGCAGCAGCCTGAGCGTGGCGGACCTGTATTTTCTGTACAGCGTGAGCCTGGCCTGCGCGGTAGGGCAGAAACTGTTCGGTGTGGATTATCTGGCCGAGATACCGGCAGCCAAGGCCTTGATGGCGCGCCTGGAGCAGATGCCCACTGTGCAGCGGGTCGCGGCAGACAAGGACGCGGCGATGCCGCAGTTCCTGGCGATGATCGCCAGCAAGAAGTAGGAAGGTTTCAGGTCACTGACTGCGGGCAAGCCATGCTCTTAGCAGGAGCGTGGCTTGCCCGCGCTAGCTTTTAGCGGCTGCTCAGCAACGCCTGGCCGCGAACCACCGCCGCCTTGACCTGAGCCGGGGCCGTGCCGCCGATGTGGTCACGGGCGTTGACCGAGCCTTCCAGGGTCAGCACGGCAAACACGTCCTGGTCGATCTGGTCGCTGAACTTGCGCAGTTCCTCCAGGCTCATTTCCGCCAGGTCCTTACCGGTTTCCACACCGTACTTCACGGCGTGGCCGACGATCTCGTGGCAATCGCGGAATGGCAGGCCGCGGCGCACCAGGTAGTCCGCCAGGTCGGTGGCGGTGGAGAAACCGCGCAGTGCCGCTTCGCGCATCATCGCGTGCTTGGGCTTGATCGCCGGGATCATGTCGGCGAAGGCGCGCAGCGAGTCGCGCAGGGTGTCGGCGGCGTCGAACAGCGGCTCCTTGTCTTCCTGGTTGTCCTTGTTGTAGGCCAGGGGCTGGCCCTTCATCAGGGTCAGCAGGCCCATCAGGGCGCCGAACACGCGGCCGCTCTTGCCACGAACCAGCTCCGGAACGTCCGGGTTTTTCTTTTGCGGCATGATCGAGCTGCCGGTGCAGAAACGGTCGGGCAGATCGATGAACTGGAACTGCGCGCTGGTCCACAGCACCAGCTCTTCGGAGAAGCGCGACAGGTGCATCATGGCCACGCTGGCGGCGGCGCAGAACTCAATGGCGAAATCGCGATCAGACACATTGTCCAGCGAGTTGCCACCGACGGCGTCGAAGCCCAGCAGCTGGCAGGTCAGCTCGCGGTCGATCGGGTAGGTGGTGCCGGCCAGCGCGGCGCTGCCCAGCGGCATGCGGTTGGTGCGCTTGCGGCAATCGACCAGGCGCTCGTAGTCGCGGCTGAGCATCTCGAACCAGGCCAGCATGTGATGACCGAAGGTCACAGGCTGCGCGGTTTGCAGGTGGGTGAAGCCCGGCATGATGGTGCCGGCTTCGCGCTCGGCCTGCTCCAGCAGGCCTTTTTGCAGGCGGGTGATTTCCGCCAGGATCAGATCGATTTCGTCGCGCAGCCACAGACGGATATCGGTGGCCACCTGGTCGTTGCGGCTGCGGCCGGTGTGCAGCTTCTTGCCGGTGACGCCGATGCGGTCGGTCAGGCGTGCTTCGATGTTCATGTGCACGTCTTCCAGGTCGACGCGCCAGTCGAAGGTGCCGGCCTCGATTTCGCCCTGGATGGTTTTCAGGCCGTCGATGATGCTGTCGCGTTCGGCATCGGTCAGTACGCCGACCTTGGCCAGCATGGTGGCGTGGGCGATCGAGCCCATGATGTCGTGACGATAGAGGCGCTGGTCGAAAGTGACGGAGGCGGTGAAGCGGGCGACGAAGGCGTCGACGGGCTCACTGAAGCGGCCGCCCCAGGACTGATTGGTCTTGTCAGTGCTCATGAATTCGCTCGTGATCGGCTGGAAGGGAAATGAGGTGAAAAGTTGCCGCGGATAATAACAGGGTTGCCAATCCTGTAGCTGGCACCGGTCGGCAGGTTTTTATTTCTGCCATGGGGGTCGCGGGCGCTTGTCGCCGACCTCGGGCGCGCAGAGACTAGGCGAGCGACGGCGGGGTGCGAGGAGTGATGTAACGATATTTATCGATAGAGCAATATCGTCTTGGCAACCGTCTACAGTTGGACTGAAGGAACAGCGCAATCCCGGATATTTCATCGAGTCTGGTCGCTGATCACGCAACCGTTGTCGCATGTGCTCCGGTCCCGCCGCCACCTCGCGATTCGCGAGGGAGGCGGTCGGGGTGGAAGCCGACTATAAGAGAGGGGGTGTTTGTGTCCTGTATCAGCAGTCCCCATGACCATGTCGTGCAGTGGCGGGCCTTGAACGGTATCGAGCAGGCCCGGGTAAATAATGGTGCCCGTCGTGGGGCACTTTTTGGCCCTCGCACTAGTCTTAGCGTGGATCGCCGTGACGGACGTCACTTCACCTGTCTACGCTATCCTTGTGCGAGACTCACGCAGGAATCCAGCGCAATATGAATGTCCTGATCGTTGATGACGAACCCCTAGCCCGCGAGCGACTGAGCCGCATGGTCAGTGAGCTTGAGGGATACAGTGTCCTGGAGCCCAGCGCCACCAATGGCGAAGAGGCATTGGCCCTGATCGACAGCCTGAAGCCGGATATCGTGCTTCTCGACATCCGCATGCCGGGTCTCGATGGCCTGCAGGTTGCCGCCCGTTTGTGCGAGCGCGAAGCGCCGCCAGCCGTGGTGTTTTGTGCCGCCCCTGATGAATTCGCCCTCGAGGCTTTTGATGTCAGCGAGGTAGGTCACCTGCTCAAGCCGGTGAGTTCCGAGCATCTGCTCGAGGCGCTGAAAAAGGCCGACCGCCCCAACCGGGTCCAACTGGCGGCCTTGACCCGGCCCGCCGCGGAAAGCGGCAGCGGCCCTCGCAGCCATATCAGTGCGCGGACCCGCAAAGGCATCGAGCTGATCCCGCTGGATCAGGTCGTCTATTTCATTGCCGACCACAAATACGTGACCTTGCGCCATGAAAGCGGCGAAGTCCTGCTGGACGAACCCCTGAAGGCGCTGGAGGACGAGTTTGGCGAGCGTTTCGTACGCATCCATCGCAACGCCCTGGTGGCCCGTGAACGCATCGAACGCCTGCAGCGTACGCCTCTGGGGCATTTCCAGCTGTTCCTCAAAGGCCTCAATGGTGATGCGTTGATCGTCAGCCGACGGCATGTGGCCGGTGTGCGCAAGATGATGCAGCAGCTCTAGATCCGGGCGGCCGGGCGGGTCATGCGCCCCGCCGCAATGTTCCTGCAGCCAGGGAGGGGCTGTAGTTCCTGATACAAGTCAAAGCTGATTTGGCTGAGCTGTTATCATCTGCCGTATTTTCATCAGTACGGATTGATCCATGTCCTCTCGCGAAATCCGCATCGCTACCCGCAAAAGTGCCTTGGCCTTGTGGCAAGCCGAATACGTCAAAGCTCGTCTGGAAGCCGCTCACCCGGGGTTGATCGTGACGCTGGTGCCCATGGTCAGTCGCGGCGACAAGCTGCTCGACTCGCCGTTGTCGAAAATCGGCGGCAAGGGACTGTTCGTCAAGGAGCTGGAAACCGCGCTGCTGGAAAACGAAGCGGATATCGCCGTGCATTCGATGAAAGACGTGCCCATGGACTTCCCCGAAGGCCTGGGCCTGTTCTGCATCTGCGAGCGTGAAGACCCGCGCGATGCCTTTGTCTCCAATACCTATTCCAGTCTCGACGACCTGCCCGTGGGCAGTGTGGTGGGCACCTCCAGCCTGCGTCGCCAGGCGCAACTGCTGGCTCGTCGTCCGGACCTGCAGATCCGCTTCCTGCGCGGCAACGTCAATACTCGCCTGGCCAAGCTCGACGCCGGTGAGTACGACGCCATCATCCTGGCCGCCGCGGGCTTGATCCGTCTTGGTTTCGAAGATCGCATCAGCTCTTCGATCAGCGTCGACGACAGCCTTCCGGCTGGCGGGCAGGGCGCGGTGGGCATCGAATGCCGCACGGCCGACAGCGAGATCCATAAGTTGCTGGCGCCGCTGCATCATGTCGATACCGCGGATCGAGTCACCGCCGAGCGGGCCCTCAACAAGCATCTGAATGGCGGCTGCCAGGTACCGATCGCCTGCTATGCGGTACTCGAAGGCGATCAGCTGTGGCTGCGTGGCCTGGTCGGCGAACCGAGCGGCGGTGTGCTGCTCAGCGCCGAGGCCCGTGCTCCACGTAGCGCGGCGGCGGCGCTCGGCGTGCAGGTCGCGGAGGATCTGCTGGCCCAGGGCGCCGACGATATTCTGCGCGCGGTCTATGGCGAGGCTGGCGAAGAGTGAGCGACTGGCGTGTGCTGCTGACCCGGCCCACGGACGAGTCGGCGCTGCTGGCTGAGGTTCTGGGCGAAGCGGGGGTGTTCAGCAGCAGCCTGCCGTTGCTGGAAATCCAAGCCCTGCCTTTTGGCGATACCCAACGCGCCAAAGTGCTTGATCTGCACCTGTACTGTGCGGTGATCGTGGTCAGCAAGCCGGCCGCGCGAATGGCCGTGCAACTGCTCGAGCAGTTCTGGCCGCAGCCGCCGAGCCAGCGCTGGTTCAGTGTGGGCGCCGGCACGGCGCAGATTCTGGCCGATCACGGCCTGGATGTTTTTTTCCCCGAGCAAGGCGATGACAGCGAAGCCTTGCTTGAACTTCCCCAGTTGCGCGAGGCTATTGCACGGCCCGACCCTCGGGTGCTGATCGTGCGCGGGGAGGGTGGCCGCGAGCTGCTGGCTGAGCGTTTGCGCGGCCAAGGTGCTAGTGTCGATTATCTGGAGTTGTACCGCCGCGACCTGCCGCGTTATGCCGACGGGGTCCTGATGCAATGCATCCAGGCGGAACGCTTGAATGGGCTGGTGGTCAGCAGTGGGCAGGGTTTCGAGCACTTGCAGCAGTTGGCCGGCGAGGCCTGGCCACAGGTGGCGCGACTGCCGTTGTTTGTACCGAGCCCCCGGGTCGCCGAGATGGCGCGTGCCGCCGGGGCCGAGAAAGTTGTGGATTGTCGTGGCGCCAGCGCCGCGGCCTTGCTAACGGCGCTACGGGAGCAACCCGTGCCCGTTCTCTAAATGCAAAGGATGGATACGTGAGCGAAACAGCCTTGCCTAAAGATGATGTCCAGCCGGTAGTCGATGCACCGGCTGAACCCGCAACCCCTGCTCCGCAGCGCCGTGGCAACGGGTTGGCGATCCTCGCCCTGCTGCTGGGGGCGGCCGGCGTCGCTGCCGGCGGCTGGGGTGTCTGGCAGGTGCGCAGCCTGCAGGCCAACAATCAACAGCAGCTGGGGCAGTTGCAGGCCCTGGGTGACGAGGCGCAGAGCCTGAAGCTCAACGAGCAGCGCCTGACGGCGCGTCTGGAGCAGTTGCCGGCGGCCAATGAGCTGGAAGAGCGTCGTCGTCTCGTCGCGCAGTTGCAGGGCGACCAGCAGCGACTCAATCAGAAGCTCGAGAGCGTGCTGGGTGCCAGCCGCAAGGACTGGCGTCTGGCCGAGGCGGAACATCTGTTGCGTCTCGCCAGCCTGCGTCTTTCGGCCTTGCAGGACATCAGCAGCGCCCAGGCCCTGGTGCAGGGTGCCGACGAGATCCTGCGCGAGCAGAACGATCCTGGTTCTTTCGCCGCGCGCGAGCAGTTGGCCAAGAGCCTCGCGGCCTTGCGCAGCACCGAGCAGCCGGATCGCACCGGGCTGTTCCTGCAACTGGGCGCACTGCGCGATCAGGTGGTCGAGCTCACCGAGCTGGCCCCCGAGTACCGCGACCGTGGCGATTCGCTGCTGGGCCTGACCGCCGACGGCGACGGCGCCAGCCGCTGGGCGCAATGGTGGGACCAGATCTCGCGCTACATTCGTATCGATTTCAACGCGGACAAGAATGTGCGGCCGCTGCTCGCCGGGCAAAGCCTGACGCAGGTGCGCCTGGCCTTGAGCCTGGCCCTGGAGCAGGCGCAATGGGCGGCCCTGAACGGCCAGGCGCCGGTGTACACCCAGGCCCTGGCGGAAGCTCGCGACGTGTTGAAGGGCAACTTCAATCAGGACAACCCGCAGAGCAAACTCATGCTCGAGCGCGTGTCCGAACTGAGCAAACAGCCGGTCACTGTGCAGACGCCGGACCTGGCCAAGACCCTGAGCGCCGTTCAGGCCTACCTGGAGCGACGCAACCTGAGTGCTGAAGAGTCGGTGAAACCACTGGCCAAACCTGCTGCGAATGCCCCGCAGGAGACCAGCCCATGAAGCGCCTGTACGTGATTCTGTTCCTGGTGATCGCCGCCTCGGGATTGCTGGGGTTGGCGATTGCCGAGCACTCCGGGTACATCCTGATTGCCTACGACAGCTTCCGTTATGAGTCGAGCCTGTGGGCGACCCTGGCATTGATCGCGGTGATCTGGCTGGTGATCTGGGGTATCAAGGCACTGATCGAACTGGTGATGGCCTCCAGCGGCGTGGTCAATCCCTGGTCGCGGCGCAACCGCAGCCGTCGCGTGCAGATTGCCATCGAACAAGGCCAGATGGATCTTGCCGAGGGCCGCTGGGCCAGCGCCCAGAAGCACTTGCATCGTGCCGCGGAAGCCGAGCGCCAGCCTCTTTTGTACTACCTCGGCGCGGCGCGGGCGGCGAACGAGCAGGGAAACTACGAGCAGTGCGATAGCCTGCTGGAACGTGCCCTCGAGCGCCAGCCCCAGGCTGAGTTGGCGGTGGCCTTGAGTCATGCCCAGCTGCAGACTGATCGCGGTGATACCGAAGGCGCCCTGAGTACCCTGCAAGCCATGCACGAGCGTCATCCGCACAGTGTCCAGGTGCTGCGGCAGTTGCAGCGTCTGCACCAGCAGCGGGGCGATTGGTCGGCGGTGATCCGTCTGCTGCCCGAGCTGCGCAAGGACAAGGTCCTGCCCGCCAACGAACTGGCCGAGCTGGAGCGTCGGGCCTGGGGCGAGAACCTGACCCTCGCGGCGCATCGCGAAGAGGACGGTACGGTCGGCCTGCAATCGCTCAACCGCGCTTGGCAGCAACTGACCGCAGCTCAGCGTCAGGAGCCGCAGCTGGTGCTGGCCTACGCCGAACAACTGCGGCAATTGGGCGCCGGGGCCGAGGCCGAAGAAGTGCTGCGCGTCGCTCTCAAACGCAAGTACGACAGCCATCTAGCGCGGCTTTACGGCTTGCTGCGGGGCAGTGACCCGGCGCGGCAACTGCAGTTCGCCGAGCAGTGGCTCAAAGACCACCCGAACGATCCGAGCCTGCTGCTGACCCTGGGTCGCCTGTGCCTGCAAACCAGTCTCTGGGGCAAGGCGCGGGACTACCTGGAAAGCAGCCTGCGCCTGCAGCGCAACCCTGAGGCCTGTGCCGAGCTGGCCCGGTTGCTGGCGCAGCTGGGCGATACCGAGCGCAGCAACCAGCTGTTCCAGGAAGGTCTGGGGCTGTTGGACGAGCGCCTCCTGGCATCGCCGCTGCCGGTGCCCGCCAGGGTATAAACCCGCAAGGCTGGGCCGTCCCCGGAGGGGCGGCCCGTCCTGCGACTCCCCCCGATCTGGCCTCTGTGCCCGTTTGCCGCGCTCGATCTTGTCATAGCGCGCCTTGAAAGGGCAGAGCGCTTTCTCTACCGTGGCAGCCTGTTTCTTCCGTTGTGGATACACCATGTCGCTGGCCGGCTCACGCTTGCTGTTCTCCCTTGTGTTTTTTACCGGTGCCTTGGCCCTGTGGGCTTCGTTTCACCTGGAGTTCGGGATTGGGCTCGAGCCTTGCCTGTTGTGGGTGGCGCAACGTTTCTTCGTGTTGCTGTTGACCTCGATCAGCCTGGTCGCGGCCCTGCAGGGGCCACAATACCCGGCGAGTGCCCTGTACTGGCTGCTGGAACTGCTCTGCAGCCTGGCGGGTGTGGTTACGGCAGGGCGCCATGTGCTATTGCAGAACATTCCTTCGGATCAGTTGCTGGCGTGCTTGCCGGACATGCCGTTCATGCTCGGCAACCTGTCCTGGGGGCGTGCCTTGCAGCTGGTTTTCACCGGGACCGCGCAGTGTGCGGAGGTCACCTGGACGTTGCTGGACATGAGTGCTGCGGAGTGGAGCCTGCTGTTTTTCATCGCTGTGATGATTTTGAGTGCCTATCGTCTGGCGCAGCTTCTACCATGGGGCCGGCGCAGGGCGGCCGCGACCTGAATCGGCGATTTACAATGGGACGCAAGATTAAACACTTGTATGAACTTTATCTCCTGCGTACCTTGAAGCGGCTGTCGAGCGGGCATAATCTGGCCCGCACGTGTCACCGCAATTACGTTGCTCGATGCTGTTCTGCCTGGCCGGATGCTGATGTTCAGTCCAGTGGCGGATTCAGAGCGGCATGACCCATAAGGGAAGAGAGATCGCCATGCTCGAAAGTTGTCAGAATGCTCAGGAACGCTGGGGTGGAGTGCATCTGCTGATCGATCGCTGGTTGCAGGAGCGTCACGAACTGGTTCGGGCCTATGATGCTCTCGGCGCGGAGCCTGAGACGCTGGCTGAAAATCGACAGCCGCTGCAGGAGTTCTGCGCAATCCTGGTGGACTACGTCTCCGCCGGCCATTTTGAAATCTACGAGCAGTTGACCGGCGAGGCCAAGGCCTTCAATGACCAGCGCGGGCTCGAACTGGCCGAAACCATTTATCCACGGATCGATGTCATCACTGAAAAGCTGCTGGCGTTCAACGACCTGTGCGACGAAGGAAAATGCGTGGCGGAGAAGTTCAAGGAGCTGGGTGGTCTGCTGCATGAACGCTTCGAGCTGGAAGATTGCCTGATCGAAGTGCTGCACAACGCTCACAAGGAAGAGGCCGCCGTTCAGGCCTGACTTGCAGCGAAAGCTTTACCGAAACGGTGCGCATTGCGCACCGTTTTTCGTTTCTGCGCCCCCTAACCGGTAGCCCCCAGCAGCTCGATTTCAAACACCAGGGGGGTGTAAGGCGCGATCAGGTCGCCCGCGCCGTCGGCGCCGTAAGCCTGGGCCGAAGGAATCACCAGGCGCCACTTCGCCCCTGTCGGCATCTGTTGCAAGGCGCTGCGCCATCCGGCAATCACACTGTCCAGGCGAAACCACTGCGGCTGCTGATTCTGATCGAACACTGTGCCGTCAGGCAGGCGTCCGGTGTAGCGAACCTGTACTGAACCATTGGCTCCCGGCCGTATTCCGTTGCCGGGTGCCAGCTCGGTTAGCAGGATGCCGTTCTCCAGTTCGCGTACACCCGGCTTGGCCTTTTCGGCCGAGAGAAAACGCTGTTCGTTTTCCAGTGCCACTTCGATTCGCGGCTTGTCCGCTTGCTCGCCGACCTGTGCTTCGTGCTGGGCGAGGATCTGTTCGATACGCTCGTCCTTGAGTGCCAGGGGCTTGCCTTGGTAGGCCTGTTTCAAGCCCTCCACCAATGCCTGGATCTGCAGGTCCGGCACCTCCTGGCGCAGGCGCTCGCCGAGGCTGGCGCCCAGGCTGTAGGCGAGATCGTGGGCATCGTTTTTCTGCGAATCTTCGGCGGCCTGAGCCAGCGGCAACAACACACACAAGGATAAAAAAAGGTAACGCGACATGGGCGTTCTCCGGCCTGAGACGAGGTGGATTATGCCAGCGTGGATGTGGCGGCTGGTGAGTAACTTTCTTGTGCGCGAAGAACATTTTCGATCCTCTGCAACGCATGGCATTCGATACTGTCAACATGCCCTAGCGGCGGTAGCAGCAGAGGTCTAGTATGAGCCGCAACTCACGTCAGCCAGGAGGTAAACCATGTCGGCCAATAAGAAGCCTGTAAACACTCCGTTGCATTTGCTCCAACAGCTTTCGAGCAGCCTGCTCGAACATTTGGAAAACGCTTGTTCCCAAGCCTTGGCTGATGCTGAAAAACTGCTCGCCAAACTGGAAAAGCAACGCGGTAAGGCACAGGAAAAACTGCACAAATCGCGCACCAAATTGCAGGACGCCGCGGCGGCCGGCAAGGCCAAGGCACAAGCCAAAGCCAAGGACGCAGTGAAAGAACTTGAAGACCTGCTCGATGCACTCAAGGCACGTCAATCCGAAACCCGCGCCTATATTCTGCAACTCAAGCGCGACGCTCAGGAAAGCCTGAAACTGGCCCAGGGCGTCGGTCGTGTGAAAGAAGCCGCAGCCAAGGTGCTGAGCACTCGCTCCGCCAAACCGGCCGCCGCTCCAGCGCAGAAAGCCGCAGCCAAGCCGACGGCAAAAGCCCCGGCCAAACCTGCCGCTAAAGCACCGGCAAAAGCTGCCAGCAAACCGGCTGCTAAACCTGCCGCCAAGCCAGTGGCAAAAACCGCCGCAGCCAAACCTGCTGCTGCCAAGCCAGCGGCTAAACCGGCTGCTGCAAAAGCCCCTGCGAAACCTGCTGCCAAACCCGTTGCGAAAACGGCGGCTGCCAAACCGGCAGCAGCGAAACCGGCTGCCAAGCCAGCAGCAAAACCTGCGGCCAAATCCGCCGCCAAGCCAGCGGCTAAAACCGCAGCGGCCAAGCCTGCTGCTGCCAAACCTGCGGCTAAACCGGTAGCGGCAAAAACTGCTGCGAAGCCGGCCGCCAAACCGGCTGCGGCCAAAGCTCCGGTGAAGGCAGCAGCGAAACCCGCGGCCAAACCGGCAGCTAAACCTGCAGCCGCCAAGCCAGCGGCTTCCACTGCTGCCAAGCCAGCAGCCGCTAAACCGGTTGCAGCAAAACCAGCCGCCAAGCCTGCGGTGAAACCTGCTGCCAAGCCGGCTGCAAAACCTGCCGCGAAGAAGCCAGTCGCCGCCAAGCCAGCAGCAAAACCGGCCACCGCTCCAGCGGCCGCCAAACCAGCCACCCCGGCAACTCCGGCAGCCAAGCCTGCGGCACCGGTCTCTTCGCCAGCTCCAGCGGCGACTGCTGCGCCAGCTTCGGCGCCGACTGCCGCTCCCGCCAGCGCCACGCCAACCAGCGCTTCCTAAGCGCCGGTCACCGCGACGCGCAGCGCCTGCAGCGCGTCGCGGTTGAGGTTGGCGGCTTCGGCCGCCAGTCCTTCCAGCCAGTCCGTCAGATCCTGCGCTTCACCCTCCGACCATTCTCCCGCCAGCGCCTCCAGGCGCAGCAGCAGTTGCCGCTCGGCCTCCAGCTCCAATGCCTTGACCTGTTCGCGCAAGATCGCCAGTTCCGGATCCGCGCTCGCGGCCGGGCGCCATTGCGTGCGCAGCTGGCGCAGCGGCCTGACGACTTCGTCGTGCCAGGGCTGGCCCAGGGTTCGCAGCTGTTGCAGGCGCTGCGAAGTGCAGGCCACCCCGCGTACGCCGAGCCAGGCCGCGCAGAGTAGAAGGCAGACATTGGCCCCGGCCGCCTGAAGGTTCAGGCAGGCTTCTTCGACGCCCGGGCGGGCGTAGGTTTTGAGGGTGAAGCTCCACAGGTCAGAGGACATAGTGCTACTCGCGCCAGTTGCGAACGAAGCTGGTAGACTCCGCCGCCATTATGATTCGACTTCAGAACCTGACTTTACAGCGTGGTCCGCAACGTCTGCTAGAAGACGCCGAGCTGACCCTGCACGCCGGCCAGAAAGCCGGTCTGATCGGTGCCAACGGCGCCGGCAAATCCAGCCTGTTCGCCTTGCTGCGTGGCGAGTTGCACCCGGATTCGGGCGACTGCTTTCTGCCCGCCGACTGGCGCATCGCCCATATGCGCCAGGAGGTCGATACCCTCGAGCGGCTGGCGGTCGACTACGTGCTCGATGGCGACCTGCGCCTGCGTCAGGTACAGCGTGAGCTGGCCGCCGCCGAAGCGGCCCATGACGGTGCGGCCCTGGCGCGCCTGCATGCCGAGCTGGACAGCGCCGACGGTTATACCGCCGACGCCCGGGCGCGCAAGCTGCTGGCTGGCCTGGGTTTCAGCAACGAGCAGATGGACCGCCAAGTCGGCGACTTCTCCGGTGGCTGGCGGATGCGCCTGAACCTGGCGCAGGCGCTGATGTGTCCGTCGGACCTGCTGTTGCTCGACGAACCGACCAACCACTTGGACCTCGATGCGATCCTCTGGCTGGAGGACTGGCTCAAGGGCTACCCCGGCACTTTGCTGCTGATTTCCCACGACCGCGATTTCCTCGATGCCGTGGTCGACCATGTGGCTCACGTCGATCAGCGCAAGATCACCCTTTATCGCGGTGGCTACAGCGCCTTCGAGCGCGCCCGTGCCGAACGTCTGGCGCAACAGCAGCAAGCCTACGAGAAGCAGCAGGCGCAACGCGCGCACATGGAAAAGTACATTGCGCGCTTCAAGGCCCAGGCCACCAAGGCCCGCCAGGCCCAGAGCCGGATCAAGGCCCTGGAGCGGATGGAAGAGCTGTCCGCGGCCCACGTCGACTCGCCGTTCGATTTCGTTTTCCGCGAGTCGGAAAAGATCTCCAGCCCGCTGCTCGACCTGTCCGATGCCCGCCTGGGTTACGGCGAAAAGACCGTGCTGGAGAAGGTCAAGCTGCAACTGACCCCGGGTGCGCGCATCGGTCTGCTCGGCCCCAACGGTGCGGGCAAGTCGACCCTGATCAAGAACCTCTCCGGCGAGCTGTCGCCGCTGGGCGGTCGCCTGACCCGCGGCGAGAACACCGTGGTCGGTTATTTCGCCCAGCACCAGCTGGATTCGCTCGATGCCAAGGCCAGCCCGTTGCTGCATTTGCAGCGCCTGGCGCCGACCGAGCGCGAGCAGACCCTGCGCGACTTCCTCGGCGGTTTCGACTTCCGCGGCGCGCGTATCGACGAGCCAGTGCTGAATTTCTCCGGTGGCGAAAAGGCGCGCCTGGCCCTGGCCCTGATTGCCTGGGACCGCCCGAACCTGCTACTGCTCGACGAACCGACCAACCACCTGGACCTGGAGATGCGCCTGGCCCTGACCATGGCCCTGCAAGAGTTCAGCGGCGCGGTACTGGTGGTCTCCCACGACCGTCACCTGCTGAAAAGCACCACCGACAACTTCTACCTGGTGGCCGACGGCAAGGTCGAAGAGTTCGACGGCGACCTGGACGACTACGCGCGCTGGCTGGTGGACTACCGCCAACGCAACGCGCCGGTCAGCACGACCACGGTCAACCCGGACAAAACCGACAAGAAGGCCCAGCGCCAGGCCGCCGCGGCCTTGCGCCAGCAGTTGGCGCCGCACAAGCGCGAAGCCGACAAGCTGGAAACCGAGCTGGGCAAGGTCCACGAGCGGCTGGCGAAAATCGAAGCCAGCCTCGGCGACAGTGGTATCTACGAAGCCGCGCGCAAGGACGAGCTGCGTGACCTGCTGGCCGAGCAGGCCAGGCTGAAGGTGCGCGAAGGCGAGCTGGAAGAGGCCTGGATGGAAGCCCTGGAACTGCTGGAAAGCATGCAGGCGGAACTGGAAGCCTTGTCCTGATGGAAGCGTTCAAGCTGCCTGTGCCGATCACTTGGGTCGAGCCGCTGTGGGTCACCGTGCAAATCCTGCTGATCCTGCTGGCTGGCTACATCACCCAGCGGTTTGTCGCGCGCTGCCTGACCCGCCTGGGTGAACGTTATCCGTTCCCGCCGCAGCTGCTGATGCCGCTGCGCGGCGGCTTGCGCTGGCTGATCATGGGCAGCGCGCTGATCTTCGTCCTGGAGCGGCTCGGGGTGTCGGCGACGGTGCTCTGGACTGCCCTGTCCGGTTTTGTCGCGGTGGCTGCGGTAGCCTTCTTCGCCATGTGGAGCGTGCTGTCCAACCTGCTCTGCGCCATCCTGATCTTCACCGTGGGCCCGTTCCGCATCGGCGATGTGGTCGAGCTGGTGGACACCCTCGACAAGCCGGGTATCAAGGGCCGGGTGGTGGCAATCAACCTGCTGTACACCTCGCTGATCGAGGCCGAGGAAGCCGGCACCGGCGGCGTCATGGTGCAGGTGCCCAACAGCCTGTTCTTCCAGCGTTCGGTGCGCCGCTGGCGTGGCAGCGATGCGCTGTCGATAGGCTCCGGCGAGAAATAGTCCCCTGCGCCGTCTCTGTAGCCGCTGCCGAGCATCGCGAGGCTGCGAAGCAGACGTGCTCTTGAGATCGCAGGAAGCTTCTGCGGACCTTAGCGCAGCCTTCGGCAGCGGCTACAGTTGGCCGGCGATGTCTGTCCGACAAAAATCTATGGTCATCCGCCCGCCAGCGCATTAGCTTAGGCGTCTACGACGAATTCGAGCCGAGGTGTGCGATGGTTCTTGAGACATGGCTGGCGTTTTTTGCCGCCTGCTGGGTGATCAGCCTTTCCCCCGGGGCCGGCGCGATTGCGTCGATGTCCTGCGGTCTGCAATACGGTTTCTGGCGTGGTTACTGGAACGCCCTGGGCCTGCAACTGGGCCTGGCCATGCAGATTGCGATTGTCGCCGCCGGCGTGGGGGCGATTCTCGCGGCATCCTCGACAGCCTTTTACGCGATCAAATGGTTCGGCGTGGCTTACCTGGTCTACCTCGCGGTCAAACAGTGGCGCGCGCTGCCCAG
The DNA here is from genome assembly GCF_900115645.1 of Pseudomonas sp. NFPP07. Taxonomy (NCBI): domain Bacteria; kingdom Pseudomonadati; phylum Pseudomonadota; class Gammaproteobacteria; order Pseudomonadales; family Pseudomonadaceae; genus Pseudomonas; species Pseudomonas sp. NFPP07. The sequence continues at coordinate 95,394 of NZ_FOXG01000007.1, forward strand.
CGACCTGAGCGACGACGCCGCGATCCGGCCGATCGGCAAACCCCTGGCGCTGGTGTTCCGCGGGTTCCTGGTCAACATCAGCAACCCCAAGGCGCTGGTGTTCATGCTGGCGGTCCTGCCGCAGTTCATCGATCCCCACGCACCGCTGGTGAAGCAGTACCTGATCCTCGGCGCGACCATGATTGCCGTCGACCTGATCGTCATGGCCGGCTACACCGGCCTGGCCTCCAAGGTCCTGCGCCTGCTGCGCACGCCTACCCAGCAACGGCGCATGAACCGCACCTTCGCCGGTCTGTTCCTCGGCGCCGCCGGATTGCTGGCGACCATTCGCAAAGCGCCGGTCTAAGAGGCTGGTCACAGCAAAAAGGCGCCCATCGGGGGCGCCTTTTTTGTATGTGCGCCTCAGGGGATCCGAGAGCATGGGCTAGTCCCGACTACGCCCGGATTTATTTCATCTTTGTTCAGGAAACCCCGGACCCCAGGCGATTCAAGGCTTTGGCCCGGCACGAGGCACGACTGCGCCTGGGTGTCGCGTGTGACAACGCTTGAGTGAAACTCATTGGAAGTGAACAATGTGTTACTTCGTATTTCCATTTGAGATTCGTTCATGACTGCCCCCTCCCGTTTCCTGGCGTGGCTCGTGCTGCCGGTATTGGCCCTGTGCAGCGCCAACCTGCTGGCGGACACCGTAGAAGGCGCGCCCAAGGCGCTGCACCTGCTCGACTACATTGGCGCGGACTACCCACCGACGGTCGAGGCGGGCAAGGTCATTGACGACTCCGAGTACCGTGAGCAGGTCGAGTTTCTCGGCGTGTTGCAGGGGCTGGTCGCCGATTTGCCGGCCAAGCCGGAGAAGGCCGAGCTGGAGCAGGGCATCGCCAGCCTGAACGACGCGGTCAAGGCCAAGGCGGACGGCGCCCTTGTCGCCCGGCAGGCGCGGCAGCTGGGTGCCAAGCTAGCGGTGGCCTATGAGGTCAGCCAGGCGCCGATCATCACCCCGGACCCGAGCCGTGGCGCGCCTTTGTATGCCCAGCATTGCTCGGTGTGTCACGGCGACACCGGTGCCGGCGACGGCCCGGCCGGTGTCGGCCTGACGCCGCCACCGGCCAACCTGCGGGATGCGGCGCGCACGGATCACCTGAGCCTCTACGCGATCTACAACACCCTCGGCCTGGGCGTCGAAGGCACCGACATGCCGTCTTTCGCCGATCAGCTGGATGACCGTCAGCGCTGGGACCTGGCGACCTATATCGCCGGCTTCACCGCCGACCCGGCCGCGGCGAAGGGCGACAAGAGCTACAACCTCGCCGACCTGGCCCGCCAGACCCCAAGTGAAGTAGAGGCCGCCGAAGGCCCGCAGGCCGCGGCTACCTTCCGTGCCCAGCGCGCCCAGCCGCCACAGGTCAAGCGCGGCCCGGCGCAACTGCTCGACTACACCGCCTCGACCCTGGACAAGAGCCTGGCCGCCTACCGCGCCGGTGACCGCGAACAGGCCTACGACCTGTCGGTGGCGGCGTACCTGGAAGGCTTCGAGCTGGTGGAAAGCTCCCTCGACAACGTCGACGCCAACGTGCGCAAGGACACCGAGAAAGCCCTGATGGCCTATCGGCAGGCGTTGCAGGACGGCTTGCCGGCAGAGCAGGCCGAGCAGCGTCTGGCTGCCGCCAAGGCCAAGCTGACAGAGTCGGCGGGCCTGCTGGGCAGCGATGGCCTGAGCTGGTCCCTGAGCTACATTTCCGGCCTGTTGATCCTGCTGCGCGAGGGCCTGGAAGCGATCCTGGTGCTGGCGGCGATCCTGGCCTTCCTGCGCAATACCGGCCAGCAATCGGCGGTGCGCAGCGTCAACGTCGGTTGGGGGCTGGCGTTGCTGGCCGGCCTGGCGACCTGGGCGCTGGCGGCGTATGTGATCGACGTCAGCGGCTCCCAGCGCGAGTTGCTGGAAGGCGCCACGGCCTTGTTCGCCAGTGTCATGGTGCTGTGGCTCGGCGTGTGGATGCACGACCGCCGGCACGCGGCGGCCTGGCAGGACTACATCAAGAGCAGCCTGGTGGGCGGTGGCGGCCGTTTCGGTTTTGCGGTGCTGGCGTTCTTCTCGGTCTATCGCGAGCTGTTCGAAGTGATCCTGTTCTACGAAACCCTGTGGCTGCAGGCCGGCCCGGCAGGCCACAACGCAGTGCTGGCCGGCGGCGCCACGGCGCTGGTGCTGCTGGTCGGCCTGGCCTGGGTGATCCTGCGCGGTTCGGCCAAGCTGCCGCTGGCGCTGTTCTTCGGCATCAACGCGGCGTTGCTGTGCGCCTTGTCGGTGGTGTTTGCCGGGCATGGCGTCAAGGCGCTGCAGGAGGCTGGAATCTTCGGTACGCGGCCGGTGGCGTTCTTCGACTTCGACTGGCTGGGCATTCACGCCGATGCCTACTCGCTGACGGCACAGGCGGTGGCGATCGTGGCGATCATCGTGCTCTACAGTCGCAGCCGCATCGCCGAGAAACGGCGGGCCCAGGTTTCCTGAAGCATCCGCTTCGCTCATCATCGCGGGCAAGCCTTGTTCCTACGGTGCATCGAGAACTGTAGGCGCGAGGCTTGCCCGCGATGCTTTTCAGGAGGAGTCACGCAATGCGTGTGTGGATCGATGCCGACGCCTGCCCCAAGGCGGCGAAGGATCAGGTGGTGAGGTTTGCCCTCAAGCGCCAGTTCGAGCTGGTGCTGGTGGCGGGGCAGCCGCAGATCAAGCCGGCCTTTGCCTGCGTCAAGCTGATCGTGGTGCCCAGCGGCCCGGATGCGGCCGACGATTATCTGGTGGAACACGCAGTGCCGGGCGAACTGGTGATCTGCAGCGACGTGCCCCTGGCCGACCGGCTGGTGAAGAAGGGCGTCGCCGCCCTCGACCCGCGGGGCAAGGAGTTCGATGCGCAGAACATGGGCGAGCGGCTGGCGGTGCGTAACCTGTTTACCGATCTGCGCGAGCAGGGGCAGGTCGGCGGCGGGCAAGGCCCTTATGGGGATCGCGAGAAGCAGGCCTTCGCCAATGCCCTGGACCGGATCCTGACGCGGCTGGCGCGTCAGGCCTGACAATTCCCGCGAGGCGAGGGCGTTTGCCGCTCGCCACGGCTTTTGGGTTATTCGTCGTTTTCGTGGGTCAGTTCCAGCACCCGATCCACCAGCTTATTGATGCCGGCCGCGGCTTCGCTGATGGACTGCGCGAGCATGTAGGCCGGGGTGCTGACCAGCTTGCGCGCCTTGTCCTCGATGATGTCGCCGACGGTGCACTCGGCATGGGTCGCGCCCATCTTGCTGACGGCGGCCGCGGTGTCGGCGTCGTTGCCGATGGTGCAGGTGACGCCCGGGCCGTAGATCTTCGCCGCCAATGCCGGCGAGATGCAGATCAGGCCCACCGGCTTGCCGGCTTCGGCGAAGGCTTCGGTCAGTGCCAGGACATCCGGCTGGACTGTGCAGCCGGCCCCTTCCACGGCGAAGTTGGAAAGGTTTTTCGCCGCGCCAAAGCCGCCAGGCACGATCAGCGCGTCGAAGTCTTCGGCGTTGGCCTCGCGGATGTCTTTGACCTGGCCGCGGGCGATGCGCGCCGATTCCACCAGGACATTGCGCGACTCGGGCATCTCTTCGCCGGTCAGGTGGTTGATCACATGCAGCTGGGCGATGTTCGGGGCGAAGCACTGCACCTGGGCGCCACGCTGGTCCAGGCGCAGCAGGGTGATGACGCTTTCATGGATCTCGGCACCGTCATAGACGCCACAGCCGGAAAGGATCACTGCAACTTTTTTGCTCATGGTTTTTTCTCCAGATTCATGGCGTTAAATGTCCACTAATTTGTCGCCCGTTGCCATAGGGTTATCCCGCCGCCCAACCTAATCTTCGATCAGGATTGCGATCAGGCCGTGTCATGAATTTCATTCTGTATGCGGTGCCGTTCTTCTTCGTGCTGATAGCCCTCGAGCTGCTGGCCGACCGCTGGCGGGGGTGAACAACTATCGGGTCGCGGACGCTTTCTACATGGATCGCAACTACGGCGGGGTGTTCATTATTTGGGTATTGGGGGGGCGCTGGAGAATCGCCCGTGGGCGCTGAAGATGGAGCTGCTGCGGCTGGCGTCGAACCTGCCGCTGGTGTGGCTGGCGCCCCTGGTCGGGCTGTGGCCGGCCAGCGCCTTGGGCTGGGTCGGCCTGATCAGTTACAGCCTGCTCAGTGGCATCGCGCTTTACTGCTGCCGGGGCCGCCTTACTCGACTGGCGTCTTAGACTTGCAGCAATCGCTCTGCTCGTTCTGCTTGACCTGTTCGGCTTCGTAGATCGCCTTGGCCAGTCGCGCATTCTTGAAGCGGCGGCGCAGCCACAGGGCGAAACCCAGGACCAGCAAGGCGCCGAGCACCCACAGTTCGTACTTCTTGATGCTGCCCAGCATGCCTTCGAGCACGGCGCCGAAGTGATAGGCCGCGGCGGCCAGGGCGGCGGCCCAGATCGCCGCGCCAATGCCGTTGAGCAACAGATAACGTCCCGGCGGATACCCCGACAGGCCGATGGCCACCGGCATCACGGTGCGCAGGCCGTAGACGAAGCGGAAGCTCAGCACCCAGATGTCCGGATGCTTGCGGATATGCTCCAGCGCCCGATCGCCCATCAATTGCCAGCGCGGCTTGCGTGCCAGCAGCTTGCGCCCGTGCTTGCGTCCCAGGAAGTACCACAGCTGGTCGCCGGCATAGCTGCCGAAGAACGCCACGACCACCACCAGGTTGATGTCCATGTATCCGCGAAACGCGAGGAAGCCGGCCAGGACCAGGATGGTCTCGCCTTCGAAGAATGTGCCGAGAAAGAGGGCGAAGTAGCCGAATTCCTGAAGAAATTGTTGGAGCATTGTCTGGATGCTGGCGAAATGAACGCGCAGCCTAACCCTTCGGGCCCATGGAGGAAAGTATCCAAATGTGTCTCGACGTGAACAAATGCTGGCTGGACAATAGCTGCGACTACCGGTCACAGGGTTAAGCACAACTGTCATCCGTTCGTCATAATGGGCGCTTATAACTGTCACGCTCGCCCGCCTGTGCGGGCTCAGGAGTCTGTCGTGAGCTTTACCCCAGCCAACCGTTTGTTTCCTGCCACTCGCCTGCGTCGCAATCGCCGTGATGACTTTTCTCGTCGCCTGGTGCGTGAAAACGTCCTGACCACCGATGACCTGATCCTGCCGGTATTCGTGCTCGACGGTGAGAATCGTCGGGAAGCGGTGGCCTCGATGCCGGGCGTCGAACGCCTGACCATCGACCTGCTGCTGGAGGAAGCGGCAAAGTGGGTCGAGCTGGGGATTCCCGCGCTGGCATTGTTCCCGGTGACCCCGGCGGATCTCAAGTCGCTGGACGCCGCCGAAGCCTGGAACCCGGAAGGCATTGCCCAGCGCGCCACCCGCGCGCTGCGTGAGCGTTTCCCCGAGCTGGGCGTGATCACCGACGTGGCGCTCGATCCGTTCACCACCCACGGTCAGGACGGCATCCTCGACGAAGAAGGCTATGTGCAGAACGACATCACCGTCGATGCACTGGTCAGGCAAGCCCTGTCCCATGCCGAAGCCGGCGCCCAGGTGGTCGCGCCTTCGGACATGATGGACGGCCGCATCCAGGCGATCCGCGAAGCCCTGGAGCTGGCCGGCCACGTCAACGTGCGGATCATGGCCTATTCGGCCAAGTACGCCAGCGCCTATTACGGCCCGTTCCGCGACGCGGTCGGCTCGGCGCTGAACCTGGGCAAGGCCAACAAGGCCTCCTACCAGATGGACCCGGCCAACAGCCACGAAGCCCTGCATGAAGTGGCCGCCGACCTCGCCGAAGGCGCGGACATGGTCATGGTCAAGCCGGGCATGCCGTACCTGGACATCCTTTGGCGGGTCAAGGATGAATTCAAGGTGCCAACCTTTGTCTATCAGGTCAGCGGCGAATACGCCATGCACATGGCGGCGATCCAGAATGGCTGGTTGAGCGAAGGGGTTATTCTCGAATCCTTGACCGCCTTTAAACGCGCGGGTGCCGATGGCATCCTGACTTACTTTGCCGTTCGTGCTGCTCAATTGTTACGAGAGCAAAAATAGCCCTCCCAGGAACACGCGATGAATACCGAAGGACTCACTGAAGTTGCCGTAAAAGAAGCTCAACCCGTGGTCGAGCAGGTCGTTGAAACACCACCGGAGCTGGAAGCCCCGCCGGTGCAAGCGGACGCACCGCATGTGGCGATGCCGACCCTGGTCATCCCGAGCCTGGATGACAGCAGCCTGTATATCCATCGCGAGCTGTCGCAACTGCAGTTCAACATCCGCGTGCTGGAACAGGCGCTGGATGAGTCCTATCCGTTGCTGGAGCGCCTGAAGTTCCTGCTGATTTTCTCCAGCAACCTGGACGAGTTCTTCGAGATCCGCGTCGCCGGCCTGAAGAAGCAGATCACCTTCGCCCGTGAACAGGCCGGTGCCGATGGCCTGCAGCCGCACCAGGCCCTGGCGCGCATCAGCGACCTGGTGCACGGTCACGTCGACCGCCAGTACGCGATCCTCAACGACATCCTGTTGCCGGAGCTGGAGAAACATCAGGTCCGCTTCATCCGTCGCCGTTACTGGACCACCAAGCTCAAGACCTGGGTTCGTCGTTATTTCCGCGACGAGATCGCGCCGATCATCACCCCGATCGGCCTCGACCCGACGCACCCGTTCCCGCTGCTGGTGAACAAGAGCCTGAACTTCATCGTCGAACTCGAAGGGATCGACGCCTTTGGTCGCGATTCCGGCCTGGCGATCATCCCGGCGCCGCGCCTGCTGCCGAGGATCATCAAGGTGCCGGAAGAAGTCGGCGGCCCTGGCGACAACTATGTGTTCCTCTCGTCGATGATCCACGCCCACGCCGATGACCTGTTCCAGGGCATGAAGGTAAAGGGCTGCTATCAGTTCCGCCTGACCCGCAACGCCGACCTGGCGGTGGACACCGAGGACGTCGAAGACCTGGCCCGCGCCCTGCGCGGCGAGCTGTTCTCCCGTCGTTACGGCGATGCGGTGCGTCTGGAAGTGGCCGACACCTGCCCGAAACACCTGTCCGACTACCTGCTCAAGCAGTTCAGCCTGAGCGAGACCGAGCTGTACCAGGTCAACGGTCCGGTGAACCTGACGCGCCTGTTCAGCATCACCGGCCTGGACAGCCACCCGGAGCTGCAATACACGCCGTTTACCCCGCAGATTCCCAAGCTGTTGCAGAACAGCGAGAACATCTTCAGCGTGATCAGCAAGCAGGACATCCTGCTGCTGCACCCGTTCGAGTCCTTCACCCCGGTGGTCGACCTGCTGCGCCAGGCGGCCAAGGATCCGCACGTGCTGGCGGTGCGCCAGACCCTGTACCGCTCCGGCGCCAACTCGGAAATCGTCGATGCGCTGGTGGATGCGGCGCGTAACGGCAAGGAAGTCACCGCGGTGATCGAGCTGCGCGCGCGCTTCGACGAAGAGTCCAACCTGCAACTGGCCAGCCGCCTGCAAGCGGCCGGCGCGGTGGTGATCTACGGTGTGGTCGGCTTCAAGACCCACGCCAAGATGATGTTGATCCTGCGGCGCGAAGCCGGCGAGATCGTGCGCTACGCCCACTTGGGCACCGGCAATTACCACGCCGGCAACGCCCGCCTGTATACCGACTACAGCCTGCTGACTTCCGACGACGCCTTGTGCGAGGACGTCGGCAAGCTCTTCAGCCAGTTGATCGGCATGGGCAAGACCCTGCGCATGAAGAAGCTTCTGCACGCGCCCTTCACCCTGAAGAAGGGCATGCTCGACATGATTGCCCGGGAGACCCAGTTCGCCCTGGACGGCAAGCCGGCGCACATCATCGCCAAGTTCAACTCGCTGACCGATCCGAAGATCATCCGCGCGCTGTACAAGGCCAGCCAGTCGGGCGTGCGCATCGACCTGGTGGTGCGTGGCATGTGCTGCCTGCGTCCGGGGATCGCCGGCGTGTCGCACAACATTCATGTGCGCTCGATCATCGGCCGCTTCCTGGAGCACACCCGGGTGTTCTACTTCCTCAATGGCGGCGAGGAGCAGATGTTCCTCTCCAGCGCCGACTGGATGGAGCGCAACCTCGACAAGCGCGTCGAGACCTGCTTCCCGGTCGAGGGCAAGAAGCTGATCCTGCGGGTCAAGAAGGAGCTGGAAAGTTATCTCACCGATAACACCCACAGCTGGAGCCTGCAGTCGGACGGTCGCTACATCCGCAACACCCCGACCGGCAACCAGAACCCGCGCAGTGCCCAGGCCACATTGCTGGAGCGCCTGAGCAACCCGGTGCTGGCGGTGCGCTGAGCCCGGGGCCTATTCAGCCCATGAAAAAGCCGGCTTGCCGGCGATGGCGCCCTTTAGAAGGAGTCCATCGCCGGCAAGCCGGCTTTTTTGTGCGGGGCGTTTCAGTGCACGTTGAGGGTGATCCCGACCCGGGTCAGCCACTCGGCTTCCAGGGCGAAGTCGGCCTGGGTCAGCTGGTTCTCGTCGAGCCAGTTTGCCGGGAACATCACCTCCAGGCTGTCGCCGGCGGCGTGCAGCTTCACCTGGGGCATTTCCTGGGTGCCGCGGATATGGTGGAACAGGATGGCGAAACGCAGCAGCACGCACAGGCGGATCAGCTTGCTGCCTTCCTCGCCGAATTCGGCGAACTTGTCCCTGGGAATGTTGCGACGGTGGCCGCGTACCAGTAGCGCGAGCATTTGCTGGTCTTCGCGGGAGAAACCGGCGAGGTCCGAGTGCTCGATCAGGTAGGCGCCGTGCTTGTGGTAATGGTAGTGGGCGATATCCAGGCCCACTTCATGGACCTTGGCGGCCCAGCCCAGCAGTTCGCGCCAGACACCGTCCTCCAGGTCCCAGTCCTCGGCCACCTGGTCGAAGGCGTGGAGCGCCTTGCGCTCGACCCGGGCGGCCTGTTCCAGGTCGACGTGATAACGCTCCATCAGCGAGCCCAGGGTGCGCTCGCGCACGTCTTCGTGGTGATGACGGCCCAGCAGGTCGTAGAGCACGCCTTCGCGCAGGGCGCCTTCGCAATGGTCCATGCGCTGCAGTTCGAGGGCGTCGAAGATGGCTTCGAGAATCGCCAGGCCGGCGGGGAAGATCGCCCGACGATCCGGCTTGATGCCTTCGAAGTCGATTTTCTCGGCATCGCCCAGCTTGAACAGCCGACGCTTGAGCCAGGCCAGGCCTTCGGCGTTGACTTCACCGCTGCCGTGGCCGCCGGCCTTGAGCGCCAGGCCGATGGCGCGGATGGTGCCCGAGGAGCCGATGGCTTCATCCCAGGTCAGGCGATGCAGGGCGTGTTCGATGCTCATGATTTCCAGGCGCGCCGCGGTGTAGGCCTGGGCGTAGCGCGCCGGGGTGATCTTGCCGTCGCGGAAATAGCGCTGGGTGAAGCTGACGCAGCCCATCTGCAGGCTTTCGCGCAGCAGCGGCTCGAAGCGCTGACCGATGATGAATTCGGTACTGCCGCCGCCGATGTCGGCGACCAGGCGCTTGCCCGGGGTATCGGCGAGGGTATGGGACACGCCCAGGTAGATGAGGCGGGCTTCTTCACGACCGGAGATGACTTCCACCGGGTGGCCGAGGATTTCCTCGGCGCGGCGGATGAATTCGCCGCGGTTGCGCGCTTCGCGCAGGGCGTTGGTGCCGACGATGCGTACCGCGCCCAGGGGCATGCCGTTGATCAGTTGGGCGAAGCGCTTCAGGCAATCGAGCCCGCGTTGCATGGATTCTTCGTTGAGTTGACGGTCTTCGTCGATCCCGGCGGCCAACTGCACCTTTTCACCGAGCCGCTCGAGAATGCGGATTTCATTATGGTGAGCCTTGGCCACGACCATGTGAAAGCTGTTGGAGCCCAGGTCGATGGCGGCGATCAGGGACAGATTCTTGGCTTGGGTTTGCGGCATGGTTTGGGGGTCTCGGTCGATAACCTTGCCATCCTGCCACGATCAATCGCTCGCGCCAACGCGCAGCAGTGGCCGAAGGCGCGATCCTTGATGCAAGGCAGGCAAAAGCGCCGAACCCTGCGGGTTCGATCGCGAGCGAGCTCGCTCCTACAGGGGAATGCGGGCCACTGTAGGAGCGAGCTCGCTCGCGAAATAATCTGGCAGGCGCCGCAGAGTCTCAGCCCGCCGCCTCATTGGTCCCGATGAAATTCGCCAGTTCCGGCGTCTGCGGGTTGGCGAACAGCACTTTCGGGTCGCCCACTTCATGCACCTTGCCCTGATGCATGAACACCAGCTTGTCGCCCACTTCCCGGGCGAAACGCATCTCGTGGGTCACCATGATCAGGGTCATGCCGTCCTTGGCCAGCTGGCGCACCACGCTCAGGACTTCGTTGACCAGCTCCGGGTCGAGGGCCGAGGTGATCTCGTCGCACAGCAGCACCTTGGGCGACATGGCCAGGGCCCGGGCAATCGCCACCCGCTGTTGCTGGCCGCCGGACAGGCGGTCGGGGAAGGCGTCGAACTTCTCCTCCAGGCCGACCCGCTTCAGCATCTTCCGCGCCAGTTCGGCGGCCCTGGCCTTGGGCACCTTCTGCACTACCTGCGGGGCGAGCATGACGTTCTCGCCGACGGTCAGGTGCGGGAACAGGTTGAACTGCTGGAACACCATGCCGACCTTCTGCCGCAGGCTGCGCAGGTCGGCGCGGGCGGCGTCGAGGTATTCGCCGTCGACTTCGATGACTCCGTCGTTGATCGACTCCAGGCCGTTGAGGGTGCGCAGCAAGGTGCTCTTGCCCGAGCCGCTGCGCCCGATGATCGCCACCACCTGGCCTTCCTCGATACTGAGGTCGATGCCCTTGAGCACATGATGGTCGCCGTAATATTTATGCAGGGCGGAAATTCTAAGCAGAGGCATGCAGTCTCCTTTCCAGGTAGCGCGCACTGAGGGACAGGGGGTAGCACAGCAGGAAGTAACCGAGCGCCACCAGGCCGTAGACCATGAAGGGCTCGAAGGTGGCGTTGGCGAGCATGCCGCCGGTCTTGGTCAGCTCGGTGAAGCCGATGATCGAGGTCACCGCGGTGCCTTTGACCACCTGCACCGAGAAGCCCACGGTAGGCGCCACGGCAATCCGCAGCGCCTGCGGCAGGATCACATGGCGCAGCTGTTCATAAGGGTTGAGCGCCAGGCTGGAGGAGGCTTCCCACTGGCCGTTGGGGATCGAGTCGACACAGCCGCGCCAGATCTCCGCCAGGTAGGCGCTGGTGAACAGCGTCAGGGCGATGGCCGCCGCCAGCCAGGGCGAGATATCCACCCCCAGCAGGGCGATGCCGAAGAACACCAGGAACAGCTGCATCAACAGCGGCGTGCCCTGGAACAGCTCGATATACAGGCGGGCGAAACCGCTGGAGAAAGCCTTCTTGGAAATGCGCAGGGTCATGATCAGCAAACCGATCAGCCCGCCGCCGACAAAGGCCACCAGCGACAGCAGCAGGGTCCATTGCAGGCCGGTCAGCAGGTTACGCACGATGTCCCAGAAGCTGAAATCACTCATTGGCTGCTCCTCGCGATATAGCGGCGCCCGACCCAGTTCAGCAGCTGCCGGATCAGCAGGGCCATGCACAGGTAGATCAGCGTGGTCAGGGCGTAGGTTTCAAAGGCGCGGAAGTTGCGCGACTGAATGAAGTTGGCGGCGAAGCTCAGCTCCTCGGTGGCGATCTGCGAACACACCGCCGAACCGAGCATGACGATGATGATCTGGCTGCTCAGGGCCGGCCACACCTTGCCCAGTGCCGGCAGCAACACCACATGGCGGAAGGCTTCCAGGCGGGTCATGGCCAGGGCCGCCGCGGCCTCCAGTTGGCCGCGGGGGATGGCCTGGATGCCGGCGCGAATGATTTCCGTGGAGTAGGCGCCCAGGTTGATCACCATCGCCAGCACCGCCGCCTGCCACTCGGATATCTGCAGCCCCAGGGACGGCAGGCCGAAGAAGATGAAGAACAGCTGCACCAGGAACGGGGTGTTGCGGATCAGCTCGACGTAGACGCCGAAGAGGGCCGAGAAGGGCTGGATCTTCCAGGCCCGCACCACCGCGCCGACTATGCCCAGGCCGACCCCGAGCAACGCGCCGATGGCGGTCAGCTCAAGGGTGAACAGGGCGCCGCGCAGCAGCAGGCTGGTGTTTTCCAGCACCGGTAGAAAGTCGAACTGATAAGCCATGGATAACCTCCGCGACGGCGCTCAGAGGCCGGCCGGCAATGGCTGCTTGAGCCACAGCTGGGCGTTCTTTTCCAGGCTGCCGTCGGCCTTGGCGGTGGTGAGGATCTGGTTGACCTTGTCCAGCAGCTCCGGCTGGTTCTTGTTCACGCCGACGTAGACCGGGGAATCCTTGAGCTTGACCTTCATCGCCGGGATGCGTTTCGGGTTGCGCTCGCTGATGGCGACCATTACCACGTTGCCGCTGGCGATCAGGTCGACCTGGCCGGCCAGGTAGGCGGCGATGGTCGAGTTGTTATCCTCGAAGCGCTTAATGGTTACGCCTTGCGGGGCCACGGCGGTCAGTTCGATGTCTTCGATGGCGCCGCGGGTGACGCTGATGGTCTTGCCCTTGAGATCGTCGAGGGTGGCTATAGGCGCTTCGGGTGGGCCGAATACCGCCAGGTAGAAGGGCGCGTAGGCCTGGGAAAAATCGATGACTTTCTCGCGCTCCGGGTTCTTGCCGAGGCTGGAGATCACCAGGTCGACCTTGCCGGTGGTCAGGAACGGAATGCGGTTGGTGCTGTTGACCGGGGTCAGTTCGAGTTTGACCTTGAGCTGGTCGGCCAGCAGTTTCGCGGTGTCGATATCCAGGCCACGGGGTTTCATGTCCGGACCGACCGAGCCAAAGGGCGGGAAATCCTGGGGCACGGCCACCTTGAGGGTGCCGCGGGCGACGACATCGTCCAGGCCGCTGGCGTGGGCGGGCGTCTGGCTCAGCATCAGACTGGCAAACAGGGCAGAGAGCAGGGCGCTGAAACGCTTGGTCATGGCAAATCTCCGGATTCACGGGAAGTGATTTCTGCGCAGCGACACAGCACAGGCCGTGCCAAACGCCGGAAAAAGCCTTGGAGCGCCGGGTTTTGCTGGCGTCGTTCGGTCTTACTGGTCTGAACAGTTGATGGCGTTTCTGCCCCCTTATCGAGCGTCCGGCGATGCGCCCGAACCCCCTTGGGGCACGACTTGCCGGGCTCGGCGAATAGCTTTACAACTAGCCTTTTCCTGGACCGGCCAGCCTGCATTCTATGAACTCGATCTCCCGCGCCGTACCCGAGGTGGCGCTGCAAGCCATCCGCCAATTGATCAACGAGCGCGGCTTCGGCCCGGGCGATGCGCTGCCGTCGCAGCGCGATCTGGCCGTACAGCTGGGGGTCAGCCGGGCTTCATTGCGCGAGGCGCTGTCGTCCTTGAGCGCCTTGGGCGTGATCAGCGTGCAGCCTGGCAAAGGCGTTTTCGTGCAGGCCGCGGAATTGCCGGTCAATGGCGCGGGGCTGAGCTGGCCGTTCGCGGCCCAGGCGTCGCCGACGGACATCTTTCAGCTGCGTTACGCCCTGGAAGGCTTCGCCGCGGGGCTGGCGGCCGTGACCCTGACCGCCGACGAGCTGGATGCGCTGCAGGATAATGTCGAGGCCATGCGCAACGAGCTGCGGGCGGCGGATTTCGAGGCGGCGGCGCGGCTGGATTTCGAGTTTCACCAGAAGATCCTGCAAGCCAGCGGCAATCAGGCAATGGTGAGCATTCTCAGTACCAGCGCCGAGATCTTCCTGGAGAGCCAGAAGCTACCGTTCATCCGGCCCGAGCGGGCCATGGAAACCTGGCAGGAGCACCGCAAGATCCTCCGCGGGCTGGCCCGGCATGCCTCTGGGGCGGCGCAGAAGGCCATGCAGGAGCATGTGCGTGGCGCGGCGTTGCGCACCGGAATCGCCTTTGTTACCCCCGCATAGTTTCCAGTTGAGCTATACCCAAACTCATCGGGCACCATAGCGAGAGTCAATCAACTCCGGCTTCCTGAACGCGGGAAGGGCGGCTATGATGGGCCACGTTTTTTTGCTTACAACCTGGAGACTTCCATGAGCAGCGATCTTATCAAACACGTTAGCGACGCTAGCTTCGAGGCTGACGTACTCAAGGCCGAAGGCGCTGTACTGGTCGACTACTGGGCTGAGTGGTGCGGCCCATGCAAAATGATCGCTCCGGTCCTGGACGAAATCGCTGAAACCTACAAAGGCAAGCTGACCGTTGCCAAGCTGAACATCGACGAAAACCAGGAAACCCCGGCCAAGCATGGCGTGCGTGGTATCCCGACGCTGATGCTGTTCAAGAACGGCAACGTCGAAGCCACCAAGGTCGGCGCACTGTCCAAGTCGCAACTGGCTGCGTTCCTCGACGCCAACATCTAAGTGTCGTTGTAAATCGCATCAAAAAAGCCCCGTAAATAGCGGGGCTTTTTCATTATTCAGGGCTAGACGCTCAGAAACTCAGGTGTTACATTCGGCCCCGCACTGGTTTCTCCTCTGCCCCCTGCAAGCCGTCGCCGACGCTCTCCTTTTCGAATAAGTACGCGATCCTGTCGCCTTCTCCGCGGCGCGGCATCATTAAGCCAAAAGCTTAATTTCCCCCCTCCATAAATGATTACGTCATTCCTATATGAATCTGACTGAACTCAAGCAAAAGCCGATTACCGAACTGCTCGAATTGGCCGAACAGATGGGCATAGAAAATATGGCCCGTTCGCGCAAGCAGGACGTGATTTTCTCCCTGCTGAAAAAGCACGCTAAAAGCGGCGAGGAAATCTCCGGTGATGGCGTGCTGGAGATCCTCCAGGACGGCTTCGGCTTTCTTCGCTCCTCCGACGCCTCCTATCTGGCCGGCCCAGACGATATCTACGTCTCCCCGAGCCAGATCCGTCGTTTCAACTTGCGCACCGGTGACACCATCGTTGGCAAGATCCGCCCTCCAAAGGAAGGCGAGCGTTACTTCGCACTGCTGAAGGTCGACACGATCAACTACGATCGTCCCGAGAACGCGAAGAACAAGATCCTGTTCGAAAACCTGACGCCGCTGTTCCCGACCGTGCGCATGAAGATGGAAGCCGGCAACGGCTCCACCGAAGACCTGACCGGTCGTGTCATCGACCTGTGCGCCCCGATCGGTAAAGGCCAGCGCGGCCTGATCGTTGCTCCGCCGAAAGCGGGCAAGACCATCATGCTGCAGAACATCGCGTCGAACATCACCCGTAACAACCCTGAAGTTCATCTGATCGTGCTGCTGATCGACGAACGTCCGGAAGAAGTGACCGAGATGCAGCGCACCGTGCGCGGCGAAGTGGTCGCCTCCACCTTCGACGAACCGCCGACCCGCCACGTGCAGGTTGCCGAGATGGTGATCGAGAAGGCCAAGCGTCTGGTCGAACACAAGAAAGACGTGGTGATCCTGCTCGACTCCATCACCCGTCTGGCCCGTGCCTACAACACCGTGATCCCGAGCTCCGGCAAGGTGCTGACCGGTGGTGTCGATGCCCACGCCCTGGAAAAACCGAAGCGTTTCTTCGGCGCCGCGCGGAACATCGAAGAAGGCGGCTCGCTGACCATCATCGCCACGGCGCTGGTCGAGACCGGCTCGAAGATGGACGAAGTGATCTACGAAGAGTTCAAGGGTACCGGCAACATGGAGCTGCCCCTGGACCGCAAGATCGCCGAGAAGCGTGTATTCCCGGCCATCAACATCAACCGTTCCGGCACCCGCCGCGAAGAGTTGCTGACTGCCGACGACGAGCTGCAGCGCATGTGGATCCTGCGCAAGTTGCTGCATCCGATGGATGAAGTCGCCGCCATCGAGTTCCTGGTCGACAAGCTGAAACAGACCAAGACCAACGATGAGTTCTTCCTGTCGATGAAACGCAAGTAAGTCGAGCGGGACCGCAAAAGCCGGGGAAACCCGGCTTTTTGCTATCCGATTATTGATGAACGGCAGTTCACTGTTCTGAACAGTCGGGTTCGGCGCTAAACTGCCAGCCCCGAACGCCACGGCCAAAACGAGGCTCACGCATGCAGTATCGCGACTTGCGCGACTTTATCAGCGGTCTGGAACAGCGCGGCGAACTCAAGCGCATCCAGGTTCCGGTGTCCCCAGTGCTGGAAATGACCGAGGTCTGCGATCGCACCTTGCGTGCCAAAGGTCCGGCCCTGCTGTTTGAAAATCCCACCGGCTACGACATTCCGGTGCTGGGCAACCTGTTCGGCACCCCGGAGCGCGTGGCGCTGGGCATGGGCGCCGAGGCGGTCAGCGAACTGCGGGAAATCGGCAAGCTGCTGGCGTTCCTCAAGGAGCCCGAGCCACCCAAGGGGCTCAAGGATGCCTGGTCGAAGCTGCCGATCTTTCGCAAGATCATTTCCATGGCACCAAAAGTCGTCAAGGACGCGATCTGCCAGGAAGTGGTCATCGAAGGCGATGACGTCGACCTGGCGATGCTGCCGGTGCAGACCTGCTGGCCGGGCGATGTCGGTCCGCTGATCACCTGGGGCCTGACCGTCACCAAGGGGCCGAACAAGGACCGGCAGAACCTCGGTATCTATCGCCAGCAGGTGATTGGCCGCAACAAGGTGATCATGCGCTGGTTGAGCCACCGTGGCGGCGCGCTGGATTACCGCGAATGGTGCGAGAAGCACCCGGGCCAGCCGTTCCCGGTGTCCGTGGCCCTGGGCGCCGATCCGGCGACCATCCTCGGCGCCGTGACGCCGGTGCCGGACAGCCTCTCCGAATACGCCTTCGCCGGCCTGCTGCGGGGCAACCGCACCGAGCTGGTGAAATGCCGCGGCAACGACCTGCAAGTGCCGGCCACTGCGGAAATCATCCTGGAAGGGGTGATCCATCCGGGCGAGATGGCCGATGAAGGCCCGTATGGCGACCACACTGGCTACTACAACGAAGTCGACAGCTTCCCGGTGTTCACCGTCGAGCGCATCACCCACCGGATCAAGCCGATCTACCACAGTACCTACACCGGTCGTCCGCCGGATGAGCCGGCGATTCTCGGCGTGGCGCTGAACGAAGTATTCGTGCCTATCCTGCAGAAACAGTTCCCGGAAATCACCGATTTCTACCTGCCGCCCGAAGGCTGCTCGTACCGCATGGCGGTGGTGACCATGAAGAAGCAGTACCCCGGCCACGCCAAGCGGGTAATGCTCGGTGTCTGGTCGTTTTTGCGACAGTTCATGTACACCAAGTTCGTTATCGTCACTGACGACGATATCAACGCGCGCGACTGGAACGACGTGATCTGGGCCATTACCACGCGCATGGACCCCAAGCGCGATACGGTGATGATCGATAACACGCCGATCGACTACCTCGACTTCGCCTCGCCGGTCTCCGGCCTGGGCTCGAAGATGGGGCTCGATGCCACGCATAAATGGCCCGGTGAAACCACCCGCGAGTGGGGCCGGGTGATCGTCAAGGATGAGGCAGTGACCCGCCGGATCGATGCCATCTGGAATCAGTTAGGAATAGATTGATGCGTGTAACCTTGCAGCCCTCCGGAGCGGTGCTTGAGACGCTGCCCGGCGAGCGGATTCTCGATGCGGCGCGGCGCCTGGGCTATGAATGCCCGCAAAGCTGCCGCAATGGCAACTGTCATGTGTGCTGCGCCCTGCTGGTGGAGGGCCGCGTCCTACAGGCCGGCGAGGTGCGCGATCATGGCGAGTTCTACACTTGCATTGCAGAGCCGCTGCAAGACTGCATCGTGCTGTGGGATGGCGTCCTTGCGCTGGGAGAGCTGCCGGTGCGCAGTCTGTCGTGTCAGGTCACCGAGTGTCTGGAAATCGGCGGCGATGTCTGGCGGGTCCGCCTGCGGGCGCCCGCCGGCAAGCCACCGCGTTATCACGCTGGCCAGTACCTGATGCTCGAGCGGGAGAATGGCGAGAAGTCGGCGTTCTCCCTGGCCTCGGCGCCGCACGCCGGGCGCGATCTGGAGCTGCACGTACTGGTGCGCGAAAGCAGTGCACAAAGCCTGATCGAACAGTTGCAGCGCAATGGCAACGTGCGCGTCGAGCTGCCGTTTGGCGATACCCACCTGGCCGAGCTGCCGGACGGGCCGCTGGTGCTGATCGCCGCTGGCACCGGCATGGCGCAGATGCACAGCCTGATCGAGCATTGCCGGGCCAAGGGCTTCAAATACCCGGTGCACCTGTACTGGGGCGTGCGCCGGCCGGACGACTTCTACCAGATCGAACACTGGGACGAATGGAAAAAGCTGCCCAACCTGTTCCTGCACAAGGTGGTCAGCGACCTCTGTGGCTGGGAAGGGCGCTGCGGCATGCTGCACGAGGCGGTGAGCGAGGATATAGCCGACCTGTCGGCGGTGCATGTCTACGCCAGCGGCTCGCCTGCGATGATCTACGCGACCCTCGACGCGCTGGTCGAAGCGGGCATGGATGCGCACCAGATGCGCGCCGATGTATTTGCCTACGCCCCTCGGTCCTGAGTTCTCGGGGCTGTCCCTCGTTATAACTTCCTATATAGCCCATCGGTATTTATTTAATTAGATAAATACCGGTAGGTTATATGTCACGCATTATTGAAAGTTAAAACTCTTCGATGGCACTTAACTTGCCTTGAAACATATGTGTCTTGGAGTTACAGCCGTGCGTTCTATTAAGTAATTCTTTATACGCGGGGAGCCGAACGCTATTCGCCATGACAGCCATTGAATCCAGTTTTTTGAATCTGGCTTACCCTCCGCGGCTCGACCTGGGGCCGCAGCTCACCCACGAACAGCTTCTCAGCTCGATGCAGTCCACCATGGCGCGCCACAAGGGCGGGCCGGTCTGGCTGTTTGCCTACGGTTCGCTGATCTGGCGTCCTGAATGTTCGGCGGTCGAGCGCATGCGCGGGCGGGTGCATGGCTACCATCGCGGTCTGTACCTGTGGTCCCACGAGCACCGTGGCACGCCGGAGAAGCCGGGGCTGGTCTTTGGCCTGGATCGTGGCGGTTCCTGCAGTGGCTTCGCCTACCGCCTGCCGCAAGAGCAGCTGGAAACCTCGCTGTATGCGCTGTGGCAGCGCGAGATGCCATACCCGTCCTATCGCCCGCACTGGCTCAACTGCCGTCTTGAAGACGGTAGCCGGGTTCAGGCCCTGGGGTTCGTTCTGGAGCGACACCTGCCCAGCTATGCCGGCAACCTGCCGGACCATGTGCTGAGCCAGGTATTTGAAAACGCCTGCGGGCGCTACGGCACTACTCGCGATTATGTCGAGCAGACCGTGCACGCCCTGCGTAGCCACGCCATGCCAGACCGTAATCTGGAGGCGCGGCTCAAGCGCTGTAAGTCAGCCACCCATTAGGCAATGGCTTCGCGACTCTGGCTGGCGACCTGTTTGTGCCACAGGGTCGGGGCCAGGAAGGCCATCGACAGCAGGCAGGCGCCTACCAGCAGGACAAAACCGCCGTCCCAGCCGAAGTGGTCCACGGTGTAGCCCATCGCCGCGCTGGCCGCGACCGAACCACCCAAATAACCGAACAGACCGGTGAAGCCCGCAGCGGTGCCGGCGGCTTTCTTCGGCGCCAGTTCCAGGGCCTGCAGGCCGATCAGCATCACCGGGCCATAGATCAGGAAGCCGATGGAGAACAGCGCGATCATGTCGATGGTCGGGTTGCCGGCCGGGTTCAGCCAGTACACCAGGGTCGCCACGGTCACCAGGGCCATGAACACCATGCCGGTCAGGCCACGGTTGCCGCGGAAGATCTTGTCCGACATCCAGCCGCACAGCAGCGTGCCCGGAATCCCCGCCCACTCGTAGAAGAAGTACGCCCACGAGGTTTTATCCACGGTGAAGTGCTTGGCTTCCTTGAGGTAGGTTGGCGCCCAGTCGAGTACGCCGTAGCGCAGCAGGTAGACGAAGACGTTGGCCATGGCGATGTACCAGAGCATTTTGTTGCGCAGCACGTATTTGACGAAGATTTCCTTGGCGCTGAATTCTTCTTCGTGGCTGGCGTCGTAGCCTTCCGGGTAGTCGTTCTTGTACTTCTCGATCGGCGGCAGGCCGACCGATTGCGGGGTATCGCGCATGGTGACGAAGGCGAACAGCGCCACCATCAGGGCCACGGCGGCCGGGACGTAGAACGCCGCGTGCCAGTCGTTGAACCAGCCCATGCCGAGCAGGAACAGCGGGCCGATCAGGCCGCCGCCGACGTTGTGCGCCACGTTCCATACCGAAACCACGCCGCCGCGTTCCTTCTGCGACCACCAGTGCACCATGGTCCGTCCGCTTGGCGGCCAGCCCATGCCCTGGGCCCAGCCGTTGATGAACAGCAGGATGAACATCATGGTCACGCTGGACGTGGCCCAGGGCGCGAAACCGAAAATGAACATCACCCCGGCCGACACCAACAGGCCGAAGGGCAGGAAGTAGCGCGGGTTGGAGCGGTCGGACACCAGGCCCATGAGGAACTTGGACAGGCCGTAGGCGATGGCGATCGCCGACATGGCCAGGCCCAGCTGACCGCGGGTGTAACCCTCTTCGATCAGGTACGGCATGGCCAGGGAGAAGTTCTTGCGCAGCAGGTAGTAGCCGGCGTAACCGATGAAGATCCCGGCGAAGATCTGCCAGCGCAGGCGGCGGTAGGTACTGTCTATTTTTTCGTCAGGCAGGGGCGCCTGATGTGCGGCAGGTCGAAAGAAAGCAAACATTCAAGAGCTCCAAATTTCTTGTTTTGACTGCGGATGCGAATGTTACAGTTTCGTTACCGAAAATAGCACTGCATCTTATCTGGGGGCACGCAACGCAGGAGCATTTGCATGTTCTTTTACGAACATGTCGCTTAAAGATAAGTGGAGGACGTACCTGATGCTTCTGTGTAGGAGCGAGCTTGCTCGCGATGGCGATCCGACAGTCAGCAATGAAGTCGACTGTCACACCGCTATCGCGAGCAAGCTCGCTCCTACATAAAGAAAAGGGGGAGGTTCAGCGAACCTGGACCACCACCTTGCCCACCGCCTTGCGCTGGCCAAGATCGTTGATGGCGCTGGCGGCGTTGCTCAGCGGGTAGACCTGCGAGACCAGCGGTTTCAACTTGCCTTCGGCGAACCAGCCGAACAGCTGCTGGAAGTTCGCCGCGTTGTCCTGGGGCTGGCGCTGGGCGAACGAACCCCAGAACACGCCGATCACCGCAGCGCCCTTGAGCAGCGCCAGGTTGACCGGCAGTTCGGGAATGCGCCCGCTGGCGAAACCCACCACCAGCAGCCGGCCGTTCCAGGCGATGGCGCGGATGGCCTGGTCGAACAGGTCGCCGCCGACCGGGTCGTAGATCACATCGGCGCCCTGGCCGTCGGTCAGGCGCTTGATCTCGTCCTTCAGGCTGGTTTCGCTGTAGTTGATCAATTCGTCGGCGCCGGCGGCCTTGGCCACCGCGAGTTTCTCGGCGCTGCTGGCGGCGGCGATGACCCGGGCGCCCATGGCTTTGCCGATTTCCACCGCCGCGAGGCCGACACCGCCGGAAGCGCCGAGCACCAGCAAGGTTTCACCCGGCTGCAGGTTGCCGCGTTGCTTGAGGGCATGCATCGAGGTGCCGTAGGTCATGCTGAAGGCGGCGGCGGTGTTGAAGTCCATCGACGGTGGAATCGGCAGCACGTTGTAGCCCGGTACCGCCACTTCCTCGGCAAAGCTGCCCCAGCCGGTCAGCGCCATGACCCGGTCGCCGACCTTGAGGTGGCCCACCTTCTCGCCGACGGCGCCGACCACCCCCGCGGCCTCGCCACCGGGCGAGAACGGAAAGG
Organism: Pseudomonas sp. NFPP07; assembly: GCF_900115645.1. NCBI lineage: Bacteria > Pseudomonadati > Pseudomonadota > Gammaproteobacteria > Pseudomonadales > Pseudomonadaceae > Pseudomonas > Pseudomonas sp. NFPP07. Next base: position 117,167 of record NZ_FOXG01000007.1, read on the forward strand.
GCGGCTTGAACTGGTATTTGCCCTCGATGATCAGCGTGTCCGGGAAGTTCACCCCGGCCGCGTGCACCTGCAGCAGGATCTCGTTCTTCTTCGGCACAGGACTCGCGACGTCTTCCAGCACCAGCGTTTCGGCGGGGCCGAAGGCTTTGCACAGCACGGCTTTCATCAGGGCTATTCCTTTGGGAGTGATGGCCGATAAGTGTAGGTGGGTGAATAACGCGGTCAACGAGCATGCCCCGGCCTGATAGCCAGCCATAAGCTTTGTGCTTGGGCACGGGCGCAGGGGCCTTTATGCTAGACCGCCTACCGGATAAGGAGCGAACTGTGAAAGCGTGGATCATGTTGATGCTGGCCCTGTCTCTGCCAATGGCAGCCATGGCCGAGGAAGCCAAAGAGGGCGAAGCACCGAAAGTCAGTTACATCAGCCTGAACCCGCCGTTCGTGGGCAACTACGGTCTGGATGGTGGCCCGAAGCTCAAGGTCTACAAGGCCGACGTCGCCCTGCGGGTGACCGGCGATGCCGCCGCCCAGGCGGTGAAGGCCAACGAACCGTTGATCCGCAACCAGCTGGTGGCACTGTTCGCCCAGCAGACCACGGAAACCATGAACAACGTCGAAGCCAAGGAAAAACTGCGCCAGGAAGCCCTGAAGCAGACCCAGCAGGTGATGAACGACGAAACCGGCAAGCCGGTGGTGGAAGACCTGCTGTTCAACAACCTGATCATCCAGTAATGCTGGATCTGTAGGAGCGAGCTGGCTCGCGATAGCGATATTGCAAGCTCCGCCGCATTTCAGCCTGGCGGCTGATCGCGAGCAAGCTCGCTCCTGCAAGTTGGCACCCTGAGGCAACCTCAGGACGCCAGGCTCTTGCGGAACCGCGCCAAGGCGATGCCGAAGAACAGCAGGCCGATCACTGCCAGGGCCAGCAGGTCTGGCCAGACCACCTCGATGCCGGCGTCGCGAAACAGAATCGCGGCGCTGAGGCTGACGAAGTGGGTCGACGGCGAGCCCTGCATCACCCATTGCAGCCACTGGGGCATGCTGTCCAGCGGGGTACTGCCGCCCGACAGCAGCAACATCGGGATGATCACCGGAATCGCCAGCAGTCCGAATTGCGGGGTCGAACGCGCCAGCGTGGCGAGAAAGATCCCCAGCGCGGTGCTGGCGAACAGGTAAAGCCCGGTCACCGCGAGGAACAGCGCCAACGAGCCGGCCAGCGGCACGCCCAGCACGCCCTTGACGATCACCTCCAGCGACATCCAGGTGCAGAGCACCACCACCAGCATGTTGCTCCAGATCTTCGCCAGCATGATCTCCAGGGCCGTCAGCGGCAGCACCAGCAGATGGTCGAGGGTGCCGTGCTCGCGTTCGCGTAGCAGCGCCGTGCCGGTCAGGACAATGGCCAGGATGGTGATGTTGTTGACGATCTGGATCACCGCGAGAAACCAGCCGCCCTGCAGATTGGTGTTGAACAGCGCGCGACTGGTCAGCAGTGCGGGCATCCGGCTCGCCGGGTCGGCCTGGCTGTAGTTGAGCAGTTCACGCTGGAAAATCCGCCCGATATAACCGGCGCCCATGAAGGCCTGGCTCATGGCCGTGGCGTCGACATTCACTTGCACGCTGGGTTGGCGCCCGGCCAGCAGATCGCTCTGGAAGTTGGCCGGCACATTGATGACGAAGGTGAACTGGCCGTTGTCCAGGACCTGGTCCAACTGGTCGTAGGGCAACTGCACCGGGCTCTGGAATTCCGGTGGTTGCAGGGCCTCGGCCAGCTGGCGCGAGAGCTGGCTGTGGTCTTCGTCCACCAGCGCCACGCTGGCGTTGTGCACGCCGATCACCGAACCGGCCGCCGGCATGTAGATGGCCACGGTGAAGGCGTACAGCAGAAACAGCAGCAACACGCTGTCGTGTCGCAGGCTGGTGAGCTCCTTGAGGCCCAGGCGCAGGATGTGGCTGAACCGGTGCATCAGGCCTCCTGTTTTTTCAGCATCGCCAGGCTCAGCCCGGTGAACCCGAGGAAGAACCCGAACAGCGCCAGGCACTGCGGCCACAGCTGGCGCAGGTCCAGGGCCTTGGTGAAGGTGCCGACGGCAATGTCGAGGAAGTAACCGGCGGGGAACAGCTGCCCCATCAGCGCCGCGGCGCCGTCCAGCGACGAGCGCGGCACGATCAGCCCGGAGAACTGGATGGTCGGCAGGCTGGTGATGATCATGGTGCCGAGGATCGCCGCGATCTGGGTACGGGTGAACGCGGAAATCAGCAGGCCCAGGCTGGTGGTGGCGAGCACATACAGCAGGCCGCCGAAGGCCAGGGTCAGGCCGCTGCCCTTGAAGGGCACGCCGAACAGCCAGCGGTTCATCGCCACCAGCAGCGCCAGGTTGATCAGGCTCAGGCCCAGGTAGGGCGCCTGTTTGCCCAGGAGAAACTCCAGGCGCTTGAGTGGCGTGGCGTAGAAGTTGGTGATCGAACCCAGCTCCTTCTCGCGCACGATGCCCAGCGCCGTGAGCATCGCCGGGATGAACGCCAGGATCAGCGCCATCACCCCGGGGCCGATGGCATTCACGCTGACCACGTCCTGGTTGTAGCGAAAGCGCGTTTCCAGCCGGGCCGCGGGTGCTCGCCCCAGGGCCGGGCTGCTGTGTTCGGCGAGCAATTCGATATTGGCCTGATGCACCGCCTCGACATAGTTGCGGCTGGTCTCGGCGCGAAACGGCATGCCGCCGTCGAGCCAGGCAGCCACCGCGGGCTGGCGCCCGGCGTACAGGTCGCGACCGAAACCGGGGGGAATCTCCAGGGCCAGCTTGATCTCCGAGCGTTGCAGGCGCCGATGCAGTTCGGCGGCGTCGCGGATCGGCTGCTGCTCCTTGAAGTAGCGGGAGCTGCGGAAGGCTTCCAGGTAGGCGCGGCTTTGCGGGGTCTGGTCCTGGTCGTAGACGGCGAAGGCGAGGTTTTCCACGTCCAGGGAAATGCCGTAGCCAAAGATCACCATCATGAACAGCGCCCCGAGCAAGGCGAAGCCCAGGCGCACCCGGTCGCGCAACAGCTCCTTGCCTTCGCGGGTGGCCACGGCGACCAGGCGCGCCAGGCTGAAATGCCGACTGTCGCTGTGAATGGCGCTGCTGACTTCGGGCTGGGCGGTCGCCGGGGGAGCAGGTTCCGGCGTGCCCTGGGCGTCTTCCAGGCAGCGGACAAAAGCGGCTTCCAGGGTTTCGCCGGCGAACTGTTGCTGCAGGGCGGCCGGTGTATCGCAGGCCAGTACCTTGCCGGCGTGCATCAGCGAGATGCGGTCGCAGCGCTGGGCTTCGTTCATGAAGTGGGTGGACAGGAAGATCGTTACCCCCTGTTCCCGCGACAGCTCGATCAACAGCCGCCAGAAGTCGTCGCGGGCCGCCGGGTCCACGCCCGAGGTCGGTTCGTCGAGAATCAACACTTCCGGACGGTGCAGCACCGCCACCGCCAGGGACAGGCGTTGACGCAAGCCCAGGGGCAGGGCGCCGGAGGGTTGGTCGGCGATCTCCTGGAGAGCGAAGCGGCGGATCAACTCTTCGATCCGCGGGCCGCTCTCGGCCTTGGGCAGGTCGAACAGCCGGGCGTGCAGCACCAGGTTCTGGCGCACGCTGAGTTCGCCGTACAGCGAAAAGCTCTGGGACATGAAACCCACGCGCTTGCGGGTGGCCAGGTCCCTGGCGTCCACCGGGTTGCCCAGCAGTTTGGCGCTGCCCTCGGTGGCCGGCATCAACCCGGTCAGGACCTTCATGGTGGTGGTCTTGCCGCAGCCGTTGGAGCCGAGAAAGCCGAAAATCTCACCCCGGCCAATGGCGAAGCTGACCTTGTTCACGGCCGTGAAGTCGCCGAAACGCAGGGTCAGCTCATGGGCTTCGATAGCAATTTGCTGGTTGTCCGTGGTTCTTGGCGGGATCACCAGCGGCTGGTTGTCGTGCCCACTGTCGCCTTGAAAGTGGGTGAAGGCATCGTCGAGCTTGCCACTGGGCGTGGCGATGGCCAGTTCCCGGCTCAAGCCCTGGGCAATCAGCCGGCCGCGGTCGAGCATCAGGCAGTGCTCGAACTGCTCGGCTTCCTCCATATAGGCGGTGGCCACCAGCAGTGTCAGTTGCGGGCGCTGGCGGCGAACCTCGTCCACCAGTTCCCAGAAGCGCCGGCGGGACAGCGGATCGACGCCAGTGGTGGGTTCGTCGAGGATCAGCAGGTCGGGCTCATGGATCAATGCGCAGCACAGCCCGAGCTTCTGCTTCATCCCGCCGGACAGCTTGCCCGCGGGCCGTTCGGCGAAACGCAGCAGGTCGGTGGCCAGCAACAGGTTGTGCATGCGCTGTTCGCATTCGGTCTTCGACAGGCCGAACAGGGTGGCGAAGAAGCGGATGTTTTCCTCGATCGACAGCTCGGGATACAGGTTGCCGCCCAGGCCCTGGGGCATGAAGGCAATCCGCGCGTACAGGCTGTTGCGATGGCGGCGTTGCTCGATGGAGCCGCCGAGCACCTGCAGTTGGCCCTGCTGCAGCTTCTTCACCCCGGCGATCAAGCCCAGCAGGCTCGACTTGCCGGCGCCATCCGGGCCGATCAATCCGCAGCGGGTGCCGCCGGGCAGGCTGAAGGCGAGGTCGACCAGGGCCTGTTGCGAGCCATAACGGTGGTTGATGCCCGTGGCCTGCAGCGCCAGTTCGTTCATTGCAGGTTGGCCGGCCAGGCCACGGTCGCGGTACGCACGTAACCGGCGCCGGGCATACCCGGCTTGGCCTGCGGTACGGCGCTGGGTTGGGTCAGCCGCAGCTTGACGCGGAACACCAGTTTTTGGCGCTCATCGCGGGTTTCCACTTCCTTGGGGGTGAATTGGGACTTGGCCGCGACAAAGCTGATCTTCGCCGGCAGCGGCTGATCAGGCAGGGCGTCGAGCAGGATCCGTGCCTCGCTGCCGACAGCCAGGCGGCCGGTCACCGAGGCGGACAGGTAGAGGTTCATGTACTGGTCGCTCGGGTCGATCAGCAGCAACACCCGGCCGCCGGCGCCCAGCACCTCGCCCGGTTCAGCCAGACGCAGTTGGATGATGCCGTCGATGGGCGCGCGCAGGCTGCTGTCGTCGATCTCGCTGGTCAGCTGGGCGACCATGGCCTTGGCCGAGCCAATGGCGGCGCGCACTGCGGCGACCTGGGCCTGGGCTGCCTGGACGGCGGCGTTGCCGGTGTTCAGGCGCGCCTGCTGCTGGTCGATGATCTGCTGGCTGGCGTAACCACGGTTGAACAGTTCCCGGGAGCGCTTGAGTTCCTGGTTGGCCAGCAGCAGTTCGCTCTGGCGCAGATGCACATTGGCTTCGGCCGCCGCGAGGTTTTCCCGGGTGCGCACCACGTCGGCCTCGGCCTGGGCGCGCTGGGCCTCCAGGGTGCGGGTGTCCATGCGGGCCAGCAATTGGCCCTTGGACACTTTGTCGCCTTCGTCGACGAGCACTTCGGCCAGGCGTCCGGGCGTCTTGCTGGCGATCTGCACTTCGGTGGCTTCAAGCCGGCCGTTGCCCATGCTCAGGCCTTCGGGCAGGCGGTCCAGGGTGGATTTCCAGTAACCAAAGCCGCCCGCGATCAGCAGCAATGCCAGCAGGGCGAAGGCAAAAAGGCGGGAGGAGCGGTGATTCGTCGGCATTGGGGGGGCATCCCTGCGGCTATAGCGTCCTAGTCTGGCGGCTCAAGCCGCTGGGCGACTTGATGTCCGTCAACTGAACGGGCAAGCCTAGTACGATGTGCGCGGGATGCCTGCCTGAGTATCGATTGCGGCCTGTTCAGCGCAGCACGAGTACTGCCGCCCACTGTTCGGCGGTCACTGGCATCACGGACAGCCGGCTGCCTTTCTGCACCAGGGGCAGCTCGGCGAGGGCAGTTTGCTGCTTCAGATAATCCAGGCGCAGCACCTTGGGGAAGGTTTCGACATGGGCGACATCGACGGCGCTCCAGGCATTTTTCTCGGCGCTGGCCTTGGGATCGAAATGCGGGTTTTCCGGTTCCAGGGCGGTCGGGTCGGGGTAGGCGGCCTCGATGATCCGGCCAATCCCGGCGATGCCCGGTTCGGGACAGCTGGAGTGATAAAAGAAGAATTGGTCACCCACCGCCATGCTGCGCAGGAAGTTTCGTGCCTGGTAGTTGCGTACGCCGTCCCAGCGCGCCTGTTTCTTGAGCGCCAGGCCCTCGATCGAGAGTTCTTCCGGTTCGGATTTCATCAGCCAATAGGCCATTTTCTGTGCTCTCCAGAGGGACGTGGGCAAGTTGTCGGGCAATTTTATGACAAACCGACAGTCGGTTGACGTCAGCATTTGCGTGTCGGTTCACCTTATCGCAGAATGCCGGGATTTTAAGCTTGACGCTGCTGCACGGCCTGTTATGGAAACCGTCGCTGTCATCGTGTGGGATTTGCCTGAGGGGGGCAATCGATGCAACGCAAACCGGATTTACTATGGATTTTGGTTATTTTGTTCGGTTTGGGCGTAGTGACAACCGGTTATGCGCAGAGCCTGTGGGCCAACAAGACCGACGCACCGGTCGAGCTCGCGCAACAGCAGCAGCCTTACAAGCGTTGATTCCTTCCAAGGCGCCGCTTTCTCCTGGTGGCGCCTATTTCGCGAAATACCATTTCTTGTCAGTCACCGTTCCTTGCAGCGGTACGTCCCAGCTCGCCTGATCCAGTTTCGCGACTTTCTGACATTCGTGGGCCAGCCCCAGTAGCGTCGGCTTGCGCCAGCTTTTGCGCCGCGCCAGATAGGCCAGGCTGCGATCATAGAAACCACCGCCCATTCCCAGGCGTCCACCCGCCTCATCGAAGCCGACCAGCGGCAACAGCACCAGGTCCAGGGCCCAGACCTTGCGTTGCCGGGCCAGGCTCACCCGTGGCTCGGGAATGCGGAAGCGGTTGGGGCGCAGTTTCTCCCCGGGGCGAACCCGCTGAAACACCATCTTGGTCCGTGGCCAGGCGCTGAGCACCGGCAGATAAGTCGCCTTGCCCCGGCGTTGCGCGGCAAGCAGCAGCGGGCGCGGGTCGATTTCACCGTCCATGGGCAGGTAAAGGGAGATGTGCCTGGCGCGGCGGAACAGCGGATGCTGCGCCAGTTGCCGATACAGCGCACGAGAGGCCTGGCGTTGTTCGCTGGCGGTGAGGGCGCGGCGGGCTTTGCGCAGTATGCGTCGAAGTTGCGGGCGGGAAAGCGGCGCCGGTTCGGTCATGGTCGCTCGGGTCCGGGAGGGGTACGGCAGGACAGCGTACCAAATAACCCCTGATCGAAAAAAACAGAGCCGAAAAAAACGGAGCCCCAAAAAAACAATGCCAGCTATTTGCATAGCTGGCATTGGTCTGGAATTCAGGCTCCCCGGATGAACCGCTGTCGACTTAGCCCTTGAACCCGAAAGTTCAAGGCGGAAGATGCAGTAGGCGTTAAGGCTTTCCGTCTAGCGGACATGCACACCGGCCCAACGTGCAACTTCCAGGGTAGTGCGAATCGGCTCAGGGACATCGCCAACTGGCAAGCACCCCAGGGAGTGGTGGGGATTATACCGCAACCACCCTCAGGAATCAGCCTTGGTTGTATCGGTGTCGGTGGCGAGCACCAGATCCACGCGCTCGAGCAGGTCGCGCACCTGTTCGCGGGTCGAACCGCTGGCTTGCACGTCAGGGCGGTCCTGCTTGTGCAGCAGATCGTGGGTGATATTGAGGGCGGCCATCACCGCGATACGATCGGCGCCAATGACTTTGCCGCTGCTGCGGATCTCGCGCATCTTGCCATCCAGGTACCGGGCGGCGCTCACCAGATTGCTACGTTCTTCCTGGGGGCAGATGATCGAATACTCTTTGTCGAGGATCTGCACAGTAACGCTATTGCTTGAACTCATGAGTCTTGCTCCAGGGCCTTGAGGCGCGAAATCATCGATTCGACCTTACGCCGGGCGATTTCGTTTTTTTCAATGAGGTGCGCGCGTTCCTCGCGCCAAGTCTTTTCCTGAGCTAATAAGAGTGCGTTTTGACTCTTTAGTTGCTCGACCCGGCCAATTAGCAGTTCGAGTCTAGCCATCAGCGCTTGCAGATCGGTGTCTTCCATTGGATCCCACTGGATTTGTCTGATGAGTGGCAACTGCCTGGGCAAACGAGTTGACGGCCTCGATGGTCTTGGCGCGTCTGCCGATGCTAGGATACAAGGCCTCCATTCTAGACATTGCGCCGCTTGGCGCCTAGCTACCCATGCCCATTCAGAATTCCCCGTACAACGCCTTCGCCACCCTGCTCAGCAGCAGCGGTCACCCTGTCTCGCCCGCCGAATTGCATGGCCTGTTGCTGGGTCGCAGCTGCGCCGGCGCCGGCTTCGAAGTCGACGGCTGGCTGATCGACGCCGCCGAGCTGCTCGAAGGCGAGCCGCAGGACAATGTTCGCAACGCCTTGATCGGCCTGCAGGAAATGGTCAAGGGCGAGCTGACCAGCGACGACATGACCGTCGTCCTGCTGCTGCCCACCGACGACGCCCCGCTGGCCGAGCGCGCCGCGGCCCTGGGTCAGTGGTGCCAGGGTTTCCTCACCGGCTTCGGCCTGAACTCCCGCGACAGCAGTGCCCTGAGCACCGAGGCCACGGAAGTGCTGCAGGACCTGGCGGCGATCGCCCAGGTACAGGACGCGCTGGAAGAGTCCGACGACGGCGAAAGCGACTACATGGAAGTGATGGAATACCTGCGGGTCGCCCCGCTGCTGCTGTTCACCGAGACCAACAAGACGGTTGAACCGGCCGCCAAGCCTTCTCTGCACTGATCGCGATAGGGAAATCCGTCTGCCCATGATCCATATCCCGAAATCGGAATACACCCGCCGCCGCAAGGCGCTCATGGCGCAGATGGAACCCAACAGCATCGCGATCCTGCCGGCTGCCGCGGTGGCGATCCGCAACCGCGACGTCGAGCATGTCTACCGCCAGGACAGCGATTTCCAGTACCTCAGCGGTTTCCCCGAACCCCAGGCGGTGATCGTGCTGATGCCCGGTCGCGAGCATGGCGAGTACATCCTGTTCTGCCGCGAGCGTAATGCCGAGCGCGAACTCTGGGACGGCCTGCGGGCTGGCCAGGAGGGCGCGATCCGCGATTACGGCGCCGACGATGCCTTCCCCATTACCGATATCGACGACATCCTGCCGGGCCTTATCGAAGGCCGTGACCGGGTGTATTCGGCCATGGGCAGCAACCCCGAGTTCGATCGCCACCTGATGGAATGGATCAACGTGATCCGCTCCAAGGCGCACCTGGGCGCCCAGCCGCCGAACGAATTCGTTGCCCTGGATCATCTGCTGCACGACATGCGCCTGTATAAATCGGCGGCGGAAGTGAAGGTGATGCGCGAGGCCGCGCGGATTTCCGCCCAGGCCCATATCCGGGCCATGCAGGCCAGCCGCGCCGGCCTGTACGAGTTCAGCCTGGAAGCCGAGCTGGACTACGAGTTCCGCCGGGGCGGGGCGAAGATGCCGGCCTACGGCTCGATCGTCGCCGCCGGGCGCAACAGCTGCATCCTGCATTACCAGCAGAACGACGCGTTGCTCAAGGACGGCGATCTGGTGCTGATCGACGCCGGTTGCGAGATTGATTGTTATGCCAGCGATATCACCCGCACCTGGCCGGTGAACGGCAAGTTTTCCGCCGAGCAGAAGGCGATCTACGAGCTGGTGCTGGCCGCCCAGGAAGCCGCCTTTGCCGAGATCGCGCCGAACAAGCACTGGAACCAGGCCCATGAGGCGACCGTCAGGGTGATCACCGCCGGGCTGGTCAAGCTGGGTCTGCTCGAAGGCGAGGTGGACGAGTTGATCGCCAGCGAAGCCTACAAGGCGTTTTACATGCACCGCGCCGGCCACTGGCTGGGCATGGATGTGCATGACGTCGGCGAGTACAAGGTCGGCGGCGAATGGCGGGTGCTGGAAGTCGGCATGGCCCTGACGGTCGAGCCGGGCATCTACATCGCGCCGGACAATCAGAACGTGGCGAAGAAATGGCGCGGCATTGGCGTGCGCATCGAGGATGACGTGGTGGTAACCAAGCAAGGCTGTGAAATTCTCACCGGTGGCGTGCCCAAGACCGTGGCCGAGATCGAGGCCCTGATGGCCGCCGCCCGGAGCCACGCAGCATGAACCGGGTCAATCTGGCGATCATTGGCGGTGGCCTGGTCGGTGCCAGCCTGGCCCTGGCCTTGCAGGCCGGCGCCAAGGAACGTGGCTGGAAGATCGTGCTGATCGAGCCGTTCGCTCCGGGCGATACCTATCAGCCCAGCTACGATGCGCGTTCTTCGGCGCTGTCGTTCGGTGCGCGGCAGATCTATCAACGGCTGGGTGTGTGGCAGGAAATCTCCCGCCGCGCCGAGCCGATCAAACAGATCCATGTCTCCGACCGTGGGCGGTTTTCCACCGCGCGGCTGTCGGCCATGGAAGAGGGTGTTCCCGCCCTGGGTTATGTGGTGGAAAACGCCTGGCTCGGCCAATGCCTGTGGCAGGGGCTGGACAAGGACGTGGTGAGCTGGCGCTGCCCGGCCGAGGTCATGCGCATGGAGCCGCTGGAAGACGGCTACCGCCTGACCCTCAACGATGAAACCAGCCTGGATTGCGAACTGGCGGTACTGGCCGACGGCGGTCGCTCCGGGCTGCGCGAGCAACTGGGGATCGGGGTGAAAAAGCGCCCCTACAACCAGAGCGCGCTGATCGCCAATATCACCCCGAGCGAAGCCCATAACGGCATGGCCTTCGAGCGCTTCACCGACGACGGCCCGATGGCCCTGCTGCCGCTGCCGGACAACCGCTGCGCACTGGTCTGGACCCGCCTGGGCATGGACGCGCAGCGCCTGGCCGCGCTGGACGAACGCAGCTTCCTCAGCGAATTGCAGGGGGTATTCGGTTATCGCCTGGGAACCCTGAAACAGGTCGGCGCGCGGCATCTTTACCCGCTGGCGCTGGTGGAGGCCGAGGAGCAGGTGCGTCCTCACCTGGTGGTGCTGGGCAACGCCGCCCATAGCCTGCACCCGATTGCCGGGCAGGGTTTCAACCTGTCGTTGCGCGACGCCCAGGCGCTGGCCGATGCCTTGCTGGTCAGCCCGACGCCGCCGGGCGACTTCAGTATCTTGCAGGCCTACCGCGAGCGGCAGCGCCTGGACCAGGACCTGACCGTGGGCTTCTCCGACCAGGTCACCCGGCTGTTCGGCAGCAAGCTGCCGCTGGTGTCCCTGGGACGCAATATCGGGCTGCTGGGCCTGGACCTGTTGCCACCGGCCAAACGCTGGTTCGCGCGGCAAGCCATGGGCCTGGGTACCCGTCCCGATGCGTGAGTGGTTGAGCCCGCGACCGGGCATGGAAATCCAGCACAGTGTCGGCAGCCAGGTAGCGCGGTTCGACAAAACCCTTTACGTGCGGCTCAAGCCGCAAGCGAGACAGGCTTAAAGCATGGAAATGCGTGCAGATCTGCTGATTGTCGGGGCCGGAATGGTCGGAAGCGCCCTGGCGCTGGCGTTGCAGGACAGCGGCCTGGAAGTGCTGCTGCTCGATGGCAGCCCGCTGAAGGTCAAGCCCTTCGACGACGAAGCACCGTTCGAGCCGCGGGTGAGCGCATTGTCGGTGGCCAGCCAGCGGATTCTCGAGCGCCTGGGTGTCTGGGAAGGGGTGACCCGGCGGCGCAGCAGCCCGTATGCCGAGATGCAGGTCTGGGATGGCAGCGGCACCGGGCAGATTCACTTCTCGGCTGCCAGCGTGCATGCCGAGGTGCTGGGCCACATCGTGGAAAATCGCGTGGTCCAGGACGCGCTGCTGGAGCGTCTGCACAACTGCGACATCGGCCTGCTGGCCAATGCCCGCCTGGAGCAGATGCGCCGTTCCGGCGACGACTGGCTGCTGACCCTGGCCGATGGCCGCAGCCTGCGCGCCCCGCTGGTAATCGCCGCCGACGGCGCCAATTCGGCGGTGCGGCGCCTGACCGGCTGCGCTACCCGCGAATGGGATTACCTGCACCACGCCATCGTCACCAGCGTGCGCTGCGCCGAGCCGCACCAGAGGACCGCCTGGCAGCGTTTCACCGACAACGGCCCGCTGGCGTTCCTGCCGCTGGAGCGCGACGGGCTGCACGATTGGTGTTCGATCGTCTGGTCGACCACGCCCAGCGAGGCCGAACGCCTGATGGCGCTGGACGACAGCGACTTCTGCCGTGAGCTGGAACGCGCCTTCGAAGGCCGCCTGGGCGCGGTGTTGAGCGCCGATCCGCGGCTCTGCGTGCCTTTGCGCCAGCGCCATGCCAAGCGTTACGTGGCGCAAGGCCTGGCCCTGATCGGCGACGCGGCCCATACCATCCATCCGCTGGCCGGGCAGGGGGTCAACCTGGGTTTCCTCGATGCCGCGGTGCTGGCCGAGGTGCTGCTGCAGGCGGCCAGCCGTGGCGAACGCCTGGCCGACACCAAGGTGCTCAGCCGTTACGAGCGGCGGCGCATGCCGCACAACCTGGCACTGATGGCGGCGATGGAAGGCTTCGAACGGCTGTTCCAGGCCGATCCTCTGCCGCTGCGCTGGTTGCGTAATACCGGGCTGAAAATGGTCGACCAGATGCCCGAGGCCAAGGCGCTGTTCGTGCGCCAGGCGTTGGGCCTCAGTGGAGACCTGCCGGAACTGGCCAAGGCCTGACCGCTATCGCGAGTAGTCGAACCGCTCAACCGGCGGCTCCCGCAGGGGCCGCGCGGACATGTGTGGGCGCGCGTCTGCTCTTAACCCACGCTGGCGATGCCTCAGCAACATCTCGTAACGCCTCGGGCTCCGGTTCAGTTTGAGAAGCTAAATAGTAGTCCTTATCATTTAGTCCCCCTTTGATTTCGAGAGACCGCTCCCATGTTGGCACCGAAGCGTCTACTGACCGCCCTGGCCCTCACCCTCATTGGCGGCACTGTCCAGGCAGCCGACGAAGTGGTGGTCTACTCCTCGCGTATCGACGAGTTGATCAAGCCGGTCTTCGATCTCTACACCCAGAAAACCGGGGTCCAGGTGAAGTTCATCACCGACAAGGAAGCGCCGCTGATGCAGCGGATCAAGGCCGAGGGCGAGAACGCCACCGCCGACCTGCTGCTCACCGTCGATGCCGGCAACCTGTGGCAAGCCGAGCAGATGGGTATCCTGCAGCCGTTCGACTCCAAGGTGATCAAGGCCAACATCCCCCTGCAATACCGCGCCGCCTCGCACGCCTGGACCGGCCTGAGCCTGCGGGCGCGGACCATCGCCTACTCCACCGCGCGGGTGAAACCGTCCGAACTGACCACCTACGAAGCCCTGGCTGACAAGCAGTGGGAAGGCCGCCTGTGCCTGCGCACGGCGAAGAAGGTCTACAACCAGTCGCTGACCGCGACCCTGATCGAAACCCATGGCGCGGCGAAAACCGAAGAAATCGTCAAGGGCTGGGTCAACAACCTGTCCACCGACGTGTTCTCCGACGACGTCGCGGTGCTCGAGGCGATCAGCGCCGGCCAGTGCGACGTGGGCATCGTCAACACCTACTACTACGGCCGCCTGCACAAGCAGAAGCCGGATCTGCCGGTCAAACTGTTCTGGCCGAACCAGGGCGATCGCGGCGTGCACGTCAACCTGTCGGGCATCGGCCTGACCAAGCACGCACCGCATCCGGAAGCCGCCAAGGCGCTGGTGGAGTGGATGACCACCGAGGAAGCGCAGAAGATCTTCGCCGACGTGAACCAGGAGTTCCCGGCCAACCCGAGCGTGCCGCCGTCCGCCGAAGTGGCCGCCTGGGGCAAGTTCGTGGCCGACACCCTGCCGGTGGAAGTCGCCGGTAAGCGCCAGGCCGAGGCCATTCGCCTGATGGACCGTGCTGGCTGGAACTGATCCCCTGGTTATACTGCGCCCCGCCTTTGCGGGGCGTTTTGTTTAACCGGTTTGTCATTGCCTTTTATTGATCCATCTCGTTCGAGAGTCTTTCGTGGCCCATCCCGCCCAACGTCGCTGGTACCCGCTGGTTTTTGCCGTCGCCGCCCTGGTGCTGCTGCCGCTGAGCGTGCTGCTGCTGTCGTGGCAGGTGATCGACCAGCAGATCTGGTCGCACCTGTGGGAGACCCAGATGCCGCGCCTGCTGGGCAACACCCTGACCCTGGTGCTGGGCGTCGGCGTCGGCGTGACACTGTTGGGCGTGAGCCTGGCCTGGCTGACCAGCCTCTGCGAGTTTCCCGGAAGGCGCTGGCTGGACTGGGCGCTGATGCTGCCCTTTGCGATTCCGGCCTACGTGCTGGCCTTTGTCTTCGTCGGCCTGCTGGATTTTTCCGGCCCGGTGCAGACCCTGCTGCGCGAATGGTTCGGCACGGGCCTGCGCCTGCCGCGGGTGCGTTCCACCGGCGGGGTGATCCTGGTTCTGGTGCTGGTGTTCTATCCCTATGTGTACCTGCTGGCGCGCACCGCGTTCCTGGCCCAGGGCAAAGGCCTGATGGAAGCCGCGCGGGTGCTTGGGCAGACGCCCTGGCAGGCGTTCTGGCGCGTGGCCCTGCCCATGGCGCGGCCGGCCATCGGTGCCGGTGTGGCCCTGGCGCTGATGGAAACCCTGGCGGACTTCGGCGCGGTGGCGGTGTTCAACTTCGACACCTTCACCACCGCCATCTACAAGACCTGGTATGGCTTCTTCAGCCTGTCCAGCGCCGCGCAGCTGGCCAGCCTGTTGCTGCTGGCGGTGATGCTGGTGCTGTACGGCGAGCGTCGCGCCCGCGGCGCCAGTCGCTCGGGTAACGAGCGGCCGCGAGGCAAGGCGCTGTATCACCTGCATGGCATCAAGGCCCTGGCGGCCACCAGCTGGTGCGCGCTGGTGTTCGCCTGCGCCTTTGTCATCCCAGTGCTGCAACTGCTGGTGTGGTTCTGGCAGCGTGGCCGTTTCGACCTCGACGAACGTTATGCCGGATTGATCCTGCACACTCTGTACCTGGGCGCCATGGCGGCCCTGATCACGGTCAGCGTGGCCCTGCTGCTGGCGTTCGCCCGACGGCTGGCGCCGACCCGGGCGATTCGTTCCGGCGTCAGCCTGGCCAATCTGGGATACGCCTTGCCGGGCTCGGTGCTGGCGGTGTCGATCATGCTGGCCTTCAGTTATCTGGACCGCGAACTGGTGATCCCGCTGTCGGGTTGGCTGGGGGGGGCGGGCAAGCCGTTGCTGCTGGGCAGCCTGGCGGCGTTGCTGCTGGCCTATCTGGTGCGGTTTATCGCGGTGGCCTACGGGCCGCTGGAAAGCAGCCTGGCGCGGATCCGCCCGTCGTTGCCGGAGGCGGCGCGCAGCCTGGGGGTCAGCGGACCGCGACTGTTTTTCAAAGTGTATCTGCCGCTGTTGCTGCCCGGCACCCTGAGCGCGGCGCTGTTGGTGTTCGTCGATGTGCTCAAGGAAATGCCCGCCACCTTGCTGATGCGCCCGTTCGGCTGGGACACGCTGGCGGTGCGGATCTTCGAGATGACCAGCGAGGGCGAGTGGGCGCGTGCCGCGTTGCCGGCCCTGACCCTGGTCCTGGTGGGATTGCTGCCGGTGATCGGGCTGATCCGACGCTCCGCTCATCGAATCGGTTAGGTGCCAGTGTCACACCTTGCGGCTACAATGCGCGGCATTCGGTGCGGTCGATCTTTCTGATCGGGTCTTTTGAATTATCTGAGAGCCATCTATTTCAAGGCTTCCAGCTCATACAGCGACCGCCCGCACCTTCGCCACGCCCGGAAGGAGAAACCCATGGGACAGCGCACGCCTCTGTATGACCTTCATCTCGCCCTGGGCGCGAAGATGGTCGATTTTGGCGGTTGGGATATGCCTCTGCATTACGGCTCGCAGGTCGAGGAGCACCATCAGGTGCGACGCGATTGCGGGGTTTTCGATGTATCCCACATGACCGTGATCGATGTCGACGGCCCCCAGACCAAGGCCTGGCTCCAGCACCTGCTGGCCAACGATGTCGAACGCCTGCAAAGCCCCGGCAGGGCCTTGTACAGCGCCATGCTCAACGAGCACGGCGGTATCGTCGACGACATGATCGTCTACCGCACCGAATCCGGTTACCGGCTGGTGGTCAACGCCGCCACCCGTGACCAGGATATAGCCTGGATGCAGGCGCAACTGGGCGCTTTCCAGGTGCAACTGCACGAACGCTCCGAGCTGGCGATGCTGGCGATCCAGGGGCCCCACGCCCGCCACAAGATCGCCGAGCTGGTGACCCAGTCGCGCGGCACGCTGATCCAGCAACTCAAGCCCTTCGAAGGCCAGGCCGATGGCGACTGGTTCATCGCGCGCACCGGTTACACCGGTGAGGATGGCCTGGAAATCGTCCTGCCGGCCGACCAGGCCCCGGCGTTCTTCAACGATCTGGTAGGCGCGGGTATCTCGCCGATCGGCCTCGGCGCCCGCGATACCTTGCGCCTGGAGGCTGGTATGAACCTGTACGGCCAGGACATTCACCAGGAGGTTTCACCGCTGGTGGCCAACATGGCCTGGAGCATCGCCTGGGAGCCGGCGTCGCGTAAGTTCATCGGGCGCACCGCGCTGGAGGCCGAGCGCGCGGGTGGGGTGAAGCACAAACTGGTCGGCCTGGTGCTGGAAGAACGCGGCGTGCTGCGTGCCCATCAGGTGGTTCGCATCGCCGATGTTGGCGAAGGAGAGATCACCAGTGGTAGTTTCTCTCCTACGCTTAGCAAATCGATCGCCCTGGCGCGGGTGCCCATGGCTACCGCCGACCGCGCAGAAGTGGAAATCCGTGGCAAGTGGTACCCGGTCCGGGTGGTAAAACCGACCTTCGTGCGTCATGGCAAAACCCTGATCTAACTTATTTCCGGCGGGATCTACCGCTGACATTTCTTCTTGAGGACACAGAACATGAGCGATATCCCTGCTGACCTGCGTTTTGCCGAAAGTCACGAATGGGCCCGTCTGGAAGCCGATGGCACCGTGACCGTGGGCATCAGCGACCACGCTCAGGAAGCCCTGGGCGACGTGGTGTTCGTCGAGCTGACCGAAGTCGGCAATGTCTTCGGCGCTGGCGACCAGGCCGGTGTGGTGGAATCGGTGAAGGCAGCTTCCGACATCTACGCGCCAGTGGCTGGCGAAGTGATCGCGGTCAACGAAGACCTGAGCGGCAGCCCGGAACTGCTCAACAGCGACCCGTACGGCGCCTGGATCTTCAAGCTCAAGCCGGCCAACGCTGCTGATCTTGAGAAGCTGCTCGACGCAGCCGGTTATAAGGCCGCTATCGGCGAATAATCCCTGCCAGACGCGAATCCGCTACAAGAGCGCCGTGTTGCCCTTATCGGGTACACGGCGTTTTTCGTTTGCAGGAGGCGACACTTGGGGGTTGGCCTAGCGGCGGAGCAATCTGGCCCGCAGCACGGCCTTGTTCACCCTGATGTGAAGCTCTGCCACTTCTTCTGCCGTCAAACTCGTCGCGGGCTCGCCGCTAACCCAGGCGCCCTGATTGGTGTAGGTGACGGTTTTGGTTTCTCCGTCGTTCACACTCATGTTGTAAGGGTTGGACAGGCTGCTGGGGATCAGCGAACCCGCCGCTTGGGCCGGACCGAACCATAGTTGAAACTCGTTTTGGGGGGTCATGGTGGCTATGCCTATATTCATGCCACCTGAGCGGTTCACCCAGAGACTAAGTCCGGTGGAGTCCAATAATATATTGCTGGGGTGGGCCGGAAGTTCGTTATTTATTGAAACATCTCCTGGCGTTCCAGCATTTTTTGCCGGGCTGAATACACCGTATTGATCCAGAGTGGTTATCTGGCCTGTGTTGATGGGTAGGTTCTTTCCGCCTGAAGTAAAGTTAACGTCTCCTTCCTGTAGTGGTGTGTTAGTGAAATTCACCATGTAGGAATCATTGGTGATATTGAAGATGTTCTTGTATTGATAAGTCGGTTGGTTGGGGGTGGCGAATGGGGGTTTTGAAAGCCAGATGACAGTGAAGGAGCTGTTTACTTTCTTGGCCAGGTAGAGGCTGTAGTTATTTACCTTTTGTGCAACAAGTTGCTCTTCTTCAATGTAGATAATTATGGTTTGCTTACTCATGGCTAATCTCACGCTCATCCTGTGGATGATTTAGGTACAGAGTCTCGACTCCACCTGGCCCGTTCGACTATGAGTTCGACGCCATCAATAAAAAACCCTGTAGATCTACGATATACAGGGTTTTTCTTGCATGAGCGCAACGTGCGAACGGAAGACTGCCAATGGCATCGCGCAGTGCTCTAAGTCCTTCGCGCAACCGATGCTCGATCCGCCCGGCGGACTATGCCGCGATCCCGAGCCTGGCGTGCAGCGCCCTGACTTCAGAGGCGCTCAGGACTCTGGCCGGTTCGCCGGTCACCCAGACACCACTGTCGTTATAGGTGATGGTGACGCTGCCGCCATCCTGCAGGGTCGCTACATAGGGGTTGGACAGGTTGATGGCGATCAACGAACCGGTTTCCTGAATGTTGCCGAACCAGAGTTGATATTGGCTCTTTGGTGTCAGCGTCGCAGGGCCGATGTTCATGCCGCTCTGACGGTTCACCCAGATGTTGTTGCCGTTGGAATCCAGGAGGATTGCATGCGGATTGCCTTGCAGCTCATTTTTGATGAGAACATCCGAGGGTACGCCGCCATTCTTGGCCGGTGTGAACACGCCGTTCGCATCGAGCGTCGTGGTCTGGCCAGTACTGATGGGCAGGTTTCTGCCGCCGGAGGTGAAGGTGACATCGCCACTGCTGACCGGGTCATTGGTGAAGTTGACCATGAAGGACGGGGTAGCGATATCAAAGGTGTTTCTATATTGGTAACTAGGGTTGTTGACTGTGGCAACAGGGCCTTTTGATTGCCAGATGACCGTAAAGTCATTGTTTACTTTCTTGGCCAGATAGAGGCTGTAGTTGTTGTTCTTTTGCGCAATCAACTGTTCTTCTTCGATGTATACAACTATTTGTTGGCTGCTCATTTCTTTGAACTCCATTTCGAGTAAATTGAAACATGGATTTTTGTAACGGTCTTTGCAGGTTGTAACTTGCAACTGCGTAGTGGTTTTTTGCCTCCCTTGCGCAGTCACAAGTAAACATAGCAGGCGGAAAGTGGACCTATAGAATGATTGGCTATTGTTTTAAATTCGTCTGTATTTCGGAAATTTTATGTATGGGTTCGTGCTGATTTATCATGTGCTTATATGTGCGGTTAAAGTGAGTGCTGCCGGGAGTCTGGTTTTTGGCGCCAAGGATCAGACAAGTGGACATTTATATAACTATTGGCAACTGTATTTATTGCTGAAATAAAAAACGCCCAATACGGGATATTGAGCCGTCTTGAATATTGCAGAAACCAGCTGTTCAAGGGCTGGGTATCTATTTATGTATCTTGCAAGACAGCCTTCACCGTCGCTACCGAGCGTTCGACATCGCCTTTGCTCATAGCCGTGAACATCGGCAACGAGACGATCAGGCGTCCCACCCGTTCCGCCACCGGGAACATCCCTTCCTTGAAACCGCGCTCGCGGTACAGGCTCAGCAGGTGAATCGGCGGGTAGTGATAGCCGATGCCGATCCCACGTTCCTGCATCTGCTCCATGAAGGTCGCCCGCGCCGGCTTGCCGTCATGCCGCTCCGGCAGTACCAGCTGGAACAGGTGCCAGTTGCTGTTGCTGAAGTCCGCCGGGGGCAGCTGGGCGCCGTAGCGGGCTTCGAAGTCGCTGCCCAAGCATTCGAAGTAATGCCGGGCCAGTTCGCGGCGGTGAGCGGTGAGGGTTTCGAGGTGGGCGAACTGGCCCAGGCCGATGGCGGCCGCAACATCGGTCATGTTGAATTTGCCGCCCAGCACGTCCACGTCCAGGCCGTCGAAGCCGTGGCGGGTCACGCCCTGCAGTCGGTACTTCTCCGCCAGGCGAGCCTCTTCGGCGGTGTTCAGCACCAGGGCGCCGCCTTCGCTGCAGGTGACGTTCTTGTTGGCCTGGAAACTGAAAGAGACCAGGTCGCCGCCAGCGCCGATGCGTTCGCCATTCCAGCTTGAGCCCAGTGCCTGGGCGGCATCTTCCACAACCCGCAGGCCGTGCTTGCGCGCCAGGGCGTAGAGGCGTGCCATATCGACCGGCAGGCCGGCGAGAAACACCGGGATGATGGCCTTGGTCCGGGGCGTGATGGCTGCTTCCACCTGGGCCAGGTCGATGTTGCGGGTGATCGGGTCGATGTCGGCGAACACCGGGGTGGCGCCGACTTCGAGAATCACGTTGGCCGTGGCCACCCAGGAGATCGGCGTGGTGATGACTTCATCGCCAGGGCCGATGCCGGCGATACGCAGGGCGATCTCCATGGTGCAGGTGCCGGAATTGAAGGTGCGCACCGGGCGCCCGCCGCAGTACTGCGAGAGTTGCGCCTCGAAGGCCTGGACCTTGGGCCCGCTGGTGATCCAGCCCGAACGCAGCACTTCGCCGACGCTGGCGATGGTGGCTTCATCGATGGTGGGTTTGGAGAACGGCAGGAAAGGCAGTTGGCTCATGACGATGGGATACCCGATAAACAGTGGTCGAGGCAGGGCGGCGGGCCGCGCCGGAGTCGAGCATCATGCTACCGGTTCGCCCGGGGTGCCACACCGTCGGCGGGCGGGATCGGCTGCTATGCTGCTTTGACCGTGTTCCATCGACGCCGAGCGCCGCCTGAGAGAGAGCCCGTCATGTCCCAGTTGCCGTCCTTGAGCCAGTTACGCGATCCCAATGCCTTTCTGCGGCGTCACCTCGGGCCCGACGCCGCCGAGCAGCAAGCGATGCTCGACAGCCTGGGCCTGGGCAGCCGGGTCGAGCTGATCGAACAGACCGTGCCGCCGGGCATCCGTTTCAATCGTCCGCTGGACCTGCCGCCAGCGCTGGACGAGCAGGCCGCCCTGGCCAAATTGCGCGGTTATGCCGAGCAGAACCAGGTCTGGACCAGCCTGATCGGCATGGGTTATCACGGCACCCTGACCCCCACGGTGATCCTGCGCAACGTGCTGGAAAATCCCGGCTGGTACACCGCCTACACGCCCTACCAACCGGAAATCGCCCAGGGCCGGCTCGAAGCCCTGCTCAATTTCCAGCAACTGACCATCGACCTCACCGGCCTGGACCTGGCCAACGCCTCGCTGCTGGACGAAGCCACGGCCGCCGCTGAAGCCATGGCCCTGGCCAAGCGCGTGGCCAAGTCGAAAAGCAATCTGTTCTTCGTCGACCAGAACTGCCATCCGCAGACCCTCTCGGTGGTGCAGACCCGCGCCGAAGGATTCGGCTTCGAACTGGTGGTCGACAGCCTGGACAACCTCAAGCGGCATCAGGTGTTCGGCGCCTTGTTGCAATACCCGGACACCCACGGCGAGATTCGCGACCTGCGACCGCTGATCGATCATCTGCACGCGCAGCAGGCGCTGGCCTGCGTGGCGGCCGATCTGTTGAGCCTGTTGCTGCTGACGCCGCCGGGCGAGCTGGGGGCCGACGTGGTGTTCGGTTCGTCCCAGCGCTTTGGCGTGCCCATGGGCTACGGCGGGCCCCACGCGGCGTTCTTCGCCAGCCGCGAGGAGTACAAGCGGGCGATTCCGGGACGGATCATCGGCGTATCCAGGGATGCCCGGGGCAACGTGGCGCTGCGCATGGCCCTGCAGACCCGCGAACAACATATCCGCCGCGAGAAGGCCAACTCGAACATCTGCACCGCCCAGGTGCTGCTGGCCAATATCGCCAGTTTCTACGCGGTCTATCACGGCCCGGAAGGCTTGCGGCGCATCGCCCAGCGCGTCCATCGCCTGACCTGCATCCTCGCCGCCGGCCTTGAACGCAAGGGCATCGAGCGGCTGAACCGGCAGTTCTTCGACACCCTGACGCTGGAGGTCGGCGGTAGCCAGACGGCCATCATCGAGAGCGCCAAGGCCGCGCAGATCAATCTGCGGATCCTCGGGCGCGGGCACCTGGGCCTGAGCCTGGATGAAACCTGCGACGAGAGCACCGTCGCCCGGCTGTTCGATGTGTTCCTCGGCGCCGACCACGGGCTGGACGTCGCGCAACTGGATGCTGAAACCCTGGTCCCGGGCATCCCCCAGGACCTGCTGCGCAGCACGTCTTACCTGAGCCATCCGGTGTTCAACAGCCATCACAGCGAAACCGAGATGCTGCGTTATCTCAAGCAGCTGGAGAACAAGGACCTGGCGCTGAACCAGTCGATGATCCCGCTGGGCTCCTGCACCATGAAGCTCAATGCCAGCAGCGAGATGATTCCCATCACCTGGCCCGGCTTCGCCAACCTGCATCCCTTTGTCCCGCCGGAACAGGCCCTCGGCTATTCGCTGATGATCGAGGAACTGGAGCGCTGGTTATGCGCCATTACCGGCTTCGATGCGATCTGCATGCAGCCCAACTCCGGGGCCCAGGGCGAGTACGCCGGGTTGCTGGCGATCCGCAGATACCACGAGAGCCGCCAGCAGGGAGAGCGCAATATCTGCCTGATTCCCGCCTCGGCCCACGGCACCAACCCGGCCTCGGCGCAGATGGCCGGCATGCAGGTGGTGATCGTCGATTGCGACGCCGCTGGCAACGTCGACCTGCAAGACCTGAAGGACAAGGCGCAGATTGCGGGCGAACACCTGGCGTGCCTGATGGCGACCTATCCTTCGACCCACGGGGTGTACGAGGAGGGCATCAGCGAGATCTGCGAGGTGATCCACAGCCACGGCGGCCAGGTGTACATGGACGGTGCCAACCTCAATGCCCAGGTCGGGCTGACGCGGCCGGCCGATATCGGCGCCGACGTTTCCCACATGAACCTGCACAAGACCTTCTGCATTCCCCACGGCGGCGGTGGCCCGGGCATGGGGCCGATCGGCGTGCGGGCGCACCTGGCGCCGTTCGTGGCTAACCACCCGGTGGTGGCCATCGACGGGCCGCTGCCGCAGAACGGCGCGGTCAGCGCGGCGCCCTGGGGCAGCGCCAGCATCCTGCCGATCAGTTGGATGTACATCGCCCTGATGGGCCCGCAGCTGGCGGATGCCAGCGAAGTGGCGATCCTCTCGGCGAACTACCTGGCCGAACACCTGAGCGGGGCCTTTGCGGTGCTCTACAGCGGGCGCAACGGCCGGGTCGCCCACGAATGCATTCTCGACCTGCGGCCGCTCAAGGCGCAGACCGGCATCAGCGAAGAGGATGTGGCCAAGCGCCTGATGGACTACGGTTTCCACGCGCCGACCATGTCGTTCCCGGTGCCGGGCACGCTGATGGTGGAGCCCACCGAAAGCGAGTCCAAGGCCGAGCTGGACCGTTTTATCGAGGCCATGCTGAGCATTCGCGCCGAAATCGCCCAGGTCCAGGAAGGCAACTGGCCGGCCGAAGACAACCCGCTCAAGCGTTCGCCCCATACCCTGGCGGACATCGCCGGGGTCTGGGAGCGGCCCTACAGCATCGAGCAGGCAGTGATCCCCAGCCCCCACGCCAGGGCGCACAAGTACTGGCCGACGGTGAACCGGGTCGACAATGTCTACGGCGACCGCAACCTGTTCTGCGCCTGCGTACCGGTGGATGCCTACCGCTGAGCTCGAACGGCGGGCAAAAAAATGCCGCTCTTGTGAGCGGCATTTTTCGTTGCGTCAACCTGGCTACAGGCTGGCGGTCACTGGGCGACGGCGTTTTTCGCCAGGATCGCGTTGGCCAACTCCATGTCGGTGGCCTGCAGGCCCGGGTTGTCGGCACGGACTTTCTGCATCGCAGCTTCCAGGTACGGACCGCGGATGTTGCCTTCGCTGGCGACGAAGCTGCTGGCGTCGTCTTGGGCGGCGCCGATCAGCTTGTGATCCTTGGAAGTCAGGTAGGTGGACGCGGTGGTGGCGCCGGTGGAAAGGATGTTACGCCAGAAGCTGTCGGCCATTGCCGAACCTACAGGCAGGGAAAGCAGGGCCAGGGTGGCGACAGCTGTTTTGAGACGCATGGTGGGTGACTCCAAAACTAGGGGGGAAAACTGAGCCCTTTGATAGGTGTTGGCCCGATTGAGTTCCCTGCTGCTCCAACAAGCTTTCGCCTGTGTGGACAGGGGCTGAGCGGTACTTCGGCGTCGAGTCAGCGCACTGGAATGCAGCAGTGGCATTTGACACCATGGGCGACTTTCTCGACTGCACGGATGCTTGCCTTGATTTTTGGCGCGATGATGTATGGAACCCTGCTGAACCTGGTGTTGCTGTCCTTTATCGGACTTCCCCTGCTGTTGATTGCCTTGCTCATTCCGGCCTGCCGACGCCGGATGCGTCGTCAGCCCCTGCACTTCAGTGTGCTTGCAGGGGTATGCGCAATCATCGTGGTTTGCGTACTGTGGAAAATCCACCGGGACAATCAACTGAATAAGGCGCACCACCCGCAACTTGAGCAGGACGTACAGCTTGATGGCCTGCCATTGCCGGCAGGCGCCAAGCTGAATCTGCGAACACTTGAACCTCTGGATGCGCAAGGCCGGCCGCAACCCTATGGCCTTCGCAGCCTTGTTTACGCCGAGTTCGCTACACCACACACCATCAACGGTGTGGAGGTTACAGAGTTGCAGATGTACGGCAGCGGCCCTTTCTCAAAGATGCTGCTGAGCCGTGACCAGGTCGTTGCGGGCTGGCCCTGTGCCGGCGGCACCTGGGTAACGCTGGACATTGCCGACGAGGACCGCTTGCAACCCAGCCGCTGGCGTTTCTCTGCCTGCAGGCTGGTGACCGGGGCCGATGTGGCAGGGGTGAAGTGGCCGGACTCCAGCGAGGTCAGGCAGTACGACGGCAGGTTCAGCATCGACACCATCGGTCTGGCTTCACCGGCGGTGGTTATCCAGGGGATAGCGCTGTCGACCCTGAGCCTGGACCTCGACGAGCAACGGCAACCCGGACGTTGGAACGGGCAACTGGCGCAAGACCTGACCCTGGGCGATTGGCACTACCCCCGCGGCATGAGGGTTCGCCAGGACACGCCGGGGACCCTGATGTTCAGCCCGAGCAAGTCGGACTGCGCGCAGAACCTGCGTACGGGGGAAACGCTCGACGCTGGGCGCTCGATACAGCAACGCCGGGAAAGCGGCGCGGTGCTGTGGATCAAGCCCAATGCCGGGTTGGGTGTCGCCGACTGGTAGCGGGATAGCTCATCGCTGCTCGCTTTGTGGCGTGACCCGCAATATTTCCTCGAGGGTGGTCAGCCCGGCCGCGACTTTCTGCGCCCCGGACAGGCGCAGGCTGCGCATGCCTTCCAAGAAGGCCTGGCGGCGTATGGCGAGCAGGTCGGCGTCGGCGCTGATCAGGGCTTTGAGGCTGTCGCTCAACTGCATGATTTCATACACCCCGGCGCGGCCCCGGTAGCCGGTATCGCGGCATTCCAGGCAGCCGGTGGCGCCGTGGGCATGGCTGGGCAGCGGTGCCTGCCAGGGCCGGGTCAGGCTTTGCCAGTCGCCTTCGTCCAGGGTCAGCGGGGTCTTGCAGTGTGGGCACAGGGTGCGCACCAGGCGCTGGGCCATGACTCCCAGCAGCGTGGCCTTGATCAGGTAAGGCGCGACGCCCAGTTCCAGCAGGCGGCTGATGGCGCCGGGCGCGTCGTTGGTGTGCAGGGTCGACAGCACCAGGTGGCCGGTGAGCGCCGCCTGGATCGCCATCTCCGCGGTTTCCAGGTCACGGATCTCGCCGATCATGATGATGTCCGGGTCCTGGCGCATCAGCGCACGCACGCCGCTGGCGAAGGTCAGCTCGATGTTGTGCTGGACCTGCATCTGGTTGAACGCCGGCTCGACCATCTCGATCGGGTCCTCGATGGTGCAGAGGTTGACCTCCGGCGTCGCCAGCTTCTTCAGGGTGGTGTACAGGGTGGTGGTCTTGCCCGAACCGGTGGGGCCGGTGACCAGGATGATGCCATTGGGCTGGCGGGTCATTTCCTGCCAGCGCCGCAGGTCGTCGCTGGAGAACCCCAATTGGTCGAAGTCCTTGAGCAGCACCTCGGGGTCGAAGATGCGCATGACCATTTTTTCGCCGAAGGCGGTGGGCAGGGTCGACAGGCGCAATTCCACTTCGCCGCCTTCCGGGGTCTTGGTCTTGACCCGGCCGTCCTGGGGTTTGCGTTTTTCCGCGACGTTCATCCGGCCCAGGCTTTTCAGGCGGCTGACCACGGCCATGGTGACCTGGGGCGGGAACTGATAGACGTTGTGCAGCACCCCGTCGATGCGAAAGCGCACGGTGCCTTGTTCGCGGCGCGGTTCGATGTGGATATCGCTGGCCCGTTGCTGGAACGCGTACTGGAACAGCCAGTCGACGATGTTGACGATGTGCGCGTCGTTGGCGTCGGGCTCCTGATCGCTGGCGCCGAGGTTGAGCAGTTGTTCGAAGTTGCCCGGGGCGTGGCTTTTCTGGTCGGCGCTGGCGCCGGTGACCGACTTGGCCAGGCGGAAGAACTCCACGGTCAGGCGCTGGATTTCCACCGGGTTGGCCACCACCCGCTTGATCGGCAGTTTCAACACGTGGGTCAGGTCGGCTTCCCAGGCACTGACATAAGGCTGGGCGCTGGCCACCGTGATCGCCTCGGCATCGATCGACACCGCGAGAATCTTGTGGCGCTGGGCGAAGGCGTAGGACATCAGCGGGGTCACGGCGGCGACGTCGATTTTCAGCGGGTCGATGCGCAGGTACGGCTGGCCGGCCTGTTGCGCCAGCCACAGGGTCAGGCTTTCCAGGTCCAGGCGCCTGCCGGGCCGGCTGAGGTCGTCCAGGTGCTGGCTGGCGAGAAACTCCAGCGGATGCAGCTGGCTGTTGGCGGCATTACGGCGGGTGGTCAGGGCGTGTTCGGCCGAGTCCTGGCTGATGAAACCCTGGGCGACCAGGTCGCGCAGCAGATCGTTGAGATCCAGCCAGTGGTCCTGGGTAACGAGAGGAACGGACATGCGGGCTCCTTGTGAACAATCCGGCAGCAGGCGGGTTAGATGCGCCTCTGACCACGCAATGCCAAGAATAGTCCCGGGATGGCGACCGCCAGTCGCCCAAGCGTTGCAGGGTTTTGCCTGGCGCCTTCAGCCGGCGGCTTGCAGCGGCTCGCGCTCGGCCAGTTGCAACTGTACCGAACACACGCTGATCAGGTTGCGCAGTTTTTCCGCGATGACCTGGGCGCGGTGCCAGCTCAGGCCGTCGAGCAGCACTTCCATCAGCAGCGAACCGTCCTGCTGTTGCACCTGGACCTGCTGCGGCAGCAGGGACTGCAGGGCGAAATGGTTGAGCACCCGGCACAGCACATCGGCTTCGGCGTCGGTGACCAGTTGGTAATGCACCCGGCAATGGGTGTTGGCGACATTCCACACATCGGCGCGGGAACTGGCGGCTTCGAGAGAGGGCATGGGGTTCTCCAGATCAATGGAGAAATTTTTACATTCGGTTGCGGGTATTTCTTATCTAAGATGAACGTATTTTCCGGATTATCGAATTGGATGATTCGTCCTTAAGGATTATTGAGGGTTTTCTATGCATAGCGAGCTGGACGCTTACGACCGCCGCATTCTGGCGCTGCTGCAAGAGGACGCTTCGCTGTCCAGCGCGCAGATCGCCGAGCAGGTGGGCTTGTCGCAGTCACCTTGCTGGCGGCGGATCCAGCGGCTCAAGGAGGAGGGGGTGATCCGTGGCCAGGTGACCTTGCTCGACCGCAAG
The DNA here is from genome assembly GCF_900115645.1 of Pseudomonas sp. NFPP07. Taxonomy (NCBI): domain Bacteria; kingdom Pseudomonadati; phylum Pseudomonadota; class Gammaproteobacteria; order Pseudomonadales; family Pseudomonadaceae; genus Pseudomonas; species Pseudomonas sp. NFPP07. The sequence goes on from NZ_FOXG01000007.1 coordinate 144,826, forward strand.
AAGATCGGCCTCAACACGCAGATCTTCGCCGAGGTCAAACTCAACGCTCACGGCCGTTCCAACTTCACCGAATTCACCGAGGCGATCCGCGGTTTTCCGGAAGTGCTGGAGTGTTATGTGCTGATGGGCGCGGTGGATTTCCTGTTGCGCATCGTCACGGCGGACATCGAGGCGTACGAGCGTTTCTTCTTCGAGAAACTGTCGATGGTGCCGGGGATCCAGGAAGTGAATTCGATCGTGGCGCTGTCGGAGATCAAGTCCACGACCAGCCTGCCGGTCCTGCGTTGATGCCGTTGGCGCTATCGCGAGCAAGCTCGCTCCTACAAGGGATTACCGCCAACCTGTAGGAGCGAGCTTGCTCGCGATCAGGCCGTTACATGCGTAGCAAGGTTTTCCATGCGCGGTTCTGGAACACCGTGATCGCCTGTTGCTTGCGGGCATCCAGGGTTTCGTCGGTGATCGGCTCGTTGGCCAGTTGCGCCAGCTTGTTCAACTCGCCGTACAGGCGATCCAGCTCCGGGATTTCCAGCACATTGCGCGCGTGATGCAACCAGGACTGGATGCGTTCGATGCGCGGCAGTTGCTCGGCCAGGTCTTCCGGCTGTTGCTGGTAGCGTGGCAGTTGCAGGGCACTGGCTTCGTCGGCCAGCAGGCGCGGCAACCAGCTGCCCAGTTGCGCCGCACCCTGGCGGTTGCCACGGGTATTACGCTCGGCGGTCCAGCTGCGGGCCAGCAACCAGCGCGAGGTGTTCAACGAGAACAGGCCCCAGCGCATGTCCTGCAACTCTTCGATGAACTGTTCGGGCGCGGCCTTGCGCACGTCTTCGTCGTCCAGGCCGGCTTGTACCAGCGGACGCCAGTCTTCCAGCAGGCCGTCCAGCGACGCGCGCAACTCGGCGGTCGCCTGGCGCGGTGCGGCCTGGCCCAGGCTGCTGACCAGGGCGCGCAGTTCCGCCAGGTTCTCGACCCAGTCCTGCAGCAGGCGCCAGTGTCCGTTGAAGCGATATTGCTCGGCCAGGCGCTGGCTGCTGCCCAGCAGGTGCCAGGTCAGTGCGGCGAAGGCGTCGTCCAGCGGCGTTTGCGCGCTCAGTTCCGGGGCCGGCAGGCTCAGGGAGTAGCTGTTGGCGTCGAACAGGCGGTAACCGCGCTCGGCTTTACTGATGTCGCAGGGCATCAGCGGCAGGGTGGCGGCCAGTTCGGCGGCCAGTTCCAGCAGGGCGGCCGGTTCGCCTTCGCGCAGTTCCAGTTCCAGCTCGCAGATCTCTTCCTTCTGTTTGCCGGCGATCACGTGGCCCAGGTCCAGGGCGGCTTCGATCACCACCTTGGCCTTGCCGCGGCCCCAGGCGATTTCCGCGCGTTCGCGGACGAAATCGGTGGTGAAGATCGGCTTGAGGGTCTTCTTGTCCAGCTCGGCCAGTTGCTCGGGCCAGCATTCGCCGTCGAGTTTCTTCAGGTCGAGCTTGGCTTTGGCCAGGTGCCAGTCGTACTCGTTGCGTTCCGACAGGCCGGCGACGCTCTGGCCGCGGGTCTTGAGGGTCTGGATCACTTCTTCGCCGTCGCGGCGCAGGCGCAGGGCGACCTTGGCGCGGGCCAGGTCGCGCTCGGGCGTGTCGAAGTACTGGTTCATCAGTTCGCGGTGTTCCCAGCCACTTTTGTTGCGTTTTTTCAGGAGCGGGTGCTCACGCAGGGCGGCGAGGGTTTCGCGGCTGACGCGGAGTTTGATTTCGGTTTCTTTCTGCATGGCCGGAAAATCCAGGATCGGGAGCGCAGCCGGGGGAAATGTGTGGCTGCCAAGGCCGTGCAGTGTACAGGACTCGCCGCGTCGAGGTGCCGTGGCGGTTTATTCCTGTCGCAGGATGGCTCTATGATGGACTTCATCTTGGAACCCTGGAGCCAGCGCATGCCATTGCCGTCGATGAAAGAGCAGTTCGCTGCGCTGATTGCCACACCTTCGGTCAGCTGTACCCAGCCGGCGCTGGATCAGTCCAATCGTGCGGTCATAGACCTGCTGGCGAGCTGGCTTGGCGACCTGGGTTTTGCCTGCGACATCCAACAGGTCAGCCCCGGCAAGTTCAATCTGCTCGCCAGTTTCGGCAGCGGCCCCGGCGGCCTGGTGCTGGCCGGGCACAGCGATACCGTGCCCTACGACGGCGCGCTGTGGCAGACCGATCCGCTGAAGCTCACCGAGGTCGACGGACGCTGGGTCGGCCTGGGCAGCTGCGACATGAAAGGCTTTTTCGCCCTGGTCATCGAGGCGGTCCGGCCGCTGCTGGATCAGCCCTTCAAACAACCTCTGCTGATTCTCGCCACCTGTGACGAGGAAAGTTCCATGGCGGGCGCCCGGGCCCTGGCCGAAGCCGGCCGGCCATTGGGGCGCGCCGCGGTGATCGGCGAGCCGACCGGGCTGCGGCCGATCCGCATGCACAAAGGCGTGATGATGGAGCGCATCGATATCCTCGGGCGCAGCGGCCATTCCTCCGACCCGAGCCTGGGCCATAGCGCCCTGGAAGCCATGCACGATGCCATCGGCGAACTGCGCGGCCTGCGCCTGGCGTGGCAGCGCGAATTCCGCAATCCGCAGTTCAGCGTGCCGCAGCCGACCCTGAACCTTGGGTGTATCCATGGTGGGGACAACCCGAACCGGATCTGCGGCCAATGCTCGCTGGAGTTCGACCTGCGGCCGTTGCCGGGCATGGACCCGCAGGCGCTGCGGGCGGCCATCCGACAGAAGCTGGTGCCCGTGGCCGAGCGGCATCAGGTGCAGATCGACTACGCGCCGCTGTTCCCCGAAGCGCCGGCCTTCGAGCAGGCCGAAGACTGCGAACTGGTGCGGGTGGCCGAACGCCTGACCGGCCATCGCGCCGAAGCAGTGGCGTTCGGCACCGAAGCGCCTTATCTTCAGCGCCTTGGCTGCGAGACAGTGGTACTGGGCCCGGGCGACATCGCCTGTGCTCACCAGCCGGGGGAATACCTCGAAATGTCACGCTTGCAGCCTACCGTGCATCTACTACGTGAACTGATTAACCATTACTGCCTGACGCCGGCCTGATTTCTACTAAATCACCGACGGCCAAGCCCGTACCTCAAGGAGAGCGAGCGTGTCGCCAAGCCTGTTCCGACGATAACCACCAGCCCGCTGTGCGTTTTCCCGTTTCGTCCTTTTATAGGCTGCTTCTTATTTACAGGCTCAGGTTATGCCCGATTACGTCAATTGGCTTCGTCACGCTTCTCCTTATATCAATGCCCACCGCGACTGCACCTTCGTGGTCATGCTGCCCGGCGACGGCGTAGAACATCCGAACTTCGGCAACATCGTCCATGACCTGGTGCTGCTGCACAGCATGGGCGTGCGCCTGGTGCTGGTGCACGGCTCGCGTCCACAGATCGAAGCCCGCCTGGCCGCGCGCGGCCTGACCCCGCATTACCACCACGGCATGCGCATCACCGATGCGGCGACCCTGGAATGCGTGATCGACGCCGTCGGCCAGTTGCGCATCGCCATCGAAGCGCGGCTGTCCATGGACATGGCGTCCTCGCCGATGCAGGGTTCGCGGCTGCGGGTCGCCAGCGGCAACCTGGTGACCGCCCGGCCGATCGGCGTGCTCGAAGGCGTCGACTATCACCACACCGGCGAAGTGCGCCGGGTCGATCGCAAGGGCATCAATCGCCTGCTGGACGAGCGCTCGATCGTCCTGCTGTCGCCCTTGGGCTACTCGCCGACCGGGGAAATCTTCAACCTCGCCTGCGAAGACGTCGCCACCCGCGCGGCCATCGACCTGGCTGCCGACAAGCTGCTGCTGTTCGGCGCCGAGCGTGGCCTGCTGGATGAAAGCGGCAACCTGGTGCGCGAACTGCGTCCGCAGCAGGTGCCGGCGCATTTGCAGCGTCTGGGCGGTAACTATCAGGCGGAACTGCTGGATGCCGCGGCCGAAGCCTGTCGGGGCGGAGTGGGGCGCAGCCATATCGTCAGCTACGCCGAAGACGGCGCGCTGCTGACCGAGCTGTTCACCCGTGACGGTGGCGGTACGCTGGTGGCCCAGGAGCAGTTCGAACTGGTCCGCGAGGCGGCCATCGAGGACGTCGGCGGTCTGCTGGATCTGATCAGCCCGCTGGAAGAGCAGGGGATTCTGGTGCGGCGTTCCCGCGAGGTGCTGGAACGTGAGATCGAACAGTTCAGCGTGGTCGAGCGCGAGGGAATGATCATCGCCTGTGCCGCGCTCTACCAGATCGCCGACTCCGACGCCGGGGAGCTGGCCTGCCTGGCGGTGAACCCGGAATACCGCCACGGCGGTCGTGGCGACGAACTGTTGGAAAGGATCGAAACCCGGGCCCGGGCCCAGGGCCTGAAAACCCTGTTTGTCCTCACCACCCGTACCGCCCACTGGTTCCGCGAACGCGGTTTTGCCCCTAGTAGCGTCGAGCGTCTGCCTTCCGCGCGGGCGTCGCTGTACAACTATCAGCGCAACTCGAAGATCTTCGAAAAAGCCCTCTGAGCATCACTCCCTTCGGCAACCCGCTCTTGACAGGAGCGGGTTTTTGCTGCGCCCGGCTGCACGCGATTTGTGTTTCAGAAAAATAAATTCGCGTGACACAAAAACTGTAACAAATTGACGCGACCATCGGCGCGAAGCCATTATTGCGTCGCTTTTTTGATACTGGTTGACGTATCTGGCTTATGTTTTAACTGATCGATCTAAAGATCAGCGGGGAAATACCATTCAGGAATCAGACGGTACGCCGATACCTTGTGCCACGGCTCAAGCAGGCATACCTGTCGATATTCCCGAACAGTATGAAAAAGAATGAAATAATTCTTTTTGGGATTATGGAAAACTCATTACCCTGCAAGGCGTAAATCATCGCGATTAGACCTTGGTCGTAGACACAGTTGGTTACGATTGACTTATGAGTCACGGTCTGGCGCTAATCGCCCACCGATGGACCCGGGGCATCAGACCCTGGGCCTGAGTACACAAGAATTAGAAACGAGAGGAGCGAAACATGAACAAGTCCACCTTGGCCCTGGCTGTGGCCGTTGGGGTTCTGGCGCAGCAGGCAGGCGCCGCCGGTTTCATCGAAGACAGCAAGGCCACTCTGGGTCTGCGTAACTTCTATATCAATACCGACAACCGTGATGCCGATACCAAGGCGTCCGGTGCGCAGAGCAAGCAGGAAGAGTGGGGCCAAGGCTTCCAGCTCAACTTCACTTCCGGTTACACCGAAGGCACCGTCGGTTTCGGTCTCGACGCCATCGGCCTGCTGGGTATCAAGCTGGATTCGGGCGGCGGTACCAACGGCGCCTCTGCTACTTCTTACGGCGGCACCGTCTTCCCGAGCGAGTCCAACGGCAAAGCAGTCGATAACTACTCCAGCCTGGGCCTGACTGCCAAAGCCAAGATTTCTCAGACTGAGCTGAAGCTCGGTACCCTGCAGCCAAAACTGCCCGTTATCGTGACCAACGATGGTCGTATGCTGCCGCAAACCTTCCAGGGCGGTCAGATCACCTCGAACGACATCAAGGACCTGACACTGGTTGGCGGTCAGATCGAGCATGCCAAGGGTCGTAACTCCAGCAACAACGAAGAACTGTCGATTGCCGGTGCCAACGCGCACACCGCTGCTGGTCGCGACAGCAACAAGTTCATCTACGGTGGTGGTGACTACAAGATCACTAAAGATCTGACCGCTCAGTACTACTACGGCAACCTGAAAGACTTCTACAAGCAGCACTTCGTTGGCCTGCTGCACAACTGGGCTATCGGTCCGGGCGTATTGAAGTCTGACCTGCGCTACTTCAACAGCCGTGACGACGGTGCCAACGGCCACGACTCGGCCTACTACACCACGGGCGACTACGGTACCGGCATCACCAAGGGCAAGGTTGATAACAACCTGATCAGCGGCTTGTTCCTGTACTCGGTTGCCGGCCATACCTTCGGTGGTGGCTACCAGGTCAGTAACGGTGACAGCGATTTCCCTTGGCTGAACCAGGGTGATGGTTCGTCGGCTTACCTGACTACCGACATGCAGATCGCCAAGTTCGCCCGTGCTGGCGAACGTACCTGGCAAGCTCGCTACTCCTACGATTTCGCCAAGGTAGGCGTGCCTGGCCTGACCGCCGGTGTGATCTATCTGCGTGGCGACAACATCGATACGACTGGCCGGGAGGGTTCCGTTACCCCTCAGCGTTCCGTTTCGGTTACCAACGCCAGCGAGTGGGAACGCGACCTGACCGTGGCCTACGTGATTCCGGAAGGTCCACTGAAAAACCTCGGCCTGACCTGGAAAAACGCCATGTGGCGTAACGACATTCCGGGCCAGCGCTCGCAGGACGAAAACCGCCTGATCGTCAGCTACTCGATCCCGCTGTTGTAATCCGACGTTAAAACCTCGCCCGGCGCAATGCCGGGCGAGGTGTTGTCATCCAGGTCGGACCCACCCCCGCAGGTCCTCCCCGAAACCCCTCTTTACAGCTACTCAAGGCCTTCTCGAACCTTGTCGAGGATGGTGTGCCCTGGGCGTGTGCGAATCCAGTGAAGAGATTTTTAATATTCACTTATGGTCTAAATAAATCGATATTTATTCTTTTTAAATATTCCCAGGCGCAGGCACAGTAGGGCTCATAACGCACTCACAGGAGCAGCAACATGAGCCTCAGACTTGGCGACATCGCCCCCGACTTTGAACAGGATTCCAGCGCCGGCAAGATTCGCTTCCACGAGTGGCTCGGCGACAGTTGGGGCGTGCTGTTTTCCCATCCGGCGGACTTCACCCCGGTATGCACCACCGAACTGGGATTCACCGCCAAGCTCAAGGAGCAGTTCGCCCAGCGCGGCGTGAAAGCCATTGCCCTGTCGGTGGATCCGGTGGACTCGCACCACAAGTGGATCGAGGACATCAACGAAACCCAGAACACCCTCGTCAATTTCCCGATCCTGGCCGACGCCGACCGCAAGGTCTCGGACCTGTACGACCTGATCCACCCGAATGCCAACGACACCCTGACCGTGCGTTCGCTGTTCGTCATCGACCCGAACAAGAAGGTGCGCCTGACCATCACTTATCCGGCCAGTACCGGGCGCAACTTCCACGAGATCCTGCGGGTGATCGACTCGCTGCAGCTCACCGACAACTACAAGGTGGCCACCCCGGCCAACTGGCAGGACGGTGATGAAGTGGTGATCGTGCCGTCGCTCAAGGACGAAGAGGAAATCAAGAAGCGCTTCCCCAAAGGCTATCGCGCGGTCAAACCCTACCTGCGCCTGACTCCGCAACCGAATCGCTAAGCCGTTTTCGATTACGCGGCGGCGTGTTGCTGTAGGAGCCAGCTTGCTGGCGATGGGGTCAACGCGGCGTGTCAGGTACGCCGCTTCGCGAGCAAGCTCGCTCCTACAAAGATTGATGTATCCACAAAGCAGGGGTTTTAAGGCCGTTTCGACGGCCTATTTTTTTGCTTGGAAAACGGCTTTTCTTATATTCATTTAAAGAATAAACAAATGAAAAAATAAGATTTATGGATATATAAATAGGCTGTTAAGGTCTGCTCAGCTCAGCGAGATCGCAAACCGCGAATCGCCCATTACCGCTAAAGGAAACCTCTGCATGCTGGTCGTCTCACTCGGTGGCAGTCCCAGCCAACGCTCCCGCTCCGGGGTGCTGCTGGAACACGCCAAACGCTGGTTGCAGCAACAAGGTGTGGAAGTGGTCGACTATCAGGTGCGGGATTTCCCGGCCGAGGACCTGCTCCATGCGCGCTTCGACAGCCCGATGGTGATCGACCTGTTGCAACAGATCGAACAGGCCGACGGCCTGCTGATCGCCACCCCGGTCTACAAGGCATCGTTTTCCGGCGCGCTGAAAACTGTGCTCGACCTGCTGCCGGAACGCGCCCTGAACCACAAGGTGGTGCTGCCGATGGCCACGGGCGGCAGCATCGCCCACATGCTGGCGGTGGACTACGCGCTCAAGCCGGTGCTGTCGGCACTAAAGGCCCAGGAGATGCTCCAGGGCATCTTCGCCGAGGACAGCCAGATCGCCTACGGCGAAGGCAGCGCCCAGGCGCAGCTGGCGCCGGCGCTGGAGCAGCGTCTGCGCGAAGCCCTGGAACAGTTCCACAGCGCCATGGCGCGGCGTCCCAAGCCGCTGGACCCGAATCTGTTGAATGACCGTTTGTTGAGTGCTCGCTGGAGCATTTGAGTCCTACCCGAATCTGAAGTACTGGCCTTACTTAGCCGCCAACGGCCTAGCAGGTGCAGCCAAAACCCAACAGCAAAAAGGAGAGCGCCATGCGCCCTGTGATTTTGCGTCGTGGTCTGGTCGCTCTGTTTGCTGCGGCTGTGTCCTTCGGCGCCATCGTTCAAGCCCAAGCGGCCGAAACCCTGCGTATCGGCTATCAGAAATACGGCACCCTGGTGCTGCTCAAGGCCAAGGGCTCGCTGGAGAAGCGCCTGGCGGAGCAGGGCGTGCAGGTGCAATGGACCGAATTCCCCGGCGGCCCGCAGCTGCTGGAAGGGCTGAACGTCGGCTCCATCGACTTCGGCGTCACCGGCGAGACCCCGCCCGTATTCGCCCAGGCCGCCGGTGCCGACCTGTTGTACGTGGCCTACGAACCTCCGGCGCCGACCAGCGAAGCGATCCTGGTGCCCAAGGATTCGCCGATCAAGTCGGTGGCGGAGCTCAAGGGCAAGAAGGTGGTCCTCAACAAGGGCTCCAACGTGCACTACCTGCTGGTCCGCGCCCTCGAAGACGCCGGCCTCAAGTACAGCGACATCCAGACCGTATTCCTGCCGCCCGCCGATGCCCGCGCCGCCTTCGAGCGTGGCAGCGTCGATGCCTGGGTGATCTGGGACCCCTATCAGGCGGCGGCCGAGAAGCAGCTGCAAGCCCGCACCCTGCGTGATGGCAGCGGCATCGTCGACAACCACCAGTTCTACCTGGCGACCAAACCCTACGCGCAACAGCACCCCGAGGTGATCAAGACCCTGGTGGAAGAAGTGCGCGCGGTGGGCGAGTGGTCCAAGGCCAACCCGGACGAGGTGACCCAGCAGGTGGCGCCACTGCTCGGCCTGCCGGCGGACATCACCCTGACCTCGGTGAAACGCCAGGGCTATGGCGCGCACTTCCTGACCCCGGACGTGGTGGCGGCCCAGCAGAAAATCGCCGACAGCTTCCACCAGCTCAAGCTGATTCCCAAGCCCCTGAGCATCAAAGACGTGATCTGGACGCCTCCAGCCGCCGTTGCCAAAGCGCCGTAACTCGATCCCCTTAGGAGACAACTCCATGAGCCTCAATATTTTCTGGTTCCTGCCTACCCACGGCGACGGCCATTACCTTGGCACCGCCGAAGGCGCTCGCGCCGTCGACCACGGCTATCTGCAGCAGATCGCCCAGGCGGCCGACCGCCTCGGTTTCGGCGGCGTGCTGATTCCCACCGGACGTTCCTGCGAGGACTCCTGGCTGGTGGCGGCCTCGCTGATCCCGGTGACCCAGCGCCTGAAGTTCCTGGTCGCCCTGCGTCCGGGGATCATTTCTCCGACGGTGGCGGCGCGCCAGGCGGCAACCCTGGATCGCCTGTCCGGTGGCCGGGCGCTGTTCAATCTGGTGACCGGCGGCGATCCGGACGAACTGGCCGGCGACGGCCTGTTCCTCAGCCATGAAGAGCGCTACCAGGCTTCGGTGGAATTCACCCGCATCTGGCGCCGGGTGCTGGAAGGCGAAACCGTCGATTACGACGGCCAGCACATCAGCGTGAAGGGCGCCAAGTTGCTTTATCCGCCGATCCAGCAACCGCGTCCGCCGCTGTACTTCGGCGGCTCTTCGGAAGCCGCGCAGGACCTGGCCGCCGAGCAGGTGGACATGGTCCTGACCTGGGGCGAACCACCGGCCGCGGTGGCCGAGAAGATCGAGCAGGTCCGGGTCAAGGCTGCCAAGCAGGGGCGCAGCGTGCGCTTTGGCATTCGCCTGCATGTGATCGTGCGTGAAACCAACGCCGAGGCCTGGCAGGCGGCCGAGCGCCTGATCTCCCATCTGGACGACGACACCATCGCCCGCGCCCAGGCGTCCCTGGCGCGCTTCGATTCGGTCGGCCAGCAACGCATGGCGGCGCTGCACGGCGGGCGCCGTGACAAGCTGGAAGTCAGCCCCAATCTCTGGGCCGGCGTTGGCCTGGTGCGGGGCGGCGCGGGCACCGCGCTGGTCGGCGATGGCCCGACCGTGGCGGCGCGGATGCAGGAGTACGCGGACCTTGGTATCGATACCTTTATCTTCTCCGGTTACCCCCACCTGGAAGAGTCGTACCGGGTGGCCGAGCTGCTGTTCCCGCACCTGGATATCGAACGTCCCGAGCTGCCCAAGGGCGCCGGCTACGTCAGCCCGTTCGGCGAAATGGTCGCCAACGACATCATTCCCAAAGCTGCGTCCCAGAGCTGAGGCGTGGCCATGAACAGACAAACCTTGTTCCATCGCCTGGCGCCCTGGGCCCTGCCGCTGCTGTTACTGGCGGTATGGCAGTTGTCGGTCTCGGCCGGCTGGCTGTCGACGCGGATCCTGCCGGCACCCAGCGCAGTGATCGAAGCCGGGGTCGGCCTGGTGCGCAGCGGCGAAATCTGGACCCACCTGGCTATCAGCGGCTGGCGCGCGGCGATCGGTTTCCTGATCGGCGGCGGCATCGGCCTGGCCCTGGGCTTTATCACCGGCCTGTCGAAGTGGGGTGAGCGCCTGCTGGACAGCTCGGTGCAGATGATCCGCAACGTGCCGCACCTGGCGCTGATTCCCCTGGTGATCCTGTGGTTCGGCATCGATGAGTCGGCGAAGATTTTCCTGGTGGCCCTGGGCACTCTGTTCCCGATCTACCTGAACACTTATCACGGCATCCGCAACGTCGATCCGGCGCTGGTGGAAATGGCGCGCAGCTATGGCCTGTCCGGCTTCGCCCTGTTCCGCCAGGTGATCCTGCCGGGCGCCTTGCCTTCGATCCTGGTGGGCGTGCGTTTCGCCCTGGGCTTTATGTGGCTGACGCTGATCGTCGCGGAAACTATCTCCGCCAGCTCGGGCATCGGTTATCTGGCGATGAACGCCCGGGAGTTCCTGCAGACCGACGTGGTGGTACTGGCCATCGTCCTGTATGCCGTGCTCGGCAAACTGGCGGACCTCGCCGCGCGCGGCCTGGAGCGTGCCTGGCTGCGTTGGCATCCGGCCTATCAAGTGGCCAGGGGAGGTGCGCAATGACGGCTCAACAACCTCCACGCCTGCTGCGCGGTATTCCGCTGGCGGTGCGCAAGCTGCAAAAGACCTTCGGTTCGCGCCAGGTGTTGCGCGAGATCGACCTGCATATTCCGGCCGGGCAATTCGTCGCGGTGGTCGGCCGTAGCGGCTGCGGCAAGAGCACCTTGCTGCGCTTGCTGGCCGGCCTCGACAAACCCGCCGGCGGCGAATTGCTGGCCGGTGCCGCGCCGCTGAGCCAGGCCATCGAGGACACCCGCCTGATGTTCCAGGAGGCGCGCCTGCTGCCCTGGAAGAAAGTCATCGACAACGTCGGCCTGGGCCTCAAGGGCGACTGGCGCCCCCAGGCCCTGGAAGCCCTGGAGGCGGTAGGCCTGGCCGACCGCGCCAATGAGTGGCCGGCTGCCTTGTCCGGTGGCCAGAAGCAGCGGGTGGCCCTGGCCCGGGCGCTGATCCACCAGCCACGCCTGTTGCTGCTGGACGAGCCCCTGGGCGCGCTGGATGCCCTGACCCGGATCGAGATGCAGCAACTGATCGAGCGCCTGTGGCAGCAGCATGGTTTCACCGTCCTGCTGGTGACCCACGATGTCAGCGAAGCGGTGGCGGTGGCCGACCGGGTGATCCTGATCGAAGAAGGCGAGGTCGGTCTCGATCTGCTGGTGGAGCTGCCGCGCCCACGGGTGCGTGGCTCCCATCGATTGGCGGCGCTGGAAGCCGAAGTACTCAACCGCGTGTTGTCGCTGCCCGGGTCGCCGCCCGAGCCGGAACCTTTTTCACCCTTGCCCACGCAATTGCGCTGGGCGCTTTAAAGCAGCAGCAAGTTTCCAGCTGCAAGCGGCAAGAAAGAGCCGAGCGCTTTTGCTTGCAGCTTATCGCTTGAAGCTTGTGGCTTATTTCGACCTCAGGAGAAATACCATGACTATCAAGGCCATCAACGTTCGCAACCAGTTCAAAGGCACTATCAAGGAAATCGTCGAAGGCGACGTGCTCTCGGAAATCGACGTGCAGACCGCCTCCGGCATCGTCACGTCGGTGATCACCACCCGTTCGGTCCGGGAGCTGGAGCTGGCGATCGGCAGCGAAGTGATCGCGTTCGTGAAATCCACCGAGGTATCGATCGCCAAGTTGTGATCGGTGTGCGACAACCGGCCCCGGATGGCGTGAGCCCTTCGGGGCTTTTTTGTGGGCGATGACGGCTACAGGGCAGGGCGCTTGGGCAGGTAAGGCGGCAGGTACAGCCCCAGGTAGGCATCGAACACCCGCATGCCTTCCTCGGCCATGCGCTCAGTGATCTGCCCATGTTGCTGGACCGAGCGCGCGTAGACGCGGTCGCCCAGCTCCATGGCCAGGGCGAACACATCCACATCCGTGGGCAGCGCAGGCAGCTGGAAGTGCTGGTCGAACAGCTTGTGCATCAGGTCGCCCAGTTCGATGTCGTGCTGGCGGTCGGCCTGGGTGACCTCGGTGAGGCCATGCTGGGCCAGGATCAACTGGCGGGCCGCGGCGTCGGCGCTGTAGATGGCGAGCATGCGCTGTTCGACCAGGCGCGACAGGTCGTGCCAACTGCCCAGGGCGGCGTGGTCGATGGGCTCTTGCAGGCAGGCGCGGAAGGCGGCGTGGACGTCGGCGGTCAGGGCTTCGAGCAGGGCGGGAACGCTGGCGAAGAAGTGGTAGACCGAGGAGGGCGGGATCTCCGCGCGCTCGGCCACGCTGTAGATCGACAGGCTGGCCACGCCCTCGGCGGCAAGCAGGGTGCGGGCGGCATCGAGTATCGAGTCGATCCGGGCCTGGCTGCGTGCGCGGGGTTTGCGGGGGGTGGCTACGCGTGTCATGGGAGTCTCCTGCGGGGCAGCGGGCATTGTACGCGAGGTCATGAGGCACGGTCAGGCGCGATCGTTGTAGCCGCTGCCGCAGGCTGCGACAAGGCCCGAAGGGGCTTCCGAGGCCCTCAGAGCGTGTCTCCTGCAGAGCCGGTCGCAACCTGCGGCAGCGGCTACAGCGGCCATAAAAAAACGCCACGGGCCTTTGCGGCCGGTGGCGTTTTTTGCAGCAGCCGCTTACACGGTGTGCAGGTACCAGTTGTACTCGAGGTCGGAGATCGAGTGCTCGAACTCCTCCAGCTCGCTTTCTTTGCAGGCCACGAAGATATCGATGTATTTCGGATCGATGTACTTGGCCATGACTTCGCTGTCGTCCAGCTCGCGCAATGCATCGCGCAGGTTGTTCGGCAGGCTCTGCTCGTTCTGCTCGTAGGAGTTGCCTTCGGTTGGCGCGCCCGGCTCGACCTTGTTGACCAGACCGTGGTGCACGCCCGCCAGCACCGAAGCCATCAGCAGGTACGGGTTGGCATCGGCACCGGCGACACGGTGTTCGATGCGCACGGCATCGGAAGAACCGGTCGGTACGCGAATGGCTACGGTACGGTTGTCCAGGCCCCAGCTCGGCGAGTTCGGCACATAGAACTGCGCGCCGAAACGACGGTAGGAGTTGACGTTCGGGCAGAGGAAAGCCATCTGCGCCGGTAGGGTCTCGAGCACACCGCCGATCGCGTGACGCAGTGCGGCGTTCTGCTCGGGATCCTCGCTGGCAAAAATATTCTTGCCGTCTTTGTCCAGGACCGAAATGTGGACGTGCAGACCATTACCCGCCTGGCCTGGGTAAGGCTTGGCCATGAAGGTGGTGTCCATCTCATGGTCGTAGGCGATGTTCTTGATCAGACGCTTGAGCAGTACCGCATAGTCGCAAGCCTTGATCGGGTCGGCGACGTGGTGCAGGTTCACTTCGAACTGCGCCGGAGCACTTTCCTTGACGATGGCGTCGGCCGGGATGCCTTGTTCTTTCGCGCCTTCGAGAATGTCCTGCAGGCAGTCGACGTACTCGTCGAGGTCGTCGATCAGGTAGACCTGGGTCGAATGCGGGCGCTTGCCGGAGATTGGCGAGCGTGGCGGCTGTGGCCGGCCATTCACGTTCTCCTGGTCGATCAGGTAGAACTCCAGCTCGAAAGCCGCGCAGATGGTCAGGCCCAGCTCGTCGAACTTGGCAACGACCTGGCGCAGCACTTCGCGCGGGTCGGCGAAGAAAGGGTCGCCTTCGAGTTCGTGCATGGTCATCAGCAGTTGCGCGGTGGGGCGCTTCTGCCAGGGCTCATTGCACAGGGTATCGGGGATTGGATAGCAGATTCGATCGGCGTCGCCGATGTCCAGGCCCAAGCCGGTGCTTTCCACCGTCGAGCCATTGATATCCAGAGCAAATAAAGAGGCTGGCAGGTTGATGCCTTTCTCGTAAACCTTGTGGAGGCTGGTGCGTTCGATGCGCTTGCCGCGCACCACACCATTCATATCCGCAATCAGAAGGTCAACGTACAGAACCTCAGGATGTTCCTTAAGGAACGCGTTCGCTTCGTTAAGCTGAACGGCACGCGGGGGTACCGACATGATGCAACACCTTTGTTGTTAAAAATATCAATCATTGATCTTTTCAGGTTTCAGTCAACCCGAACGGCATGCCGAAGTCAAGCGAGGCCTTTTTTGCCCTAAAAAAGCGCCTGCGGGGCATTTTTGGGGCGCTTTTCTGGCTTCGGAGGGCTTGGCCGCCACGGCCTTGAGCGGGCCGTGTTGTATTTTTTACGGGGGTGTTGTGTAAAAAAATGAACAAGGCTAAGCTCGATTTAAACCCATAACAGCAATAATACCGGGGTGTTTCATGTCTCGCCTGCCGTTAATCGGCGTCACCGCCTGCTCCAGGCAGATCGGTCTGCATGCTTATCACATCAGTGGCGACAAATACGTCCGCGCAGTGGCAGTAGCAGCCAAGGGCGTGCCCATGATCCTCCCGTCCCTGGCCGATATTCTGAGCCCGTCCGATATTCTGGACGGTCTGGATGGCATCCTCTTTACCGGTTCACCCTCCAATATCGAACCTTTTCACTATAGCGGTCCCGCCAGCGCGCCGGGAACCGCGCACGACCCTGCCCGTGATGCCAGTACCCTGCCGCTGATCCGCGCCGCGGTGGCGGCCGGGGTTCCGGTACTGGGGATCTGCCGCGGTTTTCAGGAAATGAACGTGGCCTTCGGCGGCAGCCTGCATCAGCGGGTCCACGAGGCCGGCCCGTTCATGGACCACCGCGAGGACGATAGCCAGCCGGTGGACGTGCAATACGCTCCGGCCCATGCGCTGCATGTACAACCGGGCGGGGTGCTGGCCGGCCTCGGCCTGCCGGCGCAGATTGAAGTCAATTCGATTCATGGCCAAGGCGTTGAACGTCTGGCGCCGGGCCTGAAGATAGAGGCCCTGGCACCCGACGGATTGATCGAAGCCTTCTCTGTCGAGGGGGCGCCGATCGAGGGAGGCAAGGCTTTTGCTTTGGGGGTGCAATGGCACCCCGAATGGCAGGTAAGCTCTAACCCTCACTACCTCGCCATCTTCCAGGCATTTGGCGATGCCTGTCGCCAGCGGGTAATGCAACGCGACGCCAATGCGTCACAAAAACCTGGCTTATAAGAGCCAGGAAACTCACGCCTAGAGGCATTTATGAGTAACAACCTCGACCAGCTCACCGATTGGTTGAAAGACCACAAGATCACAGAAGTCGAATGCATGATTGGCGACCTGACCGGGATCACCCGGGGCAAGATCTCGCCGACCAACAAGTTCATCGCCGAAAAAGGCATGCGCCTGCCCGAGAGTGTGCTGTTGCAGACGGTGACCGGCGACTATGTCGAAGACGACATCTATTACGAACTGCTGGACCCGGCCGACATCGACATGGTCTGCCGCCCGGACCAGAACGCGGTATTCCTCGTGCCCTGGGCCATCGAGCCGACCGCCCAGGTGATCCACGACACCTACGACAAGCAGGGCAACCCGATCGAGCTGTCGCCGCGCAACGTGCTCAAGAAGGTCCTGAAACTCTACGCCGACCATGGCTGGCAGCCGATCGTGGCGCCGGAGATGGAGTTCTACCTGACCAAGCGCAGCGACGACCCGGACTACCCGTTGCAGCCACCGGTCGGTCGTTCCGGGCGCCCGGAAACCGGTCGCCAGTCGTTCTCCATCGAAGCGGCCAACGAATTCGACCCGCTGTTCGAGGACGTCTACGACTGGTGCGAACTGCAGGAGCTGGACCTCGACACGCTGATCCACGAAGACGGCACGGCGCAGATGGAGATCAACTTCCGTCACGGCGACGCCCTGTCCCTGGCCGACCAGATCCTGGTGTTCAAGCGCACCATGCGCGAAGCCGCGCTCAAGCACGAGGTGGCCGCCACCTTCATGGCCAAGCCGATGACCGGCGAGCCGGGCAGCGCCATGCACCTGCACCAGAGCATCATCGACATCGAGACCGGCAAGAACGTCTTCTCCAATGAAGACGGGACCATGAGCCAGCTGTTCCTCAACCACATCGGCGGCCTGCAGAAGTTCATCCCCGAGCTGCTGCCGCTGTTCGCGCCCAACGTCAACTCGTTCCGCCGCTTCCTGCCGGACACCTCGGCACCGGTGAACGTGGAGTGGGGCGAAGAGAACCGCACCGTGGGCCTGCGCGTGCCGGATGCCGGGCCGCAGAACCGCCGGGTGGAAAACCGCCTGCCGGGCGCCGACGCCAACCCTTACCTGGCCATTGCTGCCAGCCTGCTGTGTGGGTTCATCGGCATGGTCGAAGGCCACAACCCGAGCGCGCCGGTGGTTGGCCGCGGTTACGAGCGCCGCAACCTGCGCCTGCCGTTGACCATCGAGGACGCCCTGGAGCGCATGGAAAACAGCAAGACCATCGAGAAGTACCTGGGCAAGAAATTCATCACTGGCTACGTCGCGGTCAAGCGGGCCGAGCATGAAAACTTCAAGCGCGTCATCAGTTCGTGGGAGCGGGAATTCCTGCTCTTCGCCGTCTGATGCGCGGGGCGCCGCTATCACCGGCGGCGCCCTCACCGGAAAATCAGGAGAGTTCCAATGATCAGCAACAACCCGCAAACCCGTGAGTGGCAAACCCTCAGCAGCGAGCACCACCTGGCCCCGTTCAGCGACTTCAAGCAATTGAAGGAGAAGGGTCCGCGGATCATCACCAACGCCGAGGGCGTTTATCTCTGGGACAGCGAGGGCAACAAGATCCTCGACGGCATGGCCGGGCTGTGGTGCGTGGCCATCGGTTATGGCCGCGAAGAACTGGCCGACGCCGCCAGCAAGCAGATGCGCGAGCTGCCGTACTACAACCTGTTCTTCCAGACCGCCCACCCGCCGGCGCTGGAACTGGCCAAGGCCATCTCCGATGTGGCCCCCAAGGGCATGAATCATGTGTTCTTCACCGGCTCCGGTTCCGAAGGCAACGACACCATGCTGCGCATGGTTCGCCACTACTGGGCGATCAAGGGCCAGCCGAAGAAGAAAACCATCATCAGCCGGGTCAACGGCTATCACGGCTCCACCGTGGCCGGCGCGAGCCTGGGCGGCATGACCTATATGCACGAACAGGGCGACTTGCCGATCCCGGGCATCGTGCATATCCCGCAGCCTTACTGGTTCGGCGAAGGCGGCGACATGACCCCGGACGAGTTCGGGATCTGGGCGGCCAACCAGCTGGAAGAAAAAATTCTCGAAGTCGGCGTCGATAACGTCGGTGCCTTCATCGCCGAGCCGATCCAGGGCGCGGGCGGCGTGATCGTGCCGCCAGAAAGCTACTGGCCGCGGATCAAGGAAATCCTCGCCAAGTACGACATCCTGTTCGTCGCCGACGAGGTGATCTGTGGGTTCGGGCGGACCGGTGAGTGGTTCGGTAGCGATTTCTACGACCTCAAGCCGGACATGATGACCATCGCCAAGGGCCTGACCTCCGGTTACATCCCCATGGGTGGCCTGATCGTGCGCGACGAAGTGGTGGCGGTGCTCAACGAGGGCGGCGATTTCAACCACGGTTTCACCTATTCCGGGCACCCGGTGGCCGCCGCCGTGGCCCTGGAAAACATCCGTATCATGCGCGACGAAAAAATTATCGAGCGCGTCAAGGCAGAAACGGCACCGTATTTGCAGAAACGCCTGCGGGAACTGAACGATCACCCCCTGGTGGGTGAGGTTCGCGGAGTCGGCCTGTTGGGCGCCATCGAGCTGGTTCAGGACAAGGCCACCCGTGCGCGGTATGTCGGAAAAGGCGTCGGCATGATCTGCCGGCAGTTCTGCTTCGACAACGGCCTGATCATGCGCGCCGTGGGCGACACCATGATCATTGCTCCGCCCCTGGTGATCACCAGGGAGGAGATCGATGAGCTGGTGAGCAAGGCCCGCAAGTGCCTGGACCTGACCTTGAGTGCGTTACAGGGCTAAGTGCTAGGCTCTGAGCGGAGTACCCCACGGTACTTCGCTCGGGGCGGCCATAAAGGATGGGGTCTTCTGTTGAAAGCCCGCCTTGGAACTTGCCAGACTACCGCCTGTTTTTAGTTGCCTGGCAACCGGTCGCTGAACACAAGGTTAAAAAGAATAATTGGAGCATGACGCATGAAGGCAATAGGTATGAAGAAAGCTGGCAAGACCCTCCTCGCCATGTCCCTGATGGGCGCGATGGCGGCAGTGGCCCAGGCAGACGACAAAGTGCTGCACGTTTACAACTGGTCCGACTACATCGCACCTGACACCATCGCGAACTTCGAGAAAGAGTCCGGGATCAAGGTGGTCTACGACGTTTTCGATAGCAACGAGACCCTGGAAGCCAAACTGCTGGCAGGCAAGTCCGGTTACGACGTGGTCGTGCCGTCGAACAACTTCCTGGCCAAGCAGATCAAGGCCGGTGTTTATCAGGAGCTGGACGTCTCCAAGTTGCCCAACTGGAAAAACCTGAACCAGGATCTGCTCAAGGCGGTTTCGGTCAGTGACCCGGGCAACAAGCACGCTTTCCCATACATGTGGGGTTCCATCGGTATCGGTTACAACCCGGAGAAGGTCAAGGCTGCGCTGGGCGTCGACAAGATCGATTCCTGGGACACCCTGCTCAAGCCCGAGAACATTGCCAAGCTCAAGGGCTGCGGCGTGAGCTTCCTCGACTCGCCAACCGAAATGCTCCCGGTCGCCCTGCATTACCTGGGCCTGCCGACCGACAGCCAGAAGAAAGACGACATCAAGAAAGCCGAAGAGCTGTTCCTCAAGATCCGTCCTTCGATCACCTACTTCCACTCCTCCAAGTACATCTCGGACCTGGCCAACGGCAACATCTGCGTAGCGGTCGGTTACTCGGGTGACGTGCAGCAGGCCAAGTCCCGCGCCGCCGAAGCCGGCGACAAGGTGAAAGTCAGCTACGTCATTCCGAAAGAAGGCGCCGGCACCTTCTACGACATGGTCGCTATCCCCAAGGATGCGGAAAACGTCGAGGGCGCCTACAAGTTCATGACCTACCTGCAGAAGCCTGAAGTCATGGCCAGCATCACCAACGCCGTGCGTTTCCCGAACGGCAACGCCGCCGCAACGGCACTGGTAGAAAAAGACATCACCAGCGATCCGGGCATCTACCCACCAGCAGACGTGCAGGCCAAGCTGTATGCGATCGCCGATCTGCCGGCCGCCACCCAGCGTGAGTTGACCCGCAGCTGGACCAAGATCAAATCCGGCAAATAACCGGTTTGAGGCAGCAACCGCTGGCCGTCGTCCCCGCGAGGGCGGTCAGCGGTGCAATTAAATGACAGAAAGTTTTGCTGGATCGGTTTATCGAAGGTAAGTTGCGCGCCGGTTTTGTTGCTGGGCAGCTCTTGGCTGTCATGTAGTGCGGGCAACTCAGGCCCAATTGTTGAGAGGACCTCCACTTGCCTATTTCTTTATTTCGCAAAGCCATGCTGGTGGGCGCCGGACTGACGCTGGCCGTCAGCGCTTATGCCGCGCCGACCGTGCATATTTATAACTGGTCTGACTATATCGGTCAGAGCACATTGGCGGACTTCGAAAAGGCCACCGGCATCAAGCCGCTGTACGACGTGTTCGATTCCAACGAAACCCTGGAAGGCAAGTTGCTCGCCGGTCGTACCGGTTATGACGTGGTCGTGCCGTCCAACCACTTCCTGGGCAAGCAGATCAAGGCCGGGGCGTTCCAGAAGCTCGACAAGGCGCAGTTGCCCAACTATTCCAATCTCGATCCGGTGCTGCTCAAGCGTCTGGAAAAGAACGACCCGGGCAACCAGTACGCCGTGCCTTACCTGTGGGGCACCAACGGCATCGGCTACAACGTCGAGAAGGTCAAGGCCGCGCTGGGCGTGGACAAGATCGACTCCTGGGCCATGCTGTTCGAGCCGGAAAACATCAAGAAGCTGTCGAGCTGCGGCGTGGCTTTCCTCGACTCCGCCGATGAAATGCTCCCGGCGGTGCTCAACTACATGGGCCTGGACCCCAACAGCCAGAACCCCGACGACTACAAGAAGGCTGAAGCCAAGTTGCTGGCAGTGCGGCCTTACGTGACCTACTTCAACTCCTCGAAATACATCTCCGACCTGGCCAATGGCGAAATCTGCGTGGCCGCGGGTTTCTCCGGCGATGTGTTCCAGGCCAAGGCGCGCGCCGCCGAAGCCGGCAAGGGCATCGAAATCGCCTATGTGATTCCCAAGGAAGGCGGCAACCTCTGGTTCGACATGCTGGCCATTCCCAAGGACGCCGGTAACGTCAAGCAGGCCCATGCCTTCATCAATTACCTGCTCAAGCCTGAGGTGATCGCCCAGGTCAGCGATTCCGTCGGTTACGCCAACCCGAACCCCAAGGCAGGCGAGCTGATGGACCAGTCGGTCCGCAAGGACGAAGCCGTTTACCCGGCGCAGGAGATTGTCGACAAGCTATACGTCAACTCAGAGTTGCCGCCCAAGATCCAACGACTCATGACCCGCAGCTGGACCAAGGTCAAGTCGGGCAAATAGCGTCAATCGCTCAAACTATCCTGGGTTCGCTCGCCTTGGGCGAACTGCACTCTTTTTTTCTGGGAGTTTCGTAAATGGCAGTTGCCTCCGGCGCCTACAAGAAAGCCCTCGAGGGCGACCAGACACCGAAGCAGGTGTTGGTCAAGATCGACCGGGTCACGAAGAAGTTCGACGAGACGATTGCCGTGGACGATGTGTCCCTGGAAATCAAGAAAGGCGAGATCTTCGCCCTGCTCGGCGGTTCTGGCTCGGGTAAGTCCACCCTGCTGCGGATGCTCGCGGGGTTCGAACGGCCCACGGAGGGGCGCATCTACCTGGACGGTGTGGACATCACCGACATGCCGCCCTACGAGCGGCCGATCAACATGATGTTCCAGTCCTATGCCTTGTTTCCGCACATGACCGTGGCGCAGAACATCGCCTTCGGCCTGCAGCAGGACAAGATTCCCAAGGCCGAGATCGATGCCCGCGTGGCCGAGATGCTCAAACTGGTGCAGATGAGCCAGTACGCCAAGCGCAAGCCGCACCAGCTCTCCGGCGGCCAGCGCCAGCGCGTGGCCCTGGCCCGCTCCCTGGCCAAGCGGCCGAAACTGCTGCTGCTCGACGAACCGATGGGCGCCCTGGATAAAAAGCTGCGCTCGCAGATGCAACTGGAGCTGGTGGAGATCATCGAGCGCGTCGGCGTGACCTGCGTGATGGTGACTCACGACCAGGAAGAAGCCATGACCATGGCCGAGCGTATTGCGATCATGCACCTGGGCTGGATCGCCCAGATCGGCAGCCCGATCGACATCTACGAAACCCCGACCAGCCGCCTGGTCTGCGAGTTCATCGGCAACGTCAACATCTTCGAGGGTGAAGTGATCGACGACGCCGAAGGCCACGCGACCATCACCTGCAAGGACCTGGACCGTAACATCTACGTGGGCCACGGCATCAGCACCTCGGTGCAGGACAAGTCGGTGACCTACGCCATCCGCCCGGAAAAACTCCTGGTGACCCCGGACATGCCGACCTGCGAATACAACTGGTCGAGCGGCAAGGTGCACGACATCGCCTACCTGGGCGGCCACTCGGTGTTCTACGTCGAGCTGCCGAGCGGCAAGCTGGTGCAGTCGTTCGTGGCCAACGCCGAGCGTCGCGGCGCGCGTCCGACCTGGGGCGACCAGGTGTACGTCTGGTGGGAAGACGACAGCGGCGTGGTACTGCGCTCATGAACATGCGAAAGCTCAAGCGCCGCCTCAATCGAATAATTCCCGGTGGCCGCCAGATGGTCATCGGGGTTCCGTTCCTCTGGCTGTTCCTGTTCTTCATGCTGCCGTTCTTCATCGTCCTGAAGATCAGCTTCGCCGAAGCGGACGTGGCCATTCCGCCGTACACCGAGATCTACAGCTTCATCGACCAGAAGCTGCAGGTGCTGCTCAACCTGGGCAACTACGCGATGCTCGGCGACGACGAACTGTATATCGCCGCCTACCTCGGCTCGCTGAAGATGGCGTTCTTCAGCACGCTGCTGTGCCTGCTGATCGGCTACCCGATGGCCTATGCCATCGCCAGCGCCCGCAAAGAGCTGCAGACCGTGCTGGTGCTGCTGATCATGATGCCGACCTGGACCGCGATCCTGATCCGCGTCTATGCCTGGATGGGCATCCTCAGCAACAACGGCCTGCTCAACGGCTTCCTGATGAGCATGGGCTTGATCGACGAGCCGCTGCAGATCCTCAACACCAACCTGGCGGTGTATATCGGCGTGGTCTATTCGTACCTGCCGTTCATGATCCTGCCGCTCTATGCCAACCTGGTGAAGCACGATACCAGTCTGCTGGAAGCCGCTTCGGACCTGGGTTCGAGCACTTTCAACAGCTTCTGGAAAATCACCGTGCCGCTGTCGAAGAACGGCATCATCGCCGGCTGCATGCTGGTGTTCATCCCGGTGGTGGGCGAGTTCGTGATCCCGGAACTGCTCGGCGGTCCGGAAACCCTGATGATCGGTAAAGTGCTCTGGCAAGAGTTCTTCAACAACCGTGACTGGCCGGTGGCATCGGCCCTGGCAGTGGTGATGCTGGCGATCCTGATTGTGCCGATCATCCTCTTCAACCGCAGTCAGGCCAAAGAAATGGAGGGCAAGGAATGAAGCGCTTCAGTTTCTCGAACCTGATGCTGGTAGTGGGCCTGGTGTTCATCTACCTGCCGATGCTGATCCTGGTGATCTACTCGTTCAACGCCTCCAAGTTGGTGACGGTCTGGGGCGGCTGGTCGGTGAAGTGGTACGTCGGCCTGCTGGACAACTCGCAACTGATGGGCTCGGTGGTGCGCTCCCTGGAGATCGCCTGCTACACCGCGATCGCCGCGGTAGCCCTGGGTACCCTGGCGGCCTTCGTCCTGACCCGTATCACCCACTTCAAGGGCCGCACGCTGTTCGGCGGCCTGGTCACCGCGCCGCTGGTGATGCCGGAAGTGATCACCGGCCTGTCGCTGTTGCTGCTGTTCGTGGCCATGGCACAGATGATCGGCTGGCCGCAGGAGCGTGGCATCGTCACCATCTGGATCGCCCACACCACGTTCTGCGCGGCCTATGTGGCGGTGGTGGTGTCGGCGCGTCTGCGCGAGCTGGACCTGTCCATCGAAGAGGCGGCCATGGACCTGGGGGCGCGGCCGTGGAAGGTGTTCTTCCTGATCACCATCCCGATGATCGCGCCGTCCCTGGCGGCGGGCGGCATGATGTCCTTCGCCCTGTCCCTGGACGACCTGGTGCTGGCGAGCTTCGTCTCCGGCCCGGGCTCCACCACCTTGCCGATGGAAGTGTTCTCGGCGGTGCGCCTGGGGGTGAAACCGGAAATCAACGCCGTGGCCAGCCTGATCCTGCTGGCGGTGTCGCTGGTGACCTTCCTGGTCTGGTACTTCAGCCGCCAGGCCGAAGAGCGCCGCAAGCGCGCCATCCAGCAAGCCATCGAAGAGGCCGCGGCCGATTCCTGGAAGCAGCCGGACGTGCGCCGCGCACAGGCCCCGGAAGCGGCCTGATACGCGACAGCCGGAAGGCGTTGACCGCGACAAGACATCGCCCCTGTTCAGGGGCGATGTCGTTTTCGGGGGTAGCCGCTGCCGCAGGCTGCGATCGACCGGAACGGTCGCAGCGCTCTCAAGGTCGCCGAGGTCCTTCGGACCTATCGCAGCCTGCGGCAGCGGCTACAGCAGAAAACGCCTCGGCTCTTCAGCGAGTCGTATGCCGCCAGGGCGTGCAGTGAATAGACATAGGCCGTTCTGGCATTCAGTGAGATGGCGGTGGCCAGGGTGGCGGCAATCTCTTCACGGGTGGCCCCGGACTTGAGTGCCGCGTCGACTGGATCGCCAGCCAAGCTGGTTGCTGCGGGTCAGGCGTCGTTCACCACGGGGGTTACTGCGCCGTCCGCGCCGGCAACAGCTTCAGGGTGCTGTGGGTATTGGCCGTGACCTCTTCTTCGTTGAAGTGCGCCTGCTGGTACACCCCTTCGATATAGGCCTCGGCCTGATCCTGATAGTGCTTGTCGAACAGCACGCCGCTTTGCCCGACCGGGTTGACGCTCAGGCTGTGGGCCGGATCGGCGAAGTCGATCAGGCGCCGGGTGGACGGACCATAGGTCACCGGCCAGGGCGCCGGGCCGATCTTGGCCGATTGATTGTTCGGCACTTCGTGGGTGCCGGGTGCGGCGAACGGGCCGACGTTGAACACCCGGTCCAGGGGCTTCTGCAGGCCCAGCGGATGACCGTGGGTCAGGGTATGCGCCTGGCCCCACAGCCACTTCGTCGAGTCCTCGCCAAAGGTCGCCTTGAGATGAGCGAGGCTGGCGCGCCAGGCGACCCTGACGGTGTCGGCGCGGCTTTCCTGGCCCAGGGTGTTGCGGTTGTCCCACCACGGCGAATCGGCGGAGGCGGCCAGGCGTGGCAGCGCGGCGTCGATCACCCGGGTGGACAGCAGGGTGTCGAAGAAGGCGTCCCCCAGCTCGTCGTGGAAGGCCGCGTCGGTGAGGTTGAACAGGAACTGGTTGAACAGGGTGGCGCTGGTGGAGTCCAGCGGGTAGTCGCCTTTCCACTGCGCCAGTTGCTCCACCAGCTTGAGCTCCTGCGGGTCGCTCACCACCTCGCGCAGGACCGGCAGCAGCGGTGCCAGCAGGCGCGGGCCATAGGCGGTGGCGGTGCCCAGCTGGAGTTTCTGGCTGGCGTCGATATCCCATTTCACGCTCTTGTCGCCGAGCTGGCGGTCCAGTTGCTGGCCACGGTCGGCGAGGTTGTAGTAGCCAGGAATCTCCATGCCGGTGGGCGAGACCGGCTGGAAGTTGGCCGAAACGATATAGCCGCGCGCCGGGTTTTCTTCCTGGGGGTTGGCGCTGAACGGGTAGAAGCCCTCTTTGTCCGCCAGCGAAGTGCTGCCGTCGAAGATGAACGTGCCCTTGGCGCCAATCGGGCGTTTAGGCAACAGTGCCGCGGCCCACCAGCCGATATCGCCCTTGGCGTTGGCCCAGACGATGTTCAAGCCCGGCGCCTGGACCTTGGACGCGGCACTGCGGGCCTTGGCCAGGGTGTCGGCGCGGTTGAGCTGGTAGAAGCCGTCGAGGATCGGGTTCGGCGTTTCGAGGAAGGCCCACCACATGGCGATCGGCGTCTTGCCGGCATTGGCCCCGAGCACGTCGTTGACGATAGGCCCGTGGGGCGACTGGCGCAGGATCTGGGTGACCGGCGGCTGGCCCTTCACCGCGATCTGCTGCTCGCTGTTGACCAGGTCGACCCACTTGCCGCGGTACCAGACCTGGTTGGCATTGTTCGGGTTGACCTTCTCGGCGATCAGGTCCAGATCGTCGTTCTGGAACATGGTCAGGCTCCAGCCGAAGTCCAGGTTGTGGCCGAGAAAGGCGAAGGGCACCAGCGCCTGGTGATGACCGTAGAGTTCGAAGCCCGGTGCCGACAGCTGGGCCTCGTACCACACCGACGGCACCGCGAAGCGGATGTGCGGGTCGCCGGCCAGCAACGGTTTGCCGCTCTTGGTGCGGCTGCCGGACACCGCCCAGGCGTTGCTGCCCTCGAATTGCGGCAGGCCGGCGTCGGCCAGGGCCTGTTCGCTCAGCCGGGCGATGGCACCGAGGTCCTGCCAGTCGCTGGCGGCCAGGCTTGGCGCCAGCGGGCCGCGGCCCTTGGCCAGGGCGCCCTTGGGCTGCCAGTCGAGGTCGAAGACTTTCAGGTAGTCGCTGCCGAGCTGGTCGCGCACGTAGGTCAGCAGCGGTTCGGTGCGGAAAGCCGCGGCGAAGCTGTAGGCCATGTAGCCAGCAACGCTGATGCTGTCTTCGGCAGTGAAGGAACGCTTGGGAATCCCCAGGACATCAAATTCGATCGGTTGCGGATGGCTGTTCTGATACTGGTTGACCCCGTCCAGGTAGGCTTGCAGGCCCTTCCAGGCAGGGGACTGGCGATCCAGCCCGGCGACGTAGCTGTCGGCGCGCTCGCGGATACGCAGGCTGCGGAACAGTTTGTCGGTGTCGAGCAGTTTGGGGCCGAGTATCTCGGCCAGCTCGCCGCGGGCCAGGCGCCGCATGACTTCCATCTGGAACAGCCGGTCCTGGGCGTGGACATAACCCAGCGCGCGGTACAGGTCGGTTTCGTTTTCCGCGCGGATATGCGGCACGCCGCGTTCGTCGTAGCGCACCGTGACCGAGCCCTGCAGGCGCTCCAGTTCGACCTGGCCCTGGCGCGACGGCTGCTTGCTGTACAGGTACCAGCCCCCTCCGGCAGCAAGGGCGAGGATCAGGACGACGAGTACGGTCAGGCTGCGTTTCATGGCGACTCCTTGTTCTTTCTGCGATTTGCCTGCCGTGGGGAAGGCAAACATTTAGCACAGGCCTTCTGTGCCGGGCATCCGTTGTCTGCGAAAAGTCAGGAATGCCTTAATCCGTCTGTTTCGGCCATGGACAATAACAGCCCACCGCCAAGGTGTGGGTGGCGCTGACCGCGCGGCCTTCGTGCAGGGCCTGGAGGATAGGTTCGATAAAGCTGTTGCTGGAATTGCAGGTCAGGCCTTCGCTGTAGGGGCCGAAGTAGGCCAGGGTGCCGTTGCGGTCCCAGATCGCCACGGCCGGGCTGGCGGGGATCTGCTCCGAGCCGGGCAAGCCGTCGAGGATTTTCAGGCGGCTCAGGGTGGCGGGCAACTGGCCGTGGCTGCCGGCCTTCTGCACCGAGTAGAACTCCACGCCCTGCGGGCCGTAGTGTTCGATCAACTCGGCCAGGTGCTGCTGGTTGCCGACATTGCACGGGCAGGCCGGGTCCCAGAAATGCACCAGGCGGATGGCGCCTTCGCCAGCCAGCCCGGGCGGCAGTTGCAGCGGGTCGCCGGAAAACACCGCGGTGTGTTCGCTGAAGGTGCGCAGAAAACGTCCCTGGAACCAGTCGTAGGCGACCCACAGCACCCCGGCGCACAGGAGGGCGAGCAGGCTGGCAAGCAGGGTCGTGCGGTAGGGCAGACGCATACGGATCATTCCTCGAAGGTCGCGTAGCTTGCCATGCTTGCCCCGACAGATGAATATCGCAGGCCGATAAAGCCTGTTTCGCGTTCCGCGCCACCCTGGGAAAACCCTTATGCCTGCGACCTTCGACCCCGACCTTCTGCGCGCCAGCCTGCGGCCCCTGGCCGAGGCGCAACCGCTCTCGGCCCAGGCGCAGGCCTATCAGCGTTTCTATGGGCTGGATCTGCCGGTCAAGCGTGGGCTGGGGCGTTTCGCGGTTGGTGGTTTTGAGGTGGTTGGCCAGGTCTGGTGGCCCGAGCAGCCGGTGGCGACCTTGTTTCTGTTGCACGGTTTCTACGATCACATGGGCTTGTACCGGCATGTGATCGAGTGGGCGCTGCAGCGGCAGTGGGCGGTGATTGCCTGCGACTTGCCGGGCCACGGCCTGTCCAGCGGCGAGCGCGCCAGCATCGATGATTTCGCGGTGTACCAGGCGGTGCTGCAAGGCCTGTTCGACGAAGCCCGCTCCCTCGATCTGCCCCAGCCCTGGCACCTGTGCGGGCAAAGCACGGGCGGGGCGATCGTGATCGACCATCTGCTCAACCAGGGCACGCAGAGCCCGGCCCAGGGCCAGGTGATCCTGCTCTCGCCGCTGGTGCGCCCGCGCGCCTGGGGCTGGTCGAAGCTCAGCTATTACATGCTCCGGCCTTTCGTCAAAGGCATCGCCCGGCGCTTCAGCGAGAACTCCACCGACCCCGATTTCCTGCCGTTCCTGCAGCGCGACCCGTTGCAACCCCTGCGCCTGCCGACCGCCTGGGTCGGCGCGCTGGCGCAGTGGATCAAGCGCATCGAACTGGCCCCGCGCAGCAGCCGGCAGCCGCTGATCGTTCAGGGGCAGGCGGACATGACAGTGGATTGGCAGCACAACCTGCAGGTGATCCGGCAGAAGTTCCAGCAGCCCCAGGTGCTGATGCTGCCCGAGGCGCGGCATCACCTGGCGAACGAGGCGGCGCGCATTCGCCAGGAATACTTCGCCTTCCTGAACCAGCATCTTTGAAGGTATTCACGCACCTGTAGCCGCTGCCGAAGGCTGCGACAGGTCCGCAGGACCTCAGTGGTCGAAAGATCGTCACGACCGTACCGGTCGATCGCAGCCTGCGGCAGCGGCTACAAGAGGTGTTTAGGGCGTGAGGCTGGAAGTGCTCTGGCCGACGGCCAGCCCGGCGCGGATCGCGGCGAGGGCGGCCTGGTAGTAGGCCTTGCCTTCGGCGGACTCGGCGAAGTTGGCGAACTCTTCCAGCTCGGGGTCGGACAGGTCGCGATAGACGTACAGCAGGGTGTTGTTCAGGTCGTTGCCGATCTGCGCCATCAGCCGCTGGCGCTGGCCGTTGAGCATGTTCTGCGCCTGGCCGGCACCCAGCAGGCCGGGGATCATCTGGCTCAGGCTGTCGGCAGCCACGCCAGCGATCGCCAGGCTGACTTCGGCGCCGGCTTCACGGGCCGGCAGCGCCTGGGCCAGGTGGCCGATGATCAGCTGACGGGTATCGCTGGCCTGCATCTTCGGCAGGCCCTGGGCGTTTTTCGCCAACTGGTCGCGGCGGGTTGCCAGCAGTTCGGCGGCAACGATCTTGCGCCCCAGCGGCGACTGGAAAAACGCCAGGGCCGGTTTCGGGTCGGCGAGGTTCTGCCGCAACTGCGCCTGGGCGCGGCGGTCCATGGCCTGCGGCGCGAAGCGCTGGTTGCTGTTGTTGACCAGGGCCTGATAGACCGCTGGCGGCAAGCTATTCTGGTAACGCTGCTGGGCGGCGGTAAGAGCATCGTTGAAATGCGCGCGTTGTTCCGGCCAGCCGGCGACCTTGTACAACTGGTCGTGGCCGTCTGCCCAGGCGGGCAACACACAGAACATCAACAGTGAAAAAAGCAAACGGCGCATAAGGACTCCTGTCGGCAGCCCACTATTCTCCGGGGCGAGGCGATGGTTGTCGAGAATTCGTATCAGGTTCAGTACGCAAACTGTCCGATCGAACGACGAACAGAAGCAGCGCCAGGCTGCTTGGTCAGAATTCTCTCGCGGATCTGTCGGATTCATCTGGGTGTGGATACTATGCGCGCCATGCAAATACCCTCTGATCACCCCCTGCTGTTACGCATTGTCGATGACCTGGCCACCCGTGGCTGGTCGCAGCAGAACATCTTCCTGCCAGAAGCCCTGACCCTGGAGCTGGCGGCCGAGTGCCGTAAGCGCGCGGCCGAAGGCGAGCTGGCGCCAGCGGCGGTTGGCCGTGGCCCGGCGCAGGAGATTCGCGAGGGGATCCGTGGCGATCACATCCAGTGGCTTGAGCCCGGCCAGGCCGACTGCTGCGATACCTACCTGGGCTTGATGGACAGCCTGCGCGAGGCGCTGAACCGTGGGTTGTTCCTCGGCCTGGAAGACTTCGAAAGCCACTTCGCGCTGTACCCGCCAGGGGCGTTCTACCTCAAGCACGTCGACCGTTTCCGCGACGATGACCGGCGCATGGTGTCGGCGGTGATCTACCTCAACCAGGAATGGCTGCCGGAGCAGGGCGGGCAACTGCGCATGTACTTCGATGGTGAGACGGAATACGACGTGG
Source organism: Pseudomonas sp. NFPP07 (assembly GCF_900115645.1). Taxonomy (NCBI): domain Bacteria; kingdom Pseudomonadati; phylum Pseudomonadota; class Gammaproteobacteria; order Pseudomonadales; family Pseudomonadaceae; genus Pseudomonas; species Pseudomonas sp. NFPP07. The sequence continues at coordinate 174,997 of NZ_FOXG01000007.1, forward strand.
ATCCCGCCGGCGGCCGGTTGGTGGTGTTCCTCTCCGGCGAGGTGCCCCACGAAGTCCTGCCCGCGACCCGGGAGCGCCTGTCCTTGACGGGCTGGTTCCGCCGGCGTGGCAACGAGCCGTTCTGATCATGCACAAGATACTGGTCAGTCGCTGCCTGTTGGGCCACCGCGTGCGTTACGACGGTGGCGCCAGCGGGCCGTTCGATCAACTGGCGAGCTGGCAGGCCGAGGGCCGGGTGGTTGCGTTGTGCCCGGAAGTCGCCGGCGGCTTGCCGACGCCACGGGCGGCTGCGGAAATACCCGGCGGGCAGGGCGGTGAAGTGCTCGATGGCCTGGCGCAGGTCATTACTACCGAGGGCGAGGATGTCAGCGCCGAGTTCCTCAGCGGCGCTCGGCAGGCGCTGGAGCTGGTACGCGAACACGGGATTCGCATCGCCGTGCTCAAGGCCAACAGCCCGTCCTGCGGCAATCTGCTGACCTATGACGGCAGCTTCCGCGGGGTCAAGGTCAGCGGCGAGGGCGTCACCGCCGCCTTGCTCAAGCGCGCCGGGGTGCAAGTGTTCAGCGAGCTGGAGCTGGCCGAGGCCGCCGCGGCCCTGGCGGCGCTCTAGCCCCTGTAGCCGCTGCCGCAGGCTGCGAAAGCTCCGCAGGAGCTCTGCGATATCAAGTTTTCCGCGGCTGCAGCCTGCGGCAGCGACTACCACATCAAGGCTTGGGCGGCTTGCTCGCATCCATGCCGAACCATTTTTCCGACAACGCCATCAGCCGGCCATCGGCCTTGATGCGCTGCAGCGCGCCGTCGAGACTCGCCTGGAACGCCGGGTTACCTTTCTGGAACGGGATCGCCAGGCTCAGGGTCGGCCCGACCTTGGCGCCTTCCTTCACCGGCAAGCGGCTGTCGCGAATGGCGTAGGGGATCAGCAGGCGGTCGCTGATGGCGGCGTCGAGCTGCTTGTCGGCCACATCCTTGATGGGTTGCTGGGCGTTCGGGTAGCTACGCAGGTCGATGCCTTCAACGGTGCGTGCCTGCTCGGCGAACTGGCTGCCCTGGGCCACGCCGAGGGCCTGGCCCTGGAGCGCCTGCAGGCTGCCCAGCGCGCGCTGTTCTTCCTTGCGTACGATCAATTGTGCGCTGGAATAACTGTAAGGTTCGCTGAAGTCGAAACGATCCTTGAGTTCCGGGGTCATTGCTACGTGATTGATGGCGATGTCGTAGCGGCCGCTTTCGACGCCAGGTAGCAGGTCGGCAGCGTCGGCGACCACGAAGTCCGCCCGCACATCCAGTTCCCGGGCGAGCAGTTGGCCCAGCTCGACTTCGAAACCGGTGAGTTTGCCGTCGTCCTTGAAGTTGAAGGGCGGGGTGTTGGCTTCCAGCGCGATACGCAGTTCCCCGCGATCGTTCACATCGTCGATCAGTTCGGCTTGAGCGTAAGTGCTCACAAGAGGTAGCAAAAGTATCAGGCCAGGCAGGAAACGCATGGTCACTCCTTGAATTTATATGTGCGATGCGCTGTTCAGGCTCGCTTTGCTATGGTGTTGATTGCCCTTCGACAACGATATGCCACGAAGTTGTCATAACCGTACCGATTTTGCGGAAAAACTGGAGAGTAGAATGAAAACCTTTATATCTCGTGCTGCATTGGCCGGCCTGATGCTGGGGGCCTCGATGCTGGCTTGTGCGGCGGATATTCCTCGCACCAAGGCGCCGGAAGGCGCTTCTGTATTTATCGTCACCCCGGTCAATGGCGATACCGTGGCCAAGACCTTCAAGGTCAAGTTCGGCGTCAGCGACATCTCCCTGGCGCCCGCCGGCGACCAGACTCCGCACACCGGGCACCACCATCTGCTGGTCGACGTCGACAAGCTGCCAGCCGAAAACATGCCGATCCCGGCCGACGCCCAGCATATCCACTTCGGCAAGGCCCAGACCGAAACCGAGCTGACCCTGGCCCCGGGCAAGCACACCCTGCAGCTGGAGCTGGGCGACAAGAACCACGTGCCGTTCGACCCGCCAATCGTTTCGGAAAAGATCACCATCACCGTCAAGTAAGCGCAGACGGTAAAAACTGCCTGTAAACAAAAAGGGAGGCCCCAGGGCCTCCCTTTTTATTGCCAGCGAGTGCTTAGAACAACACGCGGCTGCGGATGGTGCCGTTGACGTGTTGCAGCTTCTCTTGCGCCAGCTCCGAGTATTCGGCGTCGACATCGATCACCACGTAGCCCACCTTCTCGTTGGTCTGCAGGAACTGACCGGAGATGTTGATGCCGTTTTCGGCGAAGACCTTGTTGATCTCGCTCATCACACCCGGGATGTTCTCGTGGATGTGCAGCAGGCGGTGCTTGCCAGGGTGAGCCGGCAGGGCCACTTCCGGGAAGTTCACGGACGATACCGAAGTACCGTTGTCGCTGTACTTGACCAGCTTCTCCGCCACTTCCAGGCCGATGTTGGCCTGGGCTTCGGCGGTCGAGCCGCCGATGTGCGGGGTCAGGATCACGTTGTCCAGGCCACGCAGCGGGCTTTCGAACTCTTCGTCGTTGGAGCGTGGCTCCACCGGGAACACGTCGATGGCGGCGCCGATCAGGTGCTTGTCCTTGATCGCTGCGGCCAGGTGGTCCAGCTCGACCACGGTGCCGCGGGCGGCGTTGATCAGGATGCCGCCTTTCTTGATGGCGCGGATTTCCTTCTCGCCGATCATCCACTGGGTGGCAGCGGTTTCCGGAACGTGCAGGGTGACGATGTCGGACATGCCCAGCAGCTCGTGCAGGTTGCCGACCTGAGTGGCGTTACCCAGCGGCAGCTTGGTCACGGTGTCGTAGAAGAACACCTGCATGCCCAGGCCTTCGGCCAGGACCGACAGTTGGGTGCCGATCGAGCCGTAGCCGACGATGCCCAGCTTCTTGCCACGGATCTCGAAGGAGTTGGCCGCGCTCTTGATCCAGCCGCCACGGTGGCAGGAGGCGTTCTTCTCCGGGATACCGCGCAGCAGCAGGATCGCTTCGGCCAGCACCAGTTCGGCTACGGAACGGGTGTTGGAGTACGGTGCGTTGAACACCGCGATACCGCGCTCGCGAGCCGCGTCGAGGTCGACCTGGTTGGTGCCGATGCAGAAGCAGCCAACAGCGACGAGCTTCTTCGCGTGATCGAAGATTTCTTCAGTCAGCTGGGTGCGGGAGCGAATGCCGATGAAGTGCGCATCGGCGATCTTTTCCTTCAGCTGGGCTTCCGGCAGAGAACCGGTGAGGTACTCGATACTGGTGTAGCCCGCGGCCTTGAGGACGTCGACAGCCGATTGGTGGACGCCTTCGAGAAGAAGGAACTTGATCTTGCTCTTATCGAGAGAAGTCTTGCTCATCTGCGTAAACCTGTGTCCCGGAGAAAAATGGCAGGAAATGGTCAACAGATGCTGACCCGGACGGCAGGAAAGCCGTCGCCGCAGAACGCCCTTCGGCACTATTCTGCGGGGGGTCGTATGCTAGCATACGGACCCCGCGAAACACTCGTTCCTGCGACGTGAAGCGTTCTCAGGATGACCATGAATTGTTCGAGAGTTCTGTCGATGACCAATCCTGCGCTGATTGATGAGCTGAAGACCCTGGTCGAGGCTGGCAAGGTCCTGACCGATGCCGACTCCCTGAATGCTTACGGCAAGGATTGGACCAAACACTTCGCCCCGGCGCCGAGCGCCATCGTCTTTCCCAAGACCATCGAGCAGGTCCAGGCCATCGTGCGCTGGGCCAACCGGCACCAGGTCGCGCTGGTGCCGTCCGGCGGCCGCACCGGCCTGTCGGCCGCCGCCGTGGCGGCCAATGGCGAAGTGGTGGTGTCTTTCGACTACATGAACCAGATCCTCGACCTGAACCTGACCGACCGCACCGCGGTCTGCCAGCCGGGCGTGGTGACCGAGCAGTTGCAGAACCGCGCCGAAGAAAGCGGCCTGTATTACCCGGTGGACTTCGCTTCCGCCGGTTCCAGCCAGATTGGCGGCAATATCAGCACCAATGCCGGCGGGATCAAGGTGATTCGCTACGGCATGACCCGCAACTGGGTGGCCGGCCTGAAAGTGGTCACTGGCAAGGGCGACCTGCTGGAGTTGAACAAGGACCTGGTCAAGAACGCCACCGGCTATGACCTGCGCCAGCTGTTCATCGGCGCCGAGGGCACCCTGGGCTTCGTGGTCGAGGCCACCATGCGCCTGGAACGCGCGCCGAACAACCTCACGGCGATGGTGCTCGGTACGCCGGATTTCGACTCGATCATGCCGGTGCTGCATGCCTTCCAGGGCAAGCTCGACCTGACCGCCTTCGAGTTCTTCTCCGACAAGGCCCTGGCCAAGATCCTCGGCCGCGGCGACGTCCCGGCGCCGTTCGAGACCGACTGCCCGTTCTATGTGCTGCTGGAGTTCGAAGCCAGCAACGAGGACGTGGCCAACGACGCCCTGGCCACCTTCGAGCATTGCGTGGAGCAGGGCTGGGTGCTGGATGGCGTGATGAGCCAGAGCGAGCAGCAACTGCAGAACCTGTGGAAATTGCGCGAGTACATCTCCGAGACCATCTCGCACTGGACCCCGTACAAGAACGACATTTCGGTCACGGTGTCGAAGGTGCCGGCTTTCCTGAAGGATATTGACGCGATCGTCGCGCAAAACTACCCGGACTTCGAAGTGGTCTGGTATGGCCATATCGGTGACGGCAACCTGCACCTGAACATCCTCAAGCCGGACGACCTGAGCAAGGACGAGTTCTTCGCCAAGTGCGCCACCGTCAACAAGTGGGTGTTCGAGACTGTCGAGAAGTACAACGGCTCGATTTCCGCCGAGCACGGGGTGGGCATGACCAAGCGCGATTACCTGACCTACAGCCGTTCGCCGGTGGAAATCGACTACATGAAGGCGGTCAAGGCGGTGTTCGACCCGAACGGCATCATGAACCCGGGCAAGATTTTCGCTGTTTGACCTCAGGGTCACTCAAGCAGCGGTACCTGATGAACCAAACGAGCAGGAGTCGGTAATGAGCTATCAGCACCAGTATGTCGACGGTACCCGTATTCATTTCCCGGTCGGCAAGATCGTGTGCATCGGGCGCAACTATGCCGAGCACGCCAAGGAACTGGACAATCCGGTGCCGAGCGAGCCGCTGCTGTTTATCAAGCCGGGCAGTTGTGTGGTGCCGCTGGAAGGCGGTTTTGCCATCCCCACCGAGCGTGGCTCTGTGCATTACGAGGCGGAAATCGCGGTATTGATCGGCAAGCCGCTGTCGACCCAGCCCAGCCGCGAAGAAGTGCTGGATGCCATCTCCGGTTTCGCCCCGGCCCTGGACCTGACCCTGCGCGACAAGCAGGCCGAGCTCAAGGCCAAGGGGCTGCCGTGGGAAATCTCCAAGTGCTTCGACGGCGCCTGCGTGCTGGCGCCCTTTGTGGTCGGCAGTACATTCCCGGACCTGACCGACATCAATATTCGCCTGACCATCAACGGCGAGGTCCGCCAGGACGGCAACAGCAGCATCATGCTCAACCCGATCGTACCGATGATCCAGTACATGGCCGGCTGCTTCTCCCTGCAGGCGGGCGACGTGATCCTGACCGGTACGCCGGTGGGCGTTGGTCCGCTGAACGTGGGCGACGAGCTGGTGCTGGAACTGCCGGGCGTCAGCCGCTTCGAGAGTCGCGTTAGCTGATCCAGCGGTTTTCGACGCGAGGCCCGCCTGCAATGGGCGGGCCTCTTCAGCGAAAGTACCGGCGCTGGGGCATTTCCGACCTTTTGCCGTTTTTTTCACATCCGTTCTGGATAATTTTCCGATTACAGACGTCTGAGTCTGCCCCGATGTGCTATTACCCATAGCTGGTTTTCTGGAACGCGTCCCATGTCCGTGCCTCACACCCCCGAGCTTCACACTGTTCGCCGCCGCGGATTGTTCGCCATGCGCTGGTATTCCTGGCTGCTGCTGTCAGGCGTGGTGATGTATGGCGTCGCGATCGCCATGCACTGGGACGACCGTGGCCTGCTCTGGGTGCTGGAGCGTTTCGAAACCCCGGCCGAGCGCCAGGAAAGTGTCTGGCTGCCGGATTACCGCGCGGTCATCGACGCCAAGGTACTGCCGGGCATGGAGAAGGACGAGGCCTCCGACCTGGCCTACAACCCGCAGACCAAGACCCTGTTTTCGGTGATGGGCAAGAACCCGTTCCTGGTCGAGTTGAACCTGCAGGGCGATGTGCTGCGCAAGATGCCGCTGGTGGGCTGGAGCAACCCGGAGGGGGTGACGGTCATGGGGAACGGCCTGCTGGGGATTGTCGACGAGCGCGATCACCTGCTGACCATCGTCAAGGTGGATGCCAATACCCGCGAGCTGAATATTTCCGACTTCCCGAAATACGACCTGGGGCCTTCGCAGGACCAGAACAAGGCATTCGAGGCCGTGGCCTGGGATGCACGCAAGCAGCAGCTACTGCTGGGCGAGGAGCGTCCGCCGGCACTGTTCACCTGGAACAGCGACGGCAGCCAGACCCTCAAGGGTGACAAGCAGAAACTGGAAAGCGATGAGCTGGACCTGCGCAACCTGTCCGCCCTGAGCATTGACCCTCGCACCGGTCATACCCTGGTGCTGTCCGCCGATTCGCACATGTTGCTGGAGCTGGACGAAACCGGCGAGCAGGTCAGCTTCATGACCTTGCTGGGCGGTTTCAATGGCCTCAAAGACACCATTCCGCGGGCCGAGGGCGTGGCCATGGATGAGCAGGGCAACCTGTACATGGTCAGCGAACCCAACCTGTTCTATCGCTTTGAGAAGCACTGATTCAGAGGTTTCTGGCGGCAAAAGGCCATAATCCGGCATACGCCCGCTGCGATTAAGTTTAAATTCATCCGGCTGTGATATTTCATCCGCCTGATTTGTATTTGAGCTTGCCAGCATGCGTCGACTCGCCTATCCCAAACCGCTGTTCCTCCTCCTGTGTTTTATCGTGCTGGTGCTGCTGGGCATTGCCGGGCAGCACCACCGCTATTTCGAGCGCCTGTGGTTCAACTGGCGGGTCATGTCGCAGCCGGCCAACACCGACGCCATTGGCCTTGATGGCTATCGGGTGACTCTCGAAGCACAAAAGATCGAAGGCCTGGATGACGTCTCGGCGCTGACCTACGACCCGGTGCGCAAAAGCCTGTTCACCGTGACCAACAAGAATGCCGAGCTGATCGAGCTGTCGCTCGACGGGCGCATCCTGCGGCGCATCGCCCTGACCGGGTTTGGCGACCCGGAAGCGGTCGAGTTCATCAGCGCCGACACCTATGTGATCACCGACGAGCGCCAGCAGCGGCTGATCAAGATCCATCTGGAGGAGGACACGGTGTTCCTCGACGCGGCGGACGCCGAGCAGATGACCCTGGGTGTGCACATGAGCGGCAACAAGGGCTTCGAGGGCCTGGCCTACGATTCGGTGGGCAAGCGCCTGTTCGTCGCCAAGGAACGCGACCCGATGCTGATCTACGAGGTCAAGGGTTTCCCGCATTACGACCCGGAGAAATCCTACGCGGTGCATGTGGTCAACAACCCCAAGCGCGATGCCGGGTTGTTCGTGCGTGACCTGTCCAGCCTGCAATACGACGAGCGCACCGGGCATCTGCTGGCGCTGTCGGATGAGTCGTGGCTGGTGCTGGAGCTGGACGTGGATGGCCGGCCCCTGAGCACCATGTCGCTGCGCAAGGGCCGGCAAGGCTTGCAGGCCACGGTGCCGCAGGCCGAAGGCATTGCCATGGACGACGACGGCACCCTGTACCTGGTCAGTGAGCCGAACCTGTTCTACGTCTTCAAGAAACCCGCCCCGTAACCCCGTAACCCCGTAACCCCGTAACCCCGTAACCCCGTAGCCCTGTAGCCGCTGCCGAGCCCGCGAGGCTGCGCCCGGGCGCGCAGCGGCCGTAAAACCAGGCGACCTTTCTGTTCCGGCAATTCGTATACCCCCGAACCTGCGAGGACTGCGTCGCAATACCGCCCACCTCGTACGCAGGCTCGCAGGTTCGCCAGCGGCTACCCAAGTGCGTTCAAAACTGCCACTGCACGCCGAGGGAGTAGCCGGTCTGGCTGCCTTCGGCATGACCGATCCGGCCGTTGACCTCGGCGTACAGCCCCAGCTGCGGTGTGATCGCCAGCTGGCTGCCGAGCTGGGCGCGGCCGAAGCTCTTGTCCACGCCGCCCAGGCGAGCCACGCGCACTTGACCATCGGCGCGGCTGGTCAGGTCCAGGCCGTCCAGGCGGCCATCCGCCAACTCCTTGACCCAGGCCAGGTCGCCATAAGGCAGCAAGCTCATGCCGTAAGGCAGGGCCACGGCACCGCGAACACGCCAGCCGAGGCTGGCTTCCAGCGAATCGAATGACTGCTCCTCATAACTCAGCGCCGTGCGCAGGTCCTGCTTCTCGTGGAAGCGGTCGATGCGGTAGTGGGTGTAATCCAGGCCGGCGAAGGGGCCGCTCTTGATCGCACCGAAGTCCAGGTCATAACCGCCGAGCACGCGGGCGCCCAGGGTCAGGGCGTCGGTATCGCCCGTCAGTTTCTGGTTCAGCAGCACCGGGCCGCCGTTGGCCTGGATCACCAGGTTGCGCTTGGATTCGAAGCGGGTGCGACCGACGCTCAGGTCGCCGGCCAGCCATTGCGGGCCGCCATCGTTGAGCAAGGCGTAGACCGCCGCCTGCCAGGTGTCGCTGTCGAGCTTGCCGCGGTGTTCGAGCTTGTCGCGACCGTTCTGGTAGTTGAGGCTGGCGCCGACGTTCAGGCTCGAATTGAGCTGGTAGTCGCCCAAGGCATGCACCCCCAGCCGACGCGCCTCGGGATTGGGCGCGCTGTCGAAACCGCTGTCGGGGCTGTATTCGCCGTCGATGCCGATCTCACCATCGAAACTGCCGACTTCCCGTCCCATCGCCTGCAAGGTCAGCCAGCGCCGGTCGTGCAGCCGGACCATGGCCTGATGCTGGCGTTGCAGATGATCCTGCTGGTTGCGCGCCACGGCGCCGCCGGAAGCGGTGGAGGCCAGCAGGTCGGCATTGGTCAGCTCCAGGACCAGGCGGCTGAGCAGGCGCGAGTAATCGCGCAGGCGCTGGTCGATGCGTTCCTGGCCGAAGGCGTTGGTCAGCACCGCCTTATTGTCCTCGGCGGGATCGTGCCAGGTGGAGCCGCCAGGGATGGCCGGGTTGGTGGTCTGGGTGTAGCCGTCCAGGTCGCCGATTTCCCAATTGGTGGCCTCGATGTAGAGAATCGGGATGTTCAGCCCTTCGAAGGCTTCGCCGTCGCTGCAGCAGCCGGTGCCTGCGGGGTATGCCGGGTCGAGGCCGGGGTTGGTGAACAGATTGATCTGCAGTTCCCTGGCGATCTGCAGGGTATGTTCGCGCAACGAGGCCAGGGCCGGGTTGGCGCTGCTGTTCTGTCCGGCGTGGGTATACATCATGTCGCCGGTGATCAGGCTGTCGAGGTTGATCATGGCCAGCATGTTGGCGCGCTGGCTGGCGCTGAGGGCGTCGACGAACGCCCTGGAACCACGCAGGCCTTCCTCTTCAGCGCCGAAGCCGACCACCTGCAAGCCGTTTTCCAGCTGCAGCCCGCCGAGGTTGCGGGCGATTTCGGTCAGCACGCTGGCGCCGGAGCCGTTGTCGTCCAGACCTTGCAGGGTCGGGCGGCCGAAATAGGTATCGAAGTGCGCGCCGACCACCACGTATTGCGGCTTGGTCCCGGCGGCGTAGGCCACCACGTTTTGCGAGGTGCGGCTGTTGCCGCCGGCGGTCCAGGAAAAGTCCTGGCGGCTGATGCCGTAGGCGCTGCCCATCTGGCTCTGCATCCAGTCGGCGGCACCGGCGAAGTTGGCGGTGCCACGGTAGCGGCCGGGGTAGTCGTTGATCAGTTTGTCGAGGGTGGTGGCGGCGTGTTCGCCGTATTCATAGGCGAAGGCCTGGGTGGACAGCAGAACGCTGGCGAGACTGACGGCAAGCGTGAGGGGCTTGAGCACGGTGATCTTCCTTGAGGGATGAAAAAACGGGGGCAGTTGCACAATGCGCGCCTCATTCCCTGGGCGACCTTGTATTGACGCATTGCTTAAACCGAACGTCGCCTGGCGCTAATTTGTAACGGATTTGATACCGGAAGTCCTGGGCCGCACTGAGACCTGGTGCGCGAATCCGGATATTTCTGCGGCTAAATGCAGCGAAAAGTAGCAGTAGTGGCGAGGTTGGTGCGGGAGGGCAGGGCGGGGGCTGGATGGGAGAGCTTTCGCCCCCGCCTTTGCGGCAGGGGCGAAATCGGCGGCATCAGGCGGTGAGGGTCTTCACGCCTTCGCGGGTGCCCAGCAGCAGCACGTCGGCCGGGCGGGCGGCGAACAGGCCGTTGGTGACCACGCCGACAATCGCGTTGATCTGCGCTTCCAGCTCCACCGGATTGGTGATCTGCATGTTGTGCACGTCAAGAATGATGTTGCCGTTGTCGGTGATCACGCCTTCGCGGTAGACCGGGTCGCCACCGAGCTTCACCAGCTCGCGGGCCACATGGCTGCGGGCCATGGGGATCACTTCCACCGGCAGTGGGAAGGCGCCCAGCACCGGCACCAGCTTGCTGGCGTCGGCGATGCAGATAAAGGTCTTGGCTACCGCCGCGACGATTTTCTCGCGGGTCAGGGCCGCGCCGCCGCCCTTGATCAGGTTCAGGTGTTCGTCGCTTTCGTCGGCGCCGTCGATGTAGAACTCCAGGTCGCTGACGGTGTTCAGTTCGTACACCGGGATGCCGTGGCCCTTGAGGCGCGCCGCGGTGGCTTCGGAGCTGGCGACCGCGCCGTCGAAGGCGGCCTTGTGCTGGGCCAGGGCGTCGATGAAGCAGTTGGCGGTAGAGCCGGTGCCGACCCCGACGATGCTCTTGTCACCGAGTTTCGGGAGGATGAGGTCGACGGCAGCCTGGGCCACGGCCTGTTTGAGTTGATCCTGGGTCATGCGGGCTCCGGAAGCGGGCAAGGGGGAACGGAAAGGCCGGCATTATAGGCCGGTGTCCTGAGCAGGTCATTGCCCGTTTGGCGAACCGCTTTTGGTAGCCGCTGCCGAAGGCTGCGATCGACCGTCAGGTCGTGACGGACGCGAGTGGCCGGAGGACCTGCAGACCTATCGCAGCCTCCGGTAGCGGCTACGGGGCTTTTAAAACCTCTGGATTCGTGTGGTCGCCCGGGTAAACGCTGGGTTAGACTCGCTGGCCCTGCCCAACCCGCTCAGTGATGCTTTCCGATGCTCGAACAGTACGTCAAAAAGATCCTCACCTCGCGCGTTTACGACGTTGCCGTAGAAACCCCGTTGCAGACTGCCCGCCAGCTCTCCGAGCGGCTGGGCAATCAGATCTGGCTCAAGCGCGAAGACTTGCAGCCAGTGTTCTCGTTCAAGATTCGCGGCGCCTACAACAAGCTGACCCAGCTCAGCGATGCCGAGCGCGCCCGGGGCGTGGTCACCGCCTCGGCCGGCAACCATGCCCAGGGCCTGGCCCTGGCGGCCAAGGTGCTGGGGGTGAAGGCGACCATCGTGATGCCCAAGACCACCCCGGAGATCAAGGTCGAAGGCGTGCGCTCGCGCGGCGGCAAAGTGGTGCTGCACGGTGATACTTTCCCGGAAGCCCTGGCCTACTCGCTGAAGCTGGTGGACGAAAAAGGCTACGTCTATATCCACCCGTACGACGATCCGCACACCATTGCCGGGCAGGGCACCGTGGCGATGGAAATCCTGCGCCAGCATCCGGGGCGCCTGGACGCGATCTTCGTGCCGGTCGGCGGTGGCGGCCTGATCGCCGGGATCGCGGCCTACGTCAAATACCTGCGGCCGGAAATCAAGATCATCGGCGTCGAGCCGGACGACTCCAACTGCCTGCAAGCAGCGATGGCCGCCGGCGAACGCGTGGTGCTGCCGACCGTGGGCATCTTCGCCGACGGTGTCGCGGTGGCGCAGATCGGCCAGCACACCTTCGATATCTGCAAGGACTACGTGGATGAGGTGATCACCGTCAGCACCGACGAGATCTGCGCGGCGATCAAGGACATCTACGACGACACCCGTTCCATCACCGAGCCGGCTGGCGCCCTGGGTGTGGCCGGGATCAAGAAATACGTCGAGCAGCGCGGTGTCAGCGGGCAGACCCTGGTGGCCATCGACTCCGGCGCCAACGTCAACTTCGACCGCCTGCGCCATGTCGCCGAGCGCGCCGAGCTGGGCGAGGGCCGCGAGGCCATCATCGCCGTGACGATCCCGGAGAAGCCGGGCAGCTTCAAGGCCTTCTGCGAAGCCATCGGCAAGCGCCAGATCACCGAATTCAATTACCGCTACAACACCGGCAGCGAAGCGCACATCTTCGTGGGCGTGCAGACTCACCCGGAAAACGATCCACGCAGCGCGCTGATCGCCAGCCTGTCCGAACAGGGCTTCCCGGTGACCGATCTGACTGACAACGAACTGGCCAAGCTGCATATCCGTCACATGGTCGGTGGCCATGCGGCGCGGGTCAGCGATGAAGTGGTGTTCCGCTTCGAGTTCCCGGAACGCCCGGGCGCGCTGTTCAACTTCCTCAACAAGCTCGGCGGGCGCTGGAACATCTCGATGTTCCACTACCGCAACCATGGCGCGGCCGATGGCCGGGTGGTCGCCGGCCTGCAAGTACCGGCGAGCGAACGCCACCTGGTACCGGCGGCGCTGGCGCAGATCGGTTACCCGTACTGGGACGAGAGTGATAACCCGGCGTATCAGCTGTTCCTCGGCTGAACGGCTACGCTGGTGGGCAAGGACTCAAGGAGTTAATGACATGGAAACGCTGACCGTCCTCAAAACCGTCCATATCCTGGCCACCGTGTTGCTGCTGGGCAGCGCGCTGGGGCTGGCGATCTGGGTCTGGCGCGCTCGTAGCAAGGGTGACGCAAGCATCTACAGCCGGCTGTTGCGCCGGCCGCTGGTGTTCGTCTGGCTGTTACTGGTGATCTGCCTGGCCAGCCTGCCGTTCAGTGGCTGGTGGCTGGTGCATCTGCTGGGCTGGTCGCTGGGGCAGACCTGGATCCTGGCCTCCAGCCTGATCTACACCGTGGGTGCCTTGAGCTGTTTCTGGCTGTTGGCGCGGCTCAACCGCGTGCGGATCGCCTCGGGAGTAGGAAGTCCGAAGTTCACCCTGGCGCTGGCTGTGTTCAGCTTCGTGTGTTTCTTCGCCATTGCCGGGTTGATGGGCGCCAAGCCGGTTTGACGGCCTGATCGCGAGCTTGCTCCTATAGGGGCGAGCTCGCGCTAGCTTTCTCAGTCGCGCAGGCTGATCACCGGCCAGCCACGCTGCTGGGCCAGGGCCCGCAGGTTTGGGTCCGGGTCCACGGCGATCGGGTTCGCCACCAGATCCAGCAACGGCAAGTCATTCATCGAATCGCTATAGAAGTAGCTGTCTTCCAGGCTATGGCCGGTTTCCTCGAGCCAGCGCGTCAGGCGGGTGACCTTGCCTTCGCGAAAGCACGGGACGTCGGTGCTGCGACCGGTGTAGCGGCCATCCTGCATCTCGCATTCGGTGGCGATCAGGGTTTCCACGCCCAGGCGTTCGGCGATCGGCGCGGTGACGAAGCGGTTGGTGGCGGTGATGATCACCAGCTTGTCGCCGGCGGCCTTGTGCTTGGCCAGCAGTTGCGCGGCCTTGGGCAGCAGCAGCGGCTCGATGCAGTCGCGCATGTAGTCGCGATGCCATTGGTCGAGCACGTCCATCTCGGTGCGGCCGAGAACCTCCAGGCAGAAGTTCAGGTAAGCGGCATTGTCGAGCTTGCCGGCCAGGTAGTCCTGGTAGAACTCGTCGTTGCGGGCCTTGTAGGTGACGGCGTCGAGGAAGCCTCGTTCGCACAGGTAGTCGCCCCAGGCGTGGTCACTGTCGCCGCCCAGAAGGGTGTTGTCCAAGTCGAATAAAGCCAGGCGCATCACGGTTACTCGCTGATAAGTCTGAAAAAAGGCGATCAGAATACGGTCTTTTCACAAGAGTGCACATAAGGTAGGAAGCCTCGTTGCTGCTTTCACAACCTTTGTGGAACAATGCGGCGACATGCGTTTGCGAGGTTGTTGCCGTGATCGACCCCGATGGTTTCCGCCCCAATGTCGGGATCATTCTGACGAATGATGCCGGCCAGGTGCTATGGGCTCGCCGTATCAATCAAGATGCCTGGCAGTTTCCGCAAGGGGGGATCAACCCCGAAGAGACGCCGGAAGACGCTTTGTACCGCGAGTTGAACGAAGAAGTAGGCCTGGAACGCGAAGATGTGCAAATTCTCGCCTGCACCCGGGGCTGGTTGCGCTATCGTTTGCCGCAACGCCTGGTCCGTACCCACAGCCAACCGCTGTGCATCGGCCAGAAACAGAAATGGTTTCTCCTGCGCCTGATCTCCAACGAGCAGCGGGTGCGGATGGATTTGACCGGTAAACCGGAGTTCGATGGCTGGCGCTGGGTCAGTTATTGGTATCCGTTGGGCCAGGTGGTGACATTCAAGCGCGAGGTTTACCGCCGCGCTCTCAAAGAGCTTGCCCCGCGCCTTCTAGCGCGCGACTGACGACGGAGTTCGACCCCGAGCCATGCTCAATACGCTGCGCAAGATCGTCCAGGAAGTTAACTCCGCCAAGGATCTCAAGGCGGCGTTGGGGATTATTGTGTTGCGCGTCAAAGAGGCCATGGGCAGCCAGGTCTGCTCGGTCTATCTGCTGGATCCGGAGACCAACCGTTTTGTCCTGATGGCCACCGAGGGCTTGAACAAGCGCTCGATCGGCAAGGTCAGCATGGCACCCAACGAAGGTCTGGTCGGCCTGGTCGGTACGCGCGAAGAACCGCTGAACCTCGAAAACGCCGCCGATCACCCGCGTTATCGCTACTTCGCCGAGACCGGCGAGGAGCGTTATGCCTCCTTCCTCGGTGCGCCGATCATTCACCACCGCCGGGTCGTCGGTGTCCTGGTCATCCAGCAAAAGGAGCGTCGTCAGTTCGACGAGGGCGAAGAAGCCTTCCTGGTGACCATGAGCGCCCAGCTGGCGGGCGTTATTGCCCATGCCGAAGCCACCGGTTCGATCCGTGGCCTGGGCCGCCAGGGCAAGGGCATCCAGGAAGCCAAGTTCGTCGGCGTGCCCGGCTCGCCTGGCGCGGCGGTCGGTACCGCGGTGGTCATGCTGCCGCCGGCCGACCTGGATGTGGTGCCTGACAAGAGCATTACCGACATCGACGCCGAGCTGGCGTTGTTCAAGACCGCCATCGAAGGCGTGCGTGCCGACATGCGCACCCTCTCGGAAAAACTCGCCACCCAGCTGCGTCCCGAAGAGCGGGCGCTGTTCGACGTCTACCTGATGATGCTCGACGATGCCTCCCTGGGCAGCGAAGTGACCACCGTGATCAAGACCGGCCAATGGGCCCAGGGCGCGTTGCGCCAGGTGGTCACCGATCACGTCAACCGTTTCGAGCTGATGGACGATGCCTACCTGCGCGAGCGGGCGTCGGACGTCAAGGACCTGGGCCGGCGCCTGCTGGCCTACCTGCAGGAAGAACGCCAGCAGACCCTGGTCTACCCCGACAACACCATCCTGGTCAGCGAAGAACTGACGCCGGCCATGCTCGGCGAGGTGCCCGAAGGCAAGCTGGTCGGCCTGGTCTCGGTATTGGGTTCGGGCAACTCCCACGTGGCGATCCTGGCCCGGGCCATGGGCATTCCGACGGTGATGGGCCTGGTCGACCTGCCGTACTCGAAAGTCGACGGCATCCAGATGATCGTCGACGGCTACCACGGCGAGGTCTACACCAACCCCAGCGATGTGCTGCGCAAGCAGTTCGCCGATGTGGTCGAGGAAGAGCGGCAACTGGCCCAGGGCCTGGATGCTCTGCGCGACCTGCCATGCGTGACCCTGGACGGCCACCGCATGCCGCTGTGGGTCAACACCGGCCTGCTGGCGGACGTGGCGCGGGCGCAGAAGCGTGGCGCCGAAGGCGTGGGTCTGTACCGCACCGAAGTGCCGTTCATGATCAACCAACGCTTCCCGAGCGAAAAGGAGCAGCTGGCGATCTATCGCGAGCAACTCGCGGCCTTCCACCCGCAACCGGTGACGATGCGCAGCCTGGACATTGGCGGCGACAAGTCACTGTCGTATTTCCCGATCAAGGAAGACAACCCCTTTCTCGGCTGGCGCGGCATTCGCGTCACCCTCGACCATCCCGAGATTTTCCTCGTCCAGACCCGCGCCATGCTCAAGGCCAGCGAAGGCCTGAACAACCTGCGCATCCTCCTGCCGATGATTTCCGGCACCCATGAGCTGGAAGAAGCGTTGCACCTGATCCACCGCGCCTGGGGCGAAGTGCGCGACGAAGGCACCGACGTGCCGATGCCGCCGATCGGGGTGATGATCGAGATCCCGGCCGCGGTGTACCAGACCAAGGAACTGGCGCGCCAGGTGGACTTCCTGTCGGTCGGCTCCAACGACCTGACCCAGTACCTGCTGGCCGTGGACCGCAACAACCCACGGGTGGCGGACCTCTACGACTACCTGCATCCGGCGGTGCTGCAAGCCTTGCAGACCGTGGTGCGCGACGCCCATGCCGAAGGCAAGCCGGTGAGTATCTGCGGCGAGATGGCCGGCGATCCGGCGGCGGCGGTGCTGTTGATGGCGATGGGCTTCGACAGCCTGTCGATGAACGCCACCAACCTGCCGAAAGTGAAGTGGATGCTGCGTCAGATCAATCTCAGCAAGGCCAAGGAATTGCTGGCCGAGCTGATGACCATCGACAACCCGCAAGTTATCCACAGCTCGCTGCAACTGGCGCTGAAGAACCTGGGCCTGGCGCGGATGATCAATCCGGCGTCGGCCAAGACCCTTTAATTTCCGTTGTTTCCATTGCAAACAAGCCCGCTCCTACAGCTGCAGGAGCGGGCTTGCTCGCGATAGCGTCCGCTAAATCCTCAGCTCTACTTCCCCCAGATGCCCGCCATAGGGCCCGAAGCTGCGCTCGACTATGTGCCTCGAACCATCGGCCCGGACGATCAGCGCCGTGCTGGCCCGCGTGCCGTAGCTGGGGCTGGCGATAAATACGCTCGACAGCAGGCTCTCGGTGGCCAGGCCGACCCCGGTATCGGGAAGGTCGGCAAACGGCGCGGTCTGCGCATCGCTGAGCAGGGCGAGCAGAGCCTGGGGCTGCGGGTCGTCCAGTACTTCCTGTAATGCTGCCTTGGCCTTGAGCAGCTTGGGCCAGGGCGTGTCGAGCCCGGCGTTCGACAGGCCGTACACGCCACTGTCCAGTTGCTGCGGCTCACGGGCCTGGGCGTTGTAGTGCCAGAGCTGATCGGGGGTACCCACCAGCAGGTTGAAGCCGGCATATTCCAGCGATCGGCCGACAACGTCGCTGAAATAGTCGTCTATCGACATCTTGCTGCTAAGAAAACGCGCCACCAGTTCGCCTCGGGAGCGGCGCGCGGGGGGCTGATGGGGATTGCGGATATTGGTCAGGGCGGCGAAGCGTCCGTCGGCGCCCAGGCCGAGCCAGGTGCCGCCCGCTTCCAGGTCGCGCCCGGCATAGATATCGGGGGCTTCGGGCCATTGCGCCAACGGCAGGCTGGGGCGGGCGTAGAACTCGTCACGGTTGGCCGCGACGATCAGGGGCAGGGCGTGGCCCGGCCGCCAGGCGAATACGATCAAGCACATCAGGTTGTCCCTTTTGTGTTTTTTGCTCACTTTACGCACAGAACGACTGGGTATCCATCGCCATCCAGTGGAGCCAAGGGCCGTGCATCCGTTACCATGCCGCTCTCTTTTCGGGGTGCCTCCATGGAATTTCTGCTCTATCTGCTGCTGGGGGCCTGCGCGGGCATATTGGCCGGTCTGTTTGGCGTAGGTGGCGGCATCATCATCGTTCCCGTGCTGGTGTTCAGCTTCACCCTGCAAGGTTTCGATCCGTCGATCCTGACCCACCTGGCCGTTGGCACGTCGCTGGCGACCATCATTTTTACCTCGGTCAACGCGGTTCGCGAACACCAGCGCAGGGGCGCGGTACGCTGGCCGATCTTTGCCTGGATGACCCTGGGCATCCTGCTCGGCGCCGGAGTCGGGGCGCTGACGGCCGAAGCGATTTCCGGGCCGAACCTGCAGAAAATCATCGGCGTCTTCGCCCTGGTGGTCGCCCTGCAGATGACCCTGGACCTGCGGCCCAAGGCCAGCCGCGACGTTCCCGGCAAGCTCGGGCTGACCCTGGCCGGCAGTGTGATCGGCTGGGCCTCGGCGATTTTCGGCATCGGCGGCGGCTCGCTGACCGTGCCGTTCCTGACCTGGCGCAGCGTGCCGATGCAGCAGGCGGTGGCCACGTCTTCGGCCTGCGGTTTGCCGATTGCCGTGGCCAGTGCAATAAGTTTCATGATTCTGGGCTGGCATGATCCGTTGCTGCCGGCCCATAGTCTGGGTTTTGTGTATTTGCCGGCGCTGCTGGGCATCGCCCTGACCAGCATGGTCTTTGCCCGGTTCGGCGCGCGCCTGGCCCATCGGCTGTCGGCGCGCCTGTTGAAGCGCTTGTTCGCCGGCCTGCTGTTTGTGGTCGGCCTGACGTTCCTGCTCTGACAGGTTCCGCAATCCTGGCTTAATCCGCGCGTGACATGGTCGCGGCGCAATCGAGTTTCACTCTAACGAGGAGTCGCAATGCTGCCTTACCCGCAGATCGACCCGGTGGCCCTGGCCATCGGTCCGCTGAAAATTCACTGGTACGGCCTGATGTACCTGATCGGCATCGGTGGCGCCTGGCTGCTGGCGTCGCGCCGGTTGAACCGCTTCGACCCGACCTGGACCAAGGAGAAGCTCTCCGACATGGTGTTCTGGATGTCGATGGGGGTCATTGTCGGCGGGCGCCTGGGCTATGTGCTGTTCTACGACCTGAGCGCCTACCTGGCCAACCCGACGCTGATCTTCGAGGTCTGGAAAGGCGGCATGTCGTTCCACGGCGGTTTCATCGGGGTGATGCTCGCGGCCTTGTGGTTCGGCAAGAAGAACGGCAAGTCGTTCTTCCAGCTGATGGACTTCGTCGCGCCAATGGTGCCGATCGGCCTGGGCGCCGGGCGCATCGGCAACTTCATCAACGCCGAGCTGTGGGGCAAGCCGACCGACCTGCCGTGGGCGATGATCTTCCCGCCGTTCAGCGACCCGGCCCAGCTGCCGCGCCATCCTTCGCAGCTGTATCAGTTCGCCCTGGAAGGTGTGGCGTTGTTCCTCATCCTCTGGCTGTTCTCGCGCAAACCCCGTCCAACCATGGCGGTTTCCGGGATGTTCGCCCTGTTTTACGGTATTTTCCGTTTTATCGTCGAGTTCGTCCGGGTCCCGGATGCGCAGTTGGGCTATCTGGCGTGGAACTGGCTGACCATGGGCCAGGTGCTGTGCCTGCCGATGATCGTTGGCGGCCTGTTCCTGATCTGGCTGGCCTATCACCGCGCTCCAGCGGCACCGGTGGCGAAAGACGCCGCGCTCTAATTCGGATCGCAGGGCGCGAGCCCTGCCTTCAAGGACACAGGTAATACATGAAGCAATATCTCGATCTGGTCGCCCACGTCATCAAGAACGGCACCAAGCAGGCCAACCGCACGGGCGTGAACACCATCAGCTTTCCCGGCGCGATGCTGCGTTACGACCTGAAAGACGGTTTCCCGGCGATCACCACCCGCAAGATGGCCTTCAAGTCGGCCATCGGCGAGATGTGCGGTTTCCTCCGTGGGGTGAACAACGCCGCCGAATTCCGTGCCCTGGGCTGCAAGGTCTGGGACCAGAACGCCAACGAAAACGCCCAGTGGCTGGCCAATCCCTTCCGCCAGGGCGAGGACGACCTGGGTGAGATCTACGGCGTGCAATGGCGCAAGTGGCCGGCGTACAAGCAGATCCCCCTGAGCAACCCGGCCGCCATCGAGCAGACCCTGAACCAGGGCTACCGGCAGATCGCCGAAGGCGAGGAAAACGGCCAGGCCTACGTGGTGCTGTACAAGGCCATCGACCAGGTGCGCCAGTGTGTGGATACCATCATCAAGGACCCGGGCAGCCGGCGCATCCTGTTCCACGGCTGGAACTGCGCCCAGCTGGATGAAATGGCCCTGCCGCCGTGCCACCTGCTGTACCAGTTCCACCCGAATGTCGAGACCCGGGAAATTTCCCTGACCCTCTACATCCGCTCCAACGACCTGGGCCTGGGCACGCCGTTCAACCTCACCGAAGGCGCCGCCCTGCTGAGCCTGATCGGTCGCCTGACCGGCTACACTCCGCGCTGGTTCACCTATTTCATCGGTGACGCCCACGTCTACGAAAACCACCTGGACATGCTCAACGAGCAGCTCAAGCGCGAGCCGTTCCCGATGCCGAAGCTGGTGATTTCCGAGCGTGTACCGGAGTTCGCCAAGACCGGCGTGTACCAGCCGGAGTGGCTGGAAAAGGTTGAGCCGAGCGACTTCTCGCTGGAAGGCTACGAGCACCACGCGCCGATGACCGCGCCGATGGCGGTCTGAGCGAGATACCCGGCGGCGGCTCCTGTAGCCGCTGCCGCAGGCTGCGATAAGGCCCGCAGGGCCTTCTAGCAATCCCGAAGACCACGCCCACACGTGGTCGATACGGGGCATCTGCCTCTCTGTAGGAGCGAGCTTGCTCGCGATAGTGCCCGCCTGAGTATCCAGCCTGGTGGCTGATCGCAAGCAAGTTCGCTCCTACAGGGGGTTGATGGTTTCAATGCCCGTGGCTACGGCCCACATGAGAGTCCTCGGCTTCGCTGGGCGCCACCGAGCCGCTGACTTCCAGGCGCTGCAAAATCCCGCACTGATCCAGGTCCGGCCCTTCGCTGCAGCGTTGGCGCAGGTCGAGCAGCTGTGTCTGCAAGGCCAGCAGCCCGTCGATCCGCGCCTTGACGTGGTGGATATGTTCGTCGATCAGCGCGTTCACGTTCTGGCACTGGTCCTGGGGGCTGTCGCGCAGGTTCAGCAGGCTGCGGATTTCCTCGAGGGTCATGTCCAGGCTGCGGCAGTTGCGGATGAAGGTCAGGCGTTCGGTGTGGGCCTGGGTATACAGACGGTAATTGCCCTCGCTGCGGGCCGGTTCCGGCAGCAGGCCTTCGCGCTCGTAGTAACGGATGGTTTCGACCTGACAGTCGGTCAGTTTCGCCAGCTCGCCAATTTTCATCGCGACAATCTCCGAAAGGGTGCTTGACCCTATAGTGGCTACAGGGTGTTCACTTGGCAACAGGCACCTTTTCGGACGCGACCTTATGAGCGATTCCCTGCACACCCACGGCAAGCCCGGCGCTGACTCCAAGCATGCTGGCCACGATCACGATCACGATCACGATCACGGCGCAAAACTGCATCCGCTGAAAAAACACGACCATGCTGGCCACGGCGCTTCCTGCTGCTCGTCGCCGTCGCTGGTCCAGTTGAGCGAGCCCCAGGCCGCCAGCCATGGCGATTCCTGCTGTTCGTCGGCCGCCGCGCCATCGCGGGTTGTGCTCAGCGCGGCGTCGAGCGCCAATGCGCGCCTGAGCAGCTTTCGCATCGAGGCCATGGACTGCCCGACCGAGCAGACGCTGATCCAGAACAGGCTGGGCAAGCTGGCGGGCGTGCAGCAACTGGAGTTCAACCTGATCAACCGGGTGCTGGGCGTGACCCACGACCTGCAGGACGTCGCCCCGATCATCGCCGCCATCAAGTCCCTGGGCATGGAGGCCGAGCCCATTGGCCTGGGCGGCGAGTCCGATGCCCCGGCCGTGGCGCAGGTGAAAAAGCACTGGTGGCCGCTGGCGCTGTCCGGCGTCGGTGCGCTGGCCGCGGAAGTGATCCACTTCACCAGCGTCGCGCCGACCTGGGTGGTGGCGGTGATCGCCCTGGTATCGATCCTCAGTGGTGGCCTCGGCACTTACAAGAAGGGCTGGATCGCCCTGAAGAACCGCAACCTCAACATCAACGCCTTGATGAGCATCGCCGTGACCGGCGCGGTGCTGATCGGCCAATGGCCGGAGGCGGCGATGGTGATGTTCCTGTTCACCGTGGCCGAGTTGATCGAGGCCCGGTCCCTGGACCGCGCGCGCAATGCCATCAGTGGCCTGATGCAGATGACCCCGGAACGGGTCACGGTGCAGGAGGCGGACGGTAGTTGGGTCGAACGGGAAGCGAAAAGCATCGAGCTGGGCGCGTTGGTACGGGTACGTCCGGGTGAACGCATCGGCCTCGACGGCGAGGTGGTGGCCGGCAGCTCGACCATCGACCAGGCACCGATCACCGGCGAAAGCCTGCCGGTGGAAAAGACCCTGGGCGACAAGGTCTTCGCCGGCACTATCAATCAGGCCGGCTCGCTGGAGTACAAGGTGACCGCGGTGGCCAACAACTCGACCCTGGCGCGGATCATCCATGCCGTGGAACAAGCCCAGGGCGCGCGCGCGCCGACCCAGCGCTTCGTCGACAGCTTCTCGAAAATCTACACCCCCGCGGTGTTTGCCTTCGCCCTGGCCGTGGCGGTGATTCCACCGCTGTTCATGGGCGCCGCCTGGTTCGACTGGATCTACCGCGCCCTGGTGCTGCTGGTGGTGGCGTGCCCCTGCGCGCTGGTGATTTCCACTCCGGTGACCATCGTCAGCGGCCTGGCCGCGGCGGCGCGCAAAGGCATCCTGATCAAGGGCGGGGTCTACCTGGAGGGCGGTTACAAGCTCGACTACCTGGCGCTGGACAAGACCGGCACCATCACCCACGGCAAGCCGGTGCAGACCGATTTCCTGTCCCTCGACCCGCTGGCGGACAGCAGCGCCCCGGCCATCGCCGCCAGCCTGGCGTCCCGTTCCGACCACCCGGTGTCCCTGGCCATCGCCAATGCGGCTGTGGATAAGCAGCTGAGCCTGCACCTTGTGGATAACTTCCAAGCCCTGGCCGGTCGGGGTGTGCGTGGCGAAATCAACGGCCAGCTCTACCACCTGGGCAATCACCGCCTGGTGGAGGAACTGGGGCTGTGCTCGCCGGAGCTGGAAGAGAAGCTGTTCGCCCTGGAGAAACAGGGCAAGACCGTGGTGCTGTTGCTCGACAGCGTCGGCCCCCTGGCCCTGTTCGCCGTGGCGGACACGGTCAAGGAGTCCAGCCGCGAAGCGATCCGGCAGTTGCACGAGCTGGGTATCAAGACCCTGATGCTGACCGGCGACAACCCGCACACCGCCGAAGCCATCGCCGCCCAGGTGGGCATCGATCAGGCCCGCGGCGACCTGCTGCCCACCGACAAGCTGCAAGCCATCGAAGACCTGTACGCCCAAGGGCACCGGGTCGGCATGGTCGGCGACGGCATCAACGACGCCCCGGCCCTGGCCCGCGCGGAGATCGGTTTCGCCATGGCCGCGGCAGGCACCGACACCGCCATCGAGACCGCCGATGTCGCCTTGATGGACGACGATCTGCGCAAGATTCCGGCCTTTGTCCGGCTGTCCCGCCAGACCTCGAACATCCTCGTGCAAAATATCGCCCTGGCCCTGGTCATCAAGGCGATCTTTCTTGGGGTAACCTTCTTCGGGTTGGCCACCATGTGGATGGCCGTGTTCGCCGACATGGGCGTCAGCCTGTTGGTGGTCTTCAACGGTTTGCGCCTGTTGCGCAAATAGACGATGAGAGGACGCAGTGCTGAGTGCCGAGCTGAAGGCGTTTTACCTGGTGGCCCGCCTGGGCAGCATCACCCTGGCGGCGAAAAAGCTCGGCCTGAGCCAGCCCACGGTGACCACCCAGATCCGTCATCTGGAAAGCCAGTATGCGGTCGAGCTGTTCTACCGCGGCGGCCGCCGCCTCAGTGTCAGCGAAGAGGGCGCCCGGCTGCTGCCGATGGTCAAGGCGCTGTTGCAGCAGGAAGCCGATATCGAGTTTTTCCTGCGCAATAGCGGCCAGCTGCAAGGCACCCTGCGGATTGCCGCCACGGCGCCGTATTACATCCTCGATCTGGTGAAGACCTTCCGGGAGCGCCTGCCCCAGGTGGAAGTGTCGGTGGAAATCGGCAACTCGCAGCAGGTCCTGGAATCGCTGGAGGAATACCGGGTCGACATTGCCGCGTCCTCGCAGCTGCTGGAAGATTCGCGCTTGATTCGCCGGGTGCTCGGCAGCGACCCGCTGGTGCTGGCGGTGCACCGCAATCATCCGTTGGCGGCCCTCGATCACGTGCCCTTGAACGCCCTGG
The DNA here is from genome assembly GCF_900115645.1 of Pseudomonas sp. NFPP07. Classification (NCBI taxonomy): domain Bacteria; kingdom Pseudomonadati; phylum Pseudomonadota; class Gammaproteobacteria; order Pseudomonadales; family Pseudomonadaceae; genus Pseudomonas; species Pseudomonas sp. NFPP07. The sequence continues at coordinate 199,170 of NZ_FOXG01000007.1, forward strand.
CCGGGCATACCCTGCTGATGCGCGAGCCGGGCTCCACCACCCGGCGCCTGACCGAAGAATTGCTCGACAGCGCCCAGGTCAGCTTCGGGCCGCTGCTGGAGATCGGCAGCCGCGAATCGATCCGCGAGGCGGTGTTGCGCAATATCGGCATCAGCATCATTGCCCGTCAGGAAGTTCCGCACGATCCGCAGCTGCGGGTGCTGACCATCGAGAACGCGCCGCAGATCGCCGAATACCTGTACTGCCTCAAGGAGCGCAAGGGCGCGCGTCTGCCGGCGGCCTTCCTCGGGTTGGCGCAGGAAATGGCGCCGGCCTGAACCCTGCTCCTTGTAGCCGCTGCCGAGCGCAGCGAGGCTGCGAACGGGTGCGCAGCGCCCGCAAAAGGCGCCCTGCGGTTACCTCGCCAGATCGCGTTGTCGGACCTGCGGTTGCTGCGCAACCGTTCGCAGCCTCGCAGCCTCGCGGGCTCGGCAGCGGCTACAAGGCTCTGCGTTCTCTTGAACCCAAATCCGCCAATACCACTATCGGCAGCTTTTGCCTCACTGCCACAGTAACTACGCATTCGCGCCCTAGGATGGCCTGCATCTGCTTGATGAGGTCCGTCCATGAACCACCCGATCGCAACTGCCCTGAGCAACCCCGGCGCACCGATGAAAGTGCGCGGCATGCAGAAACGCTTTGGCGCTTTCACCGCGCTGGATAACGTCTCCCTGGACGTGACAGCCGGCGAGCTGGTGTGCCTGCTCGGTCCGTCGGGCTGCGGCAAGACCACCTTGCTGCGCTGCATCGCCGGTCTCGAGCGCCAGGACCGGGGCGAGTTGTACCTGGGCAGCCGCGACGTCTCGCACCTGGCGCCCCAGGCCCGGGACTACGGCATTCTGTTCCAGTCCTATGCGCTGTTCCCCAACCTCAGCGTCGAAGCCAACATTGCCTATGGCCTGGCCGGCAGCGGCCGCGACGAAGTGCGCAAGCGCGTAGCGCAGATGCTGGAACTGGTGGGCCTGACCGGCAGCGAAAAGAAATACCCCGGCCAGCTGTCGGGCGGCCAGCAGCAGCGGGTGGCCCTGGCGCGCGCCCTGGCCCCGGCGCCTTCGTTGTTGTTGCTGGATGAACCGATGTCGGCGCTGGATGCGCGGGTGCGCGAGCACCTGTGCACCGAACTGCGCCAACTGCAGCGGCGCCTGGGCATCACCACCCTGATGGTCACCCACAACCAGGATGAGGCCATGTTGATGGCCGACCGCATCGCGGTGATGAACAACGGCAAGGTCGAGCAATACGCCACGCCGCAGGAAATCTACGATCGCCCGGCCACCCCGTTCGTTGCCGAATTCGTCGGCCAGGGCAACTGGCTGCCGTTCCGCCGCAGCAGCGACAGCCACGCCCAGGTCGGCGGGATGAACCTGCGGCTGGCGGCCGACTCCGGCAAGGCCGCCTCGGGCCGCTTGTTCTGCCGCCCGGAGGCGATCAGCGTCAACCCGCCGGTGCACGAGGAAAACCTGTTCCCGGCCAAGGTCCGGGAGATCACCTTCCTCGGCAACCGCTGCCGCATGAGTTTCGAACTCAACCAATTGCCCGGCCATCCGCTGCTGGCCGAACTGGCCCCGGAAGCCATGCCGCGCCTCGGTGTCCAGGACATCTGGGTCGCCTTGCCACCGCGCAGCCTGCAGGTGTTTGCCTGAGATGGCCGTTGAACTGACCCTGCCGCTACCCGCAAAACGGGCGCGCCAGGCGGCCCGTGCGCAAATCGGCGACCGTATCTTCGTGCTCGGCGGCAAGCTGGTGCTGCTGGTGCTGCTGGGCCTGGCGGTGTTGCTGCCGTTGCTGGCGATCTTCTGGCGCGGCTTCAGCGGCGAAGCCGGGCAGGGCGGTGGCCTGGTCGCCGCCCGTGAACTGGTGACCAGCGCCAACTTCCACTGGCTGCTGGGCAACAGCCTGAAAGTCTCCCTCAGCGTCGCCGCCATCGTGGTGCCGCTGGCCTACCTGTTCGCCTATGCCCTGCAACGCACGCTGATTCCCGGCAAGGCGATCTGGCGCGGCCTGTCGTTGCTGCCGCTGATGGCGCCGTCGATGCTGCCGGGGATCGCCCTGGTCTATCTGTTCGGCAACCAGGGCCTGCTCCGTGGCCTGCTCTCGGACAATATCTACGGCTTCTGGGGCATCGTCCTCGGCGAGGTGATCTACACCTTTCCCCACGCCCTGATGATCCTGCTGTCGGCCCTGTCCCTGGCCGATGCGCGGCTGTTCGATGCCGCGTCGAGCATGGGCGCCAGCCCGGCCAGGGCCTTTGGCAGCATCACCTGGCCGGCCACCCGGCAGGCGGTGTTCGCCGCGTTCTGCCTGGTGTTCACCCTGACCATCACCGATTTCGGCGTGCCGGTGGTGGTCGGTGGCGACTATCAGGTCCTGGCGCTGGAAGCCTACAAGGCGGTGGTCGGCCAGCAACAGTTCGGCCGTGGCGCCTTGATCGGCATGGTGCTGTTGCTGCCGGCGCTGTTCAGCTTCGGTGTCGATGCCTGGCTGCGCCGTCGCCATGGCGATTCCATGAGCGGCCGCGCCCAGGTGTTCCAGCCGGCGCCTTCCCGGCTGCGGGACGGCTGCTACCTGGCGATTGTCCTGCTGATCTGCGCGGCGCTGCTGCTGGTGTTCGGCATGGCGGTGTTCTCGTCGCTGGTGAAGTTCTGGCCCTATAACCTGTCGCTGTCGCTCAATCACTACCAGTTCAACGACACCGCCGGTGGCGGCTGGCTGGCCTACCGCAACAGCCTGACCATGGCCCTGTGCACGGCGCTGATCGGCAGCGCGCTGATCTTCACCGGCGCCTACCTGATGGAGAAGACCCACGCCCAGCGCGGCCTCAACCTGGCGCTGCGCATGCTCAGCTTCGTGCCGATGGCTGTGCCGGGCCTGGTGCTGGGCCTGGGTTACGTCTTCTTCTTCAACCTCAGCGGCAACCCGCTGCATGTGTTCTACGGCAGCATGACCCTGCTGGTGGTGTGCACCATCGCCCACTACCTGACCACCGCGCAGATGACCGCCACCACCGCGCTGCGTCAGCTCGATGCCGAGTTCGAGGCCGCCGCGCTGTCGCTCAAGGCCCCGCTGTACCGCCATTACCTGCGGGTCACCGTGCCGATCTGCCTGCCGGCGCTGCTGGACATCCTGCGCTACCTGTTCGTCTCGGCCATGACCACCGTCTCGGCGGCGATCTTCCTCTACAGCCCCGACACCATCCTCGCGGCGGTGGCGGTGCTGAATATGGACGACGCCGGCAACGTCGGCGGCGCGGCCGCCATGTCGACCCTGATCCTCTTGACCTCGGCGGGCGTGTCGCTGCTCCTGGCCTGGGCTTCGCGCGGTTTGCTGCGCCGCTCCCAGGCCTGGAGGCAGAGCGCGCCCGGTCACTGACTCTGCCCAACCCCCACTAACAAGCCCCCACTCCAGAAAGGAACCGCACCATGTTCAAGCCCCTGGCTGTTGCCGCTGCTGTCCTCACTGCCTTCAGCATGAACGCCTTTGCCGCGAAGACCGAACTGACGGTCTATACCGCCCTCGAAGCCGAACAGCTCAAGAGCTACAAGCAAGCCTTCGAAGCCGCCAACCCGGATGTGGAAATCAAATGGGTGCGCGATTCCACCGGGATCATCACCGCCAAGCTGCTGGCGGAAAAAGCCCGGCCGCAGGCGGACGCGGTGTGGGGCCTGGCCGCTTCCAGCCTGGCGATTCTCGATCAGCAGGGCATGCTGCAAAGCTATGCGCCGAAGGATCTGGGCAAGATCGGCGGCAACTACCGCGACGCCGCCAACCCGCCGGCCTGGGTCGGCATGGACGTTTGGGCCGCGACCATCTGCTTCAACACCGTCGAGGCACAAAAGCAGGGCCTGACCAAGCCGGTGAGCTGGCAGGACCTGACCAAGCCTGAGTACAAGGGCAAGATCGTCATGCCCAACCCGGCCTCGTCCGGCACCGGCTTCCTCGACGTCAGCGCCTGGTTGCAGACCTTTGGCGAGAAGCAGGGCTGGCAGTACATGGACGAGCTGCACCAGAACATCGGCCAGTACGTTCACTCCGGTTCCAAGCCGTGCAAGCTGGCGGCGGCCGGCGAATTCCCGATCGGCATCTCCTTCGAATACCCGGCCGTGCAGCTCAAGCGCCAGGGCGCGCCGCTGGACATCGTGCTGCCCAAGGAAGGCCTGGGCTGGGAAATCGAAGCCACCGCGGTGATCAAGGGCACCCCTCATGAAGACGCGGCGAAGAAGCTCGCCGACTTCTCCGCTAGCCCCGCGGCCATGGAGCTGTACAAGGAAAACTTCGCCGTCCTGGCCCAGCCGGGGATCGCCAAGCCGCAGACCGAGCTGCCGGCCGACTACGAGCAGCGCCTGATCAAGAACGACTTCGCCTGGGCCTCGAAGAACCGCGACCAGATCCTCGCCGAGTGGCGCAAGCGGTATGACGGCAAGTCCGAGAAGGTCGCCGCCCAGTAACCAATAGACCGCTATCGCGAGCAAGCGAGCGTCGACCGGCTGCTCCTACAGGGTTGGCCTTTGTAGGAGCGAGCTTGCTCGCGATTGACCTCGTAGGGTCATTTCCCAAGGACCACACCCATGAGCAACCACAACGACCTACTGATCGTCGGCGCCGGCATTCTCGGGCTGTCCCATGCCTATGCCGCGGCCAAGCGCGGTTTGCGGGTCAAGGTTTTCGAGCGCAGTGCCACGCCCCTGGGCGCGTCGGTGCGTAACTTCGGCCAGGCCCTGGTGACCGGCCAGCCGCCGGGCGTGATGCTCGACCTGGCCAGGGCCAGCCGCGGCATCTGGGGCGACTGGGCGCAATTGGCCGGCCTGCCGCTCAAGCGCAACGGCTCCTACCTGTTCGCCCGCACCGAGGCCGAAGAGCAATTGCTGCAGGCCTTCTGTGCCGGACGTGCGCAGGAACACGGCTACCGCGTCGAACTGCTGCGCGGCGCGGCCTTGAACGATTTGTACGGCGGCCGCTTCCGCCATCATCGCGCAGCGCTGCACGGCCTGGACGACCAGCAGCTGTATTCCCGCGAAGCCCTGCCGATGCTGATCGACTACCTGCGCCGCGACCTGGGGGTGGAGTTTCATTTTTCCACCCTGGTGCGCGACATCGAGCCCGGCCAACTGCACAGCACCGCCGGCAGCTTTCGCGCGGGGCAGATCCTGGTCTGTTCCGGGCATGACTACCAGACCTTGCTGGCCGAGCCGATTGCCGCGCTGGCGCCGCAGGTCTGCCGCCTGCAAATGCTCTGCGCCCGGCCCGAGGTGCAGCTGGACCTGCAACACGCGCTGCTCACCGGCTTGAGCTGCGTGCATTACGGCGCCTTTGCCGACCTGCCCGAAGCGGCGGCGGTGCAGGCGCAGATCCTGCGGGACGTGCCGCACCTGCACGAAAACGGCATCCACCTGCTGATCAGCCCGACGCCCTATGGCGAGCTGATCATCGGCGACTCCCACCATTACGGCAGCGACCCGTCGCCGTTCAATGCCGAGCAGGTGGACACCTGGATGCTCGAACTGGCCGAACACACCCTGGGCTGCAAGGTGCGGGTGGTCGAGCGCTGGCAGGGTGTCTATGGCGCCCGCGGCCCGGGGCCGTTTTCGTTCCTGCGCCCGGCCGCCGGGGTCAGCGTGGCGCTGATGCACACCGGTGTGGGCATGAGCGTCGGCCCGGCCATGGCCGAGGGCAATATCGCCCGTTTGCTGGAGGAAGCCTGATGCGGCCTGAGCAGCGGATCGCCGAGGTGTTCGGCCTGTACGAGCGCTTTGGCGACAGCGACTACATCGGCGAGCCGGTGTCGCAGATCGAACACATGTCCCAGGCCGCGCAACTGGCCATGGCCGAGGGCTTCGACGACGAAGTGGTGCTGGCGGCGTTCTTCCACGATATCGGGCATATCTGTGGGCAGGATGCCGAGAGCATGGGCGGTTTCGGCGTGGTCGGCCATGAGCGGCTGGGCGCCGACTACCTGCGCCGCGCCGGTTTCAGCGAGCGCCTGGCGCGGCTGGTGGAGTACCACGTGCAGGCCAAGCGTTACCTGACCTGCAAGGAGCCGGGCTACTACGAGCGGCTCAGCCAAGCCAGCCGGCGCACCCTGGAATACCAGGGCGGGGTGATGAGCGCCGAGGAGGCCCGGGCGTTCGAGCAGGACCCGCTATGCGCGGTCAGCCTGCGCCTGCGACATTGGGACGAACAGGCCAAGGAGCTGCGGGTGCCGGTGATGGATTTGCAGATGCTCAAGGACAAGGCGGTGCGGTTGTTGGCTGTCTGATCCGAGTCCTGCGGTGCCCGGGGGACAGCTATCGCGAGCAAGCTCGCTCCTACAGGGGAACGCATGTTCTGTAGGAGCGAGCTTGCTCGCGATGACGTAGGCGGGGGCGCCGCAGGCTTAACTGTCGACCACCAGCTTCTGCGCCAACACCTCGATCTGCTCCTGACGCTCGGCCTGGCTCAGGCGCGGCGCCGGGTTCAGCGACGACCATTGCGGATGGGCGCGGGCCTTGTTCAGCGCCTCCGGCAGCTTGCCCTCGCGCCAGCTCTGGTCCTGAGGCGTGGCCAGCTGGATGCTGCCCAGCGCTGCATGCCCGCGCACATTCAACGCTTGCACCAATTGCCGTTGGCGCAGGGCCAAGAGGCGCAGCACGCTGTCGTCCACGGTCAGTTCGCGCTGGCCCTTGAGCTTGCCCAGCAGGCGGCCGCCGTAGCTGCGAGCGGTTTGCAGCGCGCCACCGGCAATCGCCCCGGCCAGGGCCGCCGCGCCCAGGGTCAGGCCGCCCACCAGCAGATCGACGCCAGCCCCGGCCGCCGCGCCGGCGGCGATCCCGCCACCGACCCGCACGCCCAGTTGCTTGAGGGTTTCCGGGTTGAACAGGTCATCGCCCCAGCGCCCGTCGAGCAGCGGCACATCGCTGGCGGCGGCATCCTGCGGGCGGAAGGCGTAGAGCTTGAGCAGCGCCTCGACACAGCGCTGTTCGCGCTGGCGCACGGCCTTGCGCAGCTCGCCGATGGCTTGCTGTTCCTGCTCGACCTCGCTGACCACACTGCGCCGGCAGGCGGCGCAATCGATCAGCAGTTCGGCGATCAGCCGCGCGGCGCTTTGCTGGCGAGCCAGGCGCTGCGCCTGCTGGTCGGCGATCAGGCGTTCCAGCTGCGGCCGCGAGCTTTCCAGAAGCAACGCCAGGCTTTCATACAGCCGCCGCTCGCCATCCTCCGGCGGCGCCACGCTGTCGAACCGCACCAGTGCATGCAGGCCCAGGCGGGCCAGGGCTTCGCGCCAGTCCGGCTCGCGATGGTTGGCGCTGCTGACGAAGTTCAGCACCGGCAGCAGCGGCTTGCCGCAGCTGGCCAGGACTTCCAGCTCGTCGCGGTACTTGGCCAGTACCGGCTCGCGAGCGTCGATCACATACAGCCCGGCGTCGGAGTCCAGCAACTGGCGCAGCACCTTGGCTTCCTGTTCGAAACGCTGGCGCGCCTCGCTGCCTTCGAGAAACCGCGCCAGGCGGGCCGGGCCGTCCAGGCGCTCGCCGGGGTGCTCCAGGCGTTCCAGGTAGTCGAGCAGGGCGATGGCGTCTTCCAGGCCGGGGGTGTCGTACAGGTCGAGCAGCGGTTCGCCATCCACCGACAGCCGCGCGCCCTCGACATGGCGGGTGGTGCTGGGGCGATGGGAGACTTCGCCGAACCCCACGTCCCGGGTCAGGGTGCGCAGCAGGGAGGTCTTGCCGACGTTGGTGTGGCCGACCACCGCCAGCTTCAACGGTGGTTTGCGAGGATCAGTCATGCCCGGTCTCCAGCCAGTTCAGCGGTGCGCAATCGGCGAATGGCAGCTCCAGCTGTTGCAACGCCACGTGCCAGTCGCCCAGGCGTTCGGCGTCCAGCGCTTCGCCGGGCGGCGCCTGCAACAGCCAGATGCGGGTGGCGGTCGCGCTGCGGGCCAGTTCGGCGATCAGCGCCAGGCTGCCACGGTCCGGCGAGCGCCGTGGATCGCAGGCGATGGCCAGGCGCGCCGGCGGAAAGCGGCTCATCTGTTCCAGCAGCTTGTGCCGGGATTCGCGGCTGTCGAGGATGCCGGCGTCTTTCACCGTGGCCGGCAATTGCGGTGGCCAGGGGCGCTGGTCGTCCAGTTCGATGGCCACCAGCAGGGCGCCATCGCTGTCCTGCGCGCTGACGCCGCCTTCGACGCGGTGCAGCAGTTCGGGGGCGACATCGTTGATCCCCAGGCGTTCGCTGCTGGGCATCAGCGCTTCGCGCAGCTGGCTGTAGCCGGGGAGGTTGAGGTCCAGGCGCAGGCGCGCCTGCCCGTGCTTCCAGCGCCAGCGACAGAACAGCATCAACAGCAGGCGCGGCAGCACCCCGTAAATGATCAGCGAGGCCACCAGCCAGACGGCCCACATCTGGCGCACCAGTTCAGTGTTGTAAACATCCCGGGTGCTGGCGTGAATCATCTCTACGGTCGGTACGCCGAAACCTATGGCACGGGGTATGGCCGCGAGGGCGTTGGTGATCGCCACGAAGGCATCCGCGCCGAGCAGGGTGCTTTCCCAGTAGAACCCGTAGCGCTTGGTGATCAGCAGCATCAGCAGGATCGCCACAGCGCTGAGCAGGGCCAGCAGCCACAAGCCGTTGATCAGGGTGCCAATGGCCCAGCGATTGAGTTTGCGCCGTTGCAGCAACAGCAGCAGGGCGGGCGCCAGCTGCGCGGCCTTGGCGTCGCGGGCGAGCTTGGCGCTGAGCCACAGCCACAGGCGGCCGAGGCTGGCGCCGTGTTCGCCGGCGAACAGCAGGCCCAGGGCCCAGCTCAGCAGCAGAAGCAGGTTGAGACCGAGCAGGCTGCCCAGGGCCCAGAACACGTTGACCGGCGCCTGCCCGTTACCCAGGGCGGCGAAGGCCAGGCCGGCACCGCTGACCATGGCCAACACGGCCAGCAGCATCAGCGCCAGGCGTGCACCCTGGACCCAGTGGCGCAGGGCGGCGGCCAGGCCGTCGCGTTCGGCCAGCCACAGCGCGCGGTATTGGAGGCGGCTCGCCAGATCGCCGCCCGCAGTGCGCGCCAGGCGATTGGCTTCCTGGTCTTCCAGGGCGCCGGCGTGTTCCTCGCGCAGGCGTACGGCTTCGGTGAGCCAGAGTTTTTGCAGTGGGGTCAGTGCTGTCACGCGTCATTCCGTTGCTCAAATGAGCGCTGAGCATAACCGCTGTCGCGCTGATCGGGGTACGTTGCGGGGCACCGAGCCTCTGGTATCCTCGCCGGCATGAAAAAATCTCTCCCTCTCAGCCTGATCGCGGCCCTCGGTGAAAACCGCGTGATCGGCGTCGACAACAGCATGCCCTGGCACTTGCCGGGGGATTTCAAATACTTCAAGGCCACGACCCTGGGCAAGCCGATCATCATGGGTCGCAAGACCTGGGATTCGCTGGGGCGTCCGCTGCCGGGGCGGCTGAATATCGTGGTCAGTCGCCAGGCCGACCTGCGGCTCGAAGGCGCCGAGGTGTACCCGTCGCTTGAAGCCGCGGTGGCGCGTGCCGAGGAGTGGGCGCTGGAACAGGGCGTTACCGAGCTGATGCTGATCGGCGGTGCGCAGCTGTATGCCCAGGGCCTGGAGCAGGCCGATCGCCTGTACCTGACGCGCGTGGCGCTGAGCCCGGAGGGCGACGCGTGGTTTCCGGAGTTCGATCAGCAGCAGTGGAAACTGGTGTCTGACATGTCGAACCCGGCGGAAGGCGACAAGCCGGCCTACAGCTTCGAAGTCTGGGAAAGGGTTTAACCCCGTAGCCCTGTAGCCCTGTAGCCCTGTAGCCGCTGCCGAGCCTGCGAGGCTGCGATCGACTGCGGAGCAGTCGTAAAACCAGACAACCTGTTCTTCCTGAAACACCGCGTGTTCAGGTTTTGCGAGGACTGTGTCCTCGATCGCAGCCTCGCGGGCTCGGCAGCGGCTACAGGTCGCAGTCCCGTTCCGGGCGTGAACCCGGAACGGGGCTGGAATCAGGCCTGCGCCAGCTCCGCATGCTCATCGGCATCGAGCTTTTCTTTATCGGTCTGCTGCATGATCTGGCTGGTGATCGCACCGGCGGTCATCGAACCGCTGACGTTCAGGGCGGTGCGGCCCATGTCGATCAGAGGCTCCACGGAAATCAGCAGCGCCACCAGGGACACCGGCAAGCCCATGGCGGGCAGCACGATCAGCGCGGCGAACGTGGCGCCACCGCCTACCCCGGCCACACCGGCCGAACTCAAGGTCACTATCGCCACCAGGGTCGCGATCCACAGCGGGTCGAGCGGGTTGATGCCCACGGTCGGGGCCACCATGACCGCCAGCATGGCCGGGTACAGGCCGGCGCAGCCGTTCTGGCCGATGGTCGCGCCGAACGAGGCGGCGAAGCTGGCGATGGACTGCGGAATGCCCAGGCGGCTGGTTTGCGCCTCGATGCTCAATGGGATGCTCGCGGCGCTGGAGCGGCTGGTGAAGGCGAAGGTCAGCACCGGCCAGACCTTGCGGAAGAAGCGCAGCGGGTTGATTCCGGCCAGCGACACCAGCAGGCCGTGAACCACGAACATCAGGCCCAGGCCGATGTACGACACCACCACGAAACTGCCGAGCTTGATGATGTCCTGCAGGTTGGAGCTGGCGACCACCTTGGTCATCAGCGCCAGCACGCCGTAAGGGGTCAGCTTCATCACCAGGCGTACCAGGCGGGTGACCCAGGCTTGCAGGGTGTCGATGGCGTTGACCACTTTCTGGCCCTTGTCGGTGTCGTCCTTGAGCAGCTGCAGGGCGGCGACGCCGAGGAAGGCGGCGAAGATCACCACGCTGATGATCGAGGTCGGCTTGGCCCGGGCCAGGTCGGCGAAGGGGTTCTGCGGAATGAACGACAGCAGCAGTTGCGGGATATTCAGGTCGGCGACCTTGCCCGCGTAATCGCTCTGGATCACCTGCAGGCGGGCCATTTCCTGGGTGCCGGCCACCAGCCCTTCGGCGGTCAGGCCGAACAGGTTGGTCAGGGCGATGCCGATCAGCGCGGCGATGGCGGTGGTGAACAGCAGGGTGCCGATGGTCAGGAAGCTGATCCTGCCCAGGGACGAGGCGTTGTGCAGGCGCGCCACGGCACTGAGGATCGAGGCGAACACCAGCGGGATCACGATCATCTGCAGCAATTGCACATAACCGTTGCCCACCAGGTCGAACCAACCGATGGAGGTTTTCAGGACGGGGTTGCCGGCACCGTAGATGCCGTGCAGGGCAACACCGAAAACCACGCCCAGCACCAGCGCCAGCAGGACCTTCTTGGCCAGGCTCCAGGTGGTGTGACGGGTTTGTGCCAGGCCCAGCAGCAAGGCGAGGAACACCAGCAGGTTGAGGATCAGCGGCAGGTTCATTAAGGCTCCATAAGACTTGTGCCAATCGCTTGTGGCTGCGATTGCGAACCGGCAAGCCTAACAGCTTGATATCTAATGAATTAATATCAAAAACGCATTGGGGCTGTCGTTTTTGGAATAAGCCGCTGACGCTCAGGCACATGCCGGTGACGGGATCAGGACGCGGGCGGTCGCCCACAGGCGAGAATTGTCACAGCGATTTGTTAGCGTCGATCTCTTTAAATCAGGGAGAAAACGCCGATGAAACTCGCTCCGAAATTTCTGGTTGCCGCACTCTGCCTGGGCCTTGCCGGCCAGGTTCTCGCCACCGACTTGCAGCACTGGCCCGCGGACCAGGCCAAGCAACTGGACGCGATGATCGCGGCCAACGCGAACAAGGGTAACTACGCGGTGTTCGACATGGACAACACCAGTTACCGCTACGACCTGGAAGAGTCGCTGCTGCCGTTCATGGAGAACAAGGGCCTGATCACCCGCGAGACCCTCGACCCCTCCCTGAAGCTGATGCCGTTCAAGGATACCGCCGAGCACAAGGAAAGCCTGTTCAGCTATTACTACCGCCTCTGTGAAATCGACGACATGGTCTGCTACCCCTGGGTGGCGCAGGTGTTCTCCGGCTTCACCCTCAAGGAACTCAAGGGCTATGTCGACGAATTGATGGCCTCGGGCAAACCGGTGCCGGCCACCTATTTCGAAGGCGACGTGGTCAAGAACACCGAGATCAATCCGCCGAAAATCTTCACCGGCCAGAAAGAGCTGTACAACAAGCTGATGGAGAACGGCATCGAGGTCTACGTGATGACCGCCGCCTCCGAGGAACTGGTGCGCATGGTCGCGTCCGATCCGAAGTACGGCTACAACGTCAAGCCGCAGAACGTCATCGGCGTGACCACCCTGCTCAAGGACCGCAAGACCGGCGAGCTGACCACCGCGCGCAAGCAGATCACCGCCGGCAAGTATGACGAGAAGGCCAACCTCGGCCTGGAACTGACCCCTTACCTGTGGACCCCGGCGACCTGGATGGCCGGCAAGCACGCGGCGATCCTGACCTACATCGACGAGTGGAAAAAACCGGTGCTGGTGGGCGGCGACACCCCGACCAGCGATGGCTACATGCTGTTCCACGGTGTCGACGTGGCCAAGGGCGGCATCCACCTGTGGATCAACCGCAAGGACAAGTACATGGCCCAGATCAACGGCATGATGGCCAAGCACGCCGCGGCCCAGGCCAAGGAAGGGCTGCCGGTGACGGCGGACAAGAACTGGGTGATCGTCAAACCGGAGGACATTCAATAGGAGCAGCGGGAAGTTTCAAGCTGCAAGCTGCAAGTAAGAGCGGATTGGCTTTTTCTTGCGGCTTGTAGCTTGAGGCTTGTAGCTGCTTATAGGCCGTCGAGCATCGCCTTGTTGCGCACCGCGCCCTTGTCGGCGCTGGTGGCCAGCAGGGCGTAGGCCTTCAGGGCAGTGGTCACCTTGCGTGGGCGTTTTTCCACCGGTTTCCAGCCTTTCTTGTCCTGCTCGACACGGCGCGCGGCCAGTTCTTCGTCGCTGACCAACAGGTTGATCGAGCGGTTCGGAATGTCGATCAACACCTTGTCGCCGTCCTGAACCAGGCCGATGGCGCCGCCCGCCGCTGCCTCTGGCGAAGCGTGGCCGATGGACAGGCCCGAAGTACCGCCGGAGAAGCGGCCGTCGGTCAGCAGGGCGCAGGCTTTGCCCAGGCCCTTGGACTTCAGGTAGGAGGTCGGGTAGAGCATTTCCTGCATGCCCGGGCCGCCTTTCGGACCTTCGTAGCGAATGATGACGATGTCGCCTTCCTTCACTTCGTCGGCGAGGATGCCGCGCACCGCGCTGTCCTGGCTTTCGAAGATCTTCGCGTTGCCTTCGAAGACGTGGATCGACTCATCGACGCCGGCGGTCTTCACCACGCAGCCGTCCAGGGCGATGTTGCCGTACAGCACGGCCAGGCCGCCTTCTTTCGAGTAGGCGTGCTCGACACTGCGGATGCAGCCGTTTTCACGGTCGTCGTCGAGGCTCGGCCAGCGGGTCGACTGGCTGAATGCGGTCTGGGTCGGGATGCCGGCCGGGCCTGCCTTGAAGAAGTGGTGCACCGCTTCGTCGTTGGTCTGGGTGATGTCCCACTTGGCGATGGCTTCTTCCATGCTGCGGCTGTGCACGGTCGGCAGGTCAGTGTGCAGCAGGCCGCCGCGCGCCAGGGAGCCGAGGATGCTGAAGATGCCGCCGGCGCGGTGCACGTCTTCCATGTGGTACTTCTGGATGTTCGGCGCCACCTTGCACAGTTGCGGCACGCTGCGGGACAGGCGATCGATGTCGCGCAGGTCGAAATCGATCTCGGCTTCCTGGGCGGCGGCCAGCAGGTGCAGGATGGTGTTGGTCGAACCGCCCATGGCGATGTCGAGCATCATGGCGTTCTCGAACGCCTTGAAGTTGGCGATGTTGCGCGGCAGCACCGACTCGTCGTTCTCGCCGTAGTAGCGCTTGCACAGCTCGACGATGGTGCGGCCGGCCTGCAGGAACAGCTGTTCGCGGTCGCTGTGGGTGGCCAGGGTCGAACCGTTGCCCGGCAGGGCCAGGCCCAGGGCTTCGGTCAGGCAGTTCATCGAGTTGGCGGTGAACATGCCGGAGCAGGAACCGCAGGTCGGGCAGGCGCTGCGCTCGTACTCGGCAACCTTCTCGTCAGAAGCGCTGGAGTCGGCGGCGATCACCATGGCGTCGACCAGGTCGAGGCCGTGGGCGGCGAGCTTGGTCTTGCCGGCTTCCATCGGGCCGCCGGAAACGAAGATCACCGGGATGTTCAGGCGCAGGGCGGCCATCAGCATGCCGGGGGTGATCTTGTCGCAGTTGGAGATGCAGACGATGGCGTCGGCGCAGTGGGCGTTGACCATGTACTCCACGGAGTCGGCGATGATCTCGCGGCTCGGCAGCGAATACAGCATGCCGTCGTGGCCCATGGCGATGCCGTCATCCACGGCGATGGTGTTGAATTCCTTGGCCACGCCGCCGGCGCGTTCGATTTCGCGGGCGACCAGCTGGCCCAGGTCCTTGAGGTGCACGTGGCCCGGGACGAACTGGGTGAAGGAGTTGGCAATGGCGATGATCGGCTTCTTGAAGTCGTCATCTTTCATCCCCGTGGCGCGCCACAGTGCGCGGGCGCCGGCCATGTTGCGGCCGTGGGTGGATGTTTTCGAGCGGTAATCAGGCATGGAGCACTCCGGGCGGCTAATCAGGTAACAAATGGGGAGTGAGCTTCTATTGACCCCTGGAACACTCAGAAATGGCCGTGTGTCCTGAAGCTGCCGATGACGCCGCGGGATCGCCGCGCGCCTCAGCCTGAGCTCATAAACCCGCCGGGGGATGACTGGCGATGAATCTCGCGATTCTACACCGCTGGCGCCAGGAAGGAATGGTGCGAATGACCGGCAGTAAGAACACGCAGCCCCCTGTAGGAGCGAGCTTGCTCGCGATCAGCCGCCAGGCTGAAATCCGGCGGCGCCTGCAAAATGGCTATCGCGAGCAAGCTCGCTCCTACAGGTCGATCAGAGCCAGATGGCGTCCCATAGGGGGTAGTCGCCGATGCGCCGGACCAAACCAGCGCGCAGCGGGTTGGCGATGATGTAGCGGGCCATGGCTTTCAGGTCTTCGTCACGGCGCAGGGCCCGGTCGAAATAGCCTTTCTGCCAGACAGGTTGCGAACTGTTGCGGATGCGGTTGATAGCCCTGGCACTACGGGATTTGCTGCCTTGCATCAGTTTTGGCAAGTCGCCGCTGTGCAGTTCGATCAGCCAGTGGAAATGGTCGGGCATTACCACCCAGGCTAGCGAGGTTGCTGCGCCTGTTTGTTGGGCATGCCTGAGTTCGTCGACTACCCGGCGACCCAGGTGCCAGTCGTGGAAGATCGCCGAACGGTTTCGGGTGACAGCCGTGAGCAGATAGATACGGCCTGATTCCGAATAACGACCGAGGCGCAGGCGATGGGCATGGGGGGTGTTGGACATTCCGTTGTCCTCTTCGATGGATGGAAGAGCAACGGTAGGTGCTGTGAAGAAGGCTGTCGTAGTGACAATGGGACTGAATGTATCTGTAGGAGCGAGCTTGCTCGCGAAAAAACATCAGGTACCGCGATCCGGCAGGGCGGGCGCGTTATCGTTGACGTTTCTCGCGAGCAAGCTCGCTCCTACAGGTTTTGTGACGCCTTGTGTAGCGGTTAGCGGTTAGCTGTTAGGCAGCAGGCGGCAGGTGATGCTCTTGATGTAGCGGGTTTCCGGGATGGCCGGGTGTACCGGATGGTCCGGACCCTGGCCGCCGCGTTCCAGCAGCTGGATATTGCGGTCCAGGTGGCGGGCGCTGGTGAGCAGGATGTTCTGCAGGTCGTCTTCGGGCAGGTGCATCGAGCACGAAGCGCTGACCAGGATGCCGTCCTTGCTGAGCAGGCGCATGGCCTGTTCGTTCAGGCGGCGGTAGGCGCCTTCGCCGTTCTTCAGGTCTTTCTTGCGTTTGATGAAGGCGGGCGGGTCGGCCACGATCACGTCGAAACGCTCTTCGGCGGCCTTGAGCTCTTTCAGGGCTTCGAACACGTCGCCTTCGATGCAGGTGACTTTCTCGGCGATGCCGTTGAGCGCGGCGTTGCGCTCGACACCGTCAAGGGCGAAGCCCGAGGCATCGACGCAGAACACTTCGCTGGCACCGAAGGCGCCGGCCTGCACGCCCCAGCCGCCGATGTAGCTGAACAGGTCCAGCACGCGCTTGCCCTTGGCGTAAGGCGCCAGGCGGGCGCGATTCATGCGGTGGTCGTAGAACCAGCCGGTCTTCTGGCCTTCCATCACCGGGGCCTCGAACTTCACGCCGTTCTCTTCCAGGGCGACCCACTCCGGCACCAGGCCGAACACGGTTTCCACGTAGCGGTTGAGGCCTTCGGCGTCGCGCGCGGCGGAGTCGTTCTTGAACAGGATGCCGCTGGGCTTGAGGACCTGGAGCAGGGCGGCGATCACGTCGTCCTTGTGCTGTTCCATGGTCGCCGAAGCCAGCTGCACGACGAGGATGTCGCCGAAACGGTCGACCACCAGGCCCGGCAGCAGGTCGGAGTCGCCGTAGACCAGGCGGTAGAACGGTTTGTCGAACAGGCGCTCGCGTAGCGACAGCGCCACGTTCAGGCGGTGCACCAGCAGCGACTTGTCCAGCGCCAGCTTGGCGTCGCGCGACAGCAGGCGGGCGCAGATCAGGTTGTTCGGGCTCATGGCGACGACGCCCAGCGGCTTGCCGCCGGCGGCTTCCAGCACTGCCTGGTCGCCTGCCTTGAAGCCGTGGAGTGGGGTGGCGGCTACATCGATTTCGTTGCTGTAGACCCACAGGTGGCCGGCGCGCAGGCGGCGATCGGCGTTGGCTTTGAGGCGCAGGCTTGGCAGGGACATGACGTCGCTCCGGAAAAAAGAGCGGGAGTATAACGTGTTGCGCTCGCCGAGAGGCTGGCGAGTGGATATGCGGTGACAGGGCAAACCCGCCGTGGATACCCCGCGCCTGGCCCGGCATTGCCCCGAGGCGCCCGTTGTAAAGTTCCTTCCGGCTGGCCATGGGCGCCATCTAAAGGGTTAGAATCGCCGCCTAGCCCAGAGTGCGTACCTATGTCCCAAGCGATGTCCCAAGAGCTTTCCGCCGAACAGATTCAACAGGCCCTGCAAGGCATCAGCGTGCCGCCCCAACCGCAGATCATGGTGGATCTGCAGATGGAGCAGTACATGCCCGACCCTGACCTGGAAGTGATCGCGCGGCTGATCTCCCAGGACCCGGGCCTCTCCGGCGCCCTGCTGAAAATCGTCAACTCGCCGTATTACGGGCTGAGCAACAAGATCGCCTCGATCCAGCGCGCGGTGAACCTGCTGGGCAGCCGTTCGATCATCAACCTGATCAACGCGCAGTCGATCAAGGGCGAGATGAGCGACGAAACCATCGTCACCCTCAACCGTTTCTGGGACACCGCCCAGGATGTGGCGATGACCTGCCTGACCCTGGCCAAGCGCACCGGCTCGCAAGCGGTCGACGAGGCTTATGCCCTGGGCCTGTTCCACGATTGCGGCGTGCCGCTGATGCTCAAGCGCTTCCCCGACTACATGACGGTGCTGGAAGAGGCCTACGCTAGCGCGGGCCCCGAGAACCGCGTGGTGGATACGGAAAACCGTGTGTTCAACACCAACCACGCGGTGGTCGGTTATTACACGGCCAAGTCCTGGCGCCTGCCGGAGCACGTGACCAACGCCATCGCCAATCACCACAACGCCCTGGCGATCTTCAGCGACGAGTCGTCGCGCAACAGCCAGCTGAAGAACCTGCTGGCGATCCTGAAAATGGCCGAGCATATCTGCGCGTCCTACCGGGTGCTGGGCAATCAGGTCGATGATCATGAATGGAACAGCATCGGCCATCTGATCCTCGATTACGTCGGTCTGTCCGACTACGACTTCGAGAACCTCAAGGAAACCGTGCGCGAACTGGGCGCGCACTGATTCCCGACCACGTTATAGAGAATACGAGGCACACATGCCTGAATTACCGGAAGTCGAAACCACCCGGCGCGGTATCGCGCCGCACCTGGAAGGGCAGCGCGTCAGCCGCGTGATCGTGCGCGACCGGCGTCTGCGCTGGCCGATTCCGGAGGACCTCGATGTGCGCCTGTCCGGCCAGCAGATCGTCAAGGTCGAGCGCCGCGCCAAGTACCTGCTGATCAATGCCGAAGTCGGCACCCTGATCAGTCACCTGGGCATGTCGGGCAACCTGCGCCTGGTGGAGGTCGGCTTGCCGGCGGCCAAGCACGAGCATGTCGACATCGAGCTGGAGTCCGGCCTGGCCCTGCGCTACACCGACCCGCGGCGCTTTGGCGCGATGCTCTGGAGCCTGGACCCGCTCAATCACGAACTGCTGATCCGCCTGGGGCCGGAGCCGCTGACCGACCTGTTCGACGGCGAGCGCCTGTATCAGCTGTCGCGGGGACGTTCGATGGCGGTCAAGCCGTTCATCATGGACAACGCGGTGGTGGTGGGGGTGGGCAATATCTATGCGACCGAAGCGCTGTTCGCCGCTGGCATCGACCCGCGCCGCGAAGCCAAGGGGATTTCCCGGGCGCGCTACCTGAAGCTGGCGATCGAGATCAAGCGCATCCTGGCCGCGGCCATCGAGCGCGGCGGCACCACCCTGCGCGACTTTATCGGCGGCGACGGGCAGCCGGGCTATTTCCAGCAGGAACTGTTCGTCTACGGGCGCGGCGGGGAACACTGCAAGGTCTGTGGCACGGGGCTGCGGGAGATCAAGCTGGGGCAGCGTGCGAGCGTGTATTGCCCTAAATGCCAGAGCTGATCGCCTGTAGCCGCTGCCGAAGGCTGCGATAGGTCCGTAGGACCTGTGGCGATCTTACTGGCGTCGCGGCCGTTTCGGCCGATCGCAGCCTTCGGCAGCGGCTACGATCGCAAGTCTCGATGGCTGTGTTATGCCTTGCCGGTGATCTTCCGGTACTTGGCCATCAACTCTTCTTCGGTTTCCGGATGGGCCTCGTCCAGCGGGATGCAATCCACCGGGCAGACCTGCTGGCATTGCGGCTCGTCATAGTGGCCGACGCATTGGGTGCACAGGTTCGGGTCGATCACGTAGATCTCTTCGCCTTGGGAAATCGCGGCGTTCGGGCACTCGGGTTCGCAGACGTCGCAGTTGATGCAATCGTCGGTGATGATCAGGGACATGGGGCACTCCGGCCGGGGCGGCGGGCCCAGGCATTTGAAAAACCAATGGCGCAATTGTGCCGCATTGGCGAGCGCAGTGCACGCGGGCGCGATGGGAGGGGCGTTTGCAGGTCGACTGCGCGGAAGCCGGCGCGGGCTGCGCCAGCTCCCGCGGGAGTTATTTCTTGAAGCGCAAGGTCAGGGCGTCGGCCACGGCCGGATGCACGAACTTGCTGATATCGCCGCCCAATGCCGCGATTTCCCGGACCAGGGTCGAGGAAATGAACGAATAACGCTCCGACGGCGTGAGGAACAGGCTTTCCACGTCCGGCGCCAGTTGGCGGTTCATGTTGGCCAGCTGGAATTCGTATTCGAAGTCCGAAACCGCCCGCAGCCCCCGCAGGAAGACATTGGCGTTCTGCTCCTTGGCGAAATGCGCCAGCAGCGTGGAAAAACCGACGACTTCAACGTTCGGCAGATGCTTGGTGACCTCGCGAGCCAGTTCCACACGCTGTTCCAGGGGAAAAAGCGGGTTTTTCTTCGGGCTGGCGGCGACGGCGATGATCACATGATCGAACAGGCGCGAGGCGCGTTCGACCAGATCGCCATGGCCCTTGGTAATAGGGTCGAAGGTACCTGGGTACAACACTCGGTTCATCGCGTCGTCCTGGCGGGAGTCCGTTGGGGAGTCGGATGGTATCGCAGCCTTTCCGGTCGGCCAAGTCGCCTGTAACGGAAGAAAGCACTATAGACGACGAAAATAAGCGGCGTTTTCACCCGCTTTTCAGCCGTTCGGCCAGGGCCGTGGCCAGTTGCGCGGTCAGGCCGTAGACCGACAGTTGCGGATTGGCGCCGATGCTGGTGGGGAACAGCGAACCGTCGTGGATCGACAGATTGGCCAGCTGGTGATGCCGGCCCAGGCTGTCGGCGACGGCGTTTTTCGGGTCTTCGCCCATGGCGCAACCGCCCATCACATGGGCGCTGCCCAGGCGGGTGCGGTACAGCGCAAGGTTCAGGCCGTCGATCAGTGTCTTGGCCTCGGCCAGGGTCTTCACGTAGCGGGCATCGCTGTGCATTGGCATGACTGCTTTGGCGCCGCCGGCGAACTGGATCTGCGCCATGCTGTGAAAGGCCCGCCGCACGCCGTCCCAGGCGTAGTCCGAGACCTGGTAGTCGAGCACCGGCGAGCCGTCGCCGCGCAGTTCCACGCTGCCGCCGCTGCTGTCCGGGTGAAAACCGTCGCGCAGCAGCGCGAGCATGGCGTGGGTGTGGGGCAACTGCTGCATGTTCAGGGCGCTCTGCGGGCCGAAACCGCCGAGCAGGGTGGCGGCCAGCGCCGGTTGCAGCGGCGGCACCTCGAGCTTGTAGGACATTTTGCCGGTGGTACCGTCCAGCCACTGGAAATGATCGGAATAGATCGACTGCGGCGCCCCGTAGAACGGGTTGATCACCTGGTCGAACTGCCCGGCGGAAAAGTTCACCAGGTGCAGGAAGGTGCGTTTGCCCAGGCGCTTGTGCGGGTCGGCCGCGTCGGAGCGCAGCAGCAGGGCCGGGCTGTTGATCCCGCCACCGGCCAGCACGTAGTGCCGGGCCTTGACCTGGATGGTGCGCCCGGTGGGCGCCACGCAGCGCTCGTCCATGGCCAGGCAGAGCAGGCTCTCGACCTGGTCGCCCTTGATCTGCAGGCGCTCGGCGCGGGCCAGGTACAGCAGCTCGCCGCCTTTCTCCAGGGTCGCGGGAATGGTGGTAACCATCATCGACTGCTTGGCGTTGGTCGGGCAGCCCATGCCGCAATAGCCGAGGTTCCAGCAGCCGCGCACGTTGCGCGGGATCACGTGCCAGCTGTAGCCGAGTTTCTCGCAGCCGATCCTGATCACGTCGTTGTTGGCGTTGGGTGGCATGATCCAGGGGGTGACGCCCAGGCGTTGCTCCATTTTTTCGAACCAGGGCGCCATTTCGGCCGGGCTGTGGCCCTTGACGTCGTGCTCCTTGGCCCAGTGCTCCAGGGTCGGCTCGGGGGTACGGAAGCTGGACGTCCAGTTGATCAGGGTGGTGCCGCCGACCGCGCGGCCTTGCAGGATGGTGATGGCGCCATCCTTGCTCATGCGGCCGATGCCTTCCTGATAGAGGCTGGCGTAGGCCTGGTCCTCGAGCATCTTGAAGTCGTCGCTGGTCTTGAGCGGCCCTTCCTCGATCAGCAGCACCTTGTAGCCGGCGGCGCTGAGGATCTCGGCGGTGGTGCCGCCGCCCGCGCCGCTGCCGATGATGGCGACATCCGCTTCGAGGGTCAGGTTCTCCTGCAATTGCGAACCGTTGTAGGTTTTCCAGCCTCGGGCCAGGCCTTCGCGAAACAGATCGGGTACGGGCATATCAGGCGCTCTCTTGTTGTTCTGGGGCTTCTGGGTGCTTGTGTAGCCGCTGCCGAAGGCTGCGACAAGGTCCGTAGGACCTTCCGAGGGCTTTAGGAGCGCGTCTCCTGCGGAGCCGATCGCAGCCTTCGGCAGCGGCTACAGAGCGAGCAGTCTTCAGATTCTGGGTGGCCCGGGATAACCGCAATGGGCCCAGGATTCGGGGCGGCTGTACCAGGCCATCATCACCAGTTGCAGCAGGGACGCGTGGCCCATGCGCAGCAGGCTGAGGGAGCTGTTTTCCCAGCGCTTGAGGAAGTGCCGGATATCGTCGGCGCTGGCGTTCTCCCAACGGCCCCAGATGCCGGTCAGGGGGCCGCGCGTGATGCCCATGCCCAGCACGTCGAACAGCTGCTGGGTGAGCTTGAGCATTTCCGGCGACAGGTGGTCGAGGCTGTGATCCAGGCTTTTCAGGGTGGCGTCGAGCGCCGCCGGCAACTTCTCGGCGGCCACGGCACCGTCGAGCATGACCGGAAGCAGCGCCCGAAGAATCGGCAGGTCGCTGCTGCGCAATGCGGCAAAGCCGCTGGCAGGGGTGCTGGACGAGCAACCGCTGAGGCTGGCGCCGAGGCCGGCGGTGGTCAGGAACGCGCTGGCGCACAGGCCGATTTTCAACAGGCCACGGCGCGACAGTACGGGTGCGGCAGGCAGGTTGGGGGTCATTATTGTTATTACCCGGCAATGGTCTGGTTAACGGATGAACAGCTTCTGGATCAGCTTCTGGATCGGTTTGCCATAGGGCGGGTAGATCAGCCGTGCGGCATTCAGGCGCTGCTTGCTCAGCACCCCCTTGGCCTTGCTAAAGGTCAGGAAGCCCTCGTGACCGTGGTAATGGCCCATGCCCGAGTGGCCGATGCCGCCAAACGGCATGTCGTCCTGGGCGACGTGCAGCAGGGTGTCGTTGAGGCAGACCCCGCCCGAGTGGGTTTCGTTGAGTACCCGGTCCTGCTCGGCCTTGTCGTAGCCGAAGTAATAGAGCGCCAGCGGGCGAGGGCGCTGGTTGATGTAGGCGAAGGCCTGGTCCAGGCCGGTGTAGGGCACGATCGGCAGGATCGGGCCGAAGATCTCATCCTGCATCACCGTCATGTCGTCGCTGACATTCAGCATCAGGCTGTGGCCCATGCGCCGTTCCTGGTTCTCTTCGAACAGCGGGATCAGCAGCGCGCCCTTGCTGGTGGCGTCGCTGATGTAGCTGTTCAGGCGCGCCAGCTGCCGCGGGTTGATGATTGCGGTGTAGTCGGGGTTGTCGACCAGGGTCGGGAAGAAACCACGGACCACCTGGCGATAGGCGTCGACGAAGGCGCCGACGCGGTGTTCCGGGACCAGCACGTAGTCCGGGGCGACGCAGGTCTGGCCGGCGTTCATGGTCTTGCCGAAGGCGATGCGTTCGGCGGCGTCCTTGAGCGGTACGTCGTCGGACACGATGGCCGGAGACTTGCCGCCCAGCTCCAGGGTCACCGGGGTCAGGTTTTCCGCCGCGGCGCGCATCACATGCTTGCCGATGCTGGTGGCGCCGGTGAACAGCAGGTGATCGAAGGGCAGCCGGGAGAAGGCCACGCCCACATCGGCTTCGCCCAGCACCACGGCGACCAGGTCCTCGGGGAACGCCTTGGCCAGCAGGCGCTTGAGCAGCAGGCCGGTGGCGGGGGTCGATTCGCTGAGCTTGAGCAGCACCCGGTTGCCGGCGGCGAGCGCGCCCACCAGCGGGCCGATGGCCAGGTACAGGGGGTAGTTCCACGGCACGATCACCCCGACCACGCCCAATGGCTGGTAGACGACCTTGGCCGAGGCCGGCTGGAAGGCCACGCCGACCTTGCGCCGCGAAGGTTTCATCCAGCCCTTGAGGTGTTTGCTGGCGTAGTGGATGCCATGCAGGCTGGGCATGATTTCGGCGAACAGGGTTTCGTCGGCGCTGCGATGGCTGAAATCTTCGCTGATGGCATCGATCAGGGCCTGGCGTTCGCTGTCGAGCAGCTCGCGCAGGCTCTTGAGCCATTGCTGGCGCTGGGCGGCCGGCGGCATGGGGTTGGCTGCGAAGGCCTGGCGCTGGGCGGCGAACAGACGGTGGAGCTCATCCAGCTGCTGGTGGGCTTCCGGCAAGTAGGCGATTTCGGCAGACATGGGCGACTCCGGGTTTTGTGGGTGGGAAGTTTTTAGAGTTTATGCTCTAAAATGTCAAATGACATCCCGGGCCGGCTTTGATTTATCCCGTTGGGGATAGGTCGTAAGATGCCGGGCAACGCCTTCTCGATTAAAGCCCACGCTCATGGCCCCACGCATAAAAACCCGCGAACGTATCGTCCAGAACAGCCTGGAGCTGTTCAACCAGCAAGGCGAACGCAGTGTCAGCACCAACCACATTGCGGCCCACATGGAGATTTCGCCGGGCAACCTGTATTACCACTTCCCCAACAAGCAGGCGATCATCGCCGTGCTGTTCTGCGAGTACGAAGCCCTGGTCGACAGCTTCCTGCGCCTGCCCCAGGGCCGTACCGTGACCGTCGAGGACAAGCGCTATTACCTGCAGGAGCTGCTGGCCGCCATGTGGCGCTATCGCTTCCTGCACCGCGACCTGGAACACCTGCTCGACAGCGACGCCGAACTGGCCGCCCGTTATCGGCGCTTCTCCCAGCGCTGCCTGATCCACGGCACGGCGATCTACGAAGGTTTCGTCGAGGCCGGCATCCTGCGGATGGACAAGGTGCAGATCGAGTCCCTGACCCTCAATGCCTGGATCATCCTTACCTCCTGGGTGCGTTTTTTGTGCACCACCCGGGAAAACTCCGCGCACCTGAGCGAAGAAGCCATCAAGCGCGGCGTGTATCAGGTGCTGGTGCTGGAAGCCGGATTTGTCACCGACCACGCCCGGGAGGCGGTCGACGCGCTATACGACGAGTTTTACGTGCCCCTGGCGCAAGCCCTGGAAGAAGTGCAGTAGGATCTGGATCAAGTCATCGTTCAATTACTGGAGCCCGTCATGCCCATCGCGCAACTGATCAGTCCACAGCAATTGGCCGCTCGCCTGGAGCAGCCCGGGCTGGTGATTCTCGATTGTCGTTTTGCCCTGGAAGACCCGGATTACGGCCAGCGCAGCTATGCCGGGGGGCATTTGGCCGGCGCGCATTTTGCCGACCTGGAGCGCGACCTCAGTGGCCGGGTGGTCAAGGGCGTGACCGGGCGCCATCCGCTGCCCGAACCGGCGACGCTGATCGCGCGCCTGCAAGCCTGGGGCATCGACGCCGACAGTGACATCGTGCTTTACGACGACGGCCCCGGTGCCTATGCCGCCCGCGCCTGGTGGCTGCTGGCCTGGCTGGGCAAGCGCGACGGCGTGTTCATTCTCGATGGCGGCCTGAAAGCCTGGCACGCCGCGGGCCTGCCATTGAGCCTGGATCCACCGGCCAATGTCCCCGGCCACTTCACTGGCCAGCCCGACCAACCCCTGCTGTTGAGTGCCGAGCAACTGCAAAAGCGCCTCGGCCAGCCGACCCTGACCCTGCTCGACGCCCGCGCCCAGCCACGTTTTCGCGGCGAAGTGGAGCCGATCGACCCGGTGGCCGGGCATATCCCCGGCGCGCAATGCGCGGCTTTCACCGACAACCTGGATAGCGACGGCCGTTTCCTGCCGGCCGATCAGCTCAAGAAGCGCTTTGCCGCGAAGCTGGGCGAGCGTTCGCCGAGCGAACTGGTGGCGTACTGCGGCTCGGGCGTGACTGCCTGTCACAACCTGTTCGCCCTGTGCCTGGCCGGTTATCCCCTGGGCAGGCTGTATGCCGGCTCCTGGAGCGAATGGATCACCGATCCGCAGCGCGCAGTCGCCACGGGCGACTGAGCCAAAAGCATTCCTGTAGGAGCGAGCTTGCTCGCGAAAAAAACCTTTCGGCGGCGTGCTCTGCCAGAAATGGCGTGCCGTCTGCAAGGGTGGATCGCGAGCAAGCTCGCTCCTGCAAGGGAGTGTCGGTTCAGAGGGACTGGCGGGCGCTGCGATAGGCCGCCGGCCCCACGCCGTAGACCTGCTTGAACTGCCGGCTCAGATGGCTCTGGTCGGCGAACCCCAATTGTGTCGCCACTTCCAGCGGCAGGCAGCCGTCGCGCAGCAGTGCCCGGGCCTGGGCGATGCGCTGTTGCATCAGCCAGGTGTGCGGCGGCATGCCGGTGGCGCGGCGGAACACCCGGGCGAAATGGAAGGGCGAGAGATTCACCGCCGCGGCCAGTTCCTCCAGGGAGGGCGGGGCCGCCAGCTGCGCTTGCAGCAACTCCTTGGCCTGGACGATCGCCCGGTGTTCCCGCCCGGGTTTGCCCGGCGCCTTGACCCCGGCGTGACGCCGCAGCAGCAAGAGCATCATTTCCCGCCACAGGGTCTGTTGTTGCAGGGCGGTGGCCGGGCTTTCCAGCAGTTGATGCAACTGGCAGAAACCGCTGACCAGATCGGGGTCGCGATACAGCGTGGCGCCGAAGGCCGGCAGGCTGTCGGTGGGTAGTTCCAGCTCGCCGAGCATGGCGAGGATCTGCGCGTTGTCCGGATAAAACGCCCGGTACAGCCAGCCGTCCTCGGTGCCTTTGTGGCCGGTGTGCAGCTCGTCCGGGTTGATCAGCACCAGGGTGCCGCGCCCCGCCAGGTGCTCGGCGCCGCGATAACGGTAGCGCTGGGCGCCGTCCATGATCATGCCGATCACATAGCCGTCATGCACATGGGGCACGAAGCGATGCTCGATGTAACGCGCGGCCAGCAACTCCACGCCGGCCAGGGGCGCGGTTTGCCAGAAACGGATCGACTCGCCCTGGCCGCCGTTCATCGCAACTCTCCCCCCAGGCCGGCCAGCCACTGGGGAATGCGTCGCTCCAGGTAATAACCCGGAGTCTTCACCGAACCCTCGACAAAACCGACGTGCCCGCCCTTGGCCTGCAGCTCGAGGTGGGTGCTGTCGGACAGCTCGCCGGCTTCCGGCAGGCTGTGGGGGAACACGAAAGGATCGTCCGCGGCCTGGATAATCAGGGTTTGCGTGCGGATTTCCCCGAGGAAATACCGGCTGGAGGCGCGCCGGTAATAGTCCTGGGCATCGGCGAAGCCATTCAGCGGCGCGGTGACCCGGCCGTCGAAGTCCCAGAAGGTGCGCATCTTCTCCAGCGGCCCGAGCCGTTCCAGCACGGCCAGGCCCTCATGGCGCCCGTCGTGCTGGAACTGGCGCTGCTTGTCCTTGATGTAGGCCAGCATCTCGCGCATGAAATGCGCCTGGTAGACCTTGGAAAACCCCTGGCCGATGCGGTCGGCGCACTGGTCCAGGCGAAACGGCACCGACACTGCGACGGCGCCTTGCAGCTGACTGGCGCTGCCGCTTTCCCCCAGGTGCTTGAGCAATACATTGCCGCCCAGTGAGTAGCCCACCGCGAACAGTGGGGCCTGCGGGCGTTTGCTGCGCAGGTGGTCGATGGCGGCGGCCAGGTCTTCGCTGGCTCCCGAGTGGTAACTGCGCGGCAGCAGGTTGGGTTCGCCCGAGCAGCCACGCCAGTTCAGCGCCGCGCTGGCCCAGCCTTGGCTCGCCAGGGCTTTTTGCAGGCCGGCCACGTAAGGCGAGTTGGAAGAGCCGGTCAGGCCGTGCAGCACCAGCACCAGGGGCGCGGTGGCGGAGTGCGGGCCGTGCCAGTCGAGATCGAGAAAGTCGCCGTCGTCGAGCCACAGGCGTTCGCGCTGGCGCTCGAGGTGAGTGGTCTTGCGCCATAGCGGGCCCCACAGGGTCTGCAGGTGCGGGTTGCCGAGGCCGAAGGCGGGAATGAAGCGATCTGACGGAGTAGGCACGGTGATTCTCGTAGCAGCGGTGCGCGTCCCCGGCGGGGCTGCGCACCTTTTCAGGCCAGTGGTTTAACCGGCGATCTCTGCCGTACGTTGCCACAAGGCGTAGTACACCTGCCCGGATTTTTGCTCGCGGTGCAGGCGCCAGTTCGCCGGGAGGCCGAGGGTCGAAGGCGCGGTTTCACTTTCGGTATAGACCCAGGCGTCGTCGGCCAGCCAGTCGCGTTCTTCCAGCAGGGCACAGGCGGCCGGCAGAAGGTTCTGATGGAACGGCGGGTCGAGGAACACCAGGTCGAAACGGCTGGCCGGCTGGGTTTCCAGATAACGCAGGGCGTCGGCGGTCTGCACCTGGCCGACGGTGCAGCGCAGGGTGCCCAGGTGTTCGCGCAGGCGCGACACGGCCAGGTTGCTGGCATCCAGCGCCTGGCCCATGGCGGCGCCACGGGACAGGGCTTCGAGAAACAGCGCGCCGCTGCCGGCGAACAGGTCGAGCACCTTGGCCCCGGCGACATAGGGCGCCAGCCAGTTGAACAGGGTTTCGCGCACCCGGTCCGGAGTCGGGCGCAGGCCCGGTACATCGGGGAAGCTCAGGCGGCGGCTGCGCCACTCGCCGCCGATGATGCGCAGTTGGCCCACACCGTTGTGCTGGTTATGGACGGGTTTCTTGCTGGGACGCGATGGGCTGGCCATTAGTGCTCCGGAACCCCGAGCGGCTGCTCGGCGGGTTTGTCAGTAGGGGCCGGCAGCGGCTTTTGCGGCACGGTCGGGCCGGCGGTGACGATGACTATCTTGTCGGCGCTCAGGTGCTTGTTCAGTACGTCCCGGACCTGCTCCACGGTCAGGCTCTGGGACTGCTGCATGAAGTCTTCAAGATAGCTCAGCGGCAGGTTGTAGAAGCCGATGGCGCCCAGTTGGCCGACGATGTCGGCGTTGCTGGCGGTGGACAGCGGGAAGCTGCCGGCCAGTTCGCGCTTGGCGTCGTCGAGTTCCTTCTGGGTCGGGCCGGACTTGAGGTAGTCGGCGAGCACGTCCTGCACCAGTTTGAGGGTACCCTCGCTCATTTCGGCACGGGTCTGCAGGTTGATCATGAACGGGCCACGGGCCTGCATCGGGCTGAAGCCGGAATAGACGCCGTAGGTCAGGCCGCGCTTCTCGCGCACTTCACTCATCAGCCGCGTGCCAAAACCACCACCGCCAAGGATCTGGTTGCCCAGGGACAACGCGGCGTAGTCCGGATCGTCACGATCGATGCCCAGTTGCGCCAACAGCAGGCTGGTCTGGCTGGAGGGATATTCGATATGGCCGATGCTGGCCTGTGGCTCGCTCGGTTGCGGGATTTTCGCCAGCGCCGGGCCTTTGGGCAGGGCGGCGGAGATCTGCGCGGCAATCGCCTCGGCATCGCTGCGCGACAGGTCGCCCACCAATGCGATCACCACGTTGCCGGCGGCATAGGCCTTGGCGTGGAACGCCCGCAGTTGGGCCAGGCTGATCGGCGGCACGCTCTGCGCGGTGCCATCGCTGGAATGGGCATACGGATGGCTGCCGTACAGGCGCTTCATCAGTTCCAGGCTCGCCAGCTTGCCGGGGTTCTGCTTCTGGTACTCGAAGCCGGCGAGCATCTGGTTCTTGATGCGCGCCAGGGAGTCGGCCGGGAAGGTCGGCTTGCCGACGACATCGGCGAACAGCTGCAGGGCCGGCGTGCGCTTGTCCGGCGCGCTGAGGCTGCGCAGGGAAGCGATGGCCATGTCCTTGTAGGCACCGTTGCCGAAATCGGCACCCAGGCCCTCGAAACCTTCGGCGATCGCGCCGACATCCTTGCCGGCCACGCCTTCGTTGAGCATGGCGTTGGTCAGCATCGCCAGGCCCGGCGCGTCGCCATCCTGGCTGCTGCCGGCGGCGAAGGTCAGGCGCATGTCGAACATCGGCAGCTCATGGGCTTCGACGAACAGCACCTTGGCGCCTTCGACAGTGCTCCAGGTCTTGATGTCGAGGCTGCGGCGGCTCGGGGCCTTGCCGTCGAGCTCGGCCAGGGATTGCAGCTTCTGGCTGCTCTTGGCCTTGTCCAGCGCCTGGCTGGCGTCGGATGGGGCCGCGCGCAGCAGATAAAGGCCGGCGGCGGCGATCAGGGCCACGAGTGCCAGGCCGAGCAGGACCGGGCTGGCGCTTTTGCGCTTACTCATGAGCGGACTCCTCAGGCAATACGTGGGCAACGCTCAGGCGTTCGCGGGTGAAATAGGTACGAGCGGCCTTCTGGATGTCTTCAGGGGTCACGCTTTGCAGTTCGGCGAGTTCGGTGTCCATGAGTTTCCACGACAGGCCGACGGTCTCCAGCTGGCCGATGGCGGTGGCCTGGCTGGTGATGGAGTCACGTTCGTAGACCAGGCCGGCGATCACCTGGGCGCGCACGCGTTCCAGTTCTTCGGCGGTCGGCGGGGTGGTTTTCAGCTCCTCGAGCAGGCGCCACAGCCCGGCTTCGGCCTGGGCGATGGTTTTCTTCTTCTGGCTGTTGGGCATGGCCGAAAGCAGGAACAGGCTGTCGCCGCGAGTGTAGGCGTCGAAGCTCGACGAGCCGCCGGACACCAGCTCTTCGCCGCGCTCCAGGCGGGTCGGGATGCGGGCGCTGTAGCCGCCGTCGAGCAGCGCGGCGATCAGGCGCAGGGCGTGCACCGAATGCTTGTCTTCGGCGGTGGCGATGCTCGGCACGTTGAAGGCCAGCATCACGCTCGGCAGCTGGGTCTTCACCCGCAGGGTGATCTGCCGCTCGCCGGGCTCGGCCAGTTCCAGGGGAATCTTCGCCGCGGGCACGGCGCGCTTGGGAATGGCGCCGAAATAACGTTGGGCCAGGGTTTTGACTTCGTCCGGGGTCACGTCGCCGACCACCACCAGGGTGGCGTTGTTCGGCACGTACCAGGATTCATACCAGTGGCGCAGTTCCTCGACCTTCATCCGGTTGAGGTCGGCCATCCAGCCGATGGTCGGCGTGTGGTAGCCGCTGGCCGGGTAGGCCATCGCCTTGAAGCGCTCGAAGGCCTTGGACATCGGCTTGTCGTCGGTGCGCAGGCGGCGCTCTTCCTTGATCACTTCGATTTCGCGGCTGAACTCGTCGGGCGGCAGGCGCAGGCTGGCCATGCGATCGGCTTCCAGCTCGAAGGCCACGCCCAGGCGGTCACGGGCCAGCACCTGGTAATAGGCGGTGAAATCGTCGCTGGTGAAGGCGTTCTCTTCGGCGCCCAGGTCGCGCAGGATCAGCGAGGCTTCGCCGGGGCCGACCTTTTCGCTGCCTTTGAACATCATGTGTTCCAGGGCGTGGGACAAACCGGTCTGGCCCGGGGTTTCGTAGCTGGAGCCGACTTTGTACCAGACCTGGGAGACCACGACCGGAGCCCGATGGTCTTCGCGGACCACGACCTTGAGGCCGTTGTCGAGGGTGAATTCGTGGGTGGGTTGTGGATCGGCAGCCAAGGCTGAAAGGGGCAGACAAACCGTACTGAGCAGCAGGCCTGCGGCGCGGCGGGCTAGAGCATTCATTCGTTTTTTAAACCTGTTGGACTGCCCGCTTGGTCTTAGCCTACGGGCGAGGAGGTGCTAGGATACTGATCCGTTTTACTGGCGGCCACGCCTATCAGGCCTTCGCAGATCAGAGTGTGCTTGAGCAGGTTGCATGGGTTTCCGGCAAGAAGTCTGGATTTACCAGCTAAACTTCGACTTTTCGCCGATTTTGCCGTTTCAGTCCTTTAGTAAAATCGATCCTTGAGATGCCATTGGGCACCTCGACAAAATGTTGCGCGTGAACAAGCCGGCGGAAACGCAGTCTGTTCTGCATCGAATATTTATTTGCCGGTGCGCCTTGATGGCGCGTCGCTACCTTGAGATAGCCGTCCTCCATGTTTGGTTCCAACGACGACAAGAAGACCCCAGCCGCGGCTGGCGAGAAGAAAGGCCTGTTCGGATGGCTGCGCAAAAAGCCGCAGGAAACCGTCGTCGAACAGCCACAAGTCCCTGTCGAGCCTGCCCCGGCTCCCGCTCCCGTGATAGAACAAGCCCCGGTTGCCGAGGCCGCGGCTCCTGTGGCGTTGCCGATCGCCGAGCCGATCCGGCAGCCTGAACAGCCCGCACCAGCGGCCGAACCTGCTCCTGCGCCAGAACTGCCGCTGACCCCCGATGCCGAGCACAAGCCCTGGCTGACCCTGCCGGTGGCGGAAGAGCCGGTGGCGCTGGTGGAAGACGAGCAGGCGCCGCACATTACTCCGCCGATTCCGGCCGCGACCGATCTGCAGCAAGCTGCCGAGCTGTTGGTGGCCGAGTTGGCACACAGCAGCGAGCCAACTGAAGCCCAGGCGCAGATTGAAGCAGAGGATGTGCCACAACCGGTGATCGCGGCTTTCGTGAAACCCGAACCTGTTCCAGAACCGGAACCTGCCCCGGTTGTCGTTGCTCCAGTTGCTCCAGTTGCTCCAGTTGCTCCAGTTGCTCCAGTTGCTCCAGTTGCTCCAGTTGCTCCAGTCGCGGCGGTCGAAGCGCCCGCTGTCGCCGAGCCGCCCCGTGCCGAGGAAAACAAAGTCGGTTTCTTCGCCCGCCTCAAGCAGGGCCTGTCCAAGACTAGCGCCAGCATCGGCGAAGGGATGGCCAGCCTGTTCCTGGGCAAGAAGACCATCGACGACGAGCTGCTGGAAGATATCGAAACCCGCCTGCTGACCGCCGACGTGGGCGTGGAAGCCACTGCGGTGATCATTCGGAACCTGACCCAGAAGGTCGCGCGTAAACAGCTGACCGACGTCGATGCGCTGTACAAGTCGCTGCAGGCCGAGCTGGCGAGCATGCTCAAGCCGGTCGAGCAGCCGCTGCGGATCGCTTCGCAAACCAAGCCGTTCGTGATCCTGGTAGTGGGCGTCAACGGCGCCGGCAAGACCACCACCATCGGCAAGCTGGCCAAGAAGCTGCAGCTCGAAGGCAAGAAGGTCATGCTCGCTGCGGGCGACACCTTCCGCGCCGCGGCGGTGGAACAGCTGCAGGTCTGGGGCGAGCGCAACAAGATCCCGGTCATCGCCCAGCACACCGGCGCCGATTCGGCTTCGGTGATTTTCGACGCCGTGCAGGCCGCCAAGGCCCGTGGCATCGATGTGTTGATCGCCGACACCGCCGGTCGCCTGCACACCAAAGACAACCTGATGGAAGAGTTGAAGAAGGTTCGCCGGGTGATCGGCAAGCTGGACGCCGACGCGCCGCACGAAGTGCTGCTGGTGCTCGACGCCGGTACCGGCCAGAACGCCATCAACCAGGCCAAGCAGTTCAACCAGACGGTCGAGCTGACCGGCCTGGCCCTGACCAAGCTCGATGGCACCGCCAAGGGCGGGGTGATCTTCGCCCT
Source organism: Pseudomonas sp. NFPP07 (assembly GCF_900115645.1). Classification (NCBI taxonomy): domain Bacteria; kingdom Pseudomonadati; phylum Pseudomonadota; class Gammaproteobacteria; order Pseudomonadales; family Pseudomonadaceae; genus Pseudomonas; species Pseudomonas sp. NFPP07. Next base: position 231,850 of record NZ_FOXG01000007.1, read on the forward strand.
GGCCAAGCAGTTCGGCCTGCCGATCCGCTACATCGGCGTCGGTGAGGGCATCGACGACCTGCGTACCTTTGAAGCCGAACCCTTTGTCCAGGCACTGTTTGCCGAGCGGGAGCGTTCATGATTCGTTTCGAACAGGTCGGTAAGCGTTACTCGAATGGCCATGTCGGCCTGCACGAGCTGAGTTTCCGGGTTCGTCGCGGCGAGTTTCTGTTCGTCACCGGCCACTCCGGCGCCGGCAAGTCCACGCTGCTGCGGTTGCTGCTGGCCATGGAGCGTCCAACCAGCGGCAAGCTGCTGTTGGCCGGTCAGGACCTGAGCACCATCAGCAATGCGCAGATTCCATTCCTGCGGCGGCAGATCGGCGTGGTGTTCCAGAACCACCAACTGCTGTTCGATCGCACCGTTTTCAACAACGTCGCCTTGCCGCTGCAGATCCTCGGCCTGTCCAAGGCTGAAATCGCCAAGCGCGTGGACTCGGCCCTGGAGCGCGTGGCGCTCTCGGACAAGACCGATCTCTACCCGGGCGACCTGTCCACCGGTCAGCAGCAGCGTGTCGGCATTGCCCGCGCCATCGTGCACCGCCCGGCCTTGCTGCTGGCGGACGAACCCACAGGTAACCTCGACCCGCGTCTGGCGGCGGAAATCATGGGCGTATTCGAAGATATCAACCGTCTGGGCACCAGCGTGCTGATCGCCAGTCACGACCTGGCGCTGATCGCGCGCATGCGTCACCGCATGCTGACCTTGCAACGCGGCCGATTGATCGGCGACGGGGAGGCTGGCGTATGAGTGCAACCCGTAGCCCCAAAGTGGCCGAACGCGTGGCTCCGAAAGCCTCGGACCAGCCGCCGCAGAAGAAAAAACGCGACGAAGACGACGGCCCGGATTTCGGCACCCTGCTGCATGCCTGGATCGAAAGCCACCGCGCCAGCCTGCTGGACAGCCTGCGTCGCCTGGGCAAGCAGCCGATCGGCAGCTTCTTCACCTGCCTGGTGATGGCCGTGGCCCTGAGCCTGCCGATGGGCTTGTCGTTGTTGCTCAACAACGTCGAGCGCCTGGGCGGGTCCTGGCAGCGCGCGGCGCAGATTTCCCTGTACCTGGAACTCGACGCCAGCGCCACCGAGGGCGAAAGCCTGAGCGAGCAGATCAAGGCCATGCCGGGCGTGGCGGATGCCGAGTTCATCAGCAAGGACAAGGCCCTGGACGAGTTCCAGCAGCAGTCCGGGCTGGGCGAGGCGCTCAAGGAGTTGCCGCAGAACCCGCTGCCGGGCGTGGTCCTGGTCACGCCGAACGAAGTGGACAAGGCAACCCTGGAAGCCTTGCGTCAGCGCCTGGCAGAAATGCCCAAAGTGCAGCAGGCGCAACTGGACCTGGTGTGGGTCGAGCGGCTGGCGGCGATCCTCAAGCTGGGCGACCGGTTTGTCTTCGGCCTGACGGTGTTGCTGGTTTCCGCATTACTTTTGGTGATAGGCAATACCATTCGTCTTCATATTGAAAACCGCCGCACCGAGATAGAAGTGATTAAACTCGTCGGCGGCACGGACAGTTATGTGCGGCGTCCCTTCCTTTATATGGGCGCCCTGTATGGCTTCGGTGCGGGGATACTGTCCTGGGGTGTTCTGGCGTTCGGCCTCGACTGGCTGAACGACGCGGTAGTGGGGCTGGCCGGTTTGTACGGCAGTGATTTTGCCCTGGCTGGCGTGCCGGTCGCCGATGGTCTATCACTCTTGCTTGGCGCGGTGTTGTTGGGGTATATCGGTGCGTGGATTGCGGTCGCCCGCCACTTGCGGGAGCTGGCGCCGAAATAGTGTCTTTTTGCTTGTATTGACCTTTTAGAATTTTTGGGAACTTGTTTTGCGGTTTCCGGTCAATTTTCAGCAGTGCTGAATAAGCACGAGTTATGTGAGTCGGAGGTTTTTTCGTATGACCACTTCTTTGCAACCTGCTTATGCCTTGGTCCCGGGTGCGAACCTGGAGGCCTATGTGCACACGGTGAACAGCATTCCCTTGCTGACGCCCGAGCAGGAGCGTGAACTGGCCGAGAGTCTCTACTATGAGCAGGATCTTGAGGCGGCTCGGCAGATGGTGCTCGCCCACCTGCGTTTTGTCGTACATATCGCCCGTAGCTATTCCGGCTACGGTCTGGCCCAGGCCGACCTGATTCAGGAAGGCAATGTCGGGTTGATGAAGGCTGTAAAACGCTTCAACCCGGAAATGGGTGTGCGTCTGGTTTCGTTCGCCGTGCACTGGATCAAGGCGGAAATCCACGAGTTCATCCTGCGCAACTGGCGCATTGTGAAAGTCGCGACCACCAAGGCCCAGCGCAAGCTGTTCTTCAACCTGCGCAGCCAGAAGAAGCGCCTGGCCTGGTTGAACAACGAAGAAGTCCATCGTGTGGCGGAAAGCCTCGGTGTGGAGCCGCGCGAAGTGCGCGAGATGGAAAGCCGCCTGACCGGCCATGACATGGCCTTCGACCCAGCCGCCGAAGCGGATGACGACAGCGCCTTCCAATCGCCGGCCAACTACCTGGAAGACCACCGGTACGATCCGGCCCGTCAGCTGGAAGATGCCGACTGGACCGACAACTCCACCAGCAACCTGCACGAGGCGCTGGAAGTGTTGGACGACCGCAGCCGCGACATTCTCTACCAGCGCTGGCTGGCGGAAGAGAAAGCCACGCTGCACGACCTGGCACAGAAGTACAACGTGTCGGCCGAGCGTATTCGTCAGCTCGAGAAGAGCGCGATGAACAAGCTCAAACTGTCGATTGCCGCGTAAGACGCCACGCAATAAAAAACGCCCCGATCCGATCGGGGCGTTTTTGTTTGTGGCGTTGACGCTGTGGTGTCTGTGGGGACGTTATCGCGATCCTACAGAAGAAGACGCGGGCCTGTAGCGCGATCAGATCCTGGGCGTCACTGCGCCCACAGCGCCTTGCGCGAATCGTTCAGGCCCAGCAGGTAGCTGTCGCCACCCAACTGGCTCATCTGTCGGCGGATCCAGCCGGCCCGTTGTGCCACGTAGCTGCTCGGATGGCTGGCGCTCCATACCCGAGGGTTGGGCAGGACCGCGGCCAGCAGGCTGGCCTGTTGCCGCGACAGCGAGCCCGCGCTGACACCGAAGTGGTGCCGCGCCGCGGCCTCGGCGCCAAATACGCCTTCGTCCCACTCGGCGCTGTTGAGGTAGACCTCGAGAATCCGTTGTTTGGGCCAGAAGATCTCGATCAGTCCGGTGAACCAGGCTTCCAGCCCTTTGCGCAGCCAACTGCGCCCAGACCACAGGAACAGGTTTTTCGCCACCTGCTGGCTCAGGGTGCTGGCGCCGCGAATCGAGCCGCCGCGCTCGTTGTGGGCAAAGGCGGCCTGGATCGCGCCAATGTCGAACCCCCAGTGCTCAGGGAACTTCTGGTCTTCGCCGGCGATCACCGCCACCTTCAGGTCGTCGGAGATTTCGTCCCAGGGTTTCCAGCTGCGTTGCAGGTCGATGGGCTCGCCGTCGATCCAGGATTCGATCTTGCGTTCGACCATCAAGGCCGTGCCCGGAGGCGGCACGACGCGGAACACCAGCACCAGCAAAACGCTGCCGACGGCGAACCAGAGCAGGGCTTTAGAGAAACGACGGAAAAATAAACGCAGCATAGAGATGGCTTGGCCGAACCCATTGAGCGCGCCATTATACAGGCCCGACCGACGATTCTGACTGGAGTTCCTCATGCTGCGTGGCTTCCTGATGCTGGCCGCCTTTTTCGGCTTCACCGGCGTTGCCCTGGGCGCATTTGCCGCCCACGGCCTGAAAAATCGCCTGAGCGCGGAATACCTGGCGATTTTCCATACCGGCGTCACCTACCAGCTGGTGCATGCCCTGGCGCTGCTGGGTGTGGCGCTGCTGGCCACGCAGATTCCCGGCCGCCTGATGACCTGGGCCGGCGCTTCGTTCGCCATCGGCATCCTGCTGTTTTCCGGCAGCCTCTACCTGCTGACCCTGACCGGTTTCAGCAAGCTGGGCATCGTCACCCCCTTCGGTGGCCTGGCCTTCCTGGTCGGCTGGTTGTGCCTGGGTCTTGCCGCCTGGCGGTTGAGCTGACCGGCAGGTCCATTTCGAGACGAATGGCTTGGGTCGGCCAGACTGATCGGGCTAGAATGCTGGCCCCTAAAAATGATGGCGGCATTCGGCATGCGCATTCAATTGAACGGCGAATCCTTTGAACTGCCCGACGGCGAAACCGTTGCGGCCCTGCTGACCCGTCTGGACCTGACCGGACGCCGGATCGCGGTCGAACTCAACCTGGATATCGTCCCGCGCAGCCAGCACGCCGAGACCACCCTCAACGAGGGCGATCAGGTCGAAGTGGTACACGCCATCGGCGGCGGCTAGCCACCCGGGCCAGGGCTGGCCCCACCCACGCATTCTGCAAGAACCTCACCCCAACAGAGGATTTCCGATGAGCAACGTTCGCAGCGACAAGCCTTTCGTCCTGGCCGGTCGTACTTACCAGTCGCGTTTGCTGGTAGGCACCGGCAAGTACCGTGACATGGAAGAAACCCGCCTGGCCATCGAAGCCTCGGGGGCCGAGATCGTCACCGTCGCCGTGCGCCGGACCAATATCGGGCAGAACCCGGGCGAACCGAACCTGCTGGATATCCTGCCGCCGGATCGCTACACCATCCTGCCGAACACCGCTGGCTGCTATGACGCGGTCGAGGCCGTGCGCACCTGCCGCCTGGCCCGTGAGCTGCTCGACGGTCACAATCTGGTGAAGCTGGAAGTGCTGGCCGACCAGAAAACCCTGTTCCCCAACGTGCTGGAAACCCTCAAGGCCGCCGAAGTGCTGGTCAAGGAAGGTTTCGACGTGATGGTGTACACCAGCGATGACCCGATCATCGCCCGCCAGCTGGCGGAAATGGGCTGCATCGCGGTCATGCCGCTGGCCGGCCTGATCGGTACCGGCCTGGGGATCTGCAACCCGTACAACCTGCAGATCATCCTCGAAGAAGCCAAGGTCCCGGTGCTGGTGGATGCCGGTGTCGGCACTGCCTCCGACGCCACCATCGCCATGGAGCTGGGTTGCGAAGCGGTGCTGATGAACTCGGCCATCGCCCATGCGCAACAACCGGTGCTGATGGCCGAAGCCATGAAGCACGCCATTGTGGCAGGCCGCCTGGCGTACCTCGCCGGCCGCATGCCGAAGAAACTCTATGCCAGCGCCTCCTCGCCGCTGGATGGTCTGATCAAGTAAGAGCCATTGATGACTGAATCAAACGACACGCCAATCCAGCCGGAAGCCGGCGACGAGCGCCAACACCGCCGCATCAAGAGTTTCGTGATGCGCGCCGGGCGCATGACCGAAGGCCAGCAGCGCGGCCTGGAGCAGGGCGCGCCGCTGTATGTGCTGCCACTGGCCGACGCACCGGTGGATTTCGATCAGGTGTTTGGCCGCTCGGCGCCACGCTCCCTGGAAATCGGCTTCGGCATGGGCCACTCGCTGCTGGAAATGGCCGCGGCTGCGCCGGAGCAGGATTTCATTGGCGTGGAAGTGCACCGTCCGGGTGTCGGCGCGTTGCTCAACGGCGTGCTGACCCAGGGCCTGACCAACCTGCGGGTCTACGATTGCGATGCGATCGAAGTGCTCAACCGCTGCATCGCCGATAACAGCCTGGATCGCCTGATGCTGTTTTTCCCCGATCCGTGGCACAAGAGCCGTCACCACAAGCGGCGTATCGTCCAGGCGTCCTTCGCCGAGCTGGTGCGCAGCAAGCTGAAGGTCGGCGGCATCCTGCATATGGCCACCGACTGGGAGCCTTATGCCGAGTACATGCTGGAAGTGATGAATGTCGCGCCGGGTTACCGCAACCTGGCCGAAGACGGCAAGTGCGTGCCGCGCCCGGCCGAACGCCCGATCACCAAGTTCGAGCGCCGCGGCGAACGCCTGGGCCATGGGGTGTGGGACCTGAAGTTCGAAAAGCTGGCGTGAGCCCTGCTGTGTAGGAGCATCCGGTCGATGCTCGATTGCTCGCGATCGGCTGCCAGGCTGAAAGATAGCGGCGCTGCGAAGTCCGCTATCGCGAGCAAGCTTCGCTCCTACAGGGGCGAGAGGAAATCGACGGGAACGTGATCGGTCAGCCAGACCCCGTTCTCCGCCTGATAGAACTTGAAGCCCTGCGCCTGCATGTCCTGTGCGGCGATCTTGAGTACCACCACCTTCCCGTAACGCTGCCCCACTGCTTCGGCGGTCGCCAGGTCCTGTGACAGGTGCACGTGATGACGTGTGCCCGGGATCAGGCCTTTCTCGTTGATCGAGTCCATGAACCGCGTGGCGGTGCCGTGGTAAAGCACGGCCGGTGGCTGCTGTTCAGCGAGCTGCAGGCTCACGGTCTTGCTGGAATGGCCTTGCACGGCGCGGATACGCTGGCCGTCCTCGGACAGGGCAAAGCGTTTCTTGTCGTTGCTGGCGACCACCTCGGCGATCAGTTCGGGTGTCAGCTGGCGTCCTTCCCTGGCTGCACCGCCGATCAAGGCCTCGACTTCGGCCCAGCCTTCGCTGTCCAGCCGCAGGCCAATCGCCTGCGGCTCGTGACGCAGCACGTAGCTGAGGAACTTGCTGACTTCTTCGGCGGCTTTCCTGCTCATATTCATCCTTGTGCATAAGTCATGTAGCCGCTGCCGCAGGCTGCGATCGGTTGCGAAGCGACTGCCAAGCCTGTCGATGCGATACGTCAGGTGTAACGCGGTGTCTGGGTTTATGGCTGCTGCGCAGCCAATCGCAGCCTGCGGCAGCGGCTACAGGTCAGCGACGGTCGGCGACGACACCGATCAGCACCAGCACCACCAGCAGCACCGGCGCCAGGCTGTAGTTGTTGAACTGGCTCAGGCCGCGGACGATCCACGGCGTGGCGTAGATCAGCGCGGCGCCGCTGCCGATCATGCACAGCAACGCCATCATCGGTACGCGCAGGGCGCCAGCGAGGCCGCCCAGGCGTGCTTCGACCCAGCCCTTGATATCGGCGCCGAACAGCACCAACAGGCAGCCGACGAGGGCCAGGGAGATTTCTGAAAGGTTGCTGCGACTCCAGCGGGACACGGTAGCGAGCAGGTCGAGTATCAAATCCATTCGTTTTCCCTTAGGGCTGAAATCAGCTCAGAAATTTCTGCAGCAAGTCATTGAGGAACAGCTGGCCGCGCGGGGTGGCGGCCAGGCGTGACGGTTCGACCTGCAACAGGCCGCTTTGTTCGGCGTCGCGGCGACCTTCGGCGAGGCTTTCCAGGGGCAGCCCGGTACGCTGCGGATACAGCCGCGCCTCGACGCCTTCGGTCAGGCGCAGGGCGTTCATCAGGAACTCGAACGGCAGCTCTTCGTTGCTCAGGTCCTTTTCGCCGGCCTTGAAGTTTTTCGCCGGGTTGAGGTAGTCCTTGGGCAGGCGGGTCTTCCAGGTGCGCACGATGCGCCCGTCCGGATGGCTGAGCTTGCCGTGGGCGCCGGCGCCGATGCCGATGAAGTCGCCGAAGCTCCAGTAATTGAGGTTGTGCCGGGCCGCCCGACCGGGCTGGGCATAGGCCGAGACTTCGTACTGGGCATAGCCGTGCTCGGCCAAAAGCGCCTGGCCGGCTTCCTGGATGTCCCACAGGGTGTCGTCTTCCGGCAGCGTCGGCGGCTGGTTCCAGAACACCGTATTGGGTTCCAGGGTCAGCTGGTACCAGGACAGGTGGGTCGGCTTCATGGCGATGGCCTGGCGCAGGTCGCCCAGGGCGTCGTCCAGGGACTGGTCGGGCAGGCCGTGCATCAGGTCCAGGTTGAAGTTGTCGAACCCGGCCTGGCGCGCCATGCCGGCGGCGCGCACGGCTTCGTCGCCATTGTGGATGCGGCCCAGGGCCTTGAGCTTGTCTTCCTGGAAACTCTGGATGCCGATTGACAGGCGATTGATGCCCAGGGCGCGATAGGCGGTGAACTTCTCCTGTTCGAAGGTCCCGGGGTTGGCTTCCAGGGTGATCTCGATGTCGCGGGCGAACGGGATGCGTTGCTCCACGCCTTTGAGCAACCGGCCCAGGGCCTGGGCGCTGAACAGGCTCGGCGTGCCGCCGCCGAAGAAGATCGAACTCAGCTCGCGGCCGTAGACGGCGGGCAGGTCCTGGTCGAGGTCGGCCAGCAGGGCGTCGACGTACTCTTTTTCCGGCAGCACCGGGCTGGCGGCGTGGGAGTTGAAGTCGCAGTAAGGGCATTTGCGTACACACCACGGGATGTGGATGTACAGCGCCAGGGGCGGCAGCTGGGGCAGGGCCGCCCGGGGCGTTTGCGCACCGCCGAGAATCAGCGGTGGCGCGGACGAATCAATGGTCATTGCAGGCTCAAGCGTTGCCGCAGAATGGCCATGGCGCGGGCGCGATGGCTGAGTTGGTTCTTTTGGATCGGGTCCAGCTCGGCGCTGGAGCAGTTGCGCTCCGGCACCCAGAACAGCGGGTCGTAGCCGAAACCGTGTTCGCCGCTGGCGGCCGTGAGGATGCGCCCGTGCCACAGGCCTTCGCAGAGGATCGGCAGTGGATCCTCGGCATGTCGCACCAGCGCCAGCACACAGACGAACTGCGCGCCGCGCTCGGCCTCGGGAACGTCCTTCAGGGCGTCCAGCAGCTTGGCGTTGTTCGCCGCGTCGCCCTGGCCGTCGGCGTAGCGCGCCGAATAGATGCCCGGCGCGCCGCCGAGGAAATCCACCGCCAGGCCGGAATCGTCCGCCAGCGCCGGCAGGCCGGAAATGCGCGAAGCGTTGCGGGCCTTGAGGATGGCGTTCTCGACGAACGACAGGCCGGTTTCTTCCGGTTCGACGCTGCTGAACTCGCCGATCGAGCGCAGGTGCACCGAGTCGCCGAGCATGGCCTGGAGTTCCTTGAGTTTGCCGGCGTTATGGCTGGCCAGTACGAGTTGGGTAAAAGTCATCATTCGCCGGGGAAAAGCTCTTGGTTGAAGTTGATGGTGTTGATCGCGTCACCGGTCTGCACCTTGATTTCGAAGGTGCGGGTTTCCTGCTGTTCCACCGGGTACTGGGCGATGTAGTAGATCGCGCCCTGTTCGGTGACCTGCTTGAATTTCAGCGGCACCGACTGGCTGGTCAGGTCCTTGACGGTCCCGGTGACCTGGGCGACCAACGGTTTGCCGGCCTTGAGCACGGAAACGTTGATCACGCCCTGGTTCTTGCTGCGCACCAGCTCCGCGGCCTTGGCGATATCCGGTTGCAGGAAGGTGGAGTTGAAGGTGTTGTAGTGCACGGTCACGTCACCGAACACTTCCTGGCGCTCGCCCTTGATGGTGTCGGCGGCCATCGCCGACGCGCTCAGGCACGCTGCCAATAGAAAAGTAACCAAGCGACCCATGATCGTTCTCCTTGCTTTGAACCTGGTTTATACCGCGATCTGGTGGTCCTGCAGGCCGGGGCTGCTGACGCGGTAGATGCCGATCTCACCTAACAGATTAGGCCATAGCTTACTGGCCCACCCGTGCCGGTGCTGTTGATCCACCGCAAGGCGATCGATGACCTTGGCTTCACGTTCGCGGCAAAGCTCTTCAAAGTCCTCGAACGTGCAGAAGTGGATGTTCGGCGTGTTGTACCAGGTGTACGGCAGGAATTCGGAGACCGGCATCCGCCCCTTGCTGGCCAGGTACCAGCGGCAGCGCCAGTGGCCGAAGTTGGGGAAGGTGATGATGCACTGGCGGCCGACCCGCAGCATTTCGTCGAGGATCCGATCCGGGTAGTGCACGGCCTGCAGGGCCTGGGTCATGACCACGATATCGAAGCTGTTGCTGGCGAAGTTGCCCAGGCCCTTGTCCAGGTCCTGCTCGATGACGTTGATGCCCTTGGCCACGCACTCGGCGATGTTGTCCGGGTCGTTTTCCAGGCCGTAGCCGGTGACTTGCTTGTGATCGCGCAGCCAGCTCAGCAGTTCGCCATTGCCGCAACCGAGGTCGAGCACGCGGCTGCCGGCGGGGATCCATTCCTGGATGATTTCCAGATCAGCTCTCATGGCGTCCTCACAGCGTTATACGGTTCATGTAGTTGCCGAACGCCTGCAGGTAACGCGGGATCGGAATCAGGAAGGCGTCGTGGCCCTGTGGGGCATCGATTTCCAGGTAGCTGACGTCCTTGCGCGCGGCCATCAGGGCATCCACCAGCTCCCGCGAGCGGGCCGGAGAGAAGCGCCAGTCGGTGGTGAAGGACATCACGCAGAACTTGGCCTTGGCGCCTTCGAAGGTTTTCGCCAGGTTATCGTCGAAGTTCGCCGCTGGATCGAAGTAATCCAGCGCCTTGGTCATCAGCAGGTAGGTGTTGGCGTCGAACCGCCCGGAGAACTCCTCGCCCTGATAACGCAGGTAACTTTCGACCTGGAACTCGACGCTATGGAAATCGTAGTTGAGCTTTTCGCTCTTCAGGCCACGGCCGAATTTCTCGCCCATGGAGTCGTCGGACAGGTAGGTGATGTGCCCGACCATCCGCGCCAGCATCAGCCCGCGCTTGGGGATCACGCCCTGTTCCTGGAACGAACCGCCGTGGAATTCGGGGTCGGTGAGGATGGCCTGGCGCGCCACTTCGTTGAAGGCGATGTTCTGTGCCGACAGCTTGGGCGCCGAAGCGATGGCCAGGCAATGGCGCACCCGGTCCGGGTAGGTGATGGTCCATTGCAGGGCCTGCATGCCGCCCAGGCTGCCGCCGATCACGGCGGCCCACTGGTGGATGCCAATGCGGTCGGCCAGGCGCGCCTGGCTGTGCACCCAGTCTTCCACGGTCAGCACCGGGAAATCGGCGCCGAACGGCTTGCCGGTGTCCGGGTTGATGCTGCTCGGGCCGGTGGAGCCGTTGCAGCCGCCGAGGTTGTTCAGGCTGACGACGAAGAACTTGTTGGTGTCGATCGGCTTGCCCGGGCCGATGCAGCTGTCCCACCAGCCCGGCTTGCGGTCGTCGGGGCTGTGGTAGCCGGCGGCGTGGTGATGGCCGGACAGGGCGTGGCAGATCAGCACGGCATTGCTCGCCGTGGCGTTCAGCTGGCCGTAGGTCTCGTAGATCAGATCATAGGCTGGCAGGGAGCGGCCGCAGGCCAGGGCCAGGGGCTCGCTGAAATGCGCCACTTGCGGCGTCACCAGACCAACGGAATCGGCGGGAAAGGCAGTTGGCATCGACCCTGCTCTCGTTTAAATGAGGCGTAAGTCTAAAGACCGCTGCCCCCAGCGGCAAGCAAAGGCCGGGGCTGATTCTCCCGCGACTTGTGACGAACCTTGTAGCCGCTGCCGCAGGCTGCGATCGGCTCCGCAGGAGACGTGCTCTTGAGGGCCTCGAAGGGCCTTCGGCCCTTATCGCAGCCTACGGCAGCGGCTACAGAGAGTGATCAGGACGGACGCTGCAGTCCGGGCAGATCCGGGAGTTTTTTCGGCGCGTTGATCCGCACCCGTTTCTGCCGGTTCAGCTCGCCGCTGATCAGGCTGACCTGGCTCTTGGACACGCCGAACGCCTTGGCCAGGAACGCCATCAAATAAGCGTTGGCCTTGCCCTCCACCGGCGGTGCGGTGAGGCGGATCTTCAGGCGCTCGCCATGCAGCCCGGCGAAGTCATCGCTACGGGCCGCAGGTTGCAAGTGGCACTCCAGGATCAGGTCGTCGCCGTCCCAGCGAAAGTAACTCATCGCAGAGGCCGGGTCAGATCAGCAGACGCAGGATTTCCGGCATCATGGTCATGGCCGCCAGGTTGTTGATCACCAGCATGTCGATCAGCTTGAGCACCATGAACGCCAGGATCGGCGAGATATCCAGGCCGCCCATGCTCGGCAGGATGCGGCGGAACGGCGCCAGGGCCGGCTCGCAGATCTGGTTGACCAGTTCGGCGCCCGGGTTATGGCTGCCCGGGGCGACCCAGGAGAGGATCACGCTGATGATCAGGGCGAAGAAGAAAATCTTCATGAACAGCGCGGTCACGCCAATGATCGACCAGATCAGCAGTTGCAGCGGGTTGCCGGTGGTGCCGTAGGTCAACAGCAGGGTCAGGGCCATCAGCAGCAGTTGCACGAGGATCGCCAGGATCAGCGACGACATGTCCAGGCCGAACAGGCTCGGGATGACCCGGCGCATCGGCTTGAGCAGCGGCTGGGTGGCGCGCACGGCGAACTGGCACAGCGGGTTGTAGAAGTCGGCGCGTACCAGTTGCAGCACGAAGCGCAGCAGCACGATCAGCAGGTACAGGCTGCCCAGGGTTTGCAGCACGTACACCGCCGCAGTGTTCAATCCAATCATCATTGGCTCCTTATTGGCCCAGTTGTTCGGCCATCTCGGCCGAGCGGTGCGCGGCGGCACCCAATGCTTTTTCCACCAGGGCTTCGAAGCCACTGGCCTGGAACGACTTGATCGCGGCTTCCGTGGTCCCGGCCGGCGAGGTCACGCGGCGGCGCAGTTCGGCCGCGTCCACGTCGCTGGACACCGCCATGTGCGCCGCGCCCAGCGCGGTCTGGAGGGTCAGTTGGCGGGCGGTTTCCCGTGGCAGGCCGAGTTTCTCGCCGGCGGCGGTCATGGCTTCGATCAGCAGGAAGAAATACGCCGGGCCGCTGCCGGACACGGCGGTCACCGCGTCCAGTTGCTGCTCTTGTTCCAGCCACAGGACGATGCCCACGGCCGACAGCAGTTCTTCGGCCTGCTGGCGTTGCGCCGCGCTCACCGCGGCGGTGGCGTACAGGCCGCTGGCGCCCTGGCGCAGCAGGGCCGGGGTATTGGGCATGCAGCGCACGATCGGCTGCTCGCCGAGCCATTTGTTCATGCTGGCGCAGGTGATGCCGGCGGCGATGGACACGATCAACTGGTGCGGTTTCAGGCTGGGGCGCAGGGCTTCGCACACGGCCTTCATGGCCTGTGGCTTGACCGCCAGCACCACCACGTCGACGCCGGCGATGGCCTCGGCGTTGTCGGCGAACAGTTCAATGCCGTGCTCGGCCTGGACCTTGGCGCGGGTTTCGGCGCCCGGGTCGCTGGCGCGGATCTGGCTGGCGTCCAGGCCCTTGGCGCGCAGGCCGCCGATCAAGCTGGCAGCCATGTTGCCGGCGCCGATAAAGGCGATACGAGTCTTGCTCATGACAGGTCCTTATTCAGAGGTGAGGCCGCCACAGTCATGGCTGGCCATAATCGCGTGCGCCAAACAAAGCGGTACCGATACGTACCCAGGTGGCGCCTTGGGCAATGGCCGCTTCGAGGTCGTGGCTCATGCCCATGGAAAGTGTGTCGGTTGGCAGGTCCAGGCTGTCGCGCAGGTTGTCGTTCAGGCTGCGCACGGCCGCGAAGGCGGCATCCTGGGCGGCACGATCTTCAGTCGGCTCGGGAATCGCCATCAGCCCGCGCAGTTTCAGGCGCGGCAAGGCGCTGATGGCGCTGGCCAGGGCCGGCAGGTCGGCCGGTGTGCAGCCAGATTTGCTGGCCTCGCCACTGACATTGACCTGAATGCAGATGTTCAGCGGCGGCAAGTCGGCCGGGCGTTGCTCGGACAGGCGTTGAGCGATTTTCAAGCGATCCACGGAATGCACCCAGGCGAAGTTCTCGGCGATAGCTCGCGTCTTGTTCGACTGAATGGGGCCGATGAAGTGCCAACTCAAGGGCAGGTCGCCAAGTTCCGCCTGTTTGCCCAGGGCTTCTTGCAGGTAGTTCTCGCCGAAGTCGCGCAGGCCGGCCGCGTAGGCTTCACGCAGCGCCGCGGCGGGCTTGGTCTTGCTCACGGCCAGCAGATGGATGCTGCTTTCGTCACGTTGCGAGGCCTGCGCCGCGGCACGGATCCGTGCGCTAACCAGGGCGATGTTGTCTGCTATCGTGGACATTCGATGTACGCCAGCGGGTCTTGGGTTCGCGGCATTCTACTGGAATTGGGGAACGCTATGGATATCACTGAGTTGCTGGCCTTCAGCGTCAAACAGGGCGCTTCGGACCTGCACCTCTCGGCCGGTTTGCCGCCGATGATTCGCATCGACGGCGATATTCGCCGGATCAACCTGCCGGTGCTGGAGGCGCAACAGGTGCACGAGCTGATCCTGGCCAGCATGACTGATCCGCAACGGGCCGAGTTCAAGGCCGCGCTGGAGATCGACTTTTCCTTCGCGGTGCCGGGCCTGGCGCGCTTTCGGGTCAATGCCTTCAACCATCAGCGCGGCGCCGGCGCGGTCTTTCGCAGCATTGCGGCCAAGGTGCCGGGCATGGACGAGCTGGGCATGGGCGAGGTGTTTCGGCGGATCAGCGAAGTGCCCCGCGGCCTGGTGCTGGTGACCGGGCCGACCGGCTCGGGCAAGTCGACCACCCTGGCGGCGATGATCGATCACCTGAACCAGAGCCGGCACCAGCACATCCTCACCATCGAGGATCCCATCGAGTTCATCCACGAATCGAAGAAGTGCCTGATCAACCAGCGCGAGGTGCATCGCGACACCCGCAGCTTCTCCACGGCCCTGCGCTCGGCCCTGCGCGAAGACCCGGATGTGATTCTGGTAGGGGAAATGCGCGACCTGGAAACCATCCGCCTGGCGCTGACCGCCGCGGAGACCGGGCATCTGGTGTTCGGCACCCTGCACACCACGTCGGCGGCGAAAACCGTGGACCGGGTGGTGGACGTGTTCCCGGCCGAGGAGAAGGCGATGGTCCGCTCCATGCTCTCGGAATCGCTGCAGGCGGTGATTTCCCAGACGCTGGTGAAGCGTATTGGCGGAGGCCGGGTAGCGGCTCACGAGATCATGCTGGGCAGCGCGGCGATCCGTAACCTGATCCGCGAGGACAAGGTGGCGCAGATGTACTCGGCGATCCAGACCGGCGGGGCGCTGGGGATGCAGACCCTGGACATGAGCCTGAAGGCGCTGGTGGATGCGGGGCGGGTCAGCCGGGAGCACGCCCGGGAAAAGGCGAGGGCGCCGGACAGTATTTGAAGAGGTATCGGAGCGGCAAATGCAATCGCGAGCCATCGAGCATGGTGGCTCGATGGCTCGCGATCAGGGAGGGCGATCAGCGCTGAACGATGCGCAGGGTGTTCTGCTCTTTTGGCAGGACCCGCTTGGCCACTACGTAGTTCTTGTCCCAGTACGGCTTCTTCAGGGTATCGATGGTCACCGACTTGCCGCGGCGCGGCGCGTGGATGAAGCGATCGTTGCCCAGGTAGATGGCGACGTGGTTGACCCGGCGGCTCTTGAGGTTGAAGAACAGCAGGTCGCCAGGCTTGAGGTCCTTGCGCTCGACTTTCTGCCCGTGACCGCTGGCCATGGCGTTCGAGGTGCGCGGCAGATCGACGGCGGCGACGTCGTTGAAGGCGTATTTCACCAGGCCGCTGCAGTCGAAGCCTTTACTTGGGCTGCTGCCGCCCCAACGGTAAGGGGTACCCAGTACGTTGACGGCACGGCTGAGCACGGTGCTGCTCTGCTTGGCCGCCATCTGCGGTACCGGCTTGCTGCTGACGCTGCTCAGATGAGTCGGGCGTTTGACCGACAGCTTGTTCTTGGAGCTGTTCTTGCTGACTTGGGTAACGTGGGCTTTTGGAGTGAAGCCGTTCACGTTGGGAAGACGTTGCTCACGATTGGTGGCGTGGGCAGCCAGTGGCATCAATAGGCAAATGGTTAGCCATGTCTTGAAAAATGGACGCATTAGGCAAGGCTCATATGGGTTAGCGCGCAACTTTATAACAGCTTTTTTGTCACTTCTCAGGCCGTTGGTCGATTCAACCTGGAGGTCAAATTCGCTGAAGAGGCGGCAAATTGACGCAATTGTCCGACAGAAGTCAGGCAGTACAAGGGTTTCACGGCAGCGACCTTAACATTTGCCACACGTCGGCTGCCTGTAAAAAAGTCACAAAGAATTAAAGAAAATTTATCTATTGCGTGGAACGAGGTACTCAATGAACACCTATCGCCCGGACGGTTCGACCCATGACACCCACAGCAAGGTGATCGGTTACCTGTTGTGGATTTTCGGTTTTACCGGCTCTCACCGCTTCTATTACGGCAAGCCGGTTACCGGAACCCTCTGGTTTTTCACCCTGGGCTTGCTGGGCATCGGCTGGCTGATCGACCTGTTCCTGATCCCGACCATGGACCGCGAGGCCGACCTGCGTTTTACCCCGGGACCCATCGAATACAGCGTCGCCTGGATCCTCCTGACCTTTCTCGGGATCTTCGGCGTGCACCGCATGTATCAGGGCAAATGGATCAGCGGCCTGCTGTACCTGCTGACTGGCGGGGTGTTCTTTCTGGGGGTCTTGTATGACTTCTGGACGCTGAACGACCAGGTGTCGTTGCGTAACGCGCAGCGGCGTTGAATGCAGGAGCGCCATCGCGAGCAAGCTCGCTCCTACAGAAGAAGTGCGGCGCCCATGGGGTCTGCGCCGTACCTGCAGGAGCGAGCTTGCTCGCGATCATGGCCGTCAGCCCTTGTGGCTGATCCGTCCATCCACCAGGGTGTAACGCACCACGCCTGGCAGGCTATGGCCGAGGAACGGGCAGTTCTCGCCTTTCGACAACCAGTGTTCGCCGGCCACGGTGGACGTGCTCGGGTCGAACAACACCAGGTCCGCCGGAGCGCCTACCGCCAGCTTGCCGGCCGGCAGGCGCAGGGCGTCGGCCGGGCCGCTGCTCAGGCGGGCCAGCAGGGTCGGCAAGTCGAGCAGACCGTCTTCCACCAGGGTCATGGCCAGCGGCAGCAGCAGCTCGACGCTGCTGATGCCCGGCTCGGTGGCGCCGAAAGGCGCCAGCTTGGCGTCGCGTTCGTGGGGCTGGTGATGGCTGGAGATGGCCTGGACCACCCCGGACTTCACGGCCTCGCGCAGGCCTTCGCGGTCAGCGCGCGAGCGCAGCGGCGGCTGGACGTGATAGAGGCTGGAGAAGTCGATCAGCGCGTCGTCGGTGAGGATCAGCTGGTACAGCGCCACGTCGGCGGTCACCGGCAGGCCACGGGCCTGGGCCTGGGCGATCAGGGCCACGCCCCGGGCGCTGGTCAGCTGGCTGAAGTGGGCGCGCACGCCGCTTTGCTCCACCAGCAGCAGGTCACGGGCCAGGGCCACGGTTTCCGCGGTTTCCGGAATGCCCGGCAGGCCGAGGAAGCTGGCGGTGGCGCCTTCGTGGGCCAGGCCGCCTTCGGCCAGGTCGCGGTCCTGGGAGTGGAAAATCACCGTCAGGTCGAAGGTCGCCGCGTATTCCAGCGCCCGGCACAGGGTGCGGGTGCTGCGAAAGCCCTCCAGGCCGTTGCCGAAGGCCACGCAGCCGGCGTCGCGCAGGGCGATCAGCTCGGCCAGCTGTTCGCCGTCCAGGCCTTTGCTCAGGGCACCGATTGGGAACACCTTGGTATTGCCGGCTTCGCGGGCGCGATCGAGGATCAGCTCGGCCACTGCCGAGGTGTCCAGCACCGGCTTGGTGCGCGGCGGGCAGCACAGGCTGGTGACGCCACCGGCCGCGGCGGCGCGGGTTTCGCTGGCGATGGTGCCTTTGCGGCTGTAGCCCGGCTCGCGCAGGGAGACGTTCAGGTCCACCAGCCCGGGCGCGGCCACCAGGCCTTTGGCGTCGAGGCTTTCAGCCGCGTTGAAACCGGCGGGAGCGGCGCCGATGGCGACGATCTTGCCGGCTTCCAGATGGATATCGCTGACTTGATCCAGGCCGCTGCTTGGATCGATGACACGGGCGCCGAGAATGCTGAGCTTCACTGGGCGTTCTCCTGCTCGAATTGTCGCTGGGCGGTCTGCCCGCTCATGGCCATGGACAGTACGGCCATGCGTACCGCGATGCCGTAGGTCACCTGATTGAGGATCACCGAATGCGGACCGTCGGCCACCGCCGATTCGATCTCCACGCCGCGGTTGATCGGGCCCGGGTGCATGACGATGGCGTCCGGCTTGGCGCCGGCCAGGCGCGCGGTGGTCAGGCCGAACAGGCGGTAGAACTCGCCCTCGCTCGGCAGCAGGCCGCCCTGCATGCGCTCACGTTGCAGGCGCAGCATGATCACCACGTCGACGTCCTTCAGGCCTTCGGCCATGTCGGTGTAGACCTTCACCCCGTATTGCTCGATGCCGATCGGCAGCAGGGTCTTGGGCGCGATCACGCGGATGTCCGGGCAACCCAGGGTTTTCAGGGCCAGCATGTTCGAGCGTGCCACCCGCGAGTGCAGGATGTCGCCGACGATGGCCACCGAGAGGTTTTCGAAGCCGCCCTTGTGCCGACGGATGGTGAGCATGTCGAGCATGCCCTGGGTCGGGTGGGCGTGGCGGCCGTCGCCGCCGTTGATGATTGCCACCTGCGGGCACACATGCTCGGCGATGAAGTGCGCGGCGCCGGAGTCGCCGTGGCGCACGACGAACATGTCGGCGGCCATGGCTTCGAGGTTGCGCAGGGTGTCGAGCAGGGTTTCACCCTTGCTGGCCGAGGAGGTGGACACGTTGAGCGTGATCACGTCCGCCGACAGGCGCTGGGCCGCCAGTTCGAAGGTGGTGCGGGTGCGGGTGGAGTTTTCGAAGAACACGTTGCACACGGTCTTGCCGCGCAGCAAAGGGACTTTCTTGACGGCCCGGGCGCCGACTTCGAGGAAGGAGTCGGCGGTGTCGAGGATTTCCGTCAGCAGCTCGCGACGCAGACCGTCGAGCGAGAGGAAGTGGCGCAGCTGGCCCTGATCGTTGAGCTGCAGCGGGCGCTTGGCGTCTAGAGGCGTCATCGCAATGGACTCTTTAGAGGGGCGAATTAAAGGGCGAGGTCTTGAAGCTCGAGTTGAAGCGGCGCAGGACCGGACAATTTTACCCGCTCGTGGGCGGCCAGCGACAGGGTGGCGCCGACCACATTCGGACGAATCGGCAGCTCGGCGGCGTCCAGGTCCAGCAGGCAGACCAGGGTCACGCTGGCCGGGCGGCCGTAGTCGAACAGCTCGTTGAGGGCGGCGCGGATGGTGCGGCCGCTCATCAGCACGTCGTCGATCAGGATCAGGTGCTGGCCCTCGATCTCGAACGGCAGCTCGGAAGGGCGCACTTGCGGATGCAGGCCGTTCTGGCTGAAGTCGTCGCGGTAGAAGGACACATCCAGGGTGCCCAGCGGCGCGTCGCTGCCCAGTTCGGCGAGCAGGGCCTGGGCGACCCAGACGCCGCCGGTACGGATGCCGATATAGCGGGGCTCGCTGATGGCGCGTTGTTCCAGGTGGGCGGTGAGACGCACGGCCATCTGGCTGATCAGTTCGGCGGGATTGGGCAGGCTCATGATTGCTCCTTCGTGGGCCCGCGCCTGGTTGCATGCAGCAAGGCGCAGGGTCTTACGGCTGGTGTTGTGGCCAGGAGGCGCGTGGCCGGGGGGGTGACCACGCATCTTCAGGATTCGGCGTTTCAGTTGTTCAACAGCGCTGCGTTTTCGTCGAGCCAGCCTTGCAGCAGCAGGGCGGCAGCGATGGCGTCGACCGGGTTGTCGCGGTAACTGCCTTTCTGGCCGCCGCGGGCCAGGCGTTCGCCCTTGGCCTCGAAGGTGGTCAGGCGTTCGTCATGGGTATAGAAGGGCAGGTTGTAGCGGCCATTGAGGCGCCGGGCGAACTTCTCGGCGCGCACGCACATCTCGCTCGGGGTGCCGTCCATGTTCAATGGCAGGCCGACCACCACCGCATCCGGCTTCCATTCCTTGATCAGGGCTTCGACCTGGTTCCAGTCCGGCACGCCGTTCTGCGCCTTCAGGGTGCACAGCTCGCGGGCCTGGCCGGTGATGGCCTGGCCAACCGCCACGCCGATCTGTTTGGTGCCGTAGTCGAACCCGAGGATCAGTCGCAGGGCCATCAGGCGTGGCCCGCCTGGCTGGTCAGCAGGGCGAGATTGATGCCCAGGTGCTTGGCCGCCGCTTCCAGGCGCAGTTCGCTGCTGGTGTTGAACAGGATGTCGGCGTCGAACGGGCAGGTCAGCCAGGCGTTGTCCGCCAGCTCGGCTTCCAGCTGCCCGGCTTCCCAGCCGGCATAACCGAGGGCGATCAGGCTTTTGGCCGGGCCGACGCCATCGGCGATGGCGAACAGCACGTCCTGGGACGTCGACAGCGACAGGCCGTCCAGCTCGACCGTGGCCTGGAAGGTCGGGCCGCTGGGGTGCAGGACAAAACCGCGATCGGTCTGCACCGGGCCGCCGATGAAGATCGGCACATGCTGGCAGAGCGCTGGCGGGTCGATCTCGGGGCGCAATTGCTCGAGGATATCGGCGAGGTTCAGGTCCTGCGGACGGTTGACCACCAACCCCATGGCGCCATTGGCATTGTGCTCGACGATGTAGGTCAAGGTGTGCGCAAAGTTCGGGTCGGCCATGTGCGGCATGGCGATCAGGAAGTGATGCTTGAGGTAGCTGGGGCTGACGTTTTTCATGAGCGCTAGTGTGGCGGTGGAGGGGCGAACTGACAAGCTGGGGATGTGTGGCTCCGGGCATTTTGCTCGGCCTTTTGCGGCGGTGCCGGCGTCGGCGCCATCGCGAGCAAGCTCGCTCCTACAGGGATGGCGCAGGACCTGTAGGAGCGAGCTTGCTCGCGATAAGGCCAGGCGGGCGGTTTCGCCCTGGGATCAGTTGCTGGACAGCCGGTCGCCGCGGGCGAACTTCCAGGTGCGGATGATCTCCAGGCGGTCGATATCCGACAGGTCGCCGGTAAAGGGCGCGAACGGTGCCGCCAGGCGCACGATGCGCTGGGCCGCCTGGTCCAGCAGCGGCTGGCCGGAGGACTCCAGTACCAGCACCTCGTACAGCGAACCGTCGCGGTTGATCGAGACCATCAGCCGCAGGTTGCCGTAGATCTGCTTGCGCCGGGCTTCTTCCGGGTAATTGAGGTTGCCGATGCGCTCGACTTTCTTGCGCCACTCGTCCTTGTACCAGGCGCCCTTGTCGCGCATGGTCGAGGCCGCGCTCAGGCGGTGGATGCGTGGGCGCTTGGCGTACAGCTGCTGCTCCTGGGCCAGTTCGGCCTCCAGGCTGGCGATGTCGCTGGACAGCTGCTCGCTGTCGAACGTCGGCACGGGAACCTTGGGTTTGGCCTCGGTCTTGACCTCTTCACGCTGGGTGACGGTCTTTTTCGGCTTCGGCGCGGTGGTGGCGACCGCGGCCTTGGGCGCGGCTTGCTTGACTTCGGTCTTGGCCGGAGGCGGCGGGGTGACCTTGTTTACTTTGTTTTCCTGGAACGGCGCCACTTCGGTGGTCTTCGGGATCGCCTTCTTGTCCAGGGTGCCGCTGCCTTGCTGGTTTTCCTGGGCGAGAAAATCGGCCTTCTTCGGCTTGGTCTCGCTCTTGAAGGTGGCCAGGGTGATTTCCAGGGTCTTGCTGATCTGCTTGGGTTCGGCGAAGGAGAAGCCCAGGCCGAGAATCAGCGCGATATGCAGCAGGGCGGCCAGGAACAGGGTAAACCCCAGGCGATCGGCCGGGCGCACACCGCTGTGGGCCAGCTCGGGGGGCAGATCGGAAGGGAGAGCCATTAGCGGTTCACAAAAGTCATCAGCGGTTCAACATCACAAAAAGCATCACAAGACCAACATCGCGCGTTTCACAGGCGGCGCATGATAACGCAATGTTGGTTTCAAGCCGTAAGCCTCAAGCTTCAAGCGACAAGCTGCATGTGACGCCGATCAAGCTTGTGGCTTGCGGCTCGCGGCTTGCAGCTTCTTCTCGATGGCATCCATCAGCATTGCGCCGATGTTGGTGCCAAAGGCGTTGTCGATCTCGCGGATGCAGGTCGGGCTGGTGACGTTGATTTCGGTCAGGTGCTCGCCGATCACGTCGAGCCCCACGAACAGCAGGCCTTTCTCGCGCAGGGTCGGGCCGACCTGTGCGGCGATCCAGCGATCTTTCTCGGTCAGCGGCCGGGCTTCGCCACGGCCACCGGCGGCAAGGTTGCCACGGGTTTCACCCTGGGCGGGAATCCGCGCCAGGCAATAATCCACAGGTTCGCCGTCGATCATCAGGATGCGTTTGTCGCCATCGACGATGGCCGGCAGGTACTCCTGGATCATGATCTGCTGCTTGCCGTGCTGGGTCAGGGTTTCGACGACCACCGAGAGGTTCGGGTGGCCGGCGGTGTGACGGAAGATCGACGAGCCGCCCATGCCGTCCAGCGGCTTGAGGATCACGTCGCCGTGATGGTCGGCGAATTCGCGCAACACGTCCGGACGACGGCTGACGATGGTCGGCGGCGTGCACTGCGGGAACAGGGTGGCGAACAGCTTTTCATTGCAGTCACGCAGGCTCTGCGGCTTGTTGACCACCAGCACGCCGTCGCGCTCGGCCTGCTCCAGCAGGTAGGTGGAGTAGACGAACTCCATGTCGAACGGTGGGTCCTTGCGCATCAGGATCACGTCCAGCTCGCTCAGGGCGCTGTCGGTCTCGGCTTCCAGTTCGAACCACTTGTGCGGGTCGGCGAACACCTTCAGCGGGCGCATCCGCGCCCGGGCCACGCCACCGGTCGCCTGGTACAGGTCGCGCTGTTCCATATAGAACAGGGTCCAGCCGCGCTCCTGGGCGGCCAGCAGCATGGCCAGCGAGCTGTCCTTCTTATAGGAGATGCTGGCGATAGGGTCCATGACAATCCCGACGCGAACGCTCATGGGCGGTTTCCTCGAAAATTAGTGGGCGCAATGGCTTGAAAAAGTGGCGTCAGAGTGGCGCTCGGGCGGTTCCCGGTCAAGGAAAAACCACCGCGCCGGTCGGCCGATAGATTGCATGGGGAGAGTATGCTAAAAAGGCTCGCATGCCGTGCTCAGGCCTTGAACATCAAGGGCTTGAGGCATTGGCCACCAGTACGGGCAGAAAATCGATTCGCTGTGGCGATGGTAGAGCAGATATGGAACAGCAATCCAGCGCCCTCAAGGTGATGGTGATCGATGATTCGAAGACGATTCGCCGCACGGCCGAAACGCTGCTGAAGAATGTGGGCTGTGAAGTCATCACCGCGGTCGACGGTTTCGAGGCCCTGGCCAAGATCGCCGACAACCACCCGGGCATCATCTTCGTCGACATCATGATGCCGCGGCTCGATGGCTATCAGACCTGCGCGTTGATCAAGAACAACAGCGCGTTCAAGTCCACGCCGGTGATTATGCTGTCCTCCAAGGACGGTCTGTTCGACAAGGCCAAGGGTCGCATCGTCGGCTCTGACCAGTTTTTGACCAAGCCTTTCAGCAAGGAAGAGCTGCTGAGCGCGATCAAGGCCCATGTGCCGGGGTTCGCCGCAGTAGAACAAGCACATTGAGGTTCGGCCAGCGGGCCGCACGCCTATTCGTATGGGGAAGACCATGGCTCGTATTCTGATCGTCGATGACTCGCCGACTGAAATGTACAAACTGACCGGCATGCTGGAAAAGCACGGCCATGAAGTCCTGAAGGCCGAAAACGGCGCCGACGGCGTGGCCCTGGCGCGCCAGGAAAAGCCCGACGCGGTCCTGATGGACATCGTCATGCCCGGCCTCAATGGTTTCCAGGCGACCCGTCAGTTGACCAAGGACGCGGAAACCAGCCATATCCCGGTGATCATCATCACCACCAAGGATCAGGAAACCGACAAGGTCTGGGGCACTCGCCAGGGCGCCAAGGATTACCTGACCAAGCCGGTCGACGAAGACACCCTGATCAAGACCCTGAACACCGTCCTGGCCGGCTGACCGCCCGCGCCATGGCCGAGTCGCAAACCGCCTTCGAACTGCTGCTCGAGATCGACCAGCGCTGCCGCCTGCTGGCAGCCGACCTGCCTTCCCAGGAAACCCGCCAGCACGGCTGGAGCGGTATCGGCTTTCGCATCGGCGAGCATTGGTATGTGGCGCCGATGGGCGAAGTCAGCGAAGTCCTGCACGAGCCCCGTTACACCCTGCTGCCCGGGGTCAAGCCCTGGGTGAAAGGCGTGGCCAACCTGCGCGGACGGCTGCTGCCGATCATGGACCTGTGCGGGTTCTTCGGCCATGAGCTGTCGGCCCTGCGCAAGCAGCGGCGGGTGCTGGTGGTCGAGCACAAAGAGGTGTTCGCCGGCTTGATGGTGGACGAGGTGGCCGGCATGCAGCACTTCGAGCAGAGCAGCCTGGAAACGGCGGCCAACGCTAGCGAACAGGGCGCCATCACGCCGTACCTGCGCGGGTATTTCCCCTGTGAGCCGGTCTGGTGGGTATTCAGTCCCTTCGCCCTGGCGCAGTCGCCGGGGTTCCTGGATGTGGCGCTGTAGGCGCGAGGCTTGCTCGCGATGAATATTGCGCGATGAACCTGCAGGACCGCGCCGTCCATGGCGCGGGCAACAGAACAACCGGAATTCAGGTGTGCAGATGCTAAAAGCCAACCCAGGCAAGCCAATGGAAGGATCGCGCAGCCGCTCGCAGATCATCGTGCTGTTCATCGCCCTGATCGTGTTCATCATGCTGCTGTTCGCCAACTTCGCTTACCTCAACACCCAGGCCACGTACGACAAACAGTACATCGGCCACGCCGGCGAGCTGCGGGTGCTGTCCCAGCGCATTGCCAAGAACGCCACGGAAGCCGCCGCGGGCAAGGCCGCGGCCTTCAAGCTGCTGGGCGATGCGCGCAACGATTTCGCCCAGCGCTGGGGCTACCTGAAAAAAGGCGACCCGGCCACCGGGCTGCCCGCCGCGCCGGTGGCGGTGCGTCAGGAAATGCGCGCGGTGCAGCAGGACTGGGACAAGCTGCTGCACAACGCCGACGCGATCCTGGCCAGCGAACAGACCGTATTGTCCCTGCATCAGGTGGCCGCGACCCTGGCGGAAACCGTGCCGCAGTTGCAGGTCGAGTATGAAAAGGTCGTGGAGATCCTCCTGCAACGCGGCGCTCCGGCCGCCCAGGTGGCCATGGCGCAACGCCAGTCGCTGCTCGCCGAACGGATTCTCGGCGCGGTGAATACCGTGCTGGCCGGCGACGAAAACGCGGTGCAGGCCGCCGACGCCTTCGGCCGTGACGCGGCGCGCTTCGGCCAGGTGCTCAGCGGCATGCTCCAGGGCAACCCGACCTTGAAGATCAGCCAGGTCGAGGACCGCGATGCGCGGGCGCGGCTGAGCGAGATCAGCGAACTGTTCCAGTTCGTCTCAGGCTCGGTGGACGAAATCCTCGAAACCTCCCCCGAGCTGTTCCAGGTCCGCGAATCGGCGAGCAATATCTTCAGCCTGTCGCAGACCCTGCTCGACGAGGCCTCGCACCTGGCCATCGGTTTCGAGAACCTGGCCGGCGGCCGTTCGCTGGACACCATCGGCGGTTATGTCCTGGGCCTGGCGGCGCTGGCCTCGATCATCCTCATTGGCCTGGTGATGGTCCGCGAAACCAACCGCCAACTGCACGAGACCGCGGAGAAGAACGAGCGCAACCAGAACGCGATCATGCGTTTGCTGGACGAGATCGAAGACCTGGCCGACGGCGACCTCACCGTGACCGCCTCGGTGACCGAGGACTTCACCGGCACCATCGCCGACTCGATCAACTATTCCGTGGACCAACTGCGCGACCTGGTGGCGACCATCAACCTCACCGCCGGCCAGGTCGCCGGCGCGGTGCAGGAAACCCAGGCCACCGCGATGCAACTGGCCGAAGCCTCGGAGCATCAGGCCCAGCAGATTTCCGAGGCCTCCACCGCGATCAACGAAATGGCCCAGTCGATCGATCAGGTGTCGGCCAACGCCGCCGAGTCCTCGGCGGTGGCCGAGCGTTCGGTGGAGATCGCCAACAAGGGCAACGAGGTGGTGCACAACACCATCCACGGCATGGACAACATTCGCGAGCAGATCCAGGACACCGCCAAGCGCATCAAGCGCCTGGGCGAGTCGTCCCAGGAAATTGGCGACATTGTCAGCCTGATCGATGACATTGCCGACCAGACCAATATCCTCGCCCTCAACGCGGCGATCCAGGCTTCCATGGCCGGGGATGCCGGGCGTGGGTTCGCGGTGGTGGCCGATGAGGTGCAGCGCCTGGCGGAACGTTCTTCGGCGGCGACCCGGCAGATCGAGACCCTGGTACGGGCGATCCAGACCGACACCAACGAGGCGGTGATCTCCATGGAGCAGACCACTTCGGAAGTGGTGCGCGGCGCCCGGCTGGCGCAGGATGCCGGCGTGGCCCTGGAAGAAATCGAAGGCGTCTCCAAGACCCTGGCGGCGCTGATCCAGAGCATCTCCAACGCCGCCCAGCAGCAGACGTCGTCGGCCGGACAGATATCCTTGACCATGAACGTGATCCAGCAGATTACTTCACAGACTTCGTCCGGCTCGACCGCGACGGCCGAGAGCATCGGCAACCTGGCGAAAATGGCCAGCCAGCTGCGGCGCTCGGTGTCCGGTTTCACCTTGCCGGCCGGTCGCGAGCAGACGCCGCGGGACAACCGCTGAGGCCGGAGCACGACTTTGATGGGAATGGTAATGGGTGATCGGCACGACTATGTGGCCCTGGAATGGGTCAAGGGCGAAATTGCCGAAACGCTGAAGCAGGCCCACCAGGCGCTCGATCATCTGGTCGACGAGCCGCAGGCGGTGGAAGCGCTCGAACAGTGCCTGGACTGCATCCATCAGGTCCACGGCAGCCTGCAGATGGTCGAGTTCTATGGGGCGGCGCTGCTCGCCGAAGAAATGGAAGCCCTGACCCTGGCCCTGCGCGAGTACCGCGTGGCCCAGCGGGACGAGGCGATCTACCTGCTGCGCCAAGCCATCAGCCAGTTGCCGCAGTACCTCGACCGGGTGCAAAGCGCGCGCCGCGACCTGCCGCTGGTGGTGTTGCCGCTGCTCAACGACCTGCGCAGCGCCCGGGGCGAAGGCCTGCTGAGCGAAACCAGCCTGTTCAGCCCGCAGCTGCCGGACCTGCCGGCGCTGGACCAGGCGACACTGAACCGCCTGGCCCCCCCCGACCTGACCATCCTGCTGCGCAAGTTGCGGCACATGCTGCAAACCGCGCTGGTCGACCTGCTGCGCGAACAGGATGTGAAAAACAGCCTGGGCTACATGGCCAAGGTTTTCGAACGCCTCCAGGTGTTGTGCCAGAACGCCCCGCTGGGGCCCTTGTGGCAGATCGCCCTGGCCCTGGTGGAAGGCATGGGCAGCGGGGCGATCGCCAACAGCCCGGCGGTGCGCAGCCTGCTCAAGGATGCCGACCGCGAACTCAAGCGTCTCTATGAACAAGGCATCGCCGGGATCAACCAGGCGGCCCCCGACGAACTGTTGAAAAGCCTGCTGTTTTACATCGCCAAGGCCCGCTATCCCACCGCGCAGATGCAGACCATGAAAGACACCTACGGACTCGATGACGCTTTGCCCGACAATGCGCTGGTCGACCAGGAGCGGGCGCGCATGGCCGGTCCCGACCGCGACGCCATGCGCTCGGTGCTGGCGGCCCTGTGCGAAGAGCTGGTGCGGGTCAAGGAACGCCTGGACCTGTTCGTGCGCAGCGACCGCCAGCACGCGTCGGACCTGGACAGCCTGCTGGCGCCCCTGCGACAGATCGCCGACACCCTGGCGGTGCTGGGTTTCGGCCAGCCGCGCAAGGTCATCATCGACCAGCTGGCGGTGGTGCTGAGCCTGGCCCAGGGCCAGCGCGAACCGAATGACGCGGTGCTGATGGATGTGGCCGGGGCCCTGCTGTATGTCGAGGCGACCCTGGCCGGCATGGTCGGCCCGGCCGAACCCGAGAGCCGCGAAGAAAGCCGCCTGCCGACCACCGACCTGACCCAGATCCACCAACTGGTGATCAAGGAGGCGCGGATCTGCCTGCAACAGGCCAAGGACCTGATCGTCGACTACATCGATGCCGGTTGGGACCGCGAACACTTGCAGGCCCTGCCGGAGCTGCTGACCCAGGTGCGCGGCGCCCTGGCGATGATTCCCCTGGGCCGTGCGGCGGGCCTGCTGCAAGCCTGCATCGGCTTCGTGCGCGAACACCTGCTGCTGGACCCGCGCCAGCCCGGCTGGCAGCAGCTGGACAATCTGGCCGACGTGATCACCAGCATCGAGTATTACCTGGAGCGCCTGAACGACGATCCCCAGGCGCCGGGGGAAAAGATTCTCGACGTGGCCGAGCAGGGCCTGGCCGCGCTGGGCTATGCGCCACAAAAGCGGGCGCCGGACGAGTGGCTGCCGAACGAACAGGTGCCGCTGCTCAGCGATGTGCTCAGCCCCAACGAAGCCCTGGTGATGCAGGACCTGCAGGAGCTGGACAACCCGGAAGTGGCGCAGTCCCTGGCCGATGTACTGGCCAGCCCGGTCTCGGCGCTCAACCCACCAGCGCTGGACACGCCGGGCAGCCTGTTGCCGCCGCCGGGCGATGAAGCGCCGGTGGACGACGAGCTGCGTGAAGTCTTCCTCGAAGAGACCGACGAAGTGCTCGACGTGCTGCGCGAGTACCTGCCGCGCTGGGCCGCCGATCCTCACGGCAAGGCGGCGCTGGGCGAACTGCGCCGGGCCTTCCACACCCTCAAGGGCAGCGGGCGGATGGTGCGTGCGCTGGTGCTGGGCGAGCTGGCCTGGGCCGTGGAGAACCTGCTCAACCGGGTCCTGGAACACAGCGTGGAGCCGGGGCCGCAGGTGCGGCAACTGCTTGAAGAGGTATTGCAGCTGCTGCCGGAGCTGGTCGCCGAGTTCGCCGCCCAGGCCCAGCGCCAGCGCGACGATGTCGACCGCCTGGCTGCCCGGGCGCATGCCCTGGCCAAGGGCGACACGGCGTCGCCAGACGGCTTGGCAGACGAGCTCGACCCGCAGTTGCTGGAGATCTTCCGCAACGAGGCCGAAACCCATCTGGAGAGCATCAAGCGCTTTCTCGATCAGGCTGCCGAGCACCTGCCGCTGCAGGCCAGCGACGAATTGCAGCGCGCCTTGCACACCCTCAAGGGCAGCGCCTACATGGCCGGCGTACTGCCGATCGCCGAGCTGGCGGCGCCGCTGGACCTGCTGGCCCGGGAATACCGCGCGCACCTGATGGCCCTGGACCTGGACGAGGTCGAACTGCTGCTGGAAGCCGAAGGCCTGTTTCGCCGCAGCCTGCAACAGCTGGGCAGCGATCCGCTGGCGCCCATCGAAGGCGCCGCCGACCTGATCGAACGAGTCAAGGCACTGACCGCCGAGCGCCTGGAAACCCTGCTCAACGCGCCCAATACCGGGCTGCGGGTCAAGCGCGATGCGCAGTTGATCAGCAGCTTCCTGGCCCAGGGCATGGACATCCTGCTGGATGCCGAAAACCTGCTGCGCCGCTGGCAACAGCACCCCGGCGAGCGGCAGGAACTCAGCGCCCTGCTGGACGAGTTGACCACCCTTGGCGAAGGCGCGCACCTGGCGGATTTGCAGCCGATGGACGAGCTGTGCGAAGCGCTGCTGGACCTGTACGGCGCCGTGGAAGAAAGCAGCCTGGCGGTGGGCGAACGGTTTTTCCATGAGGCGGAAAACGCCCACGAAGCCCTGATCAACATGCTCGACGAACTGGCCGCCGGCCAGGAAATCAGCCTGCAACCGGCCATGGTCCGGGCCTTGCGCGAACTGCTCGAGGAAAGCCTCGACCCTGCGGCCATGGGCCTGATCCGCAGCGACGGCAGCCGCACCCTGAGCATCACCGACCTGGCCAGTGCCACCGCCGAGATGGAGCAGAAGGCGCAGATCGAGGTGGAGGAGCCGGACGATGAAATCGTGGCGATCTTCCTCGAAGAGGCGATGGATATTCTCGAAAGCGCCGGCCAGGCCTTGCAGCGCTGGCTGGCCGATCCGGACAACGGCGCGCCGCTGTCTTCCCTGCAGCGCGACCTGCACACCCTCAAGGGCGGTGCGCGCATGGCCGAAGTCGGGCCGGTGGGCGACCTGGCCCAGGAACTGGAAAACCTCTACGAAGGCCTGGTGGATCGCCGTTACCAGCATGGCGAGGCCCTGGTCGATCTGCTGCAACGCAGCCATGCGCAACTGGCGCTGCTGTTGCAGCAGTTGCAGGCGCAGCAAGCGCTGAGCGACCCCAAGGCGCTGATCGAAGCGATTCGCGGTTTTCGCCAGCGCAGCGGGGCCACCAGCGAGGTGCCCGAGGCCGCGGTGACCGACGATTCGGCGGCCCACGATCCGGAGCTGCTGGAGATCTTCCTCGAAGAAGGTTTCGACATCCTCGACAGTTCGGGGGCGGCGCTGACGCGCTGGCAGGCCGAGCCGGCCAGCCGCCAGGAAGTGGAAACCCTGCTGCGTGACCTGCACACCCTCAAGGGCGGTGCGCGCATGGTGGAGATCGTGCCGATCGGCGACCTGGCCCATGAACTGGAGTTTCTCTATGAAGGCCTGTCCGCGGGCCTGCTGCAACCGACCCCGGCGCTGTTCGGCCTGTTGCAGAAAAGCCAGGACCGCCTGGCGCAGATGCTCGACGCCGCCCGCGCCGAGCAACCGATCAAGCCGGCCGACAGCCTGATCGAGGCGATTCGCGGCTTTACTCATCCGGCCCAGGCCGAAGCGCCGCCTCTGTTGCTGCCCGACCTTAGCCCGCCGAGCAAACCCGAACCGCCGGTGGCGCAGGCGGAAGCCGCGGTGGCCGGGGATATGGTCAAGGTCTCGGCCGAGCTGTTGGACGACCTGGTTAATCTGGCCGGGGAAACCTCGATCTTCCGTGGGCGCATCGAGCAACAGGTCAACGATGCGCGGGTGGCCCTGAGCGAAATGGAAACCACCATCGAGCGTATCCGTGACCAGTTGCGCCGCCTGGACACCGAAACCCAGGGGCGGATTCTCAGCCGCCAGCAGGTCGAGGCCGAGCGCCTGGGCTACGAGGAATTCGACCCGCTGGAGATGGACCGCCATTCGCAGTTGCAGCAACTGTCGCGGGCCCTGTTCGAGTCGGCGTCCGACCTGCTCGACCTCAAGGAAACCCTGGACCGGCGCAACCAGGACGCGGAAAACCTGTTGCAGCAGCAAGGGCGGGTCAATACCGAATTGCAGGAAGGCCTGATGCGCACGCGCATGGTGCCGTTCGAGCGTCTGGTACCGCGCCTCAAGCGCATCGTCCGCCAGGTGGCGGAGGAGTTGGGCAAGGACGTCTCGTTCAGCGTCGGCAACGCCGAGGGCGAGATGGATCGCAATGTGCTGGAGCGCATGGTCGCGCCCCTGGAGCACATGCTGCGCAACGCCGTCGACCATGGCCTGGAGTCCGCCGAGGTGCGGCGCGCCTCGGGCAAGCCGGAGCAGGGGCGGATCACCCTGGACCTGTCCCACGAAGGCGGCGATATCGTTTTCGACATGCGCGACGACGGCGCCGGGGTGCCGCTGGAGGCGGTGCGGCGCAAGGCGATCAAGCGTGGCCTGCTCGCCCCCAATGCCGAGATCAGCGACCGCGACGTGCTGCAATTCATCATGCAGCCGGGGTTTTCCACGGCGGAGAAAATCACCCAGATTTCCGGGCGCGGGGTGGGCATGGACGTGGTCCATGAAGAGGTGCGCCAGCTCGGCGGCTCGATGACCATCGACTCGATCCCGGGGCAGGGCGTGCATTTCCGCATCCGCCTGCCGTTCACCCTGTCGGTCAACCGCGCGCTGATGGTGCAGTGCCTGGAGGAGCAGTACGCGATCCCGCTGAACACCATCGAAGGCATCGTGCGGGTGTTGCCCAACGAACTGGAAAGCCATTACCAGCTCGACCCGCCCCATTACGTATACGCCGGCCAGCGTTATGAGCTGTGCTACCTCGGCGAACTGCTGCACACCTTGGCCCGGCCGAAACTGCTGGGGCAGAGCCTGCCGCTGCCGGTGCTGCTGGTGCATTACAACGAACATCGGATCGCCGTGCAGGTGGACGCCATGGCCGGCACCCGGGAGATCGTGGTCAAGAGCCTGGGGCCGCAGTTCGCGGCGGTGCAGGGGCTGTCCGGCGCGACCATCCTCGGCGATGGCCGGGTGGTGCTGATCCTCGATCTGCTGGCGCATATCCGCGCCCTGCAAACGCGCTTGCCGGCGCCGCGCATGGCGGCTGGCGACGAAGTGATTGCCGAGGTCGAACCGCTGCGGCCGAGGCTGGTGCTGGTGGTCGACGATTCGGTGACGGTGCGCAAGGTCACCAGCCGCCTGCTGGAACGCCACGGCATGAACGTGCTGACCGCCAAGGACGGGGTCGATGCCATGGCGTTGCTGCAGGAGTACACCCCGGACCTGATGTTGCTGGACATCGAAATGCCGCGCATGGATGGCTTCGAGGTGGCGATGCAGGTGCGCGCCGACCCGCGCCTGCACCAGCTGCCGATCATCATGATCACCTCGCGCACCGGGCAGAAACACCGCGACCGGGCCATGGCCATCGGCGTCAACGACTACCTCGGCAAGCCTTACCAGGAGTCGGTGCTGCTGGAGAGCATCGCCCAGTGGAGCAGACCCCATGCATGACTACCGCGCCAGCTTCCTCACCGGGCTGCTGCTGCCCCTGGCCGACCGCACCCTGATCCTGCCCAACGTCGCGGTGGCCGAATTGATCGACTATCAACGTGGCGAACCGGCCAGCGACGCGCCACCCTGGTACCTGCGTTCTGTTGCCTGGCGCGACCGCCAGCTGCCGCTGATCAGCTTCGAGGCCGCCTGCGGCCAGCCCCTGGCCATCGGCGAGCGCGCCCGCATCGTCGTGCTCAATACCCTGGGCGGCCGCGAGCGCCTGAAGTTCATCGCCCTGGTGATCCAGGGCATCCCGCGTTCCTGCCGGCTCGACAGCCAGCTGAGCTACGTTGACGTGCCGTTGTGCCGGCTGGAGAAAGCCGCGGTGCAGGTGGGGGAGCAGGTGGCGAAGATCCCGGATTTGTTGGGGTTGGAGGAGATGCTGGTGAAGGCGGGGTTGTCCTAGATCCTGCCGAGCGGCTTGATCGCTCCCAGAAAGGGACTTGTCGGTCCCTTTTGGGGACTGATGGGGGCAACTATGTTGGGCGACGTAGCCTCTGGTTTTTGGTGTGGCATCGGACCTGTAGGAGCGAGCTTGCTCGCGATGGCACCCATCCTGGCGCTGCATTTTTTGGACGGGATGCATATCCATTCCTGCGGTAACGGCGGCTGGCGGTTCCGCCCTTACGGCGGGTCACTTTTGGCAAACGCCCCAAAAGTAACCAAAAGGTCTCGCCCCTGGCGTACGGCCTTCGCTGCGCTCAGGTTCCCTCGCTCCGGCGTCCATCAGGGGGCATCGACTCCGGTCGGCTTCGCTTCGACCTCCATACGATGTCCTCGACTACGTCGAGGGGCGCTGCGCGCCTGTCCCCTGATGAACGCCTCCACTCGGCCTCCCGATGGGGCGGGTAGATCAAGATCAAAAGCCAAAGCTGCGCCATGCGCGACCTACCGGTCGGCGCTAACTCCTGTAGCCGCTGCCGAGCCCGCGAGGCTGCGATCGACTGCGCAGCAGGCGCAGGATCTTGAAACCGCTGGAGGACCTGCGGTCCTATCGCAGCCTGCGGCAGCGGCTACAGGTTTGGGGAGGCATCAGGGGAGAGTGGGGCAGATCTGGTTTTGCTGAAGGCAATGGCAACACATTGCGGGTTGTCGCTGGTTTTTTGCATAGCCATAGTGGGTTTGCCGCCGACGCATCGGTGGCCGATCTTAGCCGGTCGAAACTGTTCACGGACGCACAAGCGCCCTCCTATAATGCTGGCGCTTTTTGCTGCCTGCATTTGCTATGGCGGCTGTGCGTGGGACACCTGCGGGTGTGCCGGACTTCCGTGAATGGTCCGGTCGGCTAACCCGCGTACAGCTGCCACCCTCTTTGTTTAGCCGCATAGGGTGGTAACTCTTCAGCATTCACGGAGAAATACCCATGACGGACTTCATCCCGCTACACAGCAATCTCACCACCACCCCGGTGCTCTACCTCAACCCCAAGGCCTCGGCGGCCGACCTGCACGGCTGCGCTGTGCAGCGCATCAAAGCCACTCGTGACCTGATGCACAGCCTCAACTGCCTGAGTCTCAAAGGCGTAAACGACCAGGACCTGCGCCATATCGTCAATGCGGCCCATCTGCTGCTGCAGGATGGCTGCGATGCGCTGGATGCGTTGCAGTGGCGGATTGTGGGTTAAGCGCAAGGTGGTTTCCGGGCGTAGGCGAAATGGCTACGCCCTTGATCATTACCCTCACCGTAACGATCCACCACTCTGCTTGATTGATGCCATGCATCCTCCGCTCCTAAGGTAGCGGCCACGACAGCGAACCCGTGGAGTGAGCATGACAACAACAATATCCCCCGACTCGCGCTGGACGCGGCGGCGCGCTGAAAAGCAGCGGCGTCTCGAGCAGGTGCGGGGTCTCGCCGATGGTGCGGTGTTGCCCACCGACAAGATAGTCGCGGCGCTGGAGGCGTTGATTCTGCCCGGCGACCGCGTGGTGCTGGAGGGCAACAACCAGAAGCAGGCGGACTTCCTGTCGCGCGCCCTGGCCAAGGCCGACCCGAGCCGCCTGCACGACCTGCACATGATCATGCCCAGCGTCGGCCGCTCGGAGCACCTGGACCTGTTCGAACGCGGCATCGCCCGCAAGCTCGACTTCTCCTTCGCCGGCACCCAGAGCCTGCGCATCAGCCAACTGCTGGAAGACGGCCTGCTGGAAATTGGCGCCATCCACACCTACATCGAACTCTATGCGCGGTTGGTGGTGGATTTGATCCCCAACGTGGTGCTCTCGGCCGGGTTCATGGCCGACCGCGCGGGCAACATCTACACCGGGCCGAGCACCGAGGACACCCCGGCACTGATCGAGCCGGCGGCGTTCAGCGATGGCATCGTCATCGTCCAGGTCAACCAGTTGGTGGACGACGTCAGCGAGTTGCCGCGGGTGGATATCCCGGCGTCCTGGGTCGACTTCGTGGTGGTGGCCGACAAGCCGTTCTACATCGAGCCGCTGTTCACCCGCGACCCGCGCCACATCAAGCCGGTGCATGTGCTGATGGCGATGATGGCGATCCGCGGCATCTATGAAAAACACAAGGTCCAGTCGCTGAACCACGGCATCGGCTTCAACACCGCGGCCATCGAGCTGATCCTGCCGACCTACGGCGAGTCCCTGGGCCTGAAAGGCAAGATCTGCCGCAACTGGACCCTCAACCCCCACCCGACCCTGATCCCAGCCATCGAAAGCGGCTGGGTGCAAAGCGTGCATTGCTTCGGCACCGAACTGGGCATGGAAAACTACATCGCCGCGCGGCCGGATGTGTTCTTCACCGGGCGCGACGGTTCGTTGCGTTCCAACCGGATGTTCTGCCAACTGGCCGGGCAGTACGCGGTGGACCTGTTTATCGGCGCGACCCTGCAGGTCGATGGCGACGGCCATTCCTCCACTGTGACCCGCGGCCGCCTGGCCGGCTTCGGCGGTGCGCCGAACATGGGCCACGACCCCCGTGGCCGGCGCCACGGCACCCCGGCCTGGCTGGATATGCGCCACGACGACTCGCAACAGCCGATGCTGGAGCGAGGCAAGAAGCTGGTGGTGCAAATGGTCGAGACCTTCCAGGAAGGCGGTAAACCGACCTTCGTCGAAACCCTCGATGCCGTGGAAGTAGCGAAGAAAAGCGGCATGCCCCTGGCGCCGATCATGATCTATGGCGACGACGTCACCCACCTGCTGACCGAAGAGGGCATCGCCTACCTGTACAAGGCGCGTTCCCTGGAAGAGCGCCAGGCGATGATCGCGGCGGTGGCGGGGGTAACCGCCATCGGCCTGCGCCACAACCCGAAAGACACCGCGCGCATGCGCCGCGAAGGCCTGATCGCCTTGCCCGAAGACCTCGGTATCCGCCGCACCGACGCCAGTCGCGAGCTGCTGGCGGCGAAAAGCGTCGCCGATCTGGTGGAGTGGTCGGGTGGCCTGTACAACCCGCCCGCCAAGTTCAGGAGCTGGTAAATGCACGCCTTCAACCTGCAAAGCAAACCCCTGAGCCTGGCCGAGCGCCTGGCGGACCTGGCGGTGGACGCGCTGATCGATGAAGCCGATCTGTCGCCGAAACCGGCCCTGGTCGACCGTCGCGGCAACGGTGCCCACAGCGATCTGCACCTGGGGCTGATGCACGCCTCGGCGCTGTCGCTGTGGCCAGCCTTCAAGGAAATGGCCGAAGCCGCCAGCACGTTCGGCACGGTCGGCCTGCCCCTGCGCGAAGCCCTGGGCCGCATTGGCCGTGAAGGCGAAGCGACGATGCTCGCTACGACTCACGGGGTGAACACTCATCGTGGCGCGATCTGGGCCCTGGGCCTGCTGGTGGCCGCCGCCGCGCTGCAACCTCAAGCCAACAGCGCCGGCGCCCTGTGCCTGCGGGCCGCGCGTCTGGCGCTGCTGGACGACCGTTACGCGCCACGGCCCCTCAGCCACGGCGCGCAAGTGGCGCTGCGCTATGGCGTGCGTGGCGCTCGGGAAGAAGCCCAGTTGGGCTTTCCGGCGGTGCTGCAACGGGGCCTGCCGCAACTCGAACGCAGCCGTGCCCAGGGGCATGGCGAACAGAACGCCCGGCTCGATGCGTTGCTGGCGATCATGACCGGCCTGGCCGATACCTGCGTGCTCTATCGCGCCGGCGAGGCGGGCCTGCGGGCCATGCACCAGGGCGCCCAGGCGGTGCTCGACGCCGGCGGCAGCGCCAGCCTGGCCGGGCGTCGCCGCCTGCATGAGCTGGACCTGTGCCTGCTGGCCTTGAATGCCTCACCCGGTGGCGCCGCGGACTTGCTCGCGGCCTGCCTGCTGATCGACCGGATCGCCTCCGGCGCCGCCTTTATCCAGGGAGCAGTGTGATGGAAACCTTGTCTTTCGAATTTCCCGCCGGGCAACCCGCTCGGGGCCGGGCGCTGGTGGGCTGTGTCGGCTCGGGCGACCTGGAGGTGCTGCTCGAACCCGGGCAGCCTGGCAAGCTGAGCATTCAGGTGCAGACCTCGGTCAACGGCAGCGCGTCGCGCTGGCAGCATCTGTTCGAGCGCATGTTCGACGACCAGACGCCGCCGGCCCTGAGCATCGACATCCATGATTTCGGCGCCACCCCGGGCGTGGTGCGCCTGCGCCTGGAGCAGGGCTTCGAGGAGATCGGCCATGACTGACAGCGCCCGTTTGCTCAACAAACACAGCTTCGTCGAACTCGGTGCCCGGCAGCGCGCCAAGGCCCTGCTCGACGCCGGCAGCTTTCGCGAGTTGCTTGATCCGTTCCAGCGTGTCATGTCGCCGTGGCTGGCGCGCCAGGGCGTGGTGCCCCAGGCCGATGACGGGGTGGTGATCGCCAAGGGCCGCATCGACGGCCTGCCGGTGGTGATCGCCGCCATCGAAGGCGCGTTCCAGGGCGGCAGCCTCGGCGAAGTCGGCGGGGCGAAGATCGCCGGCGCCCTGGAGCTGGCGGCCGAAGACAACCGCAAGGGCATTGCTACCCGCGCCGTACTGCTGCTGGAAACCGGCGGCGTGCGCCTGCAGGAAGCCAACCTCGGGCTGGCGGCGATTGCTGACATTCACGCGGCCATCGTCGACCTGCGCCAGTACCAGCCGGTGATAGGCATCGTGGCCGGCAGCGTCGGCTGTTTTGGCGGCATGTCGATTGCCGCCGGGCTGTGCAGCTACCTGCTGGTGACCCAGGAGGCACGCCTGGGCCTCAACGGCCCGCAGGTGATCGAGCAGGAAGCCGGCCTTGAGGAATACGACTCCCGCGACCGGCCCTTTATCTGGAGCCTGACCGGCGGCGAGCAGCGTTTCGCCAGCGGCCTGGCGGACCGCTATGTGGCCGACGATGTGGCGCAGATCCGCCAACAGCTCGGCGAGCTGCTGGCCCAGGGCCTGCCCAGCGCACAACGCAGCCATCAGGCCGAGCTGTACCTGCAACGCCTGGCCCGGCTGGACAGCTATCCACAGATCGACCCGGCGACGGTTCGCCAGCTGTATCGAGGAGACCGCTCATGAGTGCTTATTCCCTGCGGGGCCTGCATTGGTTCACGGCCCTGAGCGCGGGTGCCGCCCCGGTAGCGGGTTTGCCGGCCTCGTTGAAGGTGGCGGACGCCACCCTGGAGCAGCAACCGGTGCGGTTTATCGCCGTGGTCGCCGACCCGGCCAACCCTTTTGTGCGGGCGCGTAATGGCGAGGTCGGCCTGCTGGAAGGCTGGGGCCTGGCCAAGGCGGTGGACGAAGCGATCGAGGCCGACCGCGAGCAGAGCCTCAAGCGCGCGCTGATCGCCATAGTCGACGTGCCGAGCCAGGCCTATGGGCGTCGCGAAGAGGCCCTGGGCATTCATCAGGCCCTGGCCGCGGCCGCCGACAGCTATGCCCGGGCCCGGCTGGCCGGGCATCCGGTGATCGGCCTGCTGGTGGGCAAGGCCATGTCCGGGGCCTTCCTGGCCCACGGTTACCAGGCCAACCGCCTGATCGCCCTGCGCGATCCGGGGGTGATGGTGCACGCCATGGGCAAGGTCTCGGCGGCGCGGGTCACCCTGCGCAGCGTCGAGGAACTGGAGGCCCTGGCCGCCAGCGTGCCGCCCATGGCCTACGACATCGACAGCTATGCCAGCCTCGGCCTGCTCTGGGAGACATTGTCGGTCAGCCAGATCGAACAGCCGAGCGCCGACGACCTGACTCAGGTGCGGCAATGCCTGGGCCAGGCGATTGCCGATGTGCGCACCCATGGCCGCGATCTGTCGGGACGCCTGGGCGCCACTAACCGTGGCGCTTCCAGCCGGGTCCGCCAGCTGTTGCGCGAGCAATGGTGAGCGCCATGACCAGCGCCTTGCTGCCCCATGACCTGCTGTGGGGCCTGTCCCCTCGGCAGTTGCCCGCCGATGCCCCGGCCTGGGCGGTGGCGGCCATGGCCGCCGGGCAACCGGTGGTGGTGCGCCGTGCGTTGACCGCGCCCGGGCAGGTGGCGGTGGGCGTGCGTGGGCGGCTGCGGGAACAGCGCTACGGGACGCTGATGGCGGTGGCGGCCATCGAACGCCGGGTGCGGCCGGAAGAGCTGCGTTATATCGAGTCGGATCGGGCCTGGCCAGCGCTCCAGGCACTGGCTCGGTTGCGCGATCCCCTGGATGCCCTCGGCCTGGCCTGGGGTGTCAGCGGCAGCGCCGGTTTTGAACTGGCCAGCGGCGTGCCGGCGCTGCATCGGCACAGCGATCTGGACCTGATCCTGCGCACTGCGCAGCCCATGGACCGGGCCGAGGCCCGGGCGTTGCTGGCGCTGCTCGACGCCGCCGCCTGCCCGGTGGACCTGCAATTGCAGACACCCAACGGCGCCGTGGCCCTGCGCGAGTGGGCCGGGACTTCGGCGCGGGTGCTGCTGAAAAGCGCCAGCGGCGCGCGGTTGGTCGGCGATCCGTGGCAGGCCCTGGAGCAGGTGGCGTGAGCAGCCTGCTGGTGTTTCCGGGCCAGGGCGCGCAGCAGCCGGGGATGTTGCATCGGCTGCCGCCCAGCGCTCTGGCCGAGGCCTGCCTGCGACAGGCGAGCGAGGTCCTGGGCGAGGATGCCCTGGCCCTGGATTCGCCCCAGGCCCTGGCGAGCACCCGGGCAGTGCAGCTGTGCCTGCTGATCGCCGGCGTGGCCCATGCCCGGGTGTTGCTGGAAAACGGGCCGGGCGCGGATTACGTGGCGGGCCTGTCGATTGGCGCCTATCCCGCCGCGGTGGTCGCCGGGGCCCTGGATTTCGGTGATGCGCTGCGTCTGGTCAGCCTGCGCGGCGAGCTGATGCAGCAGGCCTATCCGCAGGGTTATGGCATGACCGCGATCATCGGCCTGGAACTGGCGACGGTGGAGGCTTTGCTGGTCCGGGTGCACAGTCCGGACAACCCGGTGTACCTGGCCAATATCAATGCCGATAGCCAGGTGGTGATCGCCGGCAGCGATGCCGCCATGGCCCAGGTCGCCGAGCTGGCCCGGGGCTGCGGTGTCGGAGTGGCCAAGCGTCTGGCGGTCAGCGTGCCGTCCCATTGCCCATTGCTGGAGCAGCCGGCCCAGGCCCTGACCGAGGCGTTCGCCAGGGTGGCGTTGCAACCGCCGCGCCTGGGTTACCTGAGCGGCAGCCGGGCGCGGCCGCTGCGTACGCCGGAGCAGTTGCGCGACGACCTGGCGTTCAACATGTGCCGGCTGGTGG
The DNA here is from genome assembly GCF_900115645.1 of Pseudomonas sp. NFPP07. Taxonomy (NCBI): domain Bacteria; kingdom Pseudomonadati; phylum Pseudomonadota; class Gammaproteobacteria; order Pseudomonadales; family Pseudomonadaceae; genus Pseudomonas; species Pseudomonas sp. NFPP07. The sequence goes on from NZ_FOXG01000007.1 coordinate 271,820, forward strand.
ATTGGCGCGGCACCGTGCAAAGCGCCTACGAGCGCGGCGTGCGACTGCAGATCGAACTGCCGCCCGGCGCGGTACTGACCGCTCTGGCGCGTCGGGTGTTCGAGCAGGGCACCGTGATGGCCTGCGACGGGGCCCGGCTCGACACCCTGCAAGCGCTGTTGCGTGAGGAGGGAAACCGCCAACCCTAGACACCGACTCAAGCTGGCGAAGCACAAGAACAACAACTTCGACGATGCACTTTGAGGACTACAACAATGATTATTTACGGTGTGGCGCTGCTGGCGATCTGTACGCTGGCAGGGGTGATTATCGGTGACATGCTCGGCGTCCTGCTGGGGGTGAAATCCAACGTCGGCGGGGTGGGCATCGCCATGATCCTGCTGATTTGCGCGCGGCTGTGGATGCACAGGCACGGCGGCATGACCAAGGATTGCGAGATGGGCGTCGGTTTCTGGGGTGCCATGTACATCCCGGTGGTGGTGGCCATGGCTGCGCAACAGAATGTGGTGACCGCCCTGCACGGCGGCCCGGTGGCGGTGCTGGCGGCCATCGGCTCGGTGCTGCTCTGTGGTTGCACCATTGCCTTGATCAGCCGCACCAACAAAGGCGAACCGTTGCCGGACGAACCGGACGCTGTCGCTCCTGGCGCCGCTCCGGCAGGGGGACGCTGATATGTGGGATCTGATCGAGAAAGGCCTGGAACACAACGGCCTGGTCACCGCCTTCGCCTTCGTCGGCGTGATCATGTGGGTCTCGGTGCTGCTGTCCAAGCGCCTGACGTTCGGCCGGGTACACGGCTCGGCCATCGCCATCGTCATCGGCCTGGTGCTGGCCTGGGTCGGCGGCACTGTCACCGGTGGGCAAAAGGGCCTGGCGGACCTGGCGCTGTTCTCCGGCATCGGCCTGATGGGCGGCGCCATGCTGCGCGACTTCGCGATTGTCGCCACGGCCTTCGAGGTCCAGGCCACCGAGGCACGCAAGGCCGGGATGATCGGCGCCATCGCGCTGTTTCTCGGTACGGTGCTGCCGTTCATTGTCGGGGCGAGCATCGCCTGGGCCTTCGGTTATCGCGATGCGGTGAGCATGACCACCATCGGCGCCGGTGCGGTGACCTACATTGTCGGTCCGGTGACCGGGGCGGCGATCGGCGCCAGCTCCGATGTGGTGGCGCTGTCCATCGCCACGGGGCTGATCAAGGCGATCCTGGTGATGGTCGGCACGCCCATGGCGGCGCGCTGGATGGGCCTGGACAACCCGCGTTCGGCGATGGTCTTCGGTGGCCTGGCCGGCACCGTCAGCGGGGTGACCGCGGGCCTGGCGGCGACCGACCGGCGCCTGGTGCCCTACGGCGCGCTGACCGCGACCTTCCATACCGGGCTGGGTTGCCTGCTCGGGCCTTCGTTGCTGTATTTCATCGTGCGCGGGTTGGTGGGGTAGGGCGGCTGGCCTTATCGCGAGCAAGCTCGCTCCTACAGAGGTATACGGTCTCCTATAGGAGCGAGCCGCGATAGCGCTCGTGTAAACACCGCGCTTTATGTGTCTTGCCGATTGGCATACATCCGGCACTCGGCCAGCAGCGCCAGCAGGTTCGGGTCGCGCTCCTTGGCCTTGAGGAACACCACGCCGATATGCTGTTGCAGCCGGTAGCGCGCCTGCAGCGGAATCAGCTTCACGCGGTTTTCGTACACCGCGGCAATCCTTCCCGGCAGCAGGGCATAGCCCACCCCCGAGCTGACCATGCTCAGCAGGGTGAAGATGTCGTTGACCTGCATCGCCACCTTCGGCTCGAACCCCGCCTGCTTGAACACCCGCACCCCGTCCTGATGGGTGGCGAAGCCCTGGGTCAGGGTGATGAAGGTCGCGTCGCGCACATCGCTGAGGTCGACTTCCGCCTGCTGGGCGAACGGCGAGTCGGCCGGCGTGGCCAGGAAGATATCGTCGGAAAACAGCGGGATCTGCTCGCAGTCCGGGTCGCTGACGCTGTCGTCCAGGGACACCAGGATCGCGTCGACCTCCATGTTCTTCAGCTTGTACAGCAGGTCGATGTTGGAGCCCAGGATCAGGTCGATATTCAGCTCGCTACGGCGCAGCTTCAGGCCCATGATCAGCTGCGGAACGGTCTTCACCGTCAATGAATACAACGAGCCGAGCTTGAAGCGTTCCGCCGAGAACCCGGCGGCTTCGCGGGTCAGGCGCACGCTTTCGACCACGTCCTGGATCAGCTTCTGCGCCCGTTCTTCGAGGACGAAGGCGCTTTCCAGCGGTGTCAGGTTACGTCCTTCATGCTTGAACAGCGGGCAGCGCAGGGCGCTTTCCAGGGAGTGAATGGCCCGGTGCACGCTGACATTGCTGGTCTGCAACTCGGCGGCGGCGCGCGCCAGGTTGCCGGTGCGCATGAATGCCAGAAACACTTCGAGCTTTTTCAGGGTCAACTCTTCATCGATCAGCATGATGGGCGCTCTTATTCGAATGCTCCGATTGTGCCTGCCGGGTCATGACTTGGCTGGAGGTTTTTTCGTCCATAGCTTTATTCGCAAACATTGCGCTTTCAGGCTACAGGCCTGAGCCTTGCGCAGATTTTCGCCTTGGGAGGTGAGTGGCACATGTATCACGGGGAAAGACTCAACGCCTGGACGCATCTGGTGGGCGCGATTGCGGCACTGGTCGGGGGGATCTGGCTGCTGGTGTTGGCCAGCCTCGACGGCAGCCCTTGGAAAATCGTCAGCGTGGCGATCTACGGCTTCACCTTGCTGGTGCTGTACAGCGCCTCGACCGTGTACCACAGCGTGCGCGGGCGGGCGAAAAGCATCATGCAGAAGGTCGATCATTTCTCCATCTACCTGCTGATCGCCGGCAGCTATACGCCGTTCTGCCTGGTGACCCTGCGCGGGCCCTGGGGCTGGACGCTGTTCGGGATCGTCTGGGGGCTGGCGCTGATCGGCATCCTGCAGGAGATCAAGCCGCGCTCCGAGGCGCGCATCCTGTCTATCGTGATCTACGCGGTGATGGGTTGGATCGTGCTGGTGGCGGTCAAGCCGCTGCTGGCGGCCCTGGGCCCCGCCGGCTTCGCCTGGCTGGCCTCGGGCGGAGTGCTCTACACCGTGGGCATCATCTTCTTCGCCCTCGACAGCCGTTTGCGCCACGCCCACGGGATCTGGCACCTGTTCGTGATCGCCGGCAGCCTGCTGCACTTCGTGGCGATTTTCTTCTACGTGCTCTGATCGGCGAGCGCGTTATCGTTCATCGCGAGCAAGCTCGCTTCTACAACGGGTAGCGTACATCCCTGTAGGAGCGAGCTTGCTCGCGATAACGTTCTGGCAGGTGTCCTCAATCCCCGGTCATCAACCGATCCAGCTGCTCCTGCGCGCGGCCGCCGAAGATCTCCAGCAGGCTGCTCAAGGTGTGCGGCAGCGCCTCCGCCGCGCGGGTCACGGCATACAGGGTGATCGGCAGCGCCGGGGTCAGCGGGCGGATCGCGGTGCTGGCGGGCGAGGCGCCGAGGGCGGTGAAGGGGTCGATCACCGCCAGCCCGGCGCCGGATTCGACCATGGCCCGGGCCAGGGAGTAGGTCTGCACGGCAATGCTGACTCGGGGCGCCGGTTCCACGGCTTTCAGGTAGCCGTCGAGTTTCGCCGCCAGCGGGTCGGCGCTGGACAGGCCGATCAAGGGCGCACCCGCCAGCTCCAGCAGCGGCAGCGGCGTGCCCCTGGCCGCCTGGGGCCAGTAATCCAGCGGCGCCAGCGCCACCAGCACCCCGCTGGCCAGGGCCTGGGCGGTCAGCCCCGGATGATCCGGGCGTTGCAGGGTCAGGGCCACGTCGATCTCGCGCATCAGCAGGTTCTGCACCAGCTCGCGGCTGTGGGCGCTGGACAGCTCGCAGACGATGTCCGGGTAGCGCCGGGTCCACTGGTTGATGGCCGGCGGCAACAAGGACAGGGCCAGCGCCGGCGTGGCGCCGATCCGCAGACTGTGGCCCGGCTCGCGGCGCAGGCTCTGGGCCAGGCGCCGCACCCCTTGCAGGCTTTCGCTGACCTTGTCGACCTCGCGCTCCAGTTCCAGGGCTTCCGGGGTGGCCTGCAACTTGCCCTTGACCCGCAGGAACAGCGGGAAGCCCAGCTGCTGCTCGGCGTGCTGCAAGACCTTGGTCACCGCCGGCTGGGAGACGTGCAGCAGTTGCGCCGCGCCGCTGATCGAGCCGGTCTGGCGGATGGCCTGGAAAATCTCGATATGGCGCAGTCGCATGATGAGTCCATAACCTTTGTTTATGGGTGGTCCATCTTTATTCATTGTCCCGGGCCTGTCACCTGGTCCTAACCTGAAGCCCGCTCAACAAGGCTTTAAGGACTGACATGGCACAGCGGGTTTGCATCATCGGCGGCGGGGTCATTGGCCTGGCCAGCGCCTACGCCCTGGTTCGCGAGGGGTTCGACGTCAGCCTGGTGGAGGCGCGCGACGCCTTCGCCAGCCAGACCAGCTTCGCCAACGGCGGCCAGCTGTCGTACCGCTACGTGGCGCCGCTGGCCGATGCCGGCGTGCCCTGGCAGGCGTTGGGCTGGATGCTGCGTGGCGACTCGCCGCTGAAGCTGCGCCTGCGCCTGGACCTGGCGCAGTGGCGCTGGATGGCCGGGTTCCTGGCGGCCTGCCGCGGTTCGGTCAACCGCCGCAACGGCGCCCATCTGCTGCGCCTGGCGCTGCTGAGCCAGGCCACCTTGCAGAGCTGGCGCGACGAGGACCGGCTCGACGGTTTTCACTGGCGGCGCAACGGCAAGCTGGTGACCTTCCGCGAAACCGCCAGTTTCGAGCACGCCCGCCACGGCCTGGCCGATCCCCGCCAACAGCAGGTGCTGTCCGCTGGCGAATGCGCGCAACTGGAGCCGACCCTCGGCGGCGCGCCCTTTGTCGGCGGCATCTTCACCCCGGACGAAGAAGTGGCCGACTGCCACGCCTTCTGCCAGCAACTGGTGGCGCGGCTACAGGCTTCCGGCCGTTGCCAGTTGCTGACCGGGCGCCCGGTCACCGGCATTCGCCAGATGGGCGGCCAGGTGCAGGCCATCGAGCTGGGCGACGAGGTGCTGGCGGTGGATCAACTGATACTCGCCGCCGGTCATCGCAGTGGCGAACTGGCGTTGCCCGGGCTGAAGCTGCCGCTGTATCCGCTCAAGGGCTACAGCCTCAGCGTGCCGATCGGCGCGGGGCACCGGGCACCGGAAATCAGCATCACCGATTACAACCGCAAGATCGTCTACGCGCGGATCGGCCAGCAGCTGCGGGTGGCGGCCATGGTCGATATCGTCGGTTTCGACCCGGCCCTGGACCCCAGGCGCCTGGCCCTGATGCAGCGCCAGGCCCGGGAAACCTTCGCCAACGCCGGCGACTACGATGCCGCCATCGAGTGGGCCGGCATGCGCCCGGCGACCCCCAGCGGCGTACCGCTGATTGGCGCCACCGGCTACCGCAACCTGTGGCTCAACCTCGGCCATGGCGCCCTGGGTTTCACCCTGGCCTGTGGCAGCGGGCGCCTGCTGGCCGAGCTGATCGGCCAGCGCCGCACTTCCATCGACATGCAGGGGCTAGCGCCCCATGCCGCCTGATTTCTTTCACGTACAAGGAGCTGTCCCATGACCATCCAGCGTCTTCACAGCAATGACCGCCTCAGCGCTGTCGCGGGTTTTGCCGATCTGCTGTTCCTGTCTGGCCAGGTGCCGGGCGCGGCCACCGATGCCGCCGGCCAGACCCGCGAAGTGCTGGCGAAGATCGACGCCTTGCTGGCCGAGGCCGGCAGCGACAAGGATCATCTGCTCAGTGCGACCCTCTACCTGAAAGACATCCAGCGGGACTTTGCCGCGATGAACGAGGTCTGGTCGGCCTGGTTGTCCCCGGGCCAGGCGCCAAGCCGCACCACGGTGCAGGCCGCCCTGGCGCGTCCGGACATCCTGGTGGAAATCACTGTCATCGCGGTTCGCCGCTAACGCCTTCACCCACAACGGAGAATAACAATGCAAAAAATCACGTTGCTCGGCTGCACCCTGGGCCTGTTGCTTGGCTCCCCGCTGTACGCCAGCGAGGCGCCGCTGACCGGCACCCTGGGCAAGATCGCCACTGCCGGCAGTATTACCCTGGGTTATCGCGATGCCTCGGTGCCGTTTTCCTACGTGGGTGACAACAGCGGCAAACCCATGGGCTACTCGGTGGACCTGGCGAGCAAGGTCGTCGAGCGCATCCGCGACAAGCTGGCGCTGCCGCAACTGGCGGTGAAGTACAACCTGGTGACGTCGCAGACGCGCATTCCGCTGGTGCAGAACGGCACCGTGGACCTGGAATGCGGCTCCACCGGGGTGACCGCCGAACGGCAGAAGCAGGTGGCGTTTTCCTACGGCTTCATCTACGTCAAGGGCCAGTTGCTGACGGCCAGAGACAGCGGGATCAAGAGTTTTGCCGACCTGCGCGGCAAGAACGTGGTGACCACCGCCGGCACCACCAACGAGCGCTTCCTCAAGAGCTACAACGTCGAGCACAAGATCGACATGTTCGTGATCAGCGCCAAGGACCACGGCGAAGCCTTCCAGATGTTGCAATCGGGTCGCGCCGCAGCGTTCTACATGGACGACGCGCTGCTCTACGGCGAACGGGCCAAGGCCCGCGATCCGCACAACTGGGTGGTGGTCGGCGAGGAGCAGTCGCGGGAAATCTACAGCTGCATGGTGCGCAAGGACGATCCGCAGTTCCTGGAGCTGGTGAACGCCACCCTGGCGGACCTGTACCGCTCAGGGGAAATCAACAGGATCTACCAGCGCTGGTTCGAACAACCGATTCCACCCAAGGGCCTGAACCTGGAGTTCCCGATGACCAGCGAGTTGAAGGCGATCATCGCCAAACCGGTGAGCGATCCGGTGGAGTAAACACCGGTCCGCTTCTGTAGGAGCCAGGCTTGCTGGCGATGGGGGCGGCGCGTATGTCAGGCGGGTTAGAAGTCGCCCCACAGCTGTTGGGCTACCGCCAGCGCTACCACTGGCGCGGTTTCGGTGCGCAGCACCCGCGGCCCGAGGCGCGCCGGCAGGAAGCCCGCGTCCTGGGCCTGGTCCACTTCGGCATCGGACAAACCGCCTTCCGGGCCGATCAGGAATGCCAGGGTCGCAGGCTTGGCGTGGCTTACCAGCGGCTCGGCCACCGGGTGCAGCACCAGCTTGAGGTCAGCCTGGGTCTGCTTGATCCAGTCGGCCAGCAGCACCGGCGGATGAATCACCGGCACCCGCGAGCGCCCGCATTGTTCGCAGGCGCTCACGGCCACCTGGCGCCAGTGGGCCAGGCGTTTGTCGGCGCGTTCGTCCTTGAGCCGCACTTCGCAGCGCTCGCTGAAGATCGGGGTGATTTCATTCACCCCCAGCTCGGTGGCCTTCTGAATCGCCCAATCCATGCGCTCGCCCCGGGACAGGCCCTGGCCGAGGTGGATCTGCAGCGGCGACTCGACCTGCCCGGCGAAGCTTTCATCGAGTCGGACCACCACGCGTTTCTTGCCGACTTCCAGCAGCGTGCCGCGAAATTCGTTGCCCGAACCGTCGAACAGCTGCAGCGCGTCGCCCTCGGCCATGCGCAGTACGCGCCCGATGTAGTGGGCCTGGGCTTCCGGCAGCTCGTGCTCGCCGAGGCTCAGGGGGGCGTCGATAAAGAAGCGGGACAGTCTCATGGTGGTTCTCTGGGAAAATTCGGTTCGAGGTGGGTCAATGGATCTTTGCGTCGGCAAGCCCGCTTCTGCAAAACGGCGGGCTTGCCGGCGAGGGGCTCAACCCGGATCGCGGAAGCCTGGGTGGAAGTCCTTGGGCACCGCCACGCTGACCTTGTCGTTGGTAGCAATGTCGATGCCTTCGCTGGCAACGATGGCGAGGAAGTCGATCTGCTCCGGGGTGATCACGTAGGGCGGCAGGAAATACACCACGCTGCCCAGCGGACGCAGCAGGGCGCCACGCTCCAGGGCGTGCTGGAAGACTTTCAGGCCACGGCGTTCCTGCCACGGGTAGGCGGTCTTGCTGGCCTTGTCCTGGACCATTTCGATGGCCAGCACCATGCCGGTCTGGCGCACCTCGGCAACGTGCGGGTGGTCCGCCAGGTGCGCGGTCGAGCTGGCCATGCGCTGGGCCAGCGCCCGGTTGTTCTCGATGACGTTGTCCTGCTCGAAGATATCCAGGGTCGCCAGCGCCGCCGCACAGGCCAGCGGGTTGCCGGTGTAGCTGTGGGAGTGGAGGAAGGCGCGCAGGGTCGGGTAGTCGTCGTAGAAGGCGCTATAGACTTCGTCGGTGGTCAGGCACGCGGCCAGCGGCAGGTAGCCGCCGGTCAGGGCCTTGGACAGGCAGAGGAAGTCCGGGCGGATGCCGGCCTGTTCGCAGGCGAACATCGTGCCGGTACGACCGAATCCGACGGCGATCTCATCATGGATCAGGTGCACGCCGTAGCGGTCGCAGGCCTCGCGCAGCAGCTTGAGGTACACCGGGTGGTACATGCGCATGCCACCGGCGCCCTGGATCAGCGGTTCGACTATCACCGCGGCAACGCTGTCGTGGTGTTCCGCCAGGGTCTGCTCCATGGCCGCGAACATGTTGCACGAGTGTTCTTCCCAGCTCATGCCTTCGGGGCGCAGGTAGCAGTCCGGGCTCGGCACCTTGATAGTGTCCAGCAGCAGGGCCTTGTAGGTTTCGGTGAACAGCGGCACGTCGCCCACCGACATCGCGGCGATGGTTTCGCCGTGGTAGCTGTTGGTCAGGGTGACGAAGCGCTTCTTGTCTTTCTGGCCGCGGTTGAACCAGTAGTGGAAGCTCATCTTCATCGCCACTTCGATGCACGACGAGCCGTTGTCGGCATAGAAGCAGCGGGTCAGGCCTTCGGGAGTCATTTTCACCAGGCGCTCGGACAGCTCGATCACCGGCTGATGGCTGAAGCCGGCGAGGATCACATGCTCCAGCTGATCGACCTGATCCTTGATGCGCTGGTTGATGCGCGGGTTGGCGTGGCCGAATACGTTGACCCACCAGGAACTGACCGCGTCGAGGTAGCGCTTGCCTTCGAAGTCCTCCAGCCACACGCCTTCGCCGCGCTTGATCGGGATCAGCGGCAGCTGCTCGTGGTCTTTCATCTGGGTGCAGGGATGCCATAACACCGCGAGATCGCGTTGCATCCACTGGTTGTTGAGGCCCATGTTCAGTCTCCTGGAGGCGGCTCTAAGTACGCGAGCAAACAATCGCGCAAGCCTATGCAATGCCAGGCCGTGTCACAACCCATTGCATGCCTGGAAGGGCGAATTGATCGCGGTCGCAGGACGGTCTGTCACGTTTTCCCCACGTAGACCTTAATGCCTGGTTAATTTAGTGTTCGTAGGATCAACATCGTATTTCTCGATATTTCAAAGCGAAAATTTCCGCTTTAATTCGATAGTTAAATCGATAGTCTTGGGCAGCAGTTCTTACAGGATTTAAGTAATGCAGCTAGGTAACTCTTCTTCCCGCTACGGCTGGGTAAGCATTTTTCTGCACTGGAGCGTGGCGCTGGCAGTCTTTGGATTGTTCGCCCTGGGCCTGTGGATGGTCGGCCTGGATTACTACAGTGCCTGGCGTAAAGATGCGCCGGACCTGCACAAGAGCATTGGCTTGACGTTGTTCGCGATCATGTTGCTGCGGGTGCTGTGGCGCTTTGTCAGCCCGCCGCCACCGGCACCGGCCAACCACGGGCGCCTGACGCGCCTGGGCGCCAAGTTCGGCCATGCCTTCCTTTATCTCAGTCTGTTCGCTGTGATGATTGCCGGTTACCTGATTTCCACCGCAGACGGTGTCGGGATTCCGGTGTTTGGCCTGTTTGAAGTACCTGCCCTGGTTTCCGGACTGCCGGACCAGGCAGATGTGGCCGGCGAGGTGCATCTGTACCTGGCCTGGGCCCTGGTGATCTTCGCCGGAGTGCATGCTCTGGCTGCCTTGAAACACCACTTTATCGATCGTGACACGACCCTGGCTCGTATGCTGGGGCGCAAAGCCTGATGCTCAACCTCGACTCAAAAGGAATAGAAAGCATGTTGAAAAAGACTCTCGCCGCTCTGGCAATCGGTTCTGCTCTGTTGTCTGCCGGTCAGGCGATGGCCGCGGACTATGTGATCGACAAGGAAGGCCAGCACGCCTTCGTCGACTTCAAGATCAGCCACCTGGGCTACAGCTTCATCACCGGTACTTTCAAGGACCTGGACGGCAAGTTCAGCTTCGACGCGGCCAAGCCTGAAGACGCCAAGATCGAAGTCAACGTGCGCACCGCCAGCGTGTTCACCAACCACGCCGAGCGTGACAAACACGTCAACAGCAAGGACTTCCTGGAGTCGGGCAAATTCCCTGATGCGAAGTTCGTTTCCACCAGCGTCAAGCCAACCGGCAAGAATGCTGATGGCAAGCAGACCGCCGATGTGGCTGGCGACCTGACTTTCCACGGTGTGACCAAGCCTATCGTGGTCAAGGCCACCTTCCTGGGTGAAGGCAAGGATCCATGGGGCGGCTACCGTGCCGGTTTTGAAGGCACCACCAGCATCAGCCGCAAAGAGTTCAACAAGGACGGGATGGATGTTGGCCCGCAGTCCGACACCGTTCAGCTGTACATCACCTTCGAAGGTGTGAAAGCGAAGTAATGCTTCGCCTGTAGCCGCTGCCGAGCTCGCGAGGCTGCGATAAGGTCCGCAGGACCTTCATGGTCTTCAAGGCCTGCGACCGGTTCCCGGTCGATCGCAGCCTCGCGAGCTCGGCAGCGGCTACAGAGATCATAAAAAAACGCCCCTGATCGCGAGATCAGGGGCGTTTTTTATTGTCGCGAAAACTTCAGCGATTGCGGGTCAGCAAGGCTGGTTTCTCGCCACGTGGACGGCTTGGCAGTTGATCGAGCTGCTCGGGTGTCGGGAAGCGGTCGGCTTTCGATTCCTTGTGCATGATCTTCGGCTGGTTGCCGCGCGGGTTCTGCACCGCCGGCTCCTGACGCGCCTGGTCGTCACGGGCCGGACGACGATTGCGCGACTCTTCGCGACGGGCCTGGCCGTCACGTGGAGCGCCGCTGCGTGGGCCGTTGCGCTTGGCAGGCGGGGTGCCGGTGGTGGCACCGTTGCTGGTGCGCGGACCGCCGGAGCGACCCTGGCCGCCGCTGCGTGGCGCGTTGCTGCTGGTTGCACCCTGGGCTGGCGCGCCAGGACGACGGCCGCGGCCCTGGTTGTTCTTGTTCTGGTACGGGCTGACGTAGTCGGCGCGATTGCCGAAGTTGTCCACGTCGTCGTCCAGGAACTCATCCGGGGCGCGGTCGGCGCGTGGCGTCGGCTGGCGCTGTTCGCGGGCCGGGGTGCCTTCGCGAGGCTTCTGCTCACGGGCCGGGCGGTCGCCGCGAGCGGCCGGTTTGTCCTTGCCCTTGTCCTTGCCTTTGTCTTTACGGCCGCCGCCACCACCGCCGCCATTCGGACCGTCGCCACGCGGGCCACGGGAATTGCGTGGGTTACGCACGTCCGGACGCTCGCGCACTTCCGGTTTCTCGGCTTCCACGGCACTGGCGTCGAAGCCCATCAGATCGCCGTCGGGGATCTTCTGCTTGGTCATGCGCTCGATGCTCTTGAGCAGCTTCTCTTCGTCCGGCGCGACCAGCGAGATCGCTTCGCCCGAACGACCGGCGCGGCCGGTACGGCCGATACGGTGCACGTAGTCTTCGTCGACGTTCGGCAGCTCGAAGTTGACCACGTGTGGCAGCTGGTCGATGTCCAGGCCACGGGCGGCGATATCGGTGGCGACCAGGATCCGCACTTCACCGGCCTTGAAGTCGGCCAGGGCCTTGGTGCGGGCGTTCTGGCTCTTGTTGCCGTGGATGGCGACGGCGGTCAGGCCGTGCTTGTCCAGGTACTCGGCCAGGCGGTTGGCGCCGTGCTTGGTGCGGGTGAAGACCAGTACCTGTTCCCAGGCGCCGGCGGTGATCAGGTGGGCCAGCAAGGCGCGCTTGTGGCTGGCGGCCAGGCGGAACACCCGTTGCTCGATACGCTCGACCGTGGTGTTCGGCGGCGTGACTTCGATGCGCTCCGGGTTGTGCAGCAGTTTGCCGGCCAGGTCCGTGATGTCCTTGGAGAAGGTCGCGGAAAACAGCAGGTTCTGGCGCTTGGCGGGCAGGCGCGCGAGGACTTTCTTCACGTCATGGACAAAGCCCATGTCGAGCATGCGGTCGGCTTCGTCGAGCACGAGGATTTCCACGTGGGACAGGTCGACGCTGCCCTGGCCGGCCAGGTCGAGCAGGCGGCCGGGGCAGGCCACCAGTACATCGACGCCACGGGCCATGGCCTGAACCTGTGGGTTCATGCCGACGCCGCCGAAGATACAGGCACTGACGAACTTCAGGTCGCGGGCATAGACCTTGAAGCTCTCGTGCACTTGCGCGGCCAGTTCGCGGGTCGGGGTCAGGACCAGTACGCGCGGTTGGCGCGGGCCGTGACGCTGGGATTTGTCCGGGTGACCGTTGGGAAACAGCCGTTCCAGGATCGGAAGGGCGAAACCGCCGGTTTTACCAGTACCTGTCTGTGCCGCGACCATCAGGTCGCGACCTTGCAACACGGCGGGAATGGCCCGCTGTTGCACCGGAGTAGGCTGGGTGTAGCCGGCGGCTTCGATGGCGCCGACTAAAGCCTCGGAGAGACCGAGGGAAGCAAAGGACATGAGTAATCCTGTTTTAGTGAGGGCTTGGCCCAGAGGGATAGTCTTGCCTGGCGCGAATGGCGTTTAAGAGGACGCAATCCCGTCCGGTCCTGCTGGCTCCTGAAGGCTCATCGGCGAGGGCTCGCGCGGGCCTTGTGGCTGCGCTGTAGCGGTATCGAGATGCCTTGAACAGGATCGAGCGTCCGGGCGTGAGCCTGGCGGGAAGGCCGGAGTATAACAGAGCAATCAGCGTGCGCTGCTTTCCTGCTGCTCAACGGTTTTGCGCGGTGTGCCGGGCGGCATTGCGCTTGAGTCGGCGATGGCCGGCGCCGCGCCATAGCGGGCGCTCAGTTCGGCGTAGGCCGGCTCGCGCTTGAAGCGCTTGAGTTCGGCGCCGAAACGCTGCACCAGCAAGTCCATGCCGGCATTGCGCCGCACGGCCAGAAACTGGCTCTGGCGGCTGATGACCACCGGGTTCTCGGTGATCTGCTGGCGAATGTTCAGTTGGTCGAGCAGATGCTGGCCGACCCGCCGATCGGTGATCAGCAGGTCGATGCGGCCGCGCAGCAGCTTGCCGAAGTTGGCTTCGTGGGTCGGTGCCGGTTCGTGCTTGAACAGGGTGGATTCCCTGAAGTCCTGGCTGTACAGGTAGCCGGGGGAGGTGCCCACGGTCAGTCCGCGCAAGTCTTCCAGGGTACGGAACGGAAAGGGCCGGGCGTTGGCATAGAACATCACGAACTCGACGTCCGACAGCGGCTCGCTGGGGTAGAGCAGGCTGCTTTCGCGTTCGTTGCTGTGAAAGATGTCCAGGGCACCGTCGGCCTGGCCTTGTTCGAGCATGGCCAGGCAACGTCTCCAGGGCAGGAACTGCCATTCGACTTCGATCCCCAGACGCTGGAAGACGATCGCCGTGGTTTCGTAATCCAGGCCCTGGGCCTTGCCCTGTTCCTCATAGACATAAGGGGCCCAGGGCTCGGTGACAATGCGCAGCTTCTCGCCATGAGCGGTGAGGCTCAGGCAAGCGCAGATAAAGGCTGTCAGCAGCTGGGCAATGACGGGCATCGCTGGAGATTACGACGACAGGTCGTCCAATGCTAGAGGCCGTCTAGCTCAAGCCTCAGTCAGCCTTTGTCTCGATCAGATGCAGGTAGATGGCCTTGCGCCGCTGGCCCAGTACCAGGCGAATCACCGGGTGGTTGAACCAGCGCTCGAGTTGATGGCTGTTGAGCGGTTTTTTCAGGCGGCCTTCGGCGTTTTCCCGGGCTTTCTCCCACCAGACCGGGGCGCAGGCCTGGTCGAATTCGTTGGTGTGGCGGTAGCAGCCGTAGAGGATTTCGCGCATGAACTGCCGCTGGTGCCCGGGCAGGGCCAGGGTCACGATCTTGTAGGCCAGGCGTTGCAAGGTCGGCGGGAGTGGCAGGGTCGCGGTGACCAGGCGGGTTTCGTCCAGGGCGACGCTGCTGGTGGGCGCTGCGATGTGCTTGTCCAGCCAGGCCTTGATCTTGGCGCGAAACAGCTGCTTGCGGCTCCAGTAGTGGTGGATCAGGTCGGGGCATTCGCGAACCTGTTTGGTGCGATAGGCCGCCACCGACAGGCAGAATTCTTCGAGGGTGTAGGCGCCGTTGGCCAGCGGGTACAGCTCGTCCATCAGGGCGATGGAGCGGTCCAGCACATTGGCGTCCGCGCGGTGCAGGCCGATTACGCCGGAGTTCAGCAGCGGCATCTGCTCGTCGGCGAGTTTTCGTTCCCGCAGCAAGCCGGCCAGGCACTGGTAGAGGCCGGACTCCTTGTTGGCGCCGTAGCACATGCCGAATGCGTTACACAGCAGGGTGCCGGGCTGGATGCGCCGAAACAGCTCCAGCGGCGAGCAGTGGAAAAAGGTATCGGTGTCGATCAGCAACGCCAGTTCGGACTCTTGCAGCACCTGCTGCATCACCACGTGCTTGGCGCGAAAGTGGTAGCCGTGTGGGGCGATCCAGGCCTGGCGGGTGTTTTCGTCCAAGGAGCGCACGCGCACAGGCAGGTCGCGGTAAGGCGCGGGATTGTCGGTGAAGACCTGGATGTCGAGGGCTTCGCCCGGTGTTTCGCGCAGCCCGGCCAGGGCGCTGGCAATACTGAACGCGGCTTCCTGGTGATAGGTCGCGGCGCCGTAAACCAGATAAATCAATTGTGGGCGTGCTGCGGTGCTGCCTGTGGACATCTACGGCGATCCTTCGGATGTATTGGGGGTTAAAAAAAAGGCCCTGGATTTCGCCAAGGCCTTTTCTGATGCTGTCGGGCGGTTAACGCGGCAGCTTCAGGTTGTTCCAGACGGCCAGGCTTGGCTCGGCTTGGTTCAGGGTATAGAAATGCAGCCCTGGCGCACCGCCTTGCAACAAACGCTCACACATTTCGGTGATGACCTGTTCGCCGAACGCCTGAATGCTTTGGCTGTCGTCGCCGTAGGCTTCCAGTTGCTTGCGGATCCAGCGCGGGATTTCCGCGCCGCAGGCGTCGGAGAAACGCGCCAGCTTGCTGTAGTTGGTGATCGGCATGATGCCGGGCACGATCGGGATGTTCACACCCATTTGTTGCACGCGTTCGACGAAGTAGAAATAACTGTCGGCGTTGAAGAAATACTGGGTGATCGCACTGTTGGCGCCGGCGTTGGCCTTGCGCACGAAGTTGTTGAGGTCGTCTTCGAAATTGCGCGCCTGTGGGTGCATTTCCGGATAGGCCGCCACTTCGATGTGGAAGTGATCGCCAGTCTCTTCACGAATGAAGCTCACCAGGTCGTTGGCGTGACGCAACTCGCCGCTGGCCATGCCCATGCCCGAAGGCAGGTCGCCGCGCAGGGCGACGATACGGTTGATGCCGGCGGCCTTGTACTGGGTCAACAGGCCACGCAGGTCGGCCTTGCTGTCACCCACGCAAGACAGGTGCGGTGCGGCGGGGATCTTCACTTCGCTTTCGAGCTGCAGCACGGTGTTCATCGTGCGGTCGCGGGTCGAGCCACCGGCACCGTAGGTGCAGGAGAAGAAATCGGGGTTGTAACTGGCCAGCTGGCGGGCAGTGGCGAGCAGTTTTTCATGCCCAGCATCGGTCTTGGTCGGGAAGAACTCGAAGCTGTAGCGACGGTCTTGGGACATGGAGGAAACCTCCAGCTACAAGCTGCAAGCCACAAGCTGCAAGAGTAGCGGAGGTGCGCTCAGCTCTTGTGCCTGGAACGGGCTGCTTGAAACTGTTTAAGCAAATAGGGACGAAGCCGAAAGCTTCGAGCGGCAAGCGCGGCTTGTGGCCTTTGCTTGCCGCTTGAAGCTCAAGGCTTGCAACTGCTCTTAGTACCGGTAAGCGTGCGGCTTGAACGGGCCTTCGACGGTCACGCCGATGTAGTCAGCCTGCTGCTTGGTCAGTTGGGTGACCACGCCACCGAAGCCGCGGACCATTTCCAGGGCCACTTCTTCGTCGAGTTTCTTGGGCAGTACTTCAACGGTCAGGCGCTCGGCTTTCTGGGCTGGCGACAGGTCGGCGTACTTCTGGCCGAACAGGAAGATCTGCGCCAGAACCTGGTTGGCGAACGAACCGTCCATGATGCGACTTGGGTGACCGGTGGCGTTGCCCAGGTTCACCAGGCGGCCTTCGGCCAGCAGGATCAGGTAGTCGTCGTTCTGGGCGTCGAAAGCGCCTGGGCCGGTGCGGTGAACCTTGTGCACCTGCGGCTTCACTTCTTCCCATGCCCAGTTCTTGCGCATGAAAGCGGTGTCGATTTCGTTGTCGAAGTGACCGATGTTGCAGACAACGGCGCGCTTCTTCAGGGCCTTGAGCATGTTGGCGTCGCAAACATTGACGTTACCGGTGGTGGTCACGATCAGGTCGATCTTGCCCAGCAGGGCCTTGTCGATGCTCGCTTCGGTGCCGGTGTTGATGCCGTCGATGAACGGCGAGACCAGTTCGAAACCGTCCATGCAGGCTTGCATGGCGCAGATCGGGTCGACTTCGGAAACCTTGACGATCATGCCTTCCTGACGCAGGGACTGGGCCGAACCCTTGCCCACGTCACCGTAGCCGATGACCAGCGCCTGCTTGCCGGACAACAGGTGGTCGGTACCGCGCTTGATCGCATCGTTCAGGCTGTGACGGCAGCCGTACTTGTTGTCGTTCTTGCTCTTGGTCACCGAGTCGTTGACGTTGATGGCCGGGATCTTCAGCTCGCCCTTGGCCAGCATGTCCAGCAGGCGGTGCACGCCGGTGGTGGTTTCTTCGGTCACGCCGTGGACGCGATCCAGCACCTGCGGGTACTTCTTGTGCAGCAGCTCGGTCAGGTCGCCGCCGTCGTCGAGGATCATGTTGGCGTCCCAAGGCTTGCCATCCTTGAGGATGGTCTGCTCCAGGCACCACTCGTACTCTTGCTCGGTCTCGCCTTTCCAGGCGAATACCGGGATACCGGCGGCAGCGATGGAGGCAGCGGCCTGGTCCTGGGTCGAGAAGATGTTGCAGGACGACCAGCGTACTTCGGCACCCAGGGCAACCAGGGTTTCGATCAGCACGGCAGTCTGGATGGTCATGTGGATGCAGCCGAGAATCTTCGCGCCCTTGAGCGGTTGTTCAGCGGCGTACTTGCGACGCAGACCCATCAGGGCCGGCATCTCCGATTCGGCGATGATGGTTTCACGACGGCCCCAGGCGGCCAGGGACATGTCGGCGACTTTGTAGTCGGTAAAATCTGCAGGCGTGATGACAGCGCTCATGAAGAGCCTCCATTCGTAAGTATGCGAATGGGCGCCGTTGTGCGTTTAGTGACTGACCGAACCATCACGGCCAGACAACGCCCCATCCGAGCCTGACAGGTCGAACCTGCTGCAGCGCCCCTCGGACAGGTGGCGGGAAAACGGTATCAGGTGATCGTTACCGTTTTGAAACGGAGGCGATTATAGCCGTCTGCCAGCGACTTCCCAAGGATTTCTGTCGGACAATGATCGAACGGTTATCGCGACCATAGTAGAAGCTCAATAGAGCTCTGCGCCGGGGTCTGCCATGATGCCGGCATCAATCGGCAAGACGGTCAGGAGTGAGTATGAATTTCCACACCCGCAAATGGGTAAAACCCGAAGACCTCAACCCCAACGGCACGCTGTTCGGCGGCAGCCTGTTGCGCTGGATCGACGAAGAAGCGGCGATCTACGCCATCGTCCAGCTGGGCAACCAGCGCGTGGTCACCAAGTACATTTCCGAAATCAACTTCGTCAGCGCCTCGCGCCAGGGCGACATCATCGAGCTGGGCATCACCGCCACCGAATTCGGCCGGACCTCGATCACCCTGACCTGTGAAGTGCGCAACAAGATCACCCGCAAGAGCATCCTCACCGTCGAGAAGATGGTCTTCGTCAACCTGGGCGAGGACGGCTTGCCGGCTCCCCACGGCCGTACCGAGATCCGGTACGTGAAGGACCAGTTCAAGGACGACGAGCCGATCGCCTGACCGCTGTGGGCGTGAGTCTGCCTGCTCCTGCATGAGGCCACTGAACGAGCCCTGAACCCCGGATGTCGTACCTGACAGGGTACCCACAGGTTCAGGAGCCATTAACGTGCAGACAGACGGCAAGACCCCGGGCCTTTCTCCCGAAGAGCAGCACGACGTAGACAAGAACCAGCCGCCCCGCGCGGCGGTCTTGCACGAGATCATCCGCACCCAGGGCGACAAGGAGCTGGAGCGCAGCGTCGCTGCGCTCTGGTGGTCGGCCCTGGCCGCCGGCCTGACCATGGGCCTGTCGCTGATGGGCATGGGCCTGCTCGACTCGCGCCTGCCCGACGGCGAAGGGTTCAAGGTGATTGCCAGTTTCGGTTACTGCGCGGGTTTCCTGGCGGTGATCCTGGCGCGCCAGCAACTGTTCACGGAAAACACCCTGACGGCCGTGCTGCCGATCATGAGCAAACCCACCCTGGGCAATTTCGCGCGCCTGTGCCGCTTGTGGGGCGTGGTCCTGGTGGGCAACCTGTGCGGCACGCTGCTGGTGGCCTACGTAATGCTGCACCTGCCGATTTTCGACGCCAGGACCGACCTGGCCTTCCTCGATATCGGGCGCAAGGTCATGGAAAACGATGCCGGACAGATGTTCGCCAAGGGCATCGTCTCCGGCTGGATGATCGCCACCATGGTCTGGATGATCCCGTCCATGGAGAGCGCCAAGATGTGGATCATCATCCTGATCACCTACCTGATGGCCCTGGGGGACTTCACCCATATTGTGGTCGGTTCGGTGGAGGTCTCGTACCTGGTGTTCGCCGGCGAGTTGCCGTGGCGGGATTTCTGGTGGGTGTTCGCCGGGCCGACGCTGGCGGGGAATATCATCGGCGGCAGCTTCATCTTCGCCCTGATCAGCCATGCCCAGGTGCGCAGTGAAAGTGGCCTGCCAAAAACGACTGCGGACCCTGGGCGGGTCCGCGATCGATCAAGAAACGATCAGTGAGCGTCCTGGGTGGCCGCCGGTGCATCCTGGGTGACATGGCGCACCAGTTTGCCGATGGTCAGGCCCTGCAGGAGGATCGACGACAGTACCACGATGTAGGTGATGCTCAGCACCAGGTCGCGCTCCGGGCCCAATGGCAGGGCCAGGGCCAGCGCCACCGAAACCCCGCCGCGCAGGCCGCCCCAGGTCAGCACCCGGATAGTGCCGCGCGGCACGCTGCGCCAGCGGCGTAGCAGGACGATGGCCGGGGCCACGGTGAGCAGGCGCGACAACACGATCGCCACCGCCAGCAGGCTCGCGGCCAGCAGGTGCAGCCAGTTGAACGGCAGCAGCAACAGCTCCATGCCGATCAGGGCGAACAGCAGGGCGTTGAGCATGTCGTCGAGCAGTTCCCAGAAGCCGTCCAGGTAACGCCGGGTCATGTCGTTCATCGCCAGGTTGCGCCCCAGGTTGCCGATGATCAGGCCCGCCACCACCATCGCGATCGGTGCCGAGACGTGCAGTTCGCTGGCCATCGCCGAGCCGCCGATCACCAGGGCCAGGGTCAGCATCACCTCGATCTGGTGTTGCTCGATGCTCTTGATCATCAGGTACACCAGGTAGCCGATCAGCCCGCCGAACACCACGCCGCCGATGGCCTCATGGGCAAACAGCAGGGCGGTGGCGCCGACGGTCGGGGTTTCGCCGAGCTGGGCGATACCCAGCAGCACGGTGAACACCACCACCGCGGTGCCGTCGTTGAACAGCGACTCGCCGACAATGGTGGTTTTCAGCGGCTTCGAGGCGTTGGCGGTACGCAGCACGCCGAGCACCGCGATCGGGTCGGTCGGCGAGATCAGGGCGCCGAACAGCAGGCAATAGAGGAAGCTCACGTGCCAGCCGAACAGACCGAAGATCCAGTAGGCCAGGCTGCCGATGACGAACGTGGCGATCAGCACGCCGACCGTGGCCAGCAGGCCGATGGGCCAGCGATAGCTGCGCAGGTCGTTGAGGTTGACGTGCAAGGCGCCGGCGAACAGCAGGAACGACAGCATCCAGTTCATCAGCAGGTCGCCGAAGTCGATCTGGCCGATCAGCTGTTGCACATGCTCTTCCAGGCCGGGATAGCCGAGGAAGCTCAAGCCTTGCAACAGCAGGGAAAACAGCAGGGCGGTGACCATCACGCCGATGGTCGGCGGCAGGCCGATGAAGCGGAAGTTGACGTAGGTGAGCAGGGTGGTCAGGCAGATGAAGGCGGCAACGAGTTCAAGCATCCGGAGTCCCTTGGATAGAAACGTGAAAAGAAAGCCCGAAAGCCATCGGGCAAGGGTTTGATGGGCCGCTGGCGGCCCGGGGCACACCGACAAGGAAAGTTCAGATTCTTCTGTCGGTGAGCCGGTCGGACAGTGCGCGGTTCTGCAGGCGACCGTGGGTCAGTCGCACGCTCGTCGAGGCTCAGCCGGATACATTGATCGCGGCCGCCTGGCAACGTTGCAGGTGAATGAACAGCAGCGCGGTCAGCACCGTCAGTCCGCCGACCAGTGCGCCGGTCCACGGCAGGTCGGCCAGGTCGGCGCCGCTGGCGACGACCAGCCCGCCGATCCAGGCGCCGGCGGCGTTACCCAGGTTGAAGGCGCTCTGGTTCAGGGTCGAGCCCAGGTTGGGAGCCTCGTGGGCCTGGTCGATGATCAGCAATTGCAGGATCGGGCACAGGGCGAAGGCGAAAATCCCCCACAGCAGCAACGTGATCGCCGCCGGGATCAGCAGGTGGCTGGTCTGGCTGAACGCGGCCAGCACCAGCACCACGGCCAGTGCCATGGCCACCAGCGACGGCAGCAGGCGGCTGTCGGCCAGGCGGCCGCCGAGCATGCTGCCGGCCGTCAGGCCGACGCCGAACAGCAGCAACATGATGGTCACGCCATGGGGGCTGACGCCGGTGACGTCCTGCAGGATCGGCGCGATATAGGTGAAGACGCTGAACAGGCTGGTGGAGGCCAGCACGCTCATGCCCAGGGCCAGCAGCACGTTGGTCTTGCCCAGGACCTTGAACTCGCTGGCCAGGTTGGCCTTGTCCATGGCGATGTGCCGGGGCAGCCAGAACCACTGGGCAATGGCGGCGATCACCCCGATTACCGACACCGCCCAGAAGGTCGAGCGCCAGCCGGCGTATTGCCCCAGCGCCGTGCCCAGCGGCACGCCGAGCACATTGGCCAGGGTCAGGCCGGTGAACATCAGGGCGATCGCCTGGGCGCGTTTGTTCGGCGCCACCAGGCTGGCGGCGACCACCGAGCCAATGCCGAAAAACGCACCGTGGCACAGCGCGGTGATCACCCGCGCGGCCATCAGCGTGGCGTAGTTCGGCGCCAGCGCGCAGAGCACGTTGCCGAGGATGAACATCAGGGTCATGCCCAGCAACGTGGCCTTGCGCGGCATGTTGGCGGTGCCGACGGCGAGGATCGGCGCGCCGAACACCACGCCCAGGGCGTAACCGGTAATCAGCAGGCCGGCATGGGGAATGCTGACGGACAGGTCGCGGGCGACATCGGGCAGCAGGCCCATGATGACGAATTCAGTGGTGCCGATGCCGAAGGCGGCAACAGCCAGTGCGAGCAAGGCGAGTGGCATGCGAGGAATCTCTGTCTGTAGTCTTGACGCCCTGATCAGGCATACGCATGCCGGCTTTGCTCCTCCATCGGATCAGGTCCGGCGGATCGGGCAGCGGCAGGAATTATTGGAGTGGATATGCGCAACTGAGTGCGGCGTGGTCGGCGTCAGTATAGACAGCCGAGGCCCTTAGGTGAATCGATTCTCTTATAGCAAACAGGGAGTGTGAGGTGCTGGCGACAACTCTGGTTCTGGTGGCGGCGCTGCTGCATGCGGCGTGGAATACCCTGATCAAGTTCAGTGGCGAACGGTTATTGGTGGTGGCCTGCATGGACAGCGTCGCCTTGTTGTTCGTGGCATTGATGCTGGGGTTCGTCGAGTGGCCACCGCTGCAGATCTGGCCGTGGATCCTGGCGTCGGCGGTTTTCGAGTTGCTCTACCGCTACCTGCTGATCCAGGCCTATCGGGTCGGCGACCTGGGTCTGGTCTACCCACTGATGCGCGGTCTTTCGCCCCTGGTGGTGCTGGCCCTGACCCTGATCTTCGCGGGCGAGGTGCTCAGCCCCCAGCAGATCCTCGGCATCCTGTTGATCCCTTTCGGCATGCTGTGCCTGCTGTGGCAGGGCGGTGGCGGCGACCGCCTGCCATGGTCGATGTTGCCGGTGGTGGTGCTGATCGGCCTGTGCATCGGTTGCTACACCTTTATCGACGGCCAGGCATTGCGCCGCTGGTCCCATCCGCTGGATTACCTGGTGTGGGTGACGCTGCTCAGCGCCTGGCCCTTTCCGTTGCTGGCGTTGCTGCGCAAGCGTGCGGCCTTCAGCCTGTTCTGGCGCGAACAATGGAGGCTGGGGTTGAGCGTCGGGTTCTGCGTATTGTTCAGCTACGCTCTGGTGCTGTGGGCCATGCAGCTGGGATCGATCGCCGAGGCGGCGGCGCTGCGGGAAATCAGCGTGATCCTGGTGGTGCTGTTCGGCATGCGTTACCTGAAAGAACCTTTCGGCCGACCTCGGCTCTTAGCTTGTGGGCTGGTGCTGATCGGCATGCTGGTGATGAAGTTCTGACCCCGCTCCCCTCATGACTTTAAAAAGGACTCTGCCATGACCGTCGCTTTCTGGTGTGTATTGATCGCCATCTTCCTGCCGTACCTGTGTAACAGCATCGCCAAGTTCAGCGGGGGCGACTTTGGCCTGCGGCAGAACCATGACCCGCGGGCCTACCTCGAAACCCTCGAAGGTTTCGCCCGGCGGGCGCAAGCGGCGCAGCTCAACAGTTTTGAAGTGACCCCGGCCTTTGCCGCGGGGGTGATCGTTGCCCACATCGCCAACGTCGCCGAACTGGTGACCATCGATGTGCTGGCGGTGCTGTTCATCACCAGCCGCCTGCTGTACATCATCTGCTACCTGGCGGACTGGGCGATCCTGCGCTCGCTGGTGTGGCTCGTCGGCATGGCGCTGATTGCCAGCTTCTTTTTCGTTTCGATCTGATCCTGTAGCCGCTGCCGAGCCCGCGAAGCTGCGCTTGGGCGTGCAGCCGGCGCGGTTATCCTGACCCCGCGCATTCTCAGGTTTTGCGCCTGCTACGCAGTCGATCGCAGCCTCGCGGGCTCGGCAGCGGCTACGGGGCTACAGGGTCATTTGCTGTCGGTGACTTGAGGCACTTTCGGCAGCGTGGCGCCCTTGGGCCAGAGCATCCAGATCTGGCCCTGCTGTTTCATGTCTCCCGCCAGTTGCCCGGCCGCGTCGCCGGTGCCCCAGAACAGGTCGGCGCGAACTTCGCCGGCGATCGCGCCACCGGTGTCCTGTGCCGCCACCGGGCGGATCAGGCTGCTGCCATCGGGCCGGGTGGTGGAGAGCCACAACAGGCTGCCCAGGGGGATCACCTTGCGGTCCACCGCCACGCTGTAGCCGGACGTCAGCGGTACGTTCAGCGAGCCGCGCGGGCCTTCGTTGCTGTCCGGGTTGCGGTTGAAGAACACGTAGCTGGGGTTGCTGCCCAGCAGTTCCGGGATGCGATTGGGGTTGGCCTTGGCCCAGGCCGCGATGGTACCCATGGTCACGTCCTCTTTCTTCAGCTCGCCCTGACCCACCAGCCAGCGGCCGATGGGGCGGTACGGGTGGCCGTTCTGGTCGGCATAACCGATGCGCAACTGGCGCCCGTCTTCCAGCTGGATGCGGCCCGAGCCCTGGATCTGCAGGAATTGCAGGTTCATCGGGTCGGTCAGCCAGGCGATCACCGGCGCCTTGACCCCCTTGGTCTCGATGGTCGCGGCATCGTCGTAGGGTTTCAGCACCCGGCCTTCGAGGCGGCCGCGCAGGCGCTTGCCCTTGAGTTCGGGATAAATGCTGTCGAGGGCGACGATGATCATGTCTTCCGGCACGCCATAGACTGGCACTGACGCAGCCTGGGTCTGGGTCAGGCTGCCCGGATAGACCGGCTCGTAGTAGCCGGTGATCAGGCCATTGCTGCTGCCGCTGGCCGAGCGCAGGCCGTAGACGTCCAGGTGCTGCTTGAGGAAGCTGCGGACATCGAGGGCGGTGAGCGGCACATTGGCCGCCGTCGCGCAGGTCGGGCCCCACACCGGGTCGGCTTTCAGCCGGGTACAGGCGCTGCGCCAGGAACCGAAGCCGGCCAGCAGGTCGTCGTCGGACACAGTGGGCAAGGTTTCCCAACTGGCGCTGGTATAGGTGGCGATGGCATGGGGCTGGGGTGGCTTGCCGACTTCGCCGCCATTGCATCCGGCCAGCAGGATCGCGGTCGGCAAGGCCCAGGCCAGGTGTCGACGCCACAGCTTGAAACGGGTGTTCATTGGGTACTTCCTTTGTGGCTTGCCTGGGCGCATGGCAACGTCAGGCAATCCATATTGTTAATAGGGCTATTGGTCTTTGCCGGACAGGCGAGGATACTGGCGGCCGTTTCCCGTGACCCGAAGCCACCATGACGCTTAAAAGACTCTCTGTTGTATTGCTGGCCTGCCTGACGCTGTCCGCCTGCGGCGGTGTCGATCCGAACTCCCCGCTGGGTCAGCGCAAGGCGATCTTCAAACAGATGCTCAAGACCGGTGAAGACCTGGGCGGCATGCTCCGTGGGCGTATCCCGTTCGACGGCCCGCGCTTTACCGAAGGCGCGATCAAGCTGGACAACCTGTCCCACGAACCCTGGAAGCATTTCCCGCAGGTCAAGGAACAGGAGCACACCAGCGCGACTGACGATGTCTGGCAGAAGCAGGCACGTTTCCAGGAACTGGCCCGTACCCTCGAGGAGGCCACCGGTGAACTGGTCATCGCCAGCAAGGTCCAGCCGTACAAGGCCAGCAACCTGGGGCCGGCGGTACAGAAAGTCGAAGATGCCTGCAGCGCCTGCCATAAAGAGTTTCGCGATCACTGATTCTGTCGCCTGAGGTGTCTGCGGCGGGCACATCAGCCGCGGCGGCTCGAACTTACTTGTCCAGTTCGTCGAGGGCTTCCTGCAATTCCTTGCGGGACTCGGCCAGCTTGTCCTTGCGCTTGTTGATCTTTTCGGCGTCGCCTTTTTTCATGGCCTTGTCCAGGTCGGTCTGGCGCCGGCTGACTTCATGCTTGGCGTCCAGCACCTTGTTTTCGCGTTCCTTTTTCAGCGAGGCGTCGGTGCAGTTCGCGGTGGCTTCGCTCAGGGCTTTTTCCAGGCCGGCCTGTTGTTCGCTGTTGCCGTGGGCCTTGGCCTGTTCGAGCTGGGTGCTGATGGCCTGGCGCTTGGCGGCGCAGCCGGTGAGTTCCGGGGCCTGCTCGGCGGCCATCAGGGCTGGGGTTGTCAGGGCGAATGCGGCGAAGAGGGTGAGCGGTGCAAGAAATTTCATAAAGGCTCCATGTGAAAAGATGAATAGCAGGAGTGGGGCGACGGGCTGTTTGAGCCATCTGCGTCCCCGGGGTTCAACGCCGCCGGCTGTAAAAGCCTCAGAAGCCTTCGATTCCGGCGGCACGTAATTCTTCACTCACGGCCAGGACCTGCGGATCGCGGAAAAAGGCGCTCAACTGAGCGGCGCGTCCCGGGCCGATAGCGCTTTGGGCCTGCCATTGTTCGGTGGTTCTGGCCGCCAACGCCGCCCAGCCATCTTCGAGCCTGGCATCGCCGGTCGGTGGCAGTCCAAGGGCTTTGAGCCAGCGATGAAACGGCTGCCGGCGGGCGCTGTGCAGGCTGCTCAGCAAACGCGCGATGCTGCGTTCGCCAAGGCCGGTAATGTTAGCAAGCTCTGCAGGTTCAAGGGTCAACCAATCGACCAAGCCGTTGATCAGTCCGGCGTCCACCAGCTTCTCCCAGGTGCCGGGGCCGACATGGGGCAGGTCCAGCCCGGATTTTCCGCTCAGCCAGGTCAAGCGTGCTAGGAACTGGCTCTCACAGCCGGGCAGGGGGTGCCAGCAACTGAGCGCATGGAAGGCCGAGGCATCCGGAACCTGCAGCGGCACACGCTGGGGCGTGCGCAGTATCACCGCGTTCAGGCGCGGGATGGTCAGGCCGGCGAGGCTGATCGACACCTGGTCGCCAGGGCGGATATCCAGTTTCTGCCAGCGCGGCAGCGAGCCGACGCTGACCCGCCTGATCTGCCGGTCGTCGAGCAGGACCGGCTCCAGCTCAAGCATCGGGGTGATCCGGCCAGTGCGGCCGATCTTGAAGTCGACCTTGCGCACCCTGGCCAGGGCCTGGGCGAACGGGTATTTCCACGCGGCGATCCAGTAGGGCGCCTTGGCCTGCCAGCGTTGCGCCTCTGGGCGTCGGCTCTGGCGCAGGACGATGCCATCGCTGGCGAAGGGCAGGGCCGAGCGATACCAGTGCTCTCGCCAGTGCCGGACCTCGGCGAATGTGCTGACGCGCTGGCTGTACTCGCTGCTGTGGGCAAATCCCAGGGCCTTGAGGCCGGCCAGGCGCTGCGCCAGGGTGCTCGGGCCTTGTGGCCAGTCCCAGACGAACAGGCCGATCCGGCTGGCTTGCCGAGGGTCCAGCTGGTTGCGGGCCAATAGGCCGGCAACCTGGCCGCGGGCATTCAGGCTGCCGGCCTTGGCCTGTATGTGATCGTTCTGGCGCCAATAGAGCTCGCCCTGTAGCAGCAGGTCCCGAGGTTCGGGCAGGCGCTTGGGGATGGCGCTTATCAGTTGCGCGGGCCCGGTCCAGTCCTGGCCCTGAAGGCCATCCCCGCGGCTGATGGCTTGCTGGAAGCGTCCCTGGCGATAGATCAGGGTCACGGCCACGCCGTCGATCTTGGGCTGTACCCAGACCTCCTCGCGCCCGGCGAGCCACTGGCGTACGGCACTTTCATCGGCCAGTTTCTCCACACCGGTATGGGGAATGGGGTGCGGGACAGTACCGCGTGCGGTGCGTAGCGGGTTGGCGCGGCCTGCGCTGACGGTGGGGAAACAGCTTTGCCAATGTTCGAGCCGGGCGCGGGACTGGTCGTAGAGCTCGTCAGTCACCGGCGACAGGCCTTCACGGTGGTAGCTGTCGTCCCAGCGATTGATTTGCTGTTGCAGGGTGGCCGTTTCGGTTTGCGCCTGGGCAGGTGTCCAGTCGGGGCACGGGCTGGCGACGCTTGGCAGGGCGATGGCGCTCAGGTGGATTGCGGCCAATAGCGTTGCTCTGTAGGACATGGGGAGCATCCTTGCTCGGGGAGTCAGATTGCAGGCTAGAGGGGTGGGCGGGAGAGAGAAAGGGCGTATGGATTGCCGGGTATTTCGCGGGCTGGTTGGACGATGCGCCGGTTTTTCGCGAGCCGGCTTATACCCCCAGGAATCAGGCTGACCCTATAGGAGCGCCCTGCAAATCATGAAACCTTCAGCCACAAAAAAGCCCCGCAAGGCGAACCGTGCGGGGCTTGGGTAAGTGCTGCCGGGATTACAGGTTGGCAGCGGCGCGCAGGGTTTCGGCGCGGTCGGTCTTTTCCCAGGTGAAGGTGGTGAAGGTGTCATCACCTACGGTCTTGGTTTGCGGGGTACGGCCGAAGTGGCCGTAGGCCGCGGTTTCGCGATACATCGGGTGCAGCAGGTCGAGCATGGTGGTGATTGCGTACGGACGCAGGTCGAACACTTCGCGCACCAGCTTGATGATCTTGTCGTCGCTGATCTTGCCGGTGCCGAAGGTGTTCAGCGAGATCGAAGTCGGTTGCGCCACGCCGATGGCGTAGGACACCTGGATCTCGCAGCGCTCGGCCAGGCCGGCGGCGACGATGTTCTTGGCCACGTAACGACCGGCGTAGGCGGCCGAACGGTCGACCTTCGATGGGTCCTTGCCGGAGAACGCGCCGCCGCCGTGACGGGCCATGCCGCCGTAGCTGTCGACGATGATCTTGCGACCGGTCAGGCCGCAGTCGCCGACCGGGCCGCCGATGATGAACTGGCCAGTCGGGTTGATGTGGAACTGGGTGTCCTTGGACAGCAGTTCGGCCGGCAGCACGTGCTTGACGATCAGTTCCATCACGCCTTCGCGCAGGTCTTTGTACGACACGTCAGGGTTGTGCTGGGTCGACAGGACCACGGCATCGATGCCGACCACCTTGCCGCCTTCGTAGCGGCAGGTGACCTGGGACTTGGCATCCGGACGCAGCCACGGCAGCAGGCCGGACTTGCGGGCTTCGGCCTGGCGCTGCACCAGTTGGTGCGAGAAGGTGATCGGGGCCGGCATCAGCACGTCGGTTTCGTTGCTGGCGTAGCCGAACATCAGGCCCTGGTCGCCGGCGCCCTGGTCTTCAGGCTTGGCGCGGTCGACACCCTGGTTGATGTCGGGGGACTGCTTGCCGATGATGTTCATCACGCCGCAGGTCGCGCCGTCGAAACCGACGTCGGAGCTGGTGTAGCCGATGTCGGTGATGACGTCACGAACGATCTGCTCCAGGTCAACCCAGGCCGAGGTGGTGACTTCGCCGGCGACGATGGCCACACCGGTCTTGACCAGGGTTTCCACCGCTACGCGGGCGTGCTTGTCCTGGGCAATGATGGCGTCCAGCACCGCATCGGAAATCTGGTCGGCGATTTTGTCCGGATGCCCTTCAGACACGGACTCGGAGGTGAAAAGGGAGTATTCGCTCATCTCGACGGTTTCCTAAAATTTACCGATGGTGAGTGTCGCCAGCCGGTCGCTGAAAGTGGCGGACCTGGATCTGGAAACCATTACGTAAACCTACATACAGACTTTCTCCGGGAACCAGTCCCGCAGCGGTGGCCCAGCGGGCCAGATCATCCTGGTCAAACCCCAGCCAGAGATCACCGCAGGCCTCCCTGGCCCAACTCTGGTTGTGGCTGCACAACTCTGTCACTAACAGGCTGCCGCCCGGTTGCAGCAAGCCGGCCAGGCGTTTCAGCGCATCGGCCGGTGCGGCGAAATGGTGCAGGACCATGTTCAGCACCACGCAATCGGCCGTCAGGCTCGCGCCATTCAATGCATCGGCCAGTTGCAGGCTGACGTTAGCCAGCGTTTCGCGCTCACAGACCTGGCGTGCCAGTTCGAGCATGGCCGGGCTGTTGTCCAACGCGGTCACCCGGGCGAAACGACGGGCCAGTTCCGGCAGGAAACTGCCATCCCCGGGGCCGACTTCGATCGCCGTGGCGGTGTCCGTGAAGTTCAGTTTGTCGAGCAGTGCCAGCACGCTTTCGCGGTACTGGGGCAGTCCTGCGATCAGGTCCTGCTGGGCGCGAAATTTCTCCGCGACCCGTGAGAAAAAGTCCTGGCTGGCGGCCGCCCGCTGGCGGTGCACCAGGCCGATACGCGATTGCACTTCGCCGGGCAGCGTCAGGTTGTCCACTTCATCCAGCAGGGCGGCGTGCAGCCTGCCGCCCAGCCGTTCGGTGTGGGGCAGGGCGCGCCGGTAGAAGATCGCGTTGCCTTCGCGGCGGGTTGCCACCAGGTCGGCCTGGGCCAGGACCTTCAGGTGGTGGCTCATGCCGGACTGGCCGATGGCGAAGATCTGCGCCAGCTCCAGTACGCCGAACGAGTCGTTGGCCAGCGCGCGCAATACATTCAGCCGCAGCGGATCGCCGCCGGCCTTGCACAGGGCCGCCAGCTCGTCGCAGTCGTCATGGTTCATGGAGGGCGCGCGTAAATTCATAAGGCCAGCAGTCTAGTGACGCACCCCCAACCTCGCAAGACCAATATCAAAAAGTTTTGATATTGCTCGATAGATGGCACTTAACGCAGGTCCCTGTGTTCTACAAACGAACTGCGGAATGGTTTCATCAGGCGATTGCCCCTTTATCGACCGGAAAAACGCGCCAGAGTCACTATCTGTCATTGCCCCCGCCTACCGGCTGAGGGAAAATGCACGCCTTTTTCCGATTCGTTTTTATTCAACCCGACTTAGATAACCCTCAGGAGATCAGCGATGCCAAGCCGTCGTGAGCGTGCCAACGCCATTCGTGCCCTCAGCATGGATGCCGTGCAAAAAGCCAACAGCGGCCATCCCGGCGCCCCCATGGGGATGGCGGATATCGCCGAAGTACTTTGGCGTGACTATCTGAAGCACAACCCGAGCAATCCATCCTTCGCCGACCGTGACCGCTTCGTGCTGTCCAACGGCCACGGCTCGATGCTGATCTACTCGCTGTTGCACCTGACCGGCTACGACGTCACCATCGACGACCTGAAGAGTTTCCGCCAGCTGCACAGCCGCACCCCGGGCCACCCGGAATTCGGCTACACCCCGGGCGTCGAGACCACCACCGGCCCGCTGGGCCAAGGCCTGGCCAACGCCGTGGGCTTCGCCCTGGCGGAAAAGGTCCTGGCGGCGCAGTTCAACCGTCCAGGGCACAACGTCGTCGACCACCACACCTACGTGTTCCTGGGTGATGGCTGCATGATGGAAGGCATTTCCCATGAAGTCGCTTCCCTGGCCGGCACCCTGGGCCTGGGCAAGCTGATCGCCTTCTACGATGACAACGGCATCTCCATCGACGGCGAAGTCGAAGGCTGGTTCACCGACGACACGCCAAAGCGTTTCGAAGCCTACAACTGGCAGGTGATCCGCAACGTCGACGGTCACGACCCGGAAGAGATCAAGACCGCGATCGACACCGCGCGCAAAAGCGAGCAGCCGACCCTGATCTGCTGCAAGACCACCATCGGCTTCGGTTCGCCGAACAAGCAAGGCAAGGAAGACTGCCACGGCGCGCCACTGGGCACCGAGGAAATCGCCCTGACCCGCGCCGCGCTGAAGTGGAACCACGGCCCGTTCGAAATCCCGGCCGACATCTATGCCGAATGGGATGCCAAGGAAGCCGGTCGCGCCGTCGAAGCCGAGTGGGACCAGCGTTTCTCCGCCTACTCCGCCGAATTCCCCGAGCTGGCCAACGAGCTGGTGCGTCGCCTGAGCGGCGACCTGCCGGCCGATTTCTCCGAGAAGGCCGATGCCTACATCGCCGAAGTCGCGGCCAAGGGCGAAACCATCGCCAGCCGTAAGGCCAGCCAGAACGCCCTGAACGCGTTCGGCCCGCTGCTGCCGGAATTCCTCGGCGGTTCGGCCGACCTGGCCGGTTCCAACCTGACCCTGTGGAAAGGCTGCAAGGGCGTCAGCGCCGAAGACGCCAGCGGCAACTACATGTACTACGGCGTTCGCGAGTTCGGCATGACCGCCATCATGAACGGCGTGGCCCTGCACGGCGGCCTGGTGCCTTACGGCGCGACCTTCCTGATGTTCATGGAATACGCGCGCAACGCGGTACGCATGTCGGCCCTGATGAAGCAGCGCGTGATCCATGTCTACACCCACGACTCCATCGGTCTGGGCGAAGACGGCCCGACGCACCAGCCGATCGAGCAGATCGCCAGCCTGCGCTGCACCCCGAACCTCGACACCTGGCGTCCAGCCGATGCCGTGGAATCGGCGGTGGCCTGGAAAAACGCGATCGAGCGCAAGGACGGCCCTTCGGCGCTGATCTTCTCCCGTCAGAACCTGCAGCATCAGACCCGCAATGCCGTGCAGATCGCCGAAATCAGCCGCGGCGGCTACGTCCTCAAGGACTGCGCAGGCGAGCCTGAGCTGATCCTGATCGCCACCGGTTCCGAAGTCGGCCTGGCGGTGCAGGCTTTCGACAAGCTGACCGAGCAGGGCCGCAAGGTGCGCGTGGTGTCCATGCCATGCACCAGCGTGTTCGATGCCCAGGACGCCGGCTACAAGCAGTCGGTCCTGCCGCTGCAGGTCAGCGCGCGTATCGCCATCGAGGCCGCACACGCGGACTACTGGTACAAGTACGTCGGCCTGGAAGGTCGCGTCATCGGCATGACCACCTACGGCGAGTCGGCGCCTGCGCCGGCCTTGTTCGAAGAGTTCGGTTTCACCCTGGAAAACATCCTGGGTCAGGCCGAAGAGCTGCTGGAAGACTAAAGAAGCGCGAATGCGGTGGCCTCTGGTCGCCGCATCACTTTGTAGGAGCGAGCTTGCTCGCGATGGTCGTCAACGATAACGCTGGCTATCTGGATAACCGCGTCGTCCTGAAGTCCATCGCGAGCAAGCTCGCTCCTGCAATGGTTTTGTATCGCTCATGAAGTTGTCGGCTAACGAGAACCCCATGCCTCAACCGCGTCCCTACAAAGTTGCACTCAACGGCTACGGCCGGATCGGTCGTTGTGTCTTGCGTGCCCTGTTCGAACGGGGGGCTGCGGCCGGGTTCGAGATTGTCGCGATCAACGATCTGGCCGACATGGCCAGCGTGGAATACCTGACGCGCTTCGACTCCACCCACGGCCGGTTTCCCGGCGAAGTGAAGGTCGACGGCGACTGTCTGCATATCAATGGCAACTGCGTGAAGGTCCTGCGCAGTGCCACCCCCGAAGGCATCGATTGGGCGTCCCTGGGCGTCGATCTGGTGCTCGAATGTTCCGGCGCCTATCACACCCGTGAAGACGGCCAGCGTTTTCTCGACGCCGGTGCGCCGCGGGTGCTGTTTTCCCAGCCGATGGCCAGCGAGGCGGATGTCGACGCCACCATTGTCTACGGCGTCAACCAGGACTGCCTGACCGGCGACGAGCTGCTGGTGTCCAACGCGTCCTGCACCACCAATTGCGGCGTGCCGCTGTTGCGCCTGCTGGACCAGGCCATTGGCCTGGAATACGTGTCGATCACCACCATCCACTCGGCGATGAACGATCAGCCGGTGATCGACGCCTATCACCATGAAGACCTGCGCCGAACCCGTTCGGCGTTCCAGTCGGTGATCCCGGTGTCCACTGGTCTGGCGCGCGGTATCGAACGGCTGCTGCCGGAACTTGCCGGGCGAATTCAGGCCAAAGCTGTGCGCGTGCCGACCGTCAATGTGTCTTGCCTCGACATCACGATGCAGACCGTGAGCGATACCGACACCGGCGAAGTCAACCGGATCCTGCGCGAGGCCGCCACCAGCGGTCCGCTCAAGGGCCTGTTGGCCTATACCGAGTTGCCGCACGCCAGTTGTGATTTCAACCATGATCCGCATTCGGCGATCGTCGATGCCAGCCAGACCCGTGTTTCCGGCCCGCGGCTGGTGAACATCCTGGCCTGGTTCGACAACGAATGGGGTTTTGCCAACCGAATGCTGGACGTTGCAGGACACTATCTGCAAACAGCCGCACCCAAAGCTGTCTCTTAACTTCCCGTTTCCAAAAAAACAGTAACCCAGGAATTGCGACCCATGACCGTGTTGAAGATGTCCGACCTCGATCTGCAAGGTAAGCGCGTACTGATCCGCGAAGACCTCAACGTCCCAGTCAAGGACGGTGTTGTCACCAGCGATGCGCGAATCCTGGCTTCGCTGCCGACCATCAAGCTGGCCCTGGAAAAAGGCGCGGCCGTGATGGTCTGCTCGCACCTCGGCCGTCCGACCGAAGGCGAGTTCTCCGCCGAGAACAGCCTCAAGCCAGTGGCCGACTACCTGAGCCGTGCCCTGGGTCGTGAAGTGCCGCTGGTGGCCGACTACCTGGGCGGCGTCGACGTCAAGGCCGGCGACATCGTGCTGTTCGAGAACGTGCGCTTCAACAAGGGCGAGAAAAAGAACGCCGACGAACTGGCCCAGCAATACGCCGCCCTGTGCGACGTGTTCGTGATGGACGCCTTCGGCACCGCGCACCGCGCCGAGGGTTCGACCCACGGCGTGGCCAAGTTCGCCAAGGTCGCCGCTGCCGGCCCGCTGCTGGCCGCCGAGCTGGACGCGCTGGGCAAGGCCCTGGGCGCCCCGGCCAAGCCGATGGCCGCTATCGTCGCCGGCTCCAAGGTCTCGACCAAGCTCGACGTCCTCAATAGCCTGAGCCAGATCTGCGACCAACTGATCGTCGGCGGCGGCATCGCCAACACCTTCCTCGCCGCTGCCGGTCACCCGGTCGGCAAGTCGCTGTACGAGCCGGACCTGCTGGATACCGCGCGCGCCATCGCCGCCAAGGTCAGTGTGCCGCTGCCGGTGGACGTGGTGGTGGCCAAGGAATTCGCCGAAAGCGCGACCGCTACCGTCAAGCTGATTGCCGAGGTGGCGGCCGACGACATGATCCTGGACATCGGCCCGCAAACCGCGGCGAACTTCGCCGAGCTGCTGAAGTCGTCGAAGACCATCCTGTGGAACGGTCCGGTCGGCGTGTTCGAGTTCGACCAGTTCGGTAACGGCACTAAGGTGCTGGCCCAGGCCATCGCGGAGAGCGCGGCGTTCTCCATCGCCGGCGGCGGCGACACCCTGGCGGCCATCGATAAATATGGCGTGGCCGAGCAAATCTCCTACATTTCTACCGGCGGTGGCGCTTTCCTCGAATTCGTCGAGGGCAAGGTGCTGCCGGCGGTCGAAGTCCTGGAAAGCCGGGCCAAAGCCTGAAGTCCCGATGGCCAGGCAAAGGAGTGTTCATATGGTCAAGACGTTACCGCTGTTGATCGTCGCGGGCTTGCTGGCCGGTTGCGGCAGCCAGCCTGCCCAGCCGGAGCCCGAGTCGGGAGAGCCTGAGAGAGGTTGCTATCAGGCCGACTGGCAGGCCGAGACTGCGCCTGTGATCAACAAGCGCATGGGGCCCGATGGTCTGGACAAGTACGAGACTCCAGCCAAGGCCAAGGAACATGGTTGCCCTTGACGGGTCTGATTCGATAACGCGTTGTGCTGGCGGCCGTGGGCCGTCAGCCGAGGAACACCGATGAAAGGCTTTATCGCCGTGGCTGCGCTGGGATTGCTGGCAGGTTGCGCCAACTTCGACCTGTTCAAACCGGCCGAGACGGACAACTGGACGACCTGGGTGTGTGACAGCCAGGCGCAAGTGGTCTGGCGCTATACCGACAGCAGCCGCAAGGAAGTCGATGTGCGGTTGGGCGGGGCCGATCAGGTCTATCGCCTGAAGCTGGAGCCGAGCGGTTCCGGTTCGCTGTACAGCAACGACATGCTGGCGTTTCACGAAAAAGGTGACGAAGGCCTGGTTTACTGGGTCGCCACCAACGATTTGATCGGCCGCGGCTGTAAAGCGCCGTAGGCCTGTAGGAGCGAGCTTGCTCGCGATGATCGTCAACGATAACGCCATCCGTCTGGATGATCGCGTTGTCCCGAAGCCCATCGCGAGCGAGCTCGCTCCTACAGTAGTAATAATGCCGGCAGGCCGGGCTGACCCCCGATCTGCAATCACTTGAATAGCAGCCGCCGCTACGGCAGGCTTGCACGATTAACGACCCTCGACCGGGAGAGATACACACAATGGCACTCATCAGCATGCGCCAGATGCTGGACCACGCAGCCGAATTCGGCTACGGCGTTCCAGCCTTCAACGTCAACAACCTTGAACAGATGCGCGCCATCATGGAAGCCGCTGACAAGACTGACTCTCCGGTGATCGTCCAGGCTTCGGCCGGTGCCCGCAAATACGCTGGCGCGCCTTTCCTGCGTCACCTGATCCTGGCGGCGATCGAAGAATTCCCGCATATCCCGGTGTGCATGCACCAGGACCACGGCACCAGCCCTGACGTCTGCCAGCGTTCGATCCAGCTGGGCTTCTCCTCGGTCATGATGGACGGCTCCCTCGGCGAAGACGGCAAGACCCCGACCGACTACGAGTACAACGTTCGCGTGACCCA
The DNA here is from genome assembly GCF_900115645.1 of Pseudomonas sp. NFPP07. NCBI lineage: Bacteria > Pseudomonadati > Pseudomonadota > Gammaproteobacteria > Pseudomonadales > Pseudomonadaceae > Pseudomonas > Pseudomonas sp. NFPP07. The sequence continues at coordinate 307,543 of NZ_FOXG01000007.1, forward strand.
GCAGACCGTGGCCATGGCTCACGCCTGCGGCGTTTCGGTGGAAGGCGAGCTGGGCTGCCTGGGTTCCCTGGAAACCGGCATGGCCGGTGAAGAAGACGGCATCGGCGCCGAAGGCGTGCTGGACCACAGCCAGATGCTGACCGACCCGGAAGAAGCCGCGGACTTCGTCAAGAAGACCCAGGTCGACGCCCTGGCCATCGCCATTGGTACCAGCCACGGTGCCTACAAGTTCACCAAGCCGCCTACCGGCGACGTGCTGGCCATCGACCGCATCAAAGAGATCCACAAGCGCATCCCCAACACCCACCTGGTGATGCACGGTTCGTCTTCGGTGCCGCAAGAGTGGCTGGCGATCATCAACCAGTACGGCGGCGACATCAAAGAAACCTACGGCGTGCCGGTTGAAGAAATCGTCGAAGGCATCAAGTACGGCGTGCGCAAGGTCAACATCGACACCGACCTGCGCCTGGCGTCCACCGGTGCGATGCGTCGCCTGATGGCCACCAACCCGAGCGAGTTCGACCCGCGCAAGTTCTTCGGCGCCACCGTGACCGCCATGCGCGACGTGTGCATCGCCCGTTACGAAGCCTTCGGCACCGCCGGCAACGCCTCGAAGATCAAGCCGATCTCCCTGGAAGCGATGTTCCAGCGTTACCTCAAAGGTGAGCTGAACGCCAAGGTCAACTAAGCCTTAGCGTTTCACAAAAAAGCCCGCAGCGATGCGGGCTTTTTTGTGCCTGTCATCCGGATGGAGTGGCCTTGCGCTATTATTTGGCCGGCTATCCAGGGAGCCATCATGTTAGTATCGACGCTGTTTTGATTCGGGCTGGACGATACAGAAATCCTGCTTTCTTAAAGTCGAATGTAGTCGTGTCAGGTAGTACATGAAGATTTTTTTCCTGGGCTGGACGGCTCAATACGAGCGTCGGATGATTGATTATTTGTCCACCCGACACAGCGCGAGGTTGATGGTCTTCCCTTCGACGGCCAAGAGAATGGGCCGCTACATCAAGTCGATCAACAAAAGGCTACGCCATCCAAGAGTGGGCACTGGCTGGCTTGGGAAGCTGGTGCTTTCGATCAACCGGGTGGGGCGCGACGACATCCTGGTTTGCAACGAGGGGCAGGTGAAACGGGGCTTGATTCCCAGTGTCATCGCCAGTTTCACCGGCAAGAAAGTGTTGTTGATGCGCGATCTGGTGGACGCGGACTTTGTCCGGGAAATGCATCGGCATTTCGATCGTATCTATAGCTTCGACAAAGACCAGTGCGCTGCTTTCGGCATGGAGTACATGGAGCAGTTTTTCCCCTTCGGATTCCACGAAATGCAAGGGCTGGTCGACGCCGCGACGGCGAACGAGCACGCGCCAAAATGCTTCTTTCTTGGACAGGACAAGCGGCGTGTTGCCAGGATTGAGGCCATGGCGCAGGCGCTTGAGCGTGAAGGTGCGAGCGTCGATTTCGCCATCGTCCGGGACAGTACCTCGAAGGAACACTCCAGGTTCCATATCGACAAGGTCCTGACATATGACGACAACATCCGCCGATCGCTCGCGGCGGATGTGCTGCTGGAAGTCAATCAGGACGGCCAGTCGGGCCTGACGCTGAGAGCACTCGAGGCAGCTTTCTTCAACAAGAAGCTGATCACTACCAACGAGTCGATAAAGACCCTGGATTTCTACCGGCCGGAAAACATATTCATCACTGTGGATGGCTCGCTTCCGGGCATCGGCAGCTTTCTGAGGGGAAAATCGGTCAAGGTGGATCGGGATATCTTATGCAGATACACCCCTGACCGTATGCTCGAACGCATCATCGAAGATGTTGGCGCCATGCACTAGGCTCGATAAGGCGTTGGCCACCCCTTGAGAAAAAACCGCAGCGATGCGGTTTTTCTGTACCTGTCTCCCGACATGCCTCACGTATCTGCCATTCGCGGGAGCGTCAGGTCGGGTTGTGATCGATATCCAGCTTGTAGAAGGTCACCTTGCCGCCTTCGGTGGTGTAGCCGGTGTTGTCCTGCACGTACACCCCGGCTTTGAAGTACAGCGGCTTGTCACGCCAGGTGCTGCTGAGCTGGGTGTCCCATTGATAGCCCGCGGCGCTGACGCCCAGGGCACCGCCCGGGCTCAGGTGGATCAGGTAGGAGAACTCGCGATCCAGCGGCACGTTTTCGGCGACGATGATCACCCGGCTATCGGTATCGTCCGGATGCATGCGGACCTTGGCGACTATGTTGCCGCTCTGGGTGGTGGTCTTGTACTGGTACTCGACCTTCACCAGGGGCTTGGTGCTGTTGTAGGCGTGGATCTGGCCGATGACGATCTTGCCCGTGGACGGCACCTGGTTCACCGCCAGGGTGGCGTAGAGCAAGTTGTCGGCTTCCGGGTAGGTCCAGTTCTTCAGGGTGCCGTTGGAGTAGGTTTCACGCAGCTCGCTGCGTGGGTAGATGGCATTGGCGGTGCGGGAGCCGGTGACGGGCGACCAGAAGAACAGGGTGCCGGTGTCGGAATGGAAATATTGATCCTTGAAGCCATCCACCAGTCGGGGGGTGTCGATAGTCGCCGGTGGACTGCCTTCGGGAATGCTCAGATTCCAGGTTGCGAGGTCGATCATAGTCAAAGCTTCCCGATTTGATGCCGGATAAAAAAGCCGACAAAGGCTTTAGCCTGCGCTTTTGAAGGCGATCTTTATAAGCGTAGAAGGGACTTTTGTTAATGCCCGTCCGGCGGATAATTGGCGTCAACCATCTGTCGAAAAAACGCTTCCACCGGTTTCAGCAGCTATGGAGCTGACCGTTAGTCGGGAGCCTCGGGCTTTGGCTAAATGATGGCGCTGTGACAGCTTCTGCTTTATTGGATCCAGGGCTAGAGTGAAGTCACAGTATTTGTCCGGTCTTGTTCGCAGGCCGACCCTACACAGACAAGAGAAGCAGCATGGAATGCGCGCAAACTCGGCCAGGTGAAGCCAGCTCGGTCTTACTGATTGTTGATGATTACCCCGAAAATCTGCTCAGCATGCGAGCACTCCTGCAGCGCCACGACTGGCAGGTCATGACCGCCGCCTCGGGTGTCGAGGCCCTGGGGCTGTTACTGGAACACGAGATCGATCTGGTGTTGCTGGATGTACAGATGCCGGAAATGGACGGTTTCGAAGTCGCCCGCCTGATGCGCGGCAGCCAGCGAACCCGGCTGACCCCGATCATTTTCCTCACCGCCAACGAGCAGTCCAAGGACGCGGTGATCAAGGGCTACGCCAGCGGCGCGGTGGATTATCTGTTCAAGCCGTTCGATCCGCAGATTCTCAAGCCCAAGGTACAGGCGCTACTGGAGCAGCAGCGCAATCGCCGCGCACTGCAGCGCCTGAGCCATGACCTGGAGAGTGCCAGGGCCTTCAATGCCTCGGTGCTGGAGAACGCGGCGGAGGGGATTCTGGTGGTGGATGAGGGCGGGGTCATCCGCTTTGCCAATCCGGCGATTTCACGCTTGCTCAACGCTCCGGTGAATGAGCTGGAGGGGGCGTGGCTGCTCGACTATCTGCAAAAGCCCCATGTGCCGCAGTGGGCCGAATCCGAGCTGTATGCCAGCTACCGCAAGGGCGAGACCTACCGCCTGCACGACGCCACGTTGCGTACGGCTCCGGGCCAGCAGGTGTCGGTGGCGTTGTCCTGCGCGCCGCTGCCGAGCGAGCAGAAGGCGATGGTGGTGACCTTGCTCGACATGTCGGAAGTCCGTCATCTGCACCAGCAGCTGGAATACCAGGCAGTGACCGATCCGCTGACCGGCCTGCTCAACCGGCGTGGTTTCTACCAGACCGTGGAGAGCCTGTTGTTGCGCAGCGAGCGCTCCGACAAGTCGCTGGTGCTGTTGTACCTGGACCTGGACGGTTTCAAACGGGTCAACGATTCCCTGGGGCATGACGCCGGAGACCGGGTGCTGCGCTGGGTGTCCGAGCAGATAAAGGCCTGCTTGCGTTCCTTCGACATCCTGGCGCGCATGGGCGGCGATGAGTTCACCGCCTTGCTGGAGCTGGAATTTCCGGAACAGGCGGCGAAGATTTCCGAGAAGCTCATCGAGCGCATATCGATCTGTCAGCAGTTCGATGGCCTGGAGGTCGCGCTGGGGGCCAGTATCGGTATCGCCACCTACCCCGATTGCGGTTCCAACCTGGATGGCCTGATGCGCGCGGCGGACATCGCCATGTACGAGTCCAAGCGTGCCGGGCGCCAGCAATATCGCTATTACGACCACGAAATGAACGGCCGTGCCCGCTCGCGGCTGATGCTCGAGGAAAGTGTGCGCAGCGCGGTCGAGCACAAGGAGTTCAACCTGGTGTACCAGCCCCAAGTGGCGATTGCCGATGGGCGCCTGCGCGGTTTCGAAGCCCTGTTGCGCTGGCGGCATCCGAGCGTCGGCGATGTGCCGCCGGGGTTGTTTCTGCCGCTGCTGGAGGAGGCGCGGCTGATCAGCCGCCTGGGGAGCTGGATCTATCAGCAGAGTGCGAGCCAGCGGGCGTCCTGGAAAACGCTGTTCGCCGAACAGACCGTGCTGGGCGTGAGTTTGAGCGGCACCCAGTTCGCCATGCCGAACCTCGCCACCGAACTGCGCCAGGTCCTGGAGCGCCATGGCCTGGAACCTCGGCAGTTGGAGGTCGAAATCACCGAAGACGCCTTGACCCAGAACCTCGACGAGTCGCGCAAGCAGCTGCGCCTGTTGCGCAGTCTCGGGGTGCGGGTGGCGCTGGATGACTTCGGTTCGGGCGCCTGTTCGCTGGCCCACCTGCGGGATCTGGAGCTCGACACCCTCAAGCTCGACCGTCACCTGATCGCCAGGTTGCCGGATTCGGCACGGGATGCGGCGCTGGCGCGCTGCGTGATCGACCTGTGCAAGGCGTTCGGCGTGCTGGTGATCGCCGAGGGCGTGGAGACCCTGGAGCAGTACCGCTGGCTGCAGGCCAACGGCTGCGAGTACGTGCAGGGCTTCCTGGTGGCGCGGCCATTGATCGCCGCGGATGCCGAGCGCTTTGCCGAGCCTTTCGACTGGAGCGCGTTGCCGGGTTGAATTCGCTACACTGGCGGCCTTTCGTGATTGCGTTGCCGCCCCATGACCGCGTTGAAATACCTCCAGGCCTATCCCGCCACCCTGCAAGAGCAAGTGCGCCAGCTGATTGCGCAAGGGCGGCTGGGCGATTACCTGAGCCAGCGGTACCCCGGCAAGCACGGGGTGCAGAGCGACAAGGCGCTGTACGGCTATGCCCTGGAGTTGAAGCAGGAGTACCTGCGCAACGCCCCGGCCATCGACAAGGTGCTGTTCGACAACCGCCTGGACCTGACGCACCGCGCCCTGGGCCTGCACACCACGATCTCGCGGGTCCAGGGCGGCAAGCTCAAGGCCAAGAAGGAAATCCGCATCGCTTCGCTGTTCAAGGAGGCGGCGCCGGAGTTCCTGCGCATGATCGTTGTCCACGAGCTGGCGCACTTCAAGGAAAGCGAGCACAACAAGGCGTTCTACAAGCTCTGCGAGCACATGCTGCCGGGCTATCACCAACTGGAATTCGACCTGCGGGTCTACCTGACCTGGCGCGACCTGCAAGCCAGGGCAGGTGGTTCCGAGTAACCCTGTACAAGGAACGGGCGATGGATGTGAGCAAGACCAAGAGCAGCTTTTACCGCCGGCTGTATGTGGCGTACCTGATCGACAGCGGCCTGGCCAGCAATGTCCCGGCCCTGACCGAGGCCACCGGCATGCCGCGGCGCACGGCGCAGGACACCATCGCCGCCCTGGCGGATCTGGATATCGTCTGTGAGTTCGAGCAGCAGGACGGCGCGCGCAATCATGCCGGCAGCTATCGGATCAAAAGCTGGGGCGCGATCGACAAGGGTTGGATCGAAGCGAACCTGTCGCGGATCAAGACAGTGCTGGAGTATCCCTGAGGGATTCGCGGCGGTCGGTCGATCCTGTCGCGAGTAAGCTCGCTCCTACAGGATTTGTGCCGTCCCTGTAGGAGCGAGCTTGCTCGCGATAGCGTTCTCAGGCCCGGCGCATGCCGATATGGGGAATATCGTCTTCCAGGTACTCCTCGCCCACGACATTGAAGCCGTAGCGCCCGTAATACCCCTGCAAATGCGCCTGGGCCGACAGATAGATCGGTATGTGCGGCCAGCGTTTCTGCGCCTGTTTCAGGGCGTGCTCCATCAGTTCATGGCCCAGCCCCTTGCCCCGGGCTTGCGGGGCGATCACCACGCGGCCGATGACCACGTCGCCGCCCTGGGAGGTCGGGTCGAGCAGGCGCAGGTAAGCCACCAGTTGGTCATCGTCCCAGGCCATCAGGTGGCAGGTGTCGCCTTCCAGGTCCTGGCCATCGACTTCCTGGTAGGCACATTTCTGCTCGACCACGAAGACTTTGGTACGCAACTGCAGGATCGCGTACAGCTGCTCCTTGCCCAGATCGGTGTGGTGTTTGCAGACCCATTCGATTGTCATCGTTTCATCCTTTGGAAAGCGGTGCCCGGATGTTAAGCGACTGGCGGGTGGCTTGTCTTGCCCGGCGCTGGAGTAGCGTTTCTGTGAGGCAGGTCAAAATGCCATCATTGCGTTGGTTCGTAGCGGTCTTCTTTGTGTAATCTGCGCTGAAGCGCTGTGCAGTGGCGCCCATAAGCTACTGTTAGGAGCTGGGTCGCGGCCGTCCACCGGCCGGAGAACCTCGAGTCTGGGCAAAAAAACACGCAGGGCTGTCCGCCCGCTAAGGATCTTTTCGCATGCCGCGATTGCATCGAGCTTTTGCTTTGATCGGATTGCTGTTGCTGGGCCAGAGCGCTTATGCGGAAAAATTGCGATTGGTGGCCGACGCCTGGCCACCCTTCACGGATGCGACGCTGGTCAACGGCGGGCTGGCCACCGACATCGTCAGCACCGCGCTGGCCCGGGCCGGTTATGCCAGCGAGTTCGAACAGGTGCCCTGGGCGCGGGCCTTGCTTGGCGTCGGCGAGGGGCGTTACGACGTGCTGGTGAATGCCTGGTTCAATGAGGCCCGCACCCAGCTGGGGCAATTCTCCTCGGAGTACCTGGTCAATCGGGTGCGTTTCATCCGGCGCAAGGATGCCCCCATCGAATACACCAGCCTCAAGCAACTGCACCAGTACCCCATCGCGGTGGTGCGCGGTTATGCCTACTCCCCCGATTTCGACAGCGATCCAGAGCTGCAGAAGGTCCTGGTGCACAACTTCGCGATGGCGGTGCGCATGCTGGCCGCCGACCGGGTCAAGCTGACCCTGGAGGACGAGTACGTCGCCCGCTATTACCTGGCGCGGGAGTCGCCGCGGGTGCGTAACGCGGTGGAGTTCCTGCCCAATTCCCTGAGCGAGAACGGCCTGCATATCCTGGTCAGCCTGAAGAACCCCGCGCATGCGCAGATCGTGGCGGGGTTCGATCGAGAGATCGAGGCGATGAAAGCCGACGGCAGCTACGACCGCCTGCTGCGCCAGCACGGGATGTGAAACGGCGTCATTAAAGCTGCTGCCGCAGGCTGGGCGCCGAGGCCAAAACCTGCGGCGTTCTTGAAAGCTTGCGCCTCCTGCGGAGGCGATCGCAGCCTGCGGCAGCGGCTACGCGGCCTGTTCTTCGCCGGTGTCCTTGATCAGATGCGCCGCCAGGGTCCGCAAGGGGCCCAGTTGGCGGCAGATCAGCGCCAGTTGGGTCTGCACCAGCCGCTGGCCTTCATCGATCTCGTCCGGCATCTGCTCCAGCTCGTTGGCCAGGGCTTCTTCGGCATCGCTCTGGATCGCCACCGGCTGCTTGCTCGCCAGGCCCTGGGCGATTTCATCGATGCTGCTGGCCAGGCTGACCCCGGCCCCGTCGATCAGGTGCTCGCGGACTTCCGCCGGCAGCTGGGTTTCCCGATGCGCGCCGAGGCCGGAGAGGTAACTGAGCAGGGTGTGCGAGAGCACCAGGAAGCGAAAGCCCACGTCCGCTTCCTTACGGAAATGCCCGGGCTCCATCAGCATGTTGGCCAGGGTGGTGGACAGCGCCGCGTCGGCGTTGTGGGCGTTGCGCCGGGCCAGGCGGTACGCCAGGTCGTCGCTCTTGCCGGCCGCGTACTGCTGCATGATCTGCCGCAGGTAGATGCTGTTGCAGGTCAGGGTATTGGCCAGCACCTTGTTCAGGCGTCGGCCCTGCCAGTCCGGCAGGAACAGGAACACCGCCAGGCCGGCGATCAGGCTGCCCAGCAGGGTATCGAACAGGCGCGGCAGCAACAGCCCGTAGCCGTCGCCCACCTGGTTGAAGCAGAACAGCACCATGATGGTGATGGCGCCGGTGGCCAGGGTGTAGCGGGTGGTGCGGTTGGTAAAGAACACCACCCCGGCGGCAATCGCGAACAGCGACTGCACCAGCGGGCTGGGGAACAGGTCGAACAGCGCCCAGGCGACCACCAGGCCGATGGCGGTGCCGATGATCCGCTGGCCCAGCTTGCGCCGCGTGGCGCCATAGTTCGGCTGGCAGACGAAGAGGGTGGTGAGGATGATCCAGTAACCCTGGGAGGGGTGGATCAGGTGCACCATGCCGTAGCCGATGCTCAGGGCCAGGGGCAGGCGCAGGGCGTGGCGAAACAGCAGCGACGTCGGGGTCAGCTGGGTGCGCAGGCGGGTCCAGACGTCCTTGAGGTTGCGCGGCGAACGGTCCAGCAGGCTGCTGTCGGTGGCGTCGGCAAGGGCGTCGGGGTTGCTGGCGTCACTGAGCAGGCGGTCGAGGGTGCCGAGGTTGGCGGCCAGCGCCCGCAGCGAACGCAGCAGGCCGCGCCAGGCCGGGTTGCTCTGGATGCGCAGGTGTTCCAGGGAGGCGTGCAGGTCGCTCAGGGCTTCGGCGAAGCTGGCGTCGTAGACGAAGGGCTGGCGCAGCTGGATGGATTCGCCCAGGGCCCGGCAAGCCTTGCCCTGCTGGCGCAGCAGGCGCTGGCAGCGGAACAGTACGTCGCTGTGGAAGAACGCATCGGCCAGGGCGTTGTAGGGGTAGTGGGACGAGCTGGCGCGTTCGTGGATGTCCTGAGCGAGGAAGTACAGCTTCAGGTAGCGGCTGACTTTCGAGCCCGGCCGGCCGTTGCCGACCCGGTGCAGGATGATTTCCTTGGCGGCGTTCAGGGCCGCCACTACCCGGCCGTTCTGCTGCGCCAGTTCCAGCCGGCGTGCTTCCACGTCCAGCTGGCGGATCGGCTCGAACAGCGACGACTTGAGCTTGAGGTAATAGCCCAGCTCGCGGAACAGGCGCGCCAGGCTCTGCTGCACCGGCTGGTTGGAAAACATCGCCTGCCACAGCACCGACAGCAGGCCGTACCAGGCGGCGCCGGCCACCAGCAGCAGCGGTTCGTGCCAGAAGTCGGTGACGGCGCCGCCGCGCTGGTCCACGCCGATCATGGTGTAGACCGACAGGATCAGGGTCGCCGAGGCAATCGCCCCATAACGTTCGCCCAGGGCGCCGAGCATGGTCAGGCCAAAGCTGGCCAGCGCCAGGGCGATGACGAAGATCCAGGGATAGGGGAACAACAGTTCGACGGAAAGGGCGGCGACGCTGAAACACACCAGGGTCACGGCCAGGGCATTGATCCGGCCTTGCCAGCTGTCGTCGGTCTCGGCCAGGGCGCTGGCGATAATCCCCAGGAACAAGGGGATCAGCAAGGCCATTTCGTCCTGGTACCAGCACAGCGCCATGCTCCCGGTCAGAGCGATGAACACCCGCACGCTGTAGCTGAATTTATCCAGCGCCCAAAGGCGCCGCAGTGACTGACGAAAGCTGGTCGATGACATGAAGTGAGAAAGCCTTCCGGGGCGATGCCGCTAAATTGAGCCAGTATTGACGACCGCGCAATGGGGTCGTCACATCCGACGGCAAATTCTGTTCCCGCCCGGAGCTGGAGTGTTCATCCGGCGTGTTGCCGGACGCTCGCTGTAGCCGCTGCCGAAGGCTGCGATAGGTCCGCAGGACCTCAGGGGGAGACGCCAGATCGTAGCGCCCCTTCGGGTCGATCGCAGCCTGCGGCAGCGGTTACAGGAAATGGGGAAACCTTGTAGCCGCTGCCGAGCCCCGCGAGGCTGCGATCGGGCGCGCAGCGGCCGCATAACAGGCGACCGTGTTCGGCCTGTCCCACCGCAGTGGCCGGTTCTGCGGCTCCTGCGGCAGCGGCTACAGGTGTCAGGGGAATGCCGGGAAGCGGATCAGACGTACTGCGCGGCCGCGTAGCCGGAGGCCCAGGCCCACTGGAAGTTGAAGCCGCCCAGGTGGCCGGTGACGTCCAGCACCTCGCCAATGAAATACAGCCCCGGGCTCTTCAGCGACTCCATGGTCTTGGACGACACCTCGCGGGTGTCGACGCCGCCCAGGGTCACTTCGGCGGTGCGATAACCCTCGGTGCCGGCCGGGACCACTTTCCAGCACGCCAGTTGCTCGGCGATCTGCGCCAGTTCGGCGTGGGTGTACTGCTTCATCGGCTTGGAGACGAACCAGTTGTCCGCCAGCAGGCCGGCCATCTTCTTGGTGAAGATCTCGCCGAGCAGGGTCTTCAGCTCGCTGTTCGGGCGTTCGGCCTGTTGCTGTTGCAGCCAGCTAGCGGCGTCGTGGTCCGGCAGCAGGTTGATCTCCACCGTGTCGCCGGATTCCCAGAACGAGGAAATCTGCAGGATCGCCGGACCGCTCAGGCCACGGTGGGTGAACAGGATGTTCTCGCGGAAACTCATGTCGTTGCAGCTCACCAGGCAGTCCACCGAGGTGCCGGACAGCTCGCCGCACAGCTCCTTGAGCTGGTCGGTGATGGTGAACGGCACCAGGCCCGCGCGGGTCGGCAGCAGCTCGTGGCCGAACTGCCTGGCCACCTGATAGCCGAAGCCGGTGGCGCCCAGGGTCGGAATCGACAGGCCGCCGGTGGCGATCACCAGGGATTGGCACTGGAGCTGGCCGAGGGTGGTTTCCAGCAGGTAGCCGCTGTCGAGCTTCTCGATCTGCTGGATCGAGGTGTCCAGGTGCAGCTGCACGCCGACCTGGTCGCACTCGTCGAGCAGCATGCCGAGGATGTCGCTGGACTTGTTGTCGCAGAACAGCTGGCCGAGTTTTTTCTCGTGGTACGGCACGCCGTGCTTGGCCACCAGGCCGATGAAATCCCACTGGGTGTAGCGGGCCAGGGCCGACTTGCAGAAGTGCGGGTTGTGCGAGAGGAAATTGCCCGGCTCGGTGTACATATTGGTGAAGTTGCAGCGCCCACCGCCGGACATGAGGATCTTCTTGCCGGCCTTGTTGGCGTGGTCCAGCAGCAGCACCTGGCGGCCACGGCCGGCCGCGGTCAGCGCACACATCAACCCTGCGGCGCCAGCGCCAATGATCACGACTTCGGTAGAGCGCAAAACGGTGTCCTCACACAAAATTTGTGTAGGAGCGAGCTTGCTCGCGATGACGGCGTCTGGTTCAGCATCGATGTTGGCCGTTCGGACGCTATCGCGAGCAAGCTCGCTCCTACAAGGGGGCTGCGGGATTACAGGATGCGCACGCGCAGCGAACGGCCCTTGATCTTGCCGCTGTTCAGGCGTTGCAGGGCCTGCTTGGCGATGCCGCGGTCCACGGCGACATAGGCCTGGAAGTCGAAGATCGCGATCTTGCCGACCTGGGTGCCGGGGATGCCGGCTTCACCGGTCAGGGCGCCGAGGATGTCGCCCGGACGCACTTTGTCCTTGCGCCCGGCGCCGATGCACAGGGTGCTCATGGCCGGCAGCAGCGGGCCGCCGCCCTGGGATTTCAGGCTGTCGATCTGTTCCCAGTTCAAGGGCGACTTCTGCAGTTGCTCGATGGCCTGGGCGCGGTGCGCCTCGGACGGCGCCACCAGGCTGACCGCCAGGCCTTTCTCGCCGGCGCGTCCGGTGCGGCCGACGCGGTGGATGTGGATCTCCGAATCCCGCGCCAGTTCGACGTTGATCACCATGTCCAGGGCATCGATGTCCAGGCCGCGGGCGGCCACGTCGGTGGCCACCAGCACCGAGGTGCTGCGGTTGGCGAACATCGCCAATACCTGGTCGCGGTCGCGCTGTTCCAGGTCGCCGTGCAGGCCCACCGCGGACATGCCCTTGGCGGTCAGGTGGTCGACGGTTTCCTGGACCTGCTGCTTGGTGAAGCAGAAGGCTACGCAGGATTGCGGACGGAAGTGGTTCAGCACCTTGACCACCGCGTCGATGCGCTCTTCCGGCGAGATCTCGTAGAAACGCTGCTCGATCTGGCTGTCGGCGTGCAGGGCTTCGGCCTTCACCTGCTGTGGGTCGCGCATGAACTTCGAGGCCAGCTGCTTGATGCCCACCGGGTAGGTGGCGGAGAACAGCAGGGTCTGCCGGCGCTCGGGGGTGTAGGCGATGATCTCTTCGATCGGGTCGTAGAAGCCCATGTCCAGCATGCGGTCGGCTTCGTCGAGGACCAGGGTGTTGAGACCGTCGAGTTTCAGCGAACCCTTGCGCAGGTGCTGGGACAGACGGCCCGGGGTGCCGACGATGATGTGCGCGCCGTGTTCCAGCGAGGCGATCTGCGGGCCGAAGGACACGCCGCCGCACAGGGTCAGGACCTTGATGTTGTCTTCGGAGCGGGCCAGGCGGCGGATTTCCTTGGCCACCTGGTCAGCCAGCTCGCGGGTCGGGCAGATCACCAGGGCCTGGCAACCGAAATAACGCGGATTGATCGGGTTCAGCAGGCCGATGCCGAACGCGGCGGTCTTGCCGCTGCCGGTCTTGGCCTGGGCGATCAAGTCCATCCCCTTGAGGATCACCGGCAAGCTTTGCGCCTGGACCGGCGTCATCTGGGCATAACCGAGTGAGTCGAGGTTAGCCAGCATGGCGGCGGACAGCGGCAAAGTATTAAAAGCGGTGGCAATGGTGGTCACGGGACGGGCCTGCAAAACAAAATGTCGCGCAGTGTATCAGTCCCGCTCCCTTTACCTGCAATTTCTGGACGAGCGAGCCATCGCTCCCTCCTGTAGCCGCTGCCGAAGGCTGCGATCGGCGGCGCAGCCGACGTCAATCGAGCTGCATGTTTTATCCGATGCGGCTCAGTGCTCGATATGCTCCTGGACCTTCTTCGCCCGCCGGCCGTCCCTGGGCGACAGCTGCAGGAAGATCGCCGCCGCCAGCATTGCCATGATCCCCACCGTGAGGAAGGTCAGCTGGAAGGCGCCGAGCACGGTGTTCACGCCGTCATTGCCGACTTCGGCGGTGAAGCCGCCGAGCAGCGCGCCGGCGCAGGCCACCCCCAGGCTCAGGGACAGTTGCGCCACCACCGACAGCAGGCTGTTGCCGCTGCTGGCGGAAGCGTCGTCGAGGTCGATCAGGGTCACGGTGTTCATCGCCGTGAACTGCAGCGAGTTGATCGCCCCCAGCACCGCCAGCATGCCCAGCAGCAGCGGGTAGGGCGTCTGCTGCGTGACCAGGCCCATGCTGGCGAGCATGATCCCCAGCGCCAGGGTGTTGCCAGTGAGGACGATGCGATAGCCCAGGCGTTCGATCAGCGGGCGGGCGATGGACTTGGCGAGCATCGCCGCGGCGGCCAGCGGCAGCATGCTCATCCCGGCCTGTGACGGTGAATAACCGAGGGCCACTTGCAGCAGCAGCGGCACCAGGAACGGCAGGGCGCCGCTGCCGAGGCGGGCGAACAGATTGCCGAGGATGCCCACGGCAAAAGTCCGCACCTTGAACAGCGAAGGCGCGAACAGCGGATTGTCGATATGCCCGGCCCGCAGCCAGTAGGCCGCGAGGCAGGCCAGGCCGCCGAACAGCAGCAACATCACCCGCAGGTGCGGCAGGTGCAGTTCGCCCAGGCCTTCCATGGCGATGGTGATCAGCACCATTGCCGCGCCGAACAGCAAAAAGCCCAGGCCGTCGAAACGCGTGCGCTCGCTGCCGCGCAGGTCGGGAATGAAGCGCCAGACGGCATAACAGCCGATCGCGCCCACCGGCAGGTTGATCAGGAAGATCCAGTGCCAGGTCAGGTACTGCACCATCCAGCCGCCCATGGTCGGGCCGATCAGTGGGCCGAGCAGCCCGGGAATGGTGATGAAACCCATGATCCGCACCAGTTCCGAGCGCGGGTAGGCGCGCAGCACCACCAGCCGGCCGACGGGCAGCATCAGGGCGCCGCCCAGGCCCTGGATCACCCGGGCGCCGACCAGCATGCTCAGGGAGTTGGACAGGGCACAGAGCAACGAGCCGATGCTGAACAGCAAGATGGCGCCGAAGAAGATCTTCTTGGTGCCGAAACGGTCGGCGATCCAGCCCGAGGCAGGGATCAGCAGCGCCACGGTGAGCATGTAGGCGATGACCACGCCCTGCATGCGCAACGGATCTTCCGCCAGGTCGCGGGCCATGGCCGGCAGGGCGGTGTTGAGGATGGTCCCGTCGAGGGATTGCATGAAAAAGGCGATGGCCACCACCCATGGCAGCCAGCGGGCGGTGGTGGCGTCAAGTTCGGCACGGTTGGGCATGGGACCTCTTTCTTGTGGTGAGCACGTATCCCCCTGCAACCGCATCGCGGGCAAACCTCGCGCCTACAGACGCCATCCCGTAGGAGCGAGATTTGCGTGCGACAGCGGTTACAAGGTCAGCGTCAGCCGGCTCACCAGCGCGCCCGGCAATTGCGCCGAGGCGGTCTGGCGCTGGCTGTAGGTACTGGCCGACAGCAGCAGCTCGCGCTCCCGGGTCAGGCCTTCCAGGTGCGAACCCAGCAGGCTGTAGACGCTGTCATCGAAACGCATGGTGCTGACCGGAGCCTGGATTTCGCCGTTCTCCACCCAGAAGGTGGCGAAGCGGGTCATGCCGGTCAGGCGCGCCGCCGGCTGGTCCGAGTAGTTCAGGTACCACAGGTTGCTGATGTACAGGCCGGTGCCCAGTTGCTTGAGAATCTCCTGCTGCGACAACTGCCCGGGCGCCATGTTCAACGCGCTGGGGTATTCGCCGCTGCCGGCACCGTTGGTGGCCAGGCGGTATTCGGCGGCGCTGCGCGAGTTGATCAGTTGCCCTTGGGCGACGCCGCCGGCGATCAGCGACAGGTCGCTGCGCGGGTAGCCTTCATCGGAAAACGCCGGGCTCAACGAGCCGCTGACCTGCTCGTCCAGCGACACCAGGGGGCTCAGGCTGGCATCGCCGGCATAGAGCTTTTGCAGCGGGCTGTGTTTGCTGGCGATGGACTGCGCGGAAAACCCGCCCCAGCTCAGCATGCCCATGATTTCCTCCAGGGCCGCCGGCGCCAGGTAGGCGCGATACTGCCCGGGCGCCAGGGTGCGCAGCGGTCGTCCGAGAAACGCCAGCTGTTCCCGGGCCTGCTGGAAGCGCTGGGCGAAGCCCTGGCTGCTCCATTCATGCCCGGCGTAGCTGGCTTTGACGGCCTGGCCATTCTCGTGGAACAGGCTGAAGTCGAAGTTGAAGCTGTTGGCCTGGTGCCAGCCAAAGGCTCCCGAGGAGCTGGCAAAACCCCGGCTGATCGGGCCGGCCGCATAGAACCCCACCAGGTCCAGCCCGGCGGCGGCCTGGCCGATTTCGGCCACTACCTGCTCGCTGCTGGGCAGCGGGTGCTCCTGCACATTGTGGGTGTTCCAGGCATCGGGGTTGAGCAGCAGGTACGGGTCCCGGGGCAGCAGCGGCAGGGTCTCGCGCAACTGTTGCAGGCCTTCGGCCAGGCGCTGGACATCGACCTGCGGGTCGCCGGCGAGGGTGATCTCGAGGTCGGCATGGCGCCCGTCGTCGATCAGCTTGAAGCCGAGGCTGGCCTGCTGCACTTGCCCGGCCTGGCGCACCTTGGCGTGGTTGAAACGGATGAACTGCGAAGACTCGGCGGCGTAGCTCAGGGTGAACTGTTCGGGCTCGCGCACGGCATCGCGCAGCCAGTCCACCAAGGCCTTGAACTGCTCGGCCTGATTCAGGGACGTACTCATCAGGCATCTCCTCCAAATACATCGACATGGCTGAACACACAGGCCGGCGAGGCATGGCCGACGCGGATCACCTGGTTCGGCTCGCCCTTGCCGCAGTTCGGCGTGCCCAGGACCTGGAAGGTGCTGGCGTCGCCGACGGCGCTGAGGTTTTTCCAGAAGTGCGCGGAAATCGCCCGGTAGTTGGGGTTTTTCACCACGCCCTTGAGTTCGCCGTTCTCGATCAACTGGCCCCATTCACAGCCGAACTGGAACTTGTTGCGCGCATCGTCGATGGACCAGGAACGGTTGGTGGACATCAGGATGCCGTTCTCGATACCGCCGATCAGCTTCTCCAGCGGCTGGTCGCCGGGTTCGATATTGAGGTTGGCCATGCGGTCGATGGGCGGGCGGTTCCAGCTGCAGGCGCGGCTGTTGGCCACGCCGTCGAGGCCGGCGCGAAATTGCGAGAGCGCGCCGCCCAGCGGGCGCAGCAGCAGGCCCTGCTTGATCAGGAACTGCTTGCTGGCGGGCGTGCCATCGTCGTCATGGCCGTAGCTGGCCAGTTGCTCGGGAATGTCCGGGTCGAAGGTCACGTTGAGCAGGCTGGAGCCATATTGCAGGCTGCCGAAGTCGCTGCTTTTCACGAAGCTGGTGCCGGCGTAGTTGCGCTCGTCGCCGAGGATGCGGTCCAGCTCCAGCGGGTGGCCGATGGATTCGTGGATCTGCAGCATCATCTGGTCCGGCATCAGCAACAGGTCGCGCGGGCCCTGGGGCGTATTGGGCGCGAGCAGCAATTGCAGCGCCTGGTCGGCGACCTGGGCCCCGGCGCCGATCAGCCCGCAGCGGCTGATTACGTCGGCGCCGCCCTGCTGGCCGAAGTTCTCGCGGCCCAGGCTGCGGGTCTGGCTGTCGCTGCCGTCGTAGGCGGTGACGTCCATGCCCGGGTAGACGAAGCGCTGGGCCTGGCGCAGTTCGGCGCCGGCGCTGTTGAGGTAGATCTGCTCGACCTGGGTGAGGCCGAGGCTGACCTGCCAGTTCACCAGGCGCTCGTCCTTGGGCACGGCCGCGGATTCGTCGCCGAGCAACTGGTAGCAGTCGCTCAGGGAGGGAAAGGGTTGGTCGAGGTTGGGCGAGAAGTAGTCGCCGCGGTCGCTGGACACCGCCTGTTCGCGCAGGTCAAGCAGGGCGTGGGCGGCGATCAGCCGGGCTTGTTGCTCGGCGCGTTGCAGCGCGGTCTGCAGGCCGCTTTGCGACAGGTCGTTGGTGGCGGCGTAAGCCTCGACGCCATTGACCCGCACGGTGAGCATCGCGCCTTCGTCGCGGCTCAGGCTCGGCGGCTCCGCGACGTTCTTGCGCACCGACAGGTACTGGCCGGATTCGCGCACGTAGCGCAGGGAAAAGAATTCGGCGCCCGTGCGCAAGGCAGCGAAGCGCTGCTTGAGCTGGGGGTGGAAATCGAACATCTGAGGAACCTCCATGTGAACAGTCTGGCTGTTGCAGGCCTTATCGAGAGCAAGCGGGCGTCGGGCCAGGGGTTTTCTGTAGGAGCAGCCGGTCGACGCTCGATTGCTCGCGATAAAGCCCGAAGGGCTTTGAAGCCAGGTCGGAAAAGGTGCTGGGGAATGCTGCGAGCGCCTAGATTAGGCCTGTGCGATGGGCGGTATCAAGCGGGGAGGGGCAGGGAAATGTTGGAGAACTGTAGTTGTGGCCAAGGGCTGTGATTCGGCAATCGGGTTCTTGCCTGGTGAATCGTGGTGGCTGGTTTACGTCGGCTGCGCCGCCGATCGTCCGAACGCGGCCCGAACCTGCGGCAGCGGCTACAGGTCGGATACAGCAAAAGGGCGCCGATCGTTGCGATCGGCGCCGTTCGAAGTTACTGCGCGGTAGCGCTCACTTCACGTACCGGCTTGCCACGTACCGGGGCATCGCCCGCCACGTAGTAGGCGGCCTTGCTGCGTGGCAGAGGCTGACGGCCACGGATCTTGTCGGCGATTTTCTCGGCCATCATGATCGTCGGCGCGTTCAGGTTGCCGGTGGTGATGATCGGCATGATCGAGGCATCGACCACGCGCAGACCCTGCATGCCATGCACGCGACCCTGGCCATCGACCACGGCCATTTCGTCGGTGCCCATCTTGCACGAGCAGGATGGGTGGAACGCGGTTTCGGCGTGCTCGCGGATGAATTTATCCAGTTGCTCGTCGGTCTGCACTTCGATGCCCGGGCTGATTTCGCGGCCGCGGAAGGCGTCCAGCGCCGGCTGTTGCATGATTTCCCGGGTCAGGCGGATGCCGTCGCGGAATTCCTGCCAGTCCTGCTCGGTGGCCATGTAGTTGAAGAGGATGCTCGGGTAGTCGCGCGGGTTCTTCGACTTGAGCTGGATCCGGCCGCGGCTTGGCGAGCGCATGGAACCCATGTGCGCCTGGAAGCCGTGTTCTTTTACACCGTTGCTGCCGTTGTAGTTAATCGCCACCGGCAGGAAGTGGTACTGGATGTTCGGCCATTCGAACTCTTCGCGAGTGCGTATGAAACCGCCGGCTTCGAACTGGTTGCTGGCGCCGATGCCGGTGCCGTTGAACAGCCACTCGGCACCGATGGCTGGCTGGTTGTACCAGAGCAGCGATGGGTACAGCGAGACCGGCTGGGTGCAGGCGTACTGCAGGTACAGTTCCAGGTGGTCTTGCAGGTTTTCACCAACGCCCGGCAGGTCGTGGACCACCGGGATGTCCAGGCTTTCCAGGAGCTTGGCCGGGCCGACGCCGGAACGTTGCAGGATCTGTGGCGAGGCGATGGCGCCGGAGCACAGCAGCACTTCCTTGCGGGCACGGGCTTCGACGCGCTCTTCGGCGGAACCGACCAGGTAACGCACGCCAACGGCACGCTTGCCTTCGAACAGGATCTTGTCGGTCAGGGCGTGGGTGACGATGCTCAGGGTCGAACGCTTTTTCGCCACGTCGAGGTAACCGCGGGCGGTACTGGCGCGACGGCCTTTAGGCGTCACGGTACGGTCCATCGGGCCGAAACCCTCCTGCTGGTAGCCGTTGAGGTCTTCGGTACGCGGGTAACCGGCCTGCACGCCGGCTTCGACCATGGCGTGGAACAGCGGGTTGTTGCCGGCTTTCGGCGTGGTCACGCTGACCGGGCCGTCGCCGCCGTGGTAGTCGTTCGGGCCGATGTCGCGGGTTTCGGCTTTACGGAAGTACGGCAGGCAGTCCAGGTAGGTCCAGTCTTCCAGGCCTGGCAGTTTTGCCCAGCCGTCGTAGTCCATGGCGTTGCCGCGGATGTAGCACATGCCGTTGATCAGCGACGAGCCGCCCAGGCCCTTGCCGCGGCCGCATTCCATCCGGCGACCGTTCATGTGTGGCTCCGGGTCGGTTTCGTAGGCCCAGTTGTAGCGACGGCCTTGCAGCGGGAACGCCAGGGCGGCCGGCATCTGCGTGCGGAAGTCGAAACGGTAGTCCGGGCCGCCGGCTTCGAGCAGCAGCACGGTGACGCCTTCGTCTTCAGTCAGACGGGTCGCCAGGGTGTTACCGGCGGAGCCGGCACCGATGATGATGTAATCGTATTCTTGGGACATTGAATGCACCCTCTTTGAGATGGGGTCAGATCGGACGATCAATAAACCTGTAGCCGCTGCCGAAGGCTGCGATCGGCCCGGAACGGGACGCGCTCTTGAGGCTCTCGAAGGCCCTACGGGCCTTGTCGCAGCCTCGCAAGTTCGGCAGCGGCTACAGGGTTTGTCGTTCAGGCTGGGTGTCTTAGAACACCGAGGCGTAGTCGCCCAGCTCGACCTGTACCGATTTGATGCGGGTGAAGTTGTTCAGCGAGCTGATGCCGTTCTCACGGCCAACACCCGACTGCTTGTAGCCGCCGACCGGCATCTTGGCGTCGGATTCGCCCCAGGCGTTGATCCAGCAGATACCGGCTTCGAGCTGATGAATCACGCGGTGCGCGCGGTTCAGGTCACGGGTTACCACACCGGCGGCCAGGCCGAAGTCGGTGTCGTTGGCGCGACGGATCACTTCTTCTTCGGTTTCGTAGGTCAGGATGCTCATCACCGGGCCGAAGATTTCTTCGCGAACGATGGTCATCTCGTCGGTGCAGTCGGTGAACACGGTCGGCGCCACGAAAGCACCTTTGGCGAATGCGCCGTCGGTCAGGCGTTCGCCGCCGCACAGCAGGCGGGCGCCTTCTTCCTTGCCCTTGGCGATGTAGCCCAACACGCTTTCCATGTGGGCGAAGCTGACCAGCGGGCCGAAGTTGGTGTTTTCGTCTTCCGGGTTGCCAACGCGAATGCGCGCGACGCGCTCGACGATCTTGGCTTCGAAAGCGGCTTTCAGGTGGCTCGGTACGAAGACGCGGGTACCGTTGGTGCAGACCTGACCGGAGCTGTAGAAGTTGGCCATCATCGCGGTGTCGGCGGCGCGATCCAGGTCGGCGTCGTCGAAGATGATCAGCGGCGACTTGCCGCCCAGTTCCATGGTCACGTCTTTCAGCGAGGAGCTGGAAGCGCTGGCCATGACCTTCTTGCCGGTGTCGGTGCCGCCGGTGAAGGAGACTTTCTCGATGCGCGGGTGTTCGGTCAGCCAGGTGCCGACTTCGCGGCCGCTACCGGTCAGGACGTTGAACACGCCAGCCGGAACGCCGGCTTCGGTGTAGATCTCGGCCAGTTTCAGGGTGGTCAGCGAAGTGACTTCGCTTGGCTTGAAGATCATCGCGTTACCGGCCGCCAGGGCTGGCGCGGATTTCCACAGGGCGATCTGGATCGGGTAGTTCCACGCGCCGATACCGGCCACGACGCCCAGCGGCTCGCGACGGGTGTAGACGAACGAAGTGGTGCGCAGCGGGATCTGCTCGCCTTCGATGGCCGGTACCAGGCCCGCGTAGTATTCCAGCACGTCGGCGCCGGTGACGATGTCGACATACTTGGTTTCGGAGTAGGCCTTGCCGGTGTCCAGGGTTTCCAGGGCAGCCAGTTCATCGTTGCGCTCGCGCAGGATGTCCACGGCGCGACGCAGGATGCGCGAACGCTCCATGGCGGTCATCGCGGCCCAGATCTTCTGGCCTTTTTCGGCGCTGACGACAGCGCGCTCGACGTCTTCTTTAGTCGCACGTTGCACTTGAGCGAGAACTTCACCGTTGGCCGGGTTGATGGCATCGAAGGTGGCGTCGCTGCCGGCGTCGGTGTAGCCGCCGTCAATGTAGAGTTTTTGCAGTTCGAAACGGGCCATGTTGATAGTCCTCGCAAGTGCATGAGTGGTTGGCGTTCACCACTGGGCGTGCCGTGTAGCCTGGGCGCGCTGGTCAGTGGCAGTTCAGGGGGCCGAGCGTCTTGTAATGTGCTCTAGCGCTCCTGCTTAGCCAGTTGGAAATCCATGTATTCGTAAGCGATCCGGTGCGCCTGCTCGGTGTCGAAAGAGTCTCCCGACAGCGCGCCGCGCAGCCACAAACCGTCGATCAGGGCTGCCAGGCCTCGCGCTGCGCTGCGTGCATCATCCAGCGGCAGGACGCGGCGGAACTGGCAGCACAGGTTGGAATACAGGCGGTGATCGTTGATCCGCTGCAACCTGTGCAAAGACGGGTGGTGCATGCTGGTGGCCCAGAAGGCCAGCCAGGTTTTCATTGCCGGGCCATTGACCTGGCTGGCGTCGAAGTTGCCTTCGATGATCACCTGGAGGTGCGCCCGCGGGCTGCTGTCCTCCAGCGCCTGACGGCGCGCGGTGACGTTCTCGCTGAGGACACTCATCAGATACTGCGCCGTGGCGGCGATCAGGCCGTTCTTGTCCTGAAAGTAATGACTGATGATGCCGTTCGAGACACCGGCCAAACGGGCGATCAGCGCAATGCTGGCGTCCCCCATCCCGACCTGATCGACCGCCAGCAACGTGGCTTCGATCAACTGCTGGCGGCGTATGGGTTGCATACCGACCTTGGGCATCTTGCACATCTCCTTAGGCCTGCTGGCAGTCGTGAAACGGCTACCGGCGTGAGGGCCAGTCTATTTTGTTTTGATTGAACGTTCAATCAACAAAGAATAAGATCTGCGACAAATCGTCGCTGCCTCCAGGTCCTTCCTGCGTGTAGATGGCGGAAAAGCGACCTCCGAAAAAGTCTGAAACCCAAGCAGGGCATGGCGTGAACCAGTGAGGACGGATGTGTTGAATGGGCAAGACGCTTAAGGCCAGGTGACGAACTGCACGTTTGCACAAGGCCTTCGACGCTGGTTCTCAACGCAACCCCTGCGGGTTCGGGCTTTTTTCGGGGTGTCTTTATATCACCCGTCGGTCGGCTGCCAACTAACCGATTGGTCGGGTGCCGTGTTGCCTTGTGTTCTTCTCTCGCACTGCCTGGAGCATCTGTGCCATGAGTTCTGCCTCTCTTATAAAGACCCCACCGGAAAAGGTGCGGGTCAACGGTTGGGTGTTCTACACCTCTACCGCGCTGATCCTGTTGCTGACCGCCATTCTGATCATCGCCCCGCAAGAGGCCGGCAGACTGCTCGGCATTGCCCAGGCCTGGTTGTCCCGCAGCTTCGGCTGGTACTACATGGTGGTGATCGCCGCCTACCTGGTGTTCGTCGTCGGCCTGGCGTTTTCCTCCTACGGCAAACTCAAGCTGGGGACCAAGCAAGACACTCCGGATTTCAGCTATGGCGCCTGGGCCGGCATGCTGTTTTCGTCCGGTATCGGCATTTCGCTGCTGTACTTCGGCGCTTCCGAACCGCTGGACCACTACTTCAATCCGCCTGAAGGCGTACCGGGCAGCAACCAGGCCGCGCGTTCGGCGCTGCAACTGACGTTCCTGCACTGGGGCCTGCACGGCTGGGCGATCTACGCCCTGGTCGGCCTGGCCGTGGCCTACTTTGCCTACCGCCACAACCAGCCGCTGGCGCTGCGATCGGCGCTTTACCCGCTGGTGGGCGAGCGCTGGGTCAAAGGCGCGGCCGGCCACGCGGTGGACGGTTTCGGCATGTTCGTGACCCTGCTGGGCCTGGTGACCAACCTGGGCATCGGCTCGATGCAGGTGTCTTCCGGCCTGGAAAACCTGTTCGGCATGGAACACAGCAACACCAACCTGCTGATCGTGATCATCGTCATGAGCACCGTGGCCACCATCGCCGCGGTATCGGGTGTGGAAAACGGCATTCGCCGCCTGTCCAACCTGAACATCGTGCTGTTCAGCGGCCTGCTGATCTTCGTGCTGCTGTTTGGTCCGACCCTGCACCTGCTCAACGGTTTCGTGCAAAACGTCGGCGATTACCTCAACGGTGTGGTGCTCAAGACCTTCGACCTCTATGTGTACGAAGGCGACAGCGCCAAGTCCGACCGCTGGCTGGGCCTGTGGACCCTGTTCTACTGGGCCTGGTGGATTTCCTGGGCGCCATTCGTGGGCATGTTCATCGCGCGTATTTCCCGTGGCCGTACCGTGCGCGAGCTGGTGGCGGGCGTGCTGCTGATTCCGCTGGGCTTCACCCTGGCCTGGCTGTCGGTGTTCGGTAACTCGGCCCTGGACCTGGTGATGAACCATGGCGCGGTGGAACTCGGCAAGACGGCGCTGGAACAGCCGTCCATGGCGATCTACCAGCTGCTGGATCATTACCCGGCGTCGAAGATTGTCATCGGCGTGTCGATTTTCGTCGGCTTCGTGCTGTTCCTGACCCCGGCCGACTCCGGCGCGGTGATGATGGCCAACCTGTCTTGCAAGGGCGGCAACGTCGATGAAGACGCCCCGCACTGGCTGCGGATCTTCTGGTCGGTGGTGATCACCCTGGTGACCGTCGGCCTGCTGTTCGCCGGTAACTTCGAAGCCATGCAGACCATGGTGGTGCTGGCCGGCCTGCCGTTCTCGGTGGTGCTGGTGTGCTTTATGTTCGGCCTGCACAAGGCCATGCGCCAGGACACGCAGATCGAACAGGAACAGGCGGAATTGGCGGCCCGTGGCCGTCGTGGTTTCAGCGAGCGCCTGACCCAGCTGGACCTGCAGCCGACCCAGGCGGTGGTCCAGCGTTTCATGGACAAGCACGTGACGCCGGCACTGGAAGAAGCCGCGACCCAGCTGCGCAACCAGGGCCTGGATGTGCAAACCCTGCTGGGCAAGTCCAAGCGTTGCATGGGCGTGCGGATCGAGATGGAAGAGGGCAACCCGTTTGTCTATGAAGTGAGCCTGGACGGCTACCTGGCGGCGCCGAGCGAATCGGCCGATGCGCCCGAAGAGCGTGCGCGCTACTACCGCGCCGAGGTCTACCTGCACAACGGCAGCCAGGAATACGACTTGATGGGCTTCACTCAGGAGCAGATCACCCGTGACGTGCTCGACCAGTTCGAAAGCCATCGGCAGCTCCTTGGCCGGGTCTACAGCTAAGACGTGAGAGGCGCGGTGTAGCCCTGTTACACCTCGTTGTCTGTATCGCGAGCAAGCTCGCTCCTACAAGGATTGCATTTGACCTGTAGGAGCGAGCTTGCTCGCGAAGCGCCATCCCTGACCCAGCGCAACACCGGCTCCCGCAACAGGGAGCAAACCTGCACTCTTTATTTCCGATAAAACAAAAACGCCGCGATCGATGTCGCGGCGTTTTTGTTTGCGTGTCGCTGTTACCCCAGGTTCTTGCCGAGCAGCGCGTGGTAGAGCTCGCTGTCGCCGAGGATCCCCACCACCTTGTTGTTGTCGTGCAGCACCAGCTTGTTGCCGGTCTGGTAGCGGATCTGCAGGGCGTCGCGCATGCCGATATTGGAGTCGACCAGGGTCGGCTTGCGGCCCAGGCCTTCCACCGCCTGGCCCGGGATCCAGTTCTGCAGGTCGAGGCTCGCGCCGTTCTGGCGTGCGCCCTTGATGGTGTTGCCCTCGGCCAGGTCGAGCCAGGAGTCGCCACCCGGGTCCAGGCACACCGAGCCGTTGATGCGTTTGCAGTTGTCCAGGGTGCGCATCAGGCTGCGACCGCAGAGCACATTGAGCGGGTTGGTATGGGCGACGAAGGTGCGCACATAGTCGTCCGCCGGGTTCAGCACGATTTCTTCCGGCTTGCTGTACTGGATGATCCGGCCGTCTTTCATGATGGCGATGCGGCTGCCCAGCTTCAGGGCCTCGTCGAGGTCATGGCTGACGAACACGATGGTCTTGCTCAGCTTGCGTTGCAGTTCCAGCAGTTCGTCCTGCAGGCCCTGGCGGATCAGCGGGTCGAGGGCGGAGAAAGGTTCGTCCATCAGCAGGATGTCGGCGTCCATCGCCAGGGCGCGGGCCAGGCCGACACGCTGCTGCATGCCGCCGGACAGCTCGTCGGGCTTCTTGTTGCGCCACTGGGTCAGGCCCACCAGCTCGAGTTTCTCGTCCACCAGCTTGCGCCGTTCCTTTTCCGGCCGGCCCTGCATCTCCAGGCCGAAGCTGATGTTCTCGCGAACGGTCAGCCAGGGCATCAGGGCGAACTTCTGGAACACCATGGCGATGCGCTTGGTGCGCATCATCTTCAGTTCCGCCGGGGTGCAGGAGGCGATGTCGATCTGCTTGCCGTCATGCTCGACGAACAGCTTGCCGCGGCTCACGGTGTTGAGGCCGTTGATGCAGCGCAGCAGGCTCGACTTGCCGGAGCCGGAGAGGCCCATCAGCACGCAGATTTCGCCTTTCTCGATGTCCAGGCTGGCCTTTTCCACACCGACGATCTGGCCGGTCTTTTTCAGGATCTCGTTGCGGGTCATGCCCTGATCCAGCAGCTTGAGCGCCTCGCGTGGATCCTTGGAGAAGATAACGTCGACGTTATCGAAGCGGATTATGCTCATGCGTCACCCCCTACTTTGGCTTCGGGTTGTTTGCAGATACGGTCGAGCATGATCGCCAGCAGTACGATTGCCAGGCCTGCTTCGAAGCCCAGGGCGATATCGGCGGTGTTCAGTGCGTTGACCACGGGTTTGCCCAGGCCATCGGCGCCCACCAGGGCCGCGATCACCACCATCGACAACGACAGCATGATGCACTGGGTGATGCCGGCGGCGATGCTCGGCATGGCATGGGGCAGCTCGATACGCGACAACAGTTGACGGCGGGAGCAGCCAAAGGCCTTGCCGGCGTCCATCAACTCTTGTGGTACATCGCGGATGCCCAGGTAGGTCAGGCGGATCGGCGCGGCAATGGCGAACACCACCGTGGAAATCAGGCCTGGTACCACGCCCAGACCGAACAGGGTCAGGGTAGGAATGAGGTAAACGAAGGTCGGCACGGTCTGCATCAGATCGAGCACCGGACGCATCATGGTGTAGAACATCGGCTTGTGCGCGGCGACGATGCCCAACGGCACGCCAATGAGCACGCAGACCAGGGTGGCGAACAGCACCTGGGCCAGGGTTTCCATGGTTTCCTGCCAGTAACCCAGATTGAGAATCAGCAGGAAGGACAGCACGACGAAGGCCGTCAGGCCCCATTTGCGTTGAATGATGTGCGCCAGCAAGGCAATCAGGCCGATCAAGGCCAGGGGGTTGAACCAGGTCAGCGCAAACGTCACGCCGTGGATCATCGTTTCCAGGGTCGATGCGATCGCATCGAATGTGTTGGCGCCGTGTTGCGTCAACCATTCGACGAAGGCAGCGATGTACTGGCCTAAAGGGATTTTCTGATCAATGAGCATGGTATTGAACGTCCGCATGCAAGGAATAAACAGCCCGGGCGGGCGACCCCACCCGGCATAAGCGACTTACTGTGCAAGCTTGGCTTTCACGGCCTCCAGGCCAGGTTTTCCGTCAATGGTGGTCACGCCAGCGAGCCAGGTATCGAGTACCTCGGGGTTTTTCTTCAGCCAGGCCTTGGCGGCCGCCTCGGGCTTCATCTTGTCGTCCAGGACGTTACCCATCAGGGTGCTTTCCATGTTCAGGGTGAACGACAGATTCTTCAGCAACTGACCAACGTTGCTGCATTCCTCGGCGTAGCCCTTGCGGGTGTTGGTGTAGATGGTCGCCTGGCCGTAGTTGGGGCCGAAGAACTCGTCGCCGCCGGTCAGGTACTTCATCTTGAAGCGGGTGTTCATCGGGTGCGGTTCCCAGCCCAGGAACACCACCGCGGTGCTGCGCCGTTGCGCGCGCTCGACCTGGGACAGCATGCCCGCCTCGCTGGACTCGACCACCTTGAAGCCGGCGTCCTTGAGGCCGAAGGCGTTCTTGTCGATCATGCTCTGGATCATGCGGTTGCCGTCGTTACCCGGCTCGATGCCGTAGATCTTGCCGTCCAGTTCTTTCTTGAACTTGGCGATGTCGGCGAAATCCTTCAGGCCCTTGTTGTACAGCTCTTCCGGGACCGCCAGGGTGTACTTGGCGTTCTCCAGGTTGGCGCGGATGGTTTCCACGGTGCCGGCATCGCGGTAGGGCTTGATGTCGTTTTCCATGGTCGGCATCCAGTTGCCGAGGAACACATCCATGTTCTTGCCATCGGCCAGGGACTTGTAGGTCACCGGCACGGAAATCATCGTGGTCTTGGTCTTGTAGCCAAGGGCATCGAGCACGACGCTGGTGGTCGCGGTGGTGACGGTGATGTCGGTCCAGCCGACATCGGAGAAGTTTACGGTGCTGCATTGCGCCGGTTCTGCGGCGTGCGCCAGAAGCGGCAGACTCAGCATGGCGGCCAACAACAACGACGGGGAACCTTTCATGGGGTGGACTCCTGGGTGTTTTCTGGCGGTGTATCTGACCGCACTTATAAGTGTTGCGGTTGGGGCGAGTGGGACAGCTCTACCACAGTGCCTTGCAATCGAGTCGAGACTGATCATGTACCAGTGAAAATCTGACGCCTACAGGGTGCGTCGTATCCAGTACAGGGAGGGTCGCATCCAGTGTCGGTGAGGTCGCTTACAGCTTTTTTCAGCACTTTTTGCCCATCTGAACCGCAAAAAAACGGCCGAAACCAGAGGTCGGCGGGCCACGGCGTTGGTGGGCATGAGTGAGTCGGTGTGAGACGTCGAACGACACTGCAAAAGCCTGATGATGCGCGTATCTCGGCGGATTACTGCTTGAGCGTAGCAGCTTCGCCACCGGGCGTTTTGGCGCCCGGCGTGTGCTCATCGAGGAGTTTCGCAGTCATGGCTATCAGTGTTTTCGATCTGTTCAAAATCGGCATCGGCCCCTCCAGTTCTCACACCGTCGGGCCCATGCGTGCCGCGGCGCTGTTCGTCCAGGCACTGCGGGAAAAAGACCTGCTGGAGCAGGTGCGCCGCATCGAGGTACGGCTCTACGGTTCGCTGTCGGCCACCGGCATCGGCCACGGCAGCGACAACGCGGTGATCATGGGGCTGATGGGCGAATGGCCGGATGCGATCGATCCGTCGCAGATCGGCTGTCGTATCGAGACCCTGCGCGAAACCAATACCCTGCTGCTCGACAACCGCCTGCCGATTCCCTTCGTCTGGGCGCGCGACATGCTGCTGATCGACGAGAACCTGCCGTTCCATCCCAACGCCATGACCCTGGTGGCCGAAGGCGAGTCCGGGGAACTGCACCGCGATACCTATTATTCCGTGGGCGGCGGTTTTGTCGTCGACGAAGCCCAGGCCAGCAGCGGCGTGGTGGACCTGGATCGCACCGAATTGCCTTATGACTTCTCCAGCGCCGTGGAGCTGCTGAGCCTGTGCCAGAAGCACAACCTGCGGGTGGCCGAACTGATGATGGCCAACGAGAAGGTCTGGCGTTCGGAGGAGGAGATCCGCGCCGGCCTGATGAAGCTCTGGCAGGCCATGCAGGATTGCGTCGAGCAGGGCCTGAAACACGAAGGCATCCTGCCCGGCGGGCTCAATGTGCGGCGCCGCGCGGCCAAGCTGCACCGCAGCCTGCAGGAGTTGAACAAACCCAATGTGATCGGCTCGACCCTGAGCGCCATGGAGTGGGTCAACCTGTTCGCCCTGGCGGTGAACGAGGAAAACGCCGCCGGCGGACGCATGGTGACGGCGCCGACCAACGGCGCGGCGGGGATCATCCCGGCGGTGCTGCATTACTTCATGCGCTTCAGCGAGGACGTCACCGACGCCAACGTGGTGGACTTTTTCCTCGGCGCGGCGGCGGTGGGCATCCTCTGCAAGAAAAACGCCTCGATCTCCGGCGCCGAAGTCGGCTGCCAGGGCGAGGTGGGCTCGGCCTGCGCCATGGCCGCCGCTGGTCTGGCGGAGATTCTCGGGGCGTCGCCGGAGCAGCTGTGCAATGCCGCGGAAATCGGCCTGGAGCATAACCTCGGCCTGACCTGCGATCCGGTCGGCGGCCTGGTACAGGTGCCGTGCATCGAGCGCAACGCAATTGCCGCGGTGAAGGCCATCAACGCCGCGCAAATGGCCCTGCGCGGCGACGGCCAGCACTTCATTTCCCTGGACCGGGTGATCCGCACCATGCGCGATACCGGCGCCGACATGCATGACAAATACAAGGAGACATCCCGCGGCGGCTTGGCGGTCAGCGCCGTGGAGTGTTGATGCTTTAACAGCGGGACTGCTGCGCAGTTCATCGCGGGCAAGCTCGCTCCTACAAGGTGCTGCGTTCTCCTGTAGGGGCGAGCTTGCTCGCGATGACGTCAGGCTTTTTACCGCCAACCACAAGTAGAATTCATCCGTCAGGTCAGCCGGGTTCTGCTCATAAATTGAACACCTCGCGACGCCCACGCCACCTTTTGGAGCGTCGCAAACAGGTAAGTCCCAAGGCCCATCGGTCAGGTTTTTTGCTGACCTCGGCTGAGCGCCCACCTGTGCTTGCGGTGACACTCTTTTCCCGGGACGTTTCTCGCCGTTCCCACAAGTGCTACCGATTTGCTCACAGCCACCGGCCCAGGGCCCTCCACGGCCGATTCGGCACTGATAACCCGCACATTGCGCACGGCTTATATAGACGCATCGCGACGTCGTTTTCAGGAGTTATTGAATGGCCATTCAATTTTAGGCATGGCAATTGCTCTGTCATCACAAAGCCCGTCTCCCGCGTGAGAATGATGGCAATAACAAGAGCCTCCGCCTGAGGCCATCACCTGCTTTGTGTGAGGAGATACCGCGATGACGACGTTCAACTCCGGGGCTCAACCCCAGAACCGTGCGCCTCAATCCATCGGCTTTTTGCTGCTGGACAATTTCACGCTGATTTCCCTGGCGTCCGCGGTCGAGCCGCTGCGCATGGCCAACCAGTTGTCCGGCCGCGAGCTATATCGCTGGACCACCCTCAGCGTCGACGGCGGCCAGGTCTGGGCCAGTGATGGCCTGCAGATCACCCCCGACGCCTCCATGCACAAAGCCCCGGCCCTGGACACCGTGATCGTCTGCGGCGGCATCGGCATCCAGCGCACCGTGACCCGCGAACATGTGTCCTGGCTGCAAAGCCAGGCGCGCCAGTCCCGTCGCCTCGGCGCGGTCTGCACCGGCAGCTGGGCCCTGGCCTGCGCCGGCCTGCTCGACGGCTTCGATTGCAGCGTGCACTGGGAATGCCTGGCCTCGATGCAGGAAGCCTTCCCGCGGGTGGCCATGAGCACCCGCCTGTTCACCCTCGACCGCAATCGCTTCACCAGTTCCGGCGGCACCGCGCCGTTGGACATGATGCTGCACCTGATCAGCCGCGATCACGGCCGTGAACTGTCGGCGGCGATCTCGGAAATGTTCGTCTACGAACGTATCCGCAACGAGCAGGATCACCAGCGCGTGCCGCTCAAGCACATGCTCGGCACCAACCAGCCGAAACTGCAGGAAATCGTCGCGCTGATGGAAGCCAACCTGGAAGAGCCGATCGACCTCGACGAACTGGCGGTCTACGTTTCGGTATCCCGTCGCCAGCTGGAGCGGCTGTTCCAGAAATACCTGCACTGCTCGCCATCGCGCTACTACCTGAAGCTGCGGCTGATCCGCGCCCGCCAGCTGCTCAAGCAGACGCCGATGTCGATCATCGAAGTGGCTTCGGTCTGCGGTTTTGTCTCCACGCCGCACTTCTCCAAGTGCTACCGCGAGTACTTCGGCATTCCTCCGCGTGACGAACGCGTGGGCTCCAACACCGCCCAACAGGTGGCGATGATGCCGATTCCGCAGGCGCTGGTGCTGGCTGGCCCGATGTCCTCGCTGAGCCAGGCGCGCAACGAATCGACCTTTGCCAGCGTCAGGCTGTAATCACAGGCTTTTCCTGAAGTACACGACGCGCTCGGTTTCCTCGAAACCGAGCGCCTTGTGCACGGTCTGGCTCACCAGGTTTTCCAGGCCGGTATCCGAAGCCATTTCCACGCAGCCCTGCTCCCGTCCCCATTGGGCGACGGCATCGATCAGTCGTTCGGCAATGCCCTGGCGCCGTTGTTCGGCGCTGACGTACAAACCCTCCAGAAACACCACCGGCGAATGCTCGGTGCCGTTCACGTAGTCGTGGCGCAACGAAGCCTCGGCCAACCCTACTGGCTGCCCATCGGCGGTATAAGCCAGCAGGTTGATATAGCGCCGCGGGTCGCCCAGCAAGCGGGCGATTTCGTCCCGGTGTTCCTCGGCCGGACAGTCGGGCCACAGCGCCTGGCGCAATGACAGCCAGCCCGCTTGATGGGCTGACTGGCAGGGTTCGATTCGAATCATGGGGGCGGCTCCTTGGCTTGCAGGCACCGCACTCTACTCTGCGATCCGCGCCCGGCGAAGGCTCAGGCGCGGCTGTTCTGGAATTGGGCCAGGGCCGGCAACAGTTGTTTGTCGATGGCCTGGCGCACGGCCGGCAGGATGGTCGCATTGCCGGTGAGCATCTGCTCGACCATGCCCTTGAGGGCCTTGGCCCGGGCATCGCTCAAGCCGCGCACCGCACACTCGCAGGCCTGGTCGGCCGTGGCGCCGGCCGGCATTTCAAAACCCAGGGCCCTCAGCTGGCCGAGCAGGTCGTCCTGGTCAATCAGATCCGCGTGCATCATGACTCTTATCCTTGTTCAGGGAGCGTGGTCGTGAGCCGATTCTGGTAGCCACCCGGACAGTCGGCAAGGGCGAATTGTCGCAATGGCCGGGATGCCTATGAACAGGTCGTTTTCGGCTAACTTGGCTTGAAGGCGACTGGGCACACTGGATTCCAGCTCGGTCATCGAAGGTTTGGTCACCCTCGTGTCGGCTCCTCAGAAAACCTCCTCTGCCCCGATCCTGTCACGGCTTGATCGGGGTCTTTTTTTGTCTGGGAAAAAGGGGCTGCCTGGGAGGTTTTTTCGCGAGCAAGCTCGCTCCTACAGGTTCGCGTCGTAGCACGATGCTGGGTACGACATCGCCTCTGTAGGAGCGAGCTTGCTCGCGATTGACGCGACGCGGTCTAGCGCTGCAACACCAGGATCCGCGACAGCAACTCGTCGCGGTCGATGTAGCAACCCTGGAAATGCCGCGCGCCGGTTGCGGGGTCGAAGGCGTTGCGCGCGTGCAGGGTGCGGCGGTTGTCGAAGCACCACAGCTCGCCCGGGTTGAGGCGCTGGATCAGGCGAAAGCGCGGCTCGCGGGTCATGACGATAAAACGTCGATAAGCGTGGTAGAGCCGGGGCATGTCGTCCACCGAGGCCTCGAACGGCCCGCGCAGGAAGTTGGCCATGCGGATCTCCGCGACCTCGCCCACTGTATTCAGGGCGATCACCGGCGCCAGGCAGCGGTAGTCGCTGTGGCGGTCCTTGTTGCGAAACTCCACGGGAATCTCGCACAGCGCGCGAAACGCCTCGGGGTCTTCGCGGCGCAAGGCGTCGGCGATGGCAAAACCGTCGACAAAGATGCTTTCGCCGCCTTCGGCATCGTTCACCAGGCAATGCAGGAATTGCAGGCCCGGTTGCAGCTCGCGGGTCGGCAGGTCGGTGTGCAGCGGCAGGTTGAAGGCGGTGTAGGCGTTGCTGTCGGCGTCGGCCTTGGATTGCACGTTGAACAGCACGCCGAAATTGCTCTCGCGGATAAAGGCAATGCGCTTGGCGACCTGGGCCAGCGACCCCGGTTCGGTGGGCACGCCACGGACCTGCGTCAGGCCGATATCGCGCACCGCCAGCAGCCATTGCAACAGCGCCCGGGAATCCTCCATCAGCGCCTGGTACTCGAACACCGGCAGTTGCAGCCGACTGTCCCACAGCTGGCTGTGCGGGCGACGCGCGCGGCGCTCGGCGCGGCTTTCATCGTCGTAGGCGTGGGCCCGCAGCCAGCCCGGATCGAAGCGGCTGAGGTGACCGTCCTGCCAGTCGATGCTCAGGCAGCCCTGGGCGTCGATCCGGCTGGCGGCCGGGGCCAGGCCTTCGGCGACGTCGACGATCTCCAGCACCTGCTCGCGGGTCACGCTGTACACGCAGTGCGCGCAGGGGCAGTTGTCGCGCAGCCACTGATGATGAAAGGGGCTCGAGCGACCGTCGGCCCACTGCACCTGAACACGGTCCGCCTGGGCTTGTACAGCGGTCAACGCGCTGATCAACGGGTAACTGCGGAAGTCGGCAAAAGCGGTGGAGGTATTCACGGTGCGGTCCTTTCTTATGGGCGGTTATTTTTCCGGCGGCAGGGCAATCACCCGACCGATCCAGGCGGGGGCGGGGAGGTCGGCCTGCTCGGCGGCGATGGCCTGCAGGCACTGCAGCACCGACTCGCTGAACGGCGCCGAGCGCGGGCCGGCGAGGTCGACGTGGAGCAGCATCTGCTCGTTGCCGGCCAGTTCCAGGTCGTCACCGACCTTGTGCAGGCTGTGGTACAGGTGCAGGCGCTTGCGGTCGTGGCCGATGATCTGGGTGCGCACTTCGACCTCGGTATTGAGCTTCACTTCATGCAGGTAATTGAGGTGCAGCTCCAGGGTGAACAGCGAGTTGCCGCTGGCTTCGCGGTGGTTGCTGTCCATGCCCAGCCGGTCCATCAGGGCGTCGGTGGCGTAGCTGAAAATCAGCAAGTAGAAGGCGTCCCGCAGGTGGCCGTTGTAATCGACCCAGTCGGGGCTGATGCGGGTGGTGTAGGTGGTGAGTACGGGCATGTCATGGGCTCACGAAAATGGCGGGCTGAACCTGTAGCCGCTGCCGCAGGCTGCGATCGGCTCCGCAGGAGACGCGCTCTTGCGGCCCTCGGAAGGCTCTTCGAGCCTTATCGCCGCCTGCGGCAGCGGCTACAGGGGGCGTCAGGGTTACTCGCTGAAGCTCATGCCGTGTTTGGCCTTGGTGGTTTTAACCGCTTCGAGCACGGCGAGCAGGCAGTCATCACGATAGCGCTCCAGCGCCGAAATGCTGTGGGTGCCGAGCTGCTCGGCGGTGCCTTCGACCACGTCGTCGATCAGCTTGTCGGTCAGTTCCGGGGCCGGCAGGTAGGTCCACGGCAGTTGCAGGGCCGGGCCGAACTGGGCCATGAAGTGCCGCATGCCGGCATCGCCCCCGGCCAGGGTGTAGGTCAGGAAAGTGCCCATGAACGACCAGCGCAGGCCGGCGCCGAAGCGGATCGCGTCGTCGATTTCGCCGGTGGTGGCGACGCCGTCGTTGACCAGGTGCAGGGCCTCGCGCCACAGCGCTTCCAAAAGACGGTCGGCGATAAAGCCCGGGACTTCCTTGCGCACATGCAGCGGGCGCATGCCCAGGGATTCATAGACCTTGATCGCGGCCTGCACGGCTTCTGGCGCGGTGTTCTTGCCGCCGACCACTTCCACCAGCGGCAGCAGGTACACCGGGTTGAACGGGTGGCCGACCACGCAGCGTTCCGGGTGGGTGGAGCTCTCGTAGAACTCGCTCGGCAGCAGGCCGGAGGTGCTGGAGCCGATCAGCGCATTGGGCTTGGCCGCGGCGCTGATCTTGGCGTGTAACTCGAGTTTCAGCTCCAGGCGTTCCGGGGCGCTTTCCTGGATGAAGTCGGCGTCTTTCACGCACTCCTCGATGGTCGCGACAAAGCGCAGGCGATCCTGCGCAGCGCCCGGTGCCAGGCCCTGTTTCTCCAGGGCGCCCCAGGCATTGGCCACACGCTTGCGCAGGGCCGCCTCGGCGCCGGGCGCCGGGTCCCAGGCCACCACGTCCAGGCCGTGGGCGAGGGCGCGCGATACCCAGCCGCTGCCGATGACACCGCTGCCCAGGGCGGCGAAGGTTTTGATCTCGGTGATAAAGCTCATGGTCATTTCCTGAAAGAGTTCACGGTCTTCCTGTAGGAGCGAGCTTGCTCGCGATGGCAATCTTCCAGACGCAGAAATTGCATCGGATGCAGCCATTTTTCGCGAGCAAGCTCGCTCCTACAGAAGAAGGGATATCGGGGTCAGCCGCGCTTGCGCAGGCCCATCCTGGCCCGGCCCTCGGCCGGGGTCAGGACGCGGGCGCCGAGGCGGCTGAGGATCTCGCTGGCGCGCTCCACCAACTGGCCGTTGGTCGCCAGTACGCCCTTGTCCAGCCACAGGTTGTCCTCCAGGCCGACCCGCACGTTGCCGCCCAGCAGCACCGCCTGCGCGGCCATCGGCATCTGCATGCGGCCGATACCGAAGCCGGCCCAGACCGCGCCGGCCGGCAGGTTGTCGACCATGGCCTTCATGGTGGTGGTGTCGGCCGGCGCGCCCCAGGGAATGCCCAGGCACAGCTGGAACAGCGGGTCGTCCAGCAGGCCTTCCTTGATCATCTGCTTGGCGAACCACAGGTGGCCGGTGTCGAAGATCTCCAGCTCGGCCTTCACCCCCAGTTCCTGGATGCGCTTGGCGCCGGCCCGCAGTTGCGCCGGGGTGGACACGTAAATGGTGTCGCCGTCGCCGAAGTTCAGGGTGCCGCAGTCCAGGGTGCAGATTTCCGGCAGCAGTTCCTCGACGTGGGCCAGGCGGGTCAGCGGGCCGACCAGGTCGGTGTTGGGGCCGAACTCCATCGGGTTTTCGCCGGCGCCGATCTCCAGGTCGCCGCCCATCCCAGCGGTGAGGTTGACGATGATGTCGACGTCCGCTTCGCGAATGCGCTCCATCACTTCGCGGTACAGCGCGACGTCGCGGCTGAACTTGCCGGTGTCCGGGTTGCGCACGTGGCAGTGGACCACGGTGGCGCCGGCCTTGGCCGCTTCCACCGCGGCGGCGGCAATCTGTTTCGGGGTGACCGGCACGTGGGGGCTCTTGGCGGTTGTGTCGCCAGCACCGGTGAGTGCGCAGGTGATGATGACGTCGTGGTTCATGGTGCGGGTTCCTTACAGGCGTGGTGGGTCGCTGCGCAGCCGTTTGGCGCTGCGCAGAGGGAGTTCGGGGTGGTTATTGGCTGGTCAGTTT
This sequence comes from Pseudomonas sp. NFPP07, assembly GCF_900115645.1. NCBI lineage: Bacteria > Pseudomonadati > Pseudomonadota > Gammaproteobacteria > Pseudomonadales > Pseudomonadaceae > Pseudomonas > Pseudomonas sp. NFPP07. The sequence goes on from NZ_FOXG01000007.1 coordinate 343,602, forward strand.
CAGGTTGTCGGCGGCGGGCTTGCCGTCGAAGGTGGTGACCCCTTCGAGCCAGCGCGCCTTGTCCTGCGGATGCTCGGCCAGCCATTGCCTGGCCGATTCCAGGGCGTCCTTGTGGTCGAGCAGCGGTTGCATCATGCGGCTCTCGTCCTCGGCGCTAAAGGTCAGGTTGCTCAGCAGCCGGCTGACGTTCGGGCACTGTTCGGCGTAGGTCGGCGCGGTGACGGTCCACACCGTGGCCATGCCTTCGTTCGGGCCCAGGGCGTCGTCGCTGCCGGTGAGGTAGGTCATCTGCACATTGACGTTCATCGGGTGCGGCGCCCAGCCGAAGAACACCACGGCTTCCTTGCGTCGCACGGCGCGATCCACCGCCGCGAGCATGCCGGCCTCGCTGGATTCGACCAGCTGGAATTTGCCCAGGCCGAACTGGTTCTTGGTGATCATTGCCTTGATCTGGGTATTGGCGCCCGAGCCGGGCTCGATGCCGTAGATCTTGCCGCCCAGTTCCTTCTCGAATCTGGCGATGTCGGCGAAGGTTTTCAGACCCTTGTCCGCCAGGTAGGTAGGCACGGCGAGGGTCGCGCGGGCGTCCTTGAGGCTGGGCTCGGCCAGCACCTTGACCTGCTTGGCTTCGATGAAGGGGGTGATGGTCTGGGTCATCAGCGGGTTCCAGTAGCCGAGGAACAGATCCAGGCGCTGGTCGCGGATGCCGGCGAAAATGATCTGCTGCGAGGCGCTGGTCTGCCTGGTCTTGTAGCCGAGGCCGTCGAGCAGTACCTGGGCCATGGCGCTGGTGGCGATCACGTCGGTCCAGTTGACCACGCCGAGGCGCACGTTCTGGCAGCTGGCGGCGTCGGCGGCCATGGCGCCGGAGCTGAGAAAGACGGTACCGCTGAGTGCAAGGACGCAACTGCTGATCAGTCGTTTCATGAAGGTTTCCTCGGCAGGTCGTTATTGTCGGTTCCGGCGTCTATGTGCGCCGGTGATGCCACGTTACGCAGCCGGCGGGCGCTGAAAACGCACAGCGGCGACCGGCTCTTGCACTGCGGCGACCTTGGTCTTGAACCCGGCGTGGAAACGGCGTATCACAGTGGCCACGCTGCCCGTCATCCGAGTGCGTTCCATGTCCCAGGATTTCTATTTCTTGCTGATGCCGGGCTTCTCGGCCATCGGGTTCATCTCGGCCATCGAGCCGCTGCGCGTGGCCAATCGCTTTCGCGGCGAGCTGTATCGCTGGCATGTGCTGAGCGCCGATGGTGGCGCGGTATTGGCGAGCAACGGCATGTCGGTCAACGCCGACGCGGCGCTGGAGCCGTTGAAGAAGGGCGCGACCCTGCTGGTGGTGGCCGGCTTCGAGCCGCTGAAGTTCGTCACCCCGGCGCTGGTGCACTGGTTGCGCCGCCTGGATGTGGAGGGCGTGACCCTGGGCGGCATCGATACCGGCAGCGTGGTCCTCGCACAAGCCGGGCTGCTCGAAGGCCACCGCGTGACCCTGCACTGGGAAGCGATCGAGGCGTTCAAGGAGTCCTATCCGCAGATCAGCGTGACCCAGGAGCTGTTCGAGATCGACCGACGGCGCATCACCTCGGCCGGCGGCACCGCGTCCATCGACATGATGCTCGACCTGATCGGCCAGGCCCACGGCCCGGAGCTGGCGATCCAGGTCAGCGAACAGTTCGTGCTCGGACGCATCCGTCCGCGCAAGGACCACCAGCGCATGGAAGTCGCCACCCGCTACGGCATCCGCAACAAGAAGCTGGTGCAGGTGATCGGCGAGATGGAACAACACAGCGAGCCGCCCCTGAGCACCCTGCAGCTGGCCGAGTCGATCAAGGTCACCCGGCGTCAGCTCGAACGCCTGTTCCGCCTGCACCTGAACGACACGCCGAGCAACTTCTACCTGGGGCTGCGCCTGGAAAAGGCCCGGCAACTGCTGCGCCAGACCGACATGAGCGTGCTGGAAGTCAGCATCGCCTGCGGCTTCGAATCACCCTCGTATTTCACCCGCAGCTATCGCGCCCGGTTTGCCCAGTGCCCGCGGGAAGACCGGCGCGGGTCCGCTGTGTCAGGTTGACTCGGGAAGGTGATCCAGATAGCTACTTTTATAAATTAGAGCGTTACGGGGTTACACGGCGGAGTCTATGTTATTCGAACTAAGATGTTGGACGTTGTGAGGGCTTTTGGTTAATGTTTGTCGGCAGGACGGTCTATTGAGCTAATGTTAACAAGGAGGTTTATGATGTCCGAAAATAGAGTTGCTAAGCTGCTGAAAGCGAACTATGCATTGTTGGGGGTTATCGGGTTTATTGTGTTTACTGTGTTGCCGACACTGCTTAAATTAGATGGGGTCTGGTTGAACGTGCTGCAAGGTTTTGGGACGTCATTACTTGCGGCCATGTCAATAACTTTTCTTGTGGATAAGCGAATATCTGCAAGTAAGGAGTTGGAGGTCAATGAGTTAATAGAAAAGCATATTCCGAGATTGCTGGAGTTTGAGCGCCTAGGACTGGAGGAGATTGTTTATGGTAATAATATGGAGGTCGTTGGTATTGATTTAGTAAGCGAGCCAAATCTTTATATTGTTATGAATGATGGGAAGAACTTCTTCACAAATAACGCAAAGAAACTTGCCGAGCGTTTCAAGAAAGAAAATAGAAAAACTGTTATTATCCTTCTTTCTGATACCTCTTCATCAGAGGATATTCTGAATAAGAGAAACGGAAAGGAGGGGGCTGGTTATTACGGTAGAAAAATACAAGAGTGTATAAAGGATTATCAAGACTTCTACAAAGGCGCTCCAGAGTCGAATGAGCTAAGTATCTATAAATTTGGTTATAGCTTTACTATGTCCATTGTCGCGACAGATAGTAAGGTAGTCATAGGTATGTATCGTAATGCTGCCGGAAAGTCTTTGGCTCCTCCGCATTTTGTATTTTCAAAAGAAGCGGCGGAGGGTGAATATTCTAATGTGATGAAAGATGTTCGTAACTTGATGGAAAGTTCTGAGAAAGTTGGTTGTGCCCAGCATGCTTTTTGAAGAGCAGGTGTTGCTTGGGTCTGGGTAAAAGTGATGCGAAGCTTTCGCCGTGCACATTGTGTGGGTTGGTGCTTATCTGTTCTGGCTGTGACCTGGCTGGTTTTTATGAGTGCACAAGTGGCTTGATTGTTTTTAACAGTGGCCTTGATGTCAAATTTGAGGGGGCTCTGGATTAACTAGGCCCCCATACAGGCTCAGGCTAAATAGTTGAGTGTTAAAGTTTAGCCAGGGCCGCGCAGGCAGTTTTGTAAGCTTCGTGCTGGTATTTGTTGAGGCTCGCCGGCAGGTCGAAGTTGTGCTTCTTGTTCTGCGCGTTGATGGTCTGCGGCGACAGCAGGGTCACCTCGCAGTTGTCCAGCAGCTGGAACACGCCTTCGATCTTGAAGGTGGTCGGGCCGCCGGCGAATTCGCCTTTTTTGCTGCGTTTCTTGATGGCGATGCGGCTGATGCCGTTGTCGCGGACGAAGGCGGCCACCTGGGCCGCGAAGGCTTTGACGTTGGCGGCTTCGTCATCGTCGTCCAGGGCGATTTTCTTGCAGGCGTTGGCCAGGTGTTGCGCCGTGCCGTCTTGCAGGGTGGCCAGGGCGAAGATGGCTTCGCTGCCTTTGATTTCGATGCCGCAGATGCTCATGGGAAAACCTTTTCTCGATGAATGGCGTGCAGCTTACAGTTCCAGCTGGTCGGCGCGAATGCCAAAGGCCGCGGCGATCTTCTCGCGGGTGGCGCGGCGGGGCTTGGCGACGCTTTCCTGCTGGGCGAAGGCCGGCTGGGAAATGCCCAGGCGCCTGGCGACCTCGTCCTGGGTCAGGTGCAGGTGCTCGCGCCAGGCGCGGATTGGCGTGGCGCCGTCAACGATGCGGCTGACCACGTCATGGGGGATCAGGTCCGGCTCCTGGCGTTGCGCCACATAGTCCGCATAAGGGATCACCACGAACGCCGGCTTGCCGTCCGTGCCGTTGATGATTTGGATGTCAGTAGGTGCGTTCGTCACGTTTCTTGACCTCTTGGATACTGACCACTCTGATAGCGCCATCCCAGTCGAACAGGATTCGATAGTTGCCCACTCGCAGGCGGTAAGCATGGGTGTGACCGCTGAGTGCCTTGACGTTGCCGGTGTCGGGCATGTCGCCGAGCAAGGTCACCGCGTCGCGGATCTGTACCTGATGGGCGCTGTGCAATCGCAGCAGTTGTTTGACGGCCTTACGGGTCCACAGGATGCTGTTCATGAACAAATATAAGCCTTTTATAAGATTAATCAATCTTTGCTTATATTCGCTCGCGGGCCAAGGCGAGAACCTTGTCCGGGTATTGCTCATGGCTTGTTACAGCGGGGAGAGAGGGGAGGCCGGGGGATTTTCGCGAGCAAGTTCGCTCTACAGGTATGGCGCAACGCCTGTAGGAGCGAGCTGGCTCGCGATGACGTCATGACGGTTGCCGCAGAGGTATCGGTCGGGCCTATTCCTGCCCGATCGACTCAAGAAACTCCGACCGTTCATCGCTCATGCGCGCCAGGCAATCGGCCTGGGCAATGGCGTAGGCCTTGCTGCCGGGTTTGGCGGGGAAGGTGTCGATGGCGCAGTCGGCGTCGCGCTGTTTCTGCCACAGCTGCTGGGCGTTCTGCACCTTGGCGGTGATGTCGGCCAGCTGCGCCTTGTCGCTGCCGTATTGCGTGCCCAGGCGTTCGAGCAGGCCCTGCAGGTTGTCGCTCAGCAGTTGCTCGGCGGTGGTTTTGTTGAAGGTGGCGCATTCCAGAGTCTGTTGATCCTGTTCGACGCTGTCGCACGGGGAGTTGTCGGCCTCTTCAGCCGCCTGTGCGCCCGTCGCCAGCAGTGCCAAAGCCAGGAAGATCGATTTCATTGCGTCGCAGCCCCCTCTAATCCAGTGATGCGGCGGATTCTGGCCCATGCGCATGACAAAGAACAGATGGTGCAAGGGACGCCCGGCAGACCCTTTGTCGCGGATTGACGCTTTCGGCAATTCCCCTGTCGTTTTTGCACCCGGTTGCCCGGGCACCGAGGCATATGCTGACCCCAAAGCGCCGGCAGACGATTCGGCGCATGAATTGCCAATAAGGGGACTGCCTGATGAGCCCAGCCGAATTGCACGCCGACAGCATCGTTATCGACGGGCTGATCATTGCCAAGTGGAACCGTGAACTGTTCGAAGACATGCGCAAGGGCGGCCTGACCGCGGCCAACTGCACCGTGTCGGTGTGGGAGGGCTTCCAGGCCACGGTCAACAACATCGCCTCCAGCCAGAAGCTGATCCGCGAGAACAGCGACCTGGTGATGCCGGTGCGCACCACCGCCGACATCCGCAAGGCCAAGGAACTGGGCAAGACCGGCATCCTGTTCGGCTTCCAGAATGCCCATGCCTACGAGGACCAGATCGGCTACGTCGAGGTGTTCAAGCAGCTGGGCGTGGGTATCGTGCAGATGTGCTACAACACCCAGAACCTGGTGGGCACCGGCTGCTACGAGCGCGATGGCGGCCTGTCGGGCTTCGGTCGCGAGATCGTCGCCGAGATGAACCGCGTCGGCGTCATGTGCGACCTGTCCCACGTCGGTTCCAAGACCTCCGAGGAAGTCATCCTCGAATCGAAAAAGCCGGTTTGCTACTCCCACTGCCTGCCGTCGGGCCTCAAGGAACACCCGCGCAACAAGTCCGATGAAGAGCTGAAGTTCATCGCCGACCACGGCGGTTTCGTCGGCGTGACCATGTTCGCGCCGTTCCTGGCCAAGGGCATCGATTCGACCATCGACGACTACGCCGAGGCCATCGAATACACCATGAACATCGTCGGCGAAGACGCCATCGGCATCGGCACCGACTTCACCCAGGGCCATGGCCAGGACTTCTTCGAATACCTGACCCACGACAAGGGCTACGCCCGTCGCCTGACCAACTTCGGCAAGATCATCAACCCGCTGGGCATCCGCACCGTGGGCGAGTTCCCCAACCTCACCGAGACCCTGCTCAAGCGCGGTCACTCCGAGCGTGTGGTGCGCAAGATCATGGGCGAGAACTGGGTGAACGTCCTCAAGGACGTCTGGGGCGAATAACGCCAACCCTCCACAGCACACACCTGTAGCCGCTGCCGAAGGCTGCGATCGGCTCCGAAGGAGACGCGCTCCTGCGGCCCTCGGAAGGCTCTTGGAGCCTTATCGCAGCCTTCGGCAGCGGCTACGGATGCACCAATCCAAAAGAATTCCGGAGTTTTGAAACATGGCCAAGATCGCCCCGCAACTGCCCATCGAAGTCGACAGCGAAACCGGTGTCTGGACCTCCGACGCCCTGCCGATGCTGTACGTGCCGCGTCACTTCTTCGTCAACAACCACATGGGCATCGAGGAAGTGCTGGGCGCCGACGCCTACGCCGAGATCCTCTACAAGGCTGGCTACAAGTCCGCCTGGCACTGGTGTGAAAAAGAAGCCGAGTGCCATGGCCTGGAAGGCGTCGCGGTGTTCGAGCACTACATGAAGCGCCTGTCGCAGCGCGGCTGGGGCCTGTTCAAGATCCAGGACATCGACCTCGACAAGGGCACCGCCAGCGTCAAGCTCGAACACTCGGCCTTCGTCTATGTGTATGGCAAGGTCGGGCGCAAGGTCGACTACATGTTCACCGGCTGGTTCGCCGGCGCCATGGACCAGATCCTGGCGGCCCGCGGCAGCAAGATCCGCACCGTCGCCGAACAGGTCTACGGCGGTTCCGAAGAAGGCCACGACGATGGCCTGTTCACCGTCAAGCCGTTGTAAGCGGAGTTAAGAAAAATGGCTTTCGAAGCGATGTTCCAGCCGATCCAGATCGGCAAACTGACCATCCGCAACCGGGTGCTCAGCACCGCGCACGCCGAGGTCTACGCCACCGATGGCGGCATGACCACCGACCGCTACGTGAAGTATTACGAAGAGAAAGCCAAGGGCGGTATCGGCCTGGCGATCTGTGGCGGCTCGTCCGTGGTGGCCATCGACAGCCCGCAGGAATGGTGGAGCTCGGTGAACCTGTCCACCGACCGCATCATTCCGCACTTCCAGAACCTGGCCGACGCCATGCACAAGCACGGCGCCAAGATCATGATCCAGATTACCCACATGGGCCGCCGCTCGCGCTGGGACGGTTTCAACTGGCCGACCCTGATGTCGCCGTCGGGCATCCGCGAACCGGTGCACCGCGCCACCTGCAAGACCATCGAGGTGGAAGAGATCTGGCGGGTGATCGGCAACTACGCGCAGGCCGCGCGCCGGGCCAAGGCCGGTGGCCTGGACGGCGTCGAGCTGTCCGCCGTGCACCAGCACATGATCGACCAGTTCTGGAGCCCGCGGGTCAACAAGCGGACCGACGAATGGGGCGGCAGCTTCGAAGGCCGGATGAAGTTCGGCCTGGAAGTGCTCAAGGCGGTACGCGCCGAAGTCGGCGACGATTTCTGCGTGGGCATGCGTATCTGCGGTGACGAGTTCCACCCGGACGGCCTGTCCCACGAGGACATGAAGCAGATCGCCAAGTATTACGACGACACCGGCATGCTCGATTTCATCGGCGTCGTGGGTTCGGGTTGCGATACCCACAACACCCTGGCCAACGTGATTCCGAACATGAGTTATCCACCGGAGCCGTTCCTGCACCTGGCTGCCGGGATCAAGGAAGTGGTCAAGGTTCCGGTACTGCACGCGCAGAACATCAAGGATCCGAACCAGGCCACCCGCATCCTCGAGGGTGGTTACGTCGACATGGTCGGCATGACCCGTGCGCACATCGCCGACCCGCACCTGATCGCCAAGATCAAGATGGGCCAGGTCGACCAGATCAAGCAGTGCGTGGGTGCCAACTATTGCATCGACCGCCAGTACCAGGGCCTGGATGTGCTGTGCATCCAGAACGCCGCGACCTCCCGTGAATACATGGGCGTGCCGCACATCATCGAGAAGTCCACCGGGCCGAAACGCAAGGTGGTGGTGGTCGGCGCCGGCCCGGCCGGCATGGAATCGGCGCGGGTGGCGGCCGAACGTGGCCACGACGTGACCCTGTTCGAGAAGAAAGAGGCCATCGGCGGGCAGATCACCACTGCGTCGAAAGCGCCGCAGCGCGACCAGATCGCCGGCATCACCCGCTGGTACCAGCTGGAGCTGGCGCGGCTGAAGGTCGACTTGCGCCTGGGCACCGCGGCCGATGCCGAGACCATCCTCGACCTGCGTCCGGACATCGTGGTGCTGGCCGTCGGCGGGCATCCGTTCCTTGAGCAGAACGAACACTGGGGCGCCGCCGAAGGGCTGGTGGTCAGCAGCTGGGACGTGCTCGACGGCAAGGTCGCGCCGGGCAAGAACGTGCTGGTCTACGACACCATCTGCGAGTTCACCGGCATGTCGGTGGCCGACTTCCTCGCCGACAAGGGCAGCCAGGTCGAGATCGTCACCGACGACATCAAGCCGGGCGTGGCCATCGGCGGTACGTCGTTCCCGACCTACTACCGCAGCATGTACCCCAAGGAAGTGATCATGACCGGCGACATGATGCTGGAAAAGGTCTACCGCGAGGGCGACAAGCTGGTGGCGGTGCTGGAGAACGAATACACCGGCGCCAAAGAGGAGCGGGTGGTCGACCAGGTGGTGGTGGAGAACGGCGTGCGGCCCGACGAAGCGATCTACTACGCGCTCAAGGAAGGCTCGCGCAACAAGGGCCAGGTCGACGTCGAAGCGCTGTTCGCGATCAAGCCGCAGCCTTCGTTGAGCCAGGCGGGCGACGGTTATCTGCTGTTCCGCATCGGCGACTGCGTGGCGCAGCGCAACACCCACGCGGCCATCTATGACGCCCTGCGGATCTGCAAGGATTTCTAAGCGCTTGTGGATAACCCTGTAGGAGCGAGCTTGCTCGCGATGGACGTGAACGATGACGCGTGCGGTCTGATTTAACGCGTCGTTCTCGGGCTTTTCGCGAGCAAGCTCGCTCCTACAAGGAATCAAGCAAGTCATCCAGGTAGTTAAGCCCGAGGTCTTTGGGAGCTCCACCATGTTGAACACCCTTCTTCCCATCCTGCTGTTCGCAGCCATCGGCCTGGCTGTCCTGGGCGCGTTGCGGCGGGTGGCCATGTGGCGCCGGGGCCGTGCGTCCAAGGTCGACCTGATCGGCGGCCTGCTGGCCATGCCCAAGCGCTACATGGTCGACCTGCACCATGTGGTGGCGCGGGACAAATACATCGCCAACACCCACGTGGCCACGGCCGGTGGCGCCGTGGCGTCCATCGTGCTGGCGATCCTGGTGCACGGTTTCGGCCTGCATAACCGCATCCTCGGCTACGCCTTGCTGCTGATGTCTGCGGTGATGTTCGTCGGCGCGATCTTCGTTTACCTGCGCCGTCGCAACCCGCCGGCGCGCCTGTCGAAAGGCCCGTGGATGCGCCTGCCGAAAAGCCTGCTGGCGTTCTCGGCGTCGTTCTTCCTGGTGACCCTGCCGGTGGCCGGGATCCTCCCGGAAAACTTCGGCGGCTGGGTACTGGCCGCGATCCTCGGCATCGGTGTGTTGTGGGGCGTGTCCGAGCTGTTCTTCGGCATGACCTGGGGCGGCCCGATGAAGCACGCCTTCGCCGGTGCCCTGCACCTGGCCTGGCACCGCCGTGCCGAACGCTTCGGTGGCGGCCGCTCCACTGGCCTCAAGCCGCTGGACCTGGAAGACCCGAACGCGCCGCTGGGCGTGGAAAAACCCAAGGACTTCACCTGGAACCAGTTGCTCGGCTTCGACGCCTGCGTGCAGTGCGGTAAATGCGAAGCCGCGTGCCCGGCCTTTGCCGCCGGCCAGCCGCTGAACCCGAAAAAGCTGATCCAGGACATGGTCGTCGGCCTGGCTGGCGGTACCGATGCCAAGTTCGCTGGCAGTCCTTACCCAGGCAAGCCCATAGGTGAACACAGCGGCAATCCGCACCAGCCGATCGTCAACGGCCTGGTGGACGCCGAGACCCTGTGGTCCTGCACCACCTGCCGCGCCTGCGTCGAGGAATGCCCGATGATGATCGAGCACGTCGATGCCATCGTTGACATGCGCCGTCACCTGACCCTGGAAAAGGGCGCTACCCCGAACAAGGGCGCCGAAGTCCTGGAAAACCTGATCGCCACCGACAACCCGGGCGGTTTCGCCCCGGGTGGGCGGATGAACTGGGCGGCGGACCTCAACCTGGCGCTGCTGGGCGAGAAGAAAACCACCGACGTGCTGTTCTGGGTGGGCGACGGTGCCTTCGACATGCGCAACCAGCGCACCCTGCGTGCCTTCGTCAAAGTGCTGAAAGCGGCCAAGGTCGACTTCGCGGTGCTGGGCCTGGAAGAGCGCGACAGCGGCGACGTGGCCCGGCGCCTGGGCGACGAGGCGACCTTCCAACTGCTGGCCAAGCGCAATATCCAGACCCTGGCCAAGTACAGCTTCAAGCGCATCGTCACCTGCGACCCCCACAGTTTCCATGTGCTGAAAAACGAATACGGCGCCCTCGGCGGCGAGTACGTGGTGCAGCACCACAGCACCTACATGGCCGAGCTGATTGCCGGCGGCGCCCTGAATCTGGGCCAGCACAAAGGCAACAGCGTGACCTATCACGACCCGTGCTACCTGGGCCGCTACAACGGCGAGTACGAGGCGCCGCGCGAGGTCCTGCGCGCCCTGGGGATCGAGGTCAAGGAAATGCAACGCTCCGGTTTCCGCTCGCGCTGCTGCGGCGGTGGCGGCGGCGCGCCGATCACCGACATCCCGGGCAAGCAGCGGATCCCCGACATGCGCATGGACGACATTCGCGAAACCGGTGCCGAGCTGGTGGCCGTGGGTTGTCCACAGTGCACCGCGATGCTCGAAGGCGTGGTCGAACCACGACCGCTGATCAAGGACATCGCCGAACTGGTGGCCGATGCCTTGCTCGAAGACGCCGCGCCCGGCAAGCCGGCGACCCCGGCCAAACGTGAACCTGCGGAGGCCCACTGATGAGCGACATTATCCGCCGCGACCCGCGGGCCGAATGGATCGCCCGTAACCGCCTGCACCCGCTGCACGCGGCCATGCAACCGGCGCAACACAGCTGGATGGGGCCCAACGGCATCCTCCGCAAGAACCCCCACGGGATCGGTTTCATCGGCCCCAACGGCATCAAGCGCATCGACCGCAGCGGCGCCCAGCAGGGCGGGGCGGTCAAGCGCAGCGCCGCGGTCGAAGTCCAGCTGCCGCTGCATCAGGTGGCGCAGCCGGCGTTCTACATCAGCGTGGTGCCGGATATGGTCGGCGGCCGCCTGAGCAGCCACGACCGCGACCTGCTGGGCCTGGCCCATCAGCTGGCCGGCAAGGACGGCGCGGTGCTGGCGGTGGTGTTCGGCGAGCACAAGGAAAACGCCTTCGCCACGGCCGGAGTCGACCGCCTGCTGGTGCTCGAAGGCAACGAATTCAGCGGTTATGCACCGGAACAGCGAGTCCAGGGCCTGCGGGCTGTGGATAACCAGTTCAGCCCGCGCCACTGGTTGCTGCCCGACAGCCGTACCGGTGGCGGCGAACTGGGCCGGCGTTTTGCCGCGGCCCTGGGCGAACGCCCGGCCACGCGGGTCTGGCAGGTCAAGGACGAGCAGTGCGTCGGCCGCGCGGGTGCCGGCTTGCAGGACCTGGCTCGGCCGCTGGCGCGCTTGATCCTGGCCGCTGCCGAATGCGCGGAGCCGGTCAGTGAAACCCGCCACGAAGCCCTGCCGGTGGAGTTATCCACAACGGTGGCGCGCAGCCTGGCGCGAATCGAGGACCTGGGCGCGGTGGCGGTGGATCCGGCGGCGATTCCCATGGCCGAGGCGGAGTTCATTTTCTCCGGCGGCAACGGGGTCAAGGACTGGGAGCTGTTCCACAGGACCGCCGCGGCCCTGGGCGCCACCGAAGGCGCGTCGCGGGTGGCGGTGGACGACGGTTTCATGGCCCGCGACCGTCAGGTCGGCGCCTCGGGCACCTGGGTCACCGCCCGGGTGTACGTGGCGGTGGGGATTTCTGGGGCGATCCAGCACCTGCAGGGCATCGGTGCCTGCGACAAGGTGGTGGCGATCAACCTCGATCCGGGCTGCGACATGATCAAACGCGCCGACCTGTCGGTGATTGGCGAAAGCGCCGAGCTGCTTCAAGCCTTGATCGCGGCGGTAGAGGCCTACCGCAACGGCGCCAAGCGCGATGCGGCTTAAGGGAAGGACAGAGCTTATGAGTACCAATGTGATCAGCCTGGTGTCCATCGGCGCCCACCCGACTTCCGGCCGGCCACGGCGCGCCGAGCAGGATGCGCGGGCGGTCGAGCTGGGGCTGCAACTGGCCGGGGACAGGCTGCAGGTGCTGCACGCCGGCGATATCGCCGAGCCGGCCCTGCGCGCGTACCTGGGCATGGGCCTGGAACAGATGCACGTGCTGGAGCAGTCGGCCGGTGCCGATGCGCTGCCGGCGCTGACCGATTATCTGCGCGATGCCGGGGCGCAAGTGGTGCTGACCGGCAGCCAGGCGGAAACCGGCGAAGGCTCGGGCATGCTGCCGTTCCTGCTGGCGGAAAACCTCGGTTGGCCACTGGTGGTGGGCCTGGCCCAGGTGGAATCCATCGACGGCGGCGTGGCCCTGGTGCTGCAAGCCCTGCCGCGCGGCCAGCGCCGTCGGCTGAAGGTGCGCCTGCCGTTCCTCGCCACTGTGGATAACGCCGCGCCCAAGCCACGGCAGAGCGCCTACGGCCCGGCCCGGCGTGGGCTGCTGCAGGCGCGGCAGGTGGAAGTGCTCGACGATGAGTTATTCACAAGCGCCACCCTGCAACCGGCCAAACCGCGGCCCAAGCGCCTGAAAGTGATCAAGGCCAAGAGCGGCGCTGACCGCATGAAAGCCGCGACCGCCAAGGCCAGCGGCGGTGGCGGCCAGGTGCTCAAGGGCGTCAGCGCCGAAGCCGGGGCCGAGGCCATCCTCAAGCTGCTGATCGAAGAGGGTGTGGTCCGCTAGGGTCGGGCCGCCGTTGTACCGTTATCGCGAGCAAGCTCGCTCCTACAGGGATGTGTGAGTCCCATGTAGGAGCGAGCTTGCTCGCGATAAATCCTCCAAACGCCACATACCCCACGGTTACCCACAATCCCTGTGCGCGCCTCTGTGGATAAGATGTTCGTCCCTCTCTGCAAGCCTCGCCAATCAAGCGCTACAGCGCGTTGTACGAAAAACGATCAAGCTAAGTCGAGGTTTTTACAAAGGTTTTTCTGTGGATAAGGAATTCCCTCGGTCTTCTGCCGCTGCCGAGTTGCCCCCAAAGTCTGTTGGCCTCTTTGTGGATAAGATGTTCGCTCTCCGCTGAGAGCCTTATAAACAGTGGTCTACAGAGGTCTGATCAAAAAACAGGCAAATCCGCGGTTTTGCCTCGCCGGCGGCCCTGAAGCCTTGATATTTCGCGCTATTCGGCGGTTTTCCACAGCTCGCTGCCCTTGGCCGCAAAGTTGCCCCCAAAGTCTGTTGGCGCTTCTGTGGATAAGGTGTTCGCCTTCGTCTGCGGGCCTTTAAATACGTGGCTTACAGGAGGTTGTACAAAAAACGATCAAGGCCTTGTGGAAAAGGCCTTTCCGGACAAGTCACGGATTTTCTTCAGGTTCTACCAACGACTTCACCGGCTGAAAGCCGAGTTGCCCACATTTGCTGTGGGTGGAGATGTGGGTAACTTGTTCGCGGAAGGCTGGGAGCCTTGTCGGCCATGGCCGGGAGGGATTCCGATCAAAAAACGTACAGCAAGCTTGCCCCTGTAGGAGCGCAGCTTGCTCGCGATGAACGCTAACGCGGTGGTTCGGTACACCGTGTCGCGGCCTTCGCGGGCAAGCCTCGCTCCTACAGAAGCCCAGCCCGGGATCAGCCGTGAACCGGCACGCCCTTGAGGTACGGAGCCGGTTCGGCGCCGAGGTTGCTCAGCATGCGCTCGCTGTACCAATCCACGAAGTTGACCACGCCGAACTCGTAGGTCTTGGAGTACGGGCCTGGCTGGTAGGCGGTGGAGTTGATGCCGCGCTGGTTCTCTTCGGCCAGGCGACGGTCCTGGTCGTTGGTGGCGTCCCACACCTGGCGCATGCGCGCGACGTCGTAGTCCACGCCTTCGACCGCGTCCTTGTGCACCAGCCACTTGGTGGTGACCATGGTTTCCTGGGCGCTGATCGGCCACACGGTGAACACGATGATGTGGTCGCCCATGCAGTGGTTCCACGAGTGCGGCAGGTGCAGGATGCGCATCGAGCCCAGGTCCGGGTTCTTGATCCGGCCCATCAGCTTGGCGCAGCCCTGCTTGCCGTCCATGGTCATGGACACGGTGCCCTTGAGCAGCGGCATGCGCACGATGCGGTTGCGCAGGCCGAAGCTGGCGTGGGCGTAAGGGATCTTCTCGGCTTCCCAGGCGGCGGCGGAGGCGGCCACGTGGTCCTTGAACGCCTGGTCGGCGCGCGGGTCGGTGACGTCGTCCCACTCCAGCAGGGTCTTCAGCAGTTCCGGGTGCGAACCGCCGCAGTGGTAGCACTCGCGGTTGTTTTCCAGCACCAGCTTCCAGTTGGCCTTTTCCATCAAGGTGGTTTGCACCGCCACCTTGGTGTTCTCCATGTCGTAGGGTTCCATGTAGTGCGTCAGGGTCGCCAGGAAGTCATCGATGGCCGGCGGGTTCTCGGCCAGCGAGATGAAGATGTAGCCTCCGGCGGTCTTGACGTTCACTGGCTTGAGGCCGTACTGCTTCATGTCGAAGTCGGCGCCCATCTCGGTGCCGGCGAACAGCAGGCGACCGTCCAGCTCGTAGGTCCACTGGTGATAGTGGCAGACCAGCTTGGCGACCTTGCCCTTGTCGCTGGTGCACAGGCGCGAACCGCGGTGGCGGCAGACGTTGTGGAAGGCATGGACCACGCCGTCGGCGCCACGGATCACGATGATCGGGTTCTTGCCGACCTGCAGGGTCATGTAGTTGCCCTTGGTCGGAATCTCGCAGGTCATGCCGGCGATCAGCCATTCCTTCTGGAAGATCTCCTGCATGTCGATATCGAACAGGCGCTCGTCGCAGTAGAACGGTTGCGGCAGGGAAAAGGTCCGCTCGCGTTCTTGGAGCATTTGTGCGGTGGCCTTGCGTGCGGGTTCCAGCGGATCGCCCAGGCTCAGGGTTGCGGTGACGTCCATCGTTTTGGTCCTCATGGCCATCTGTGTGGCCGGCGAAAGTGGCTACGGTTGGTGCGACGCAAGGCTGAAAAATCAGCGGTTATCAGTTGAGGCGAGTGTGGGGCCGGCGCGGCCCGGAACCTTATCCATGGGCGACATGGCCCAATCTGTTCCCGACGCGCAAGCCCCGGTGGTTGGGGGCTGGTCGCGATAAGTATGTGAATGTCGCAGATAGGTAAATGGGTGTTCATGGGCCTGCGCACAATCGCCACCATAAAGGCCGGCAGTCGGCCGTGGAGATCAGCATGTCCAACAACTTCCTGAACCCGGTAACCACCCAGACCTGGGCCAATGGCCGACACATCGTCCGTTGCGTCAAAGTCATCCAGGAAACCTGGGACGTGCGCACTTTCTGTTTCATGGCCGACCAGCCGATCATGTTCTTCTTCAAACCGGGGCAGTTCGTCACCCTGGAGCTGGAGATCGAAGGCCAGCCGATCATGCGTTCCTACACCATTTCCAGCTCGCCCTCGGTGCCGTACAGCTTCTCGGTGACCATCAAGCGCGTCCCGGGCGGCAAGGTCTCCAACTGGCTGCACGACACCCTGCACGAAGGCCAGGAACTGGCGGTGCACGGGCCGGTGGGGCTGTTCAACGCCATCGACTTCCCGAGCCCGAAAGTCCTGTACCTCAGCGGCGGCGTCGGCATCACGCCGGTGATGTCCATGGCGCGCTGGTTCTACGACACCAACGGCAATGTCGACATGGTGTTCATTCACAGCGCCCGTTCGCCGAAGGACATCATCTATCACCGCGAGCTGGAGCACATGGCGTCGCGGATCGACAACTTCAGCCTGCACCTGATCTGCGAGAAACACGGCCTGGGCGAGCCCTGGGCCGGTTATCGCGGCTACCTGAACCACAAGATGCTGGAGCTGATGGCGCCGGACTTCCTCGAGCGTGAAGTGTTCTGCTGCGGCCCGACGCCGTACATGAACGCGGTCAAGCGCCTGCTCGAAGCCAGCGGCTTCGACATGTCGCGCTACCACGAGGAATCCTTCGGCGCGACGCCGGCGGAAGCCCGCGCCGACGCCGTGGAACAGGCCGAGCAGGCCGCCGAGGCGCCGGAAATCGATATCGCCGACCTGCACCAGGTGGAGTTCACCGCTTCCGGCAAGAGCATCCGCGTGGCGCCGGGCGAGACCGTCCACGCCGCCGCGGCCAAGCTTGGCCTGATGATCCCCAAGGCCTGCGGCATGGGGATCTGCGGCACCTGCAAGGTGCTCAAGCTGGGTGGTGAAGTGGAGATGGACCACAACGGTGGCATCACCGAGGAAGACGAAGCCGAAGGCTACATCCTGTCCTGCTGCAGCGTGCCGAAGGGGGATGTGCGGGTCGAGTATTGAGCGAACGTTTCCGGTCCCGGGCATGGCTTGGGACCGCGTTATCGTTCATCGCGAGCAAGCTCGCTCCTACAGGTTCTGCACCTGACCTGTAGGAGCGAGCTTGCTCGCGATTGGCGCGCTGTGGTTCTTCAATCGATAAACAGATCCGTCATCAGCGTTTCGCTGCTGTCGGGATCGAAGCGGTAATGGGCGAAGTCGCTCACCCCCTGTTCGCGCAGTATTTCCTCGTCTATCAGCAAGCGCCCGGTGATGCGGCGCTGGCTGCTGGAGAGGATCGCGTGGGCCGCGTCGGCCATGATTGCAGGCGTGCGCGCATGCTTGAACGACTCGCGCGAACCCAGCTGGAACTCGATGGCGGCCGTGGCGATCATGGTCTGCGGCCACAGCGAGTTGACGCTGATGCCGTAGTTGCTGAATTCCTCGCTCATGCCCAGGGTCAGCATGCTCATGCCGTACTTGGTCACGGTGTAGGGGCTGTACTGGGCGAACCATTTACTCGCCAGGTTCAGCGGCGGCGACAGGTTGAGGATGTGCCCACCGCTGGTTTTCAGGTAGGGCAGGGCCGCCTGGCTGCACAGCAGCACGGCGCGGGTGTTGATCTGGTGCATCAGGTCGAAGCGCTTGAGCTCGATGTGCTGCACCCCGGTCAGCTTGATCGCCCCGGCATTGTTGACCAGCGCATCGATGCCGCCGAAATGCTCGGCGGCCTTGGCCAGGGCCTGGCGCACCGTCTCTTCGTCACGCACGTCCACCTGCAGCGCCAGGGCCTTGCCGCCCGCCGCCTCGACCTCGCGGGCCACGCTGAAGATGGTGCCGGGCAGCTTGGGATGGGGGTCGGCGCTTTTGGCCGCGATCACGATATTGGCCCCGTCCCGCGCCGCCCGCAGGGCGATTTCACGGCCGATGCCACGACTGGCGCCGGTGATGAACAGGGTCTTGCCTTGTAAGGACATGGATGCGCTCCTGATTATTGTCGTTATCCGAGCGGGTACAGCGGCTCGCCAGACAATCTAGTTCATGTCTGGCGGCGCGCGCGGATCAGGGGCGAAAAGGCGAAGGGCCGCGAGCGTTGCCCGCGGCCGGGGAGGGCTCAGTACAACGCCGGGCGGCGGTCCAGATGCACGTGGTTGTGGGCGCTGATGTGCTTGTGCCGGGCGTCCGCCAGGGGCAACTCCGCCAGCAGCAGTTGCTGCTGGGGATGACGGGCGCTGCCGGCCAGCGGATAACCGTCGGCGTCGACGATCAGCGAGCCGCCGACCCAGGCCACGCCACGCTCGTCGCCGCAGCGGTCGCAAGCAGCGATGAACATGCGGTTGACCGCGGCGTTGGCCTGGACCCGGACCATTTCCGCCGGGCGTTCGCCCGCCGGGCGTGGCCCGTCCGGCCAGTTGACCGGGGCGCAGAGCAGGGCGGCGCCGGCCAGCGCGGGCAGGCGCACCCACTCCGGGAACTCCAGGTCGTAGCAGATCAGCATCGCGATCGCGCCAAAACGGGTTTCGACCACCGGTGGCGGTTGGTCGCCGACAGTGAACACAAGCTTTTCCCGGTCCCACAGATGGGCCTTGCGATACACCGTCACCCGCCCCTCGGGCTCGACCAGCGCGGCGCTGTTGGCCACTTGCCCGGCATTCAGGCGCTCGCAGAAACCGCCGACGATCACCGCCTGCAGTTCTGCGGCCAGGGCCTTCCACAGGGTCAGCGTCGGCCCGTCGAGGGCCTCGGACAGCGCCAGCGCTTCCTGCCGATCGGTGAACACATAACCGCTCTGCACCAGTTCCGGCAGCACCACCACCTGGGCGCCCTGGGCAGCGGCCTCGCGGATGGCCCGCTGGCCCAGCTCGCGGTTGTAGTCGAGCTCGCCCACCCGTGGGGCGATCTGCTGGCAGGCGACTTTCAGGGTGGGCAATCCAGTCATTGGCCGGCTCCTTCCAGTTGGCGTTCGCTGGCCTGGATCGCCAGGCGCTCGGCGTCCAGGTCCAGGCCCCGGGTCAGCGCCCAGTAGGCCACGCCGGCCACGGCCAGGCCGATGACAAAGGCGATGTCCGCGCCCTCCAGCGCCCGGGCCACCGGGCCCTGGTAGAAGCTCAGGGACATGAACGGAATCATCGCGACCAGGCCGAGGAAATAGGCGATGAGCCCGGGCATGGCCCAGCGGCCATAAATGCCGGCCGGGTTGAAGATGTCGTTGATGGCGTAGTGACCTTTGCGCACCACGTAGAAGTCCGCCAGGTTGACCGCGGTCCAGGGCACCAGGAAATACAGCATCAGCAGCACGAAGGTGTTGAAGCTCGCCAGGTAGCTGTCGGGAATGTTCATGGCGATCAGGAAAATCACCACCGCCACCAGGGCGATGCCCACCACCCGGCTCTTGAGGTTCGGCTGGATTTGCAGGAAACCGTCGATGGCGCTGATGCCGGTGAGCATCGCGCCGTAGCAGTTGACCGCCATGATGCCGACCAGGGCGGGCACGGCGATCAGCACGGTAAAGGTGCCGAAGCCCGGGATCATCTGGTTGCCGACTTCGCGGACGCTGCCGATGGCGTCCGGCGACGGCAGGGCGGAGGCGAGGAAGGCGCCCAGGGACATCAGCCACAGCGCCGAGCCCGCGGCGCCCAGGTAGGTCCAGAAAATCACCTGGCGCGACGAGGTCTTGTGCGGCAGGTAGCGCGAATAGTCCGAGACATACACCGAGTAGCTGATCTGGTAGCCGGCGGCCGCCGACAGCTGGATCAGGAACGCCGACCAGGAGAAGTGCGCGTCGGCCACGGCGGCGTCGGCCTGCAGGGTCATCAGCGCGCTGATGGTCAGCACGGTGAACACGCTGATCATGATGTAGGTCAGCCAGCGCTGCACGGCGTGCAGCAGGTCATGCCCGACCACGGCGATGATCACCGCAAGGATGATCATCAGGCTGTACCAGGGCGCCCGCGCGCCGGGCACCACGGTGTTGATGGCATCGGTGGCGAGGATCACGTTGAACACGTTGAAGCCGACGTAGACGAAGACCACCGCAGTGAAGGGCACGATGGCCCCGCGCAGGCCGAATTGCGCCCGCGACTGGATCATCTGCGGCAGGCCCATGCGTGGCCCCTGGTTGGCGTGGAAGGCCATGCAGAAGGTGCCCAGGCACACGCCGAGGACGATGGCCAGGATCGAGTAGTGCAGGCTCAGGCCGAGGGCGGCGCCGGTGAAGCCGGTGACCATGGTGGTCAGGACGAAGTTGCCGGTGAACCAGAACGGACCCTGGTGCCAGACCTTGCCGTGGCGCTCGTGGCGCGGCACGTAGTCGATGGAGCGGGTTTCGATCTTGAGGCTGGGGGACGGGGCTTTTTCCGTTGCCGCGGGCAGGCTGGTCATGGGGCAGTGCCTTGTTTTTATAAATTGACCCCGGAGTCTCGGATATACGCCTGTGATGTTGAATCAGTGGAGGGAAATAATCAGTTCAGGAATTTGTGAACTGATGTCACGCAGCGCCGGCCCACCGCTCCCGATCTCGACAGGAGGCGGCAGGCCGACGAGGGCATTCAGCCGGCCATGACCTGGCGAATGTCCGCGGCCAGTTCGCGGACCCGCGCTTCTTCGGTGTCCCACGAGCACATGAAGCGCGCGCCGCCTTTACCGATGAAGGTGTAGAAGCGCCAGCCCTTGGCGGTCAGCGCGGCGATGGCCGGTTCCGAGAGTTGCAGGAACACACCGTTGGCCTGCACCGGGAACATCAGTTCCACCCCTGGAATGTCCGCCACCAGCTCGGCCAGCAATTGCGCGCAATGGTTGGCGTGGCGGGCGTATTTGAGCCAGGCGTCGTTTTCCAGCAGGCCGACCCAGGGCGCGGACAAAAAACGCATCTTCGAGGCCAGCTGGCCGGCCTGCTTGCAGCGGTAGTCGAAGTCTTCGGCCAGCTTGTGGTTGAAGAACAGGATCGCCTCGCCCACCGCCATGCCGTTTTTCGTGCCGCCGAAGCACAGTACGTCGACCCCGGCTTTCCAGGTCAGGTCGGCGGGCGAGCAGCCAAGGAAAGCGCAGGCGTTGGAGAAGCGCGCGCCGTCCATGTGCAGGTTCAGCCCCAGTTCCTTGCAGGTGGCGCTGATGGCGCGGATTTCTTCCGGGGTATAGACGCTGCCGACCTCGGTGGCCTGGGTCAGGGTCACCACCCGTGGCTTGGGGTAGTGGATGTCCTGGCGCTTGAGGGCGATGTCGCGGATCGAGTCCGGGGTCAGCTTGCCGTTCTCGGTGCCGGCAATCAGCAGCTTGGAGCCGTTGGAGAAGAATTCCGGGGCACCGCATTCGTCGGTTTCGACGTGGGCGGTTTCCGAGCAGATGACGCTGTGGTAACTCTGGCACAGCGACGACAGGGCCAGGGAGTTGGCGGCGGTGCCGTTGAAGGCGAAGAACACCTCGCAGTCGGTCTCGAACAGCTTGCGGAAATAATCGGCGGCGCGCGCGGTCCACTGGTCGTCGCCATAGGCGCGCTCGTGGCCGCGGTTGGCCTGGTCCATGGCCGCCCAGGCCTCGGGGCAAATGCCGGAATAGTTGTCGCTGGCGAATTGTTGGCTCTTGTCGGTCATGGCCGTCTTCCGTGCTAAGGGTCCGAAAGGGGAGTCCTTCGATAAAGGGCTCCGGATAAGGCGCTCCTGGGTAAGGAGCCCTTGGGTAAAGCGTCCGCAACGAGGTCTGGGCCAGCAGGACAGCGCAGGCCCCGCAGAGATCGGTGGAGCGCCACTTTACCCAAGATTGAGGGGGGAGCACAGGCTCTGTTTATGGGTGAAAAATGCACAGGCCATGAGGATATATGCCAGACCCGATGCTGACCCCGCTGGCCGCCCGGCGCGATGGCGCCCTGGACCTGCTCAAGTGGCTGGCGCTGCTGAGCATGGTGCTCGATCACCTGCGCTACGTCGGCTGGAGCCTCGATCTGCTGTATGTGCCCGGGCGCCTGGCGTTTCCCTGGTTCTGCCTGGCGCTGGCGGCCAATGTGGCGCGGGCCGGCGCGGTGGATCGCGAGGGGGCTGGGCAATGGCGTTACCTGGGCTGGCTGCTGCTGTTCAGCCTGCTCAGCGAGGTGCCGTACCGGCTGTACATTCCCGACCCCGACACCCTGAATGTGCTGCCGACCCTGGCCCTGGGGCTGTTGGTGGCCCGCGCCTGGCAGCGTCGCGGCGGGCTGGCGCTGTGGCTGGGGATCGGCGCGGCCTTGCTCGGCGGGCTGTTCGACCGGTACCTGATGTTCGGCCTGTTCGGCGTCTTGCTGCCGCTGGCGATGTTGCTGGTGCTGCAGCGCCGCTGGTACTGGGCGCTGCTGCCGGGGCTGCTGTGCCTGGCGGCCAACCAGTGGCAAAGCCTGCTGCCGGCCGCGCGCCTGGGTAATCAGGTGGCGGCCTGGGCGTTGCTCGCCTGCGTGCTGGCGCCGTGGCTGGGGCTGGCGATCCTGCGGCGGATGCGCGGTTTTTCGCCGCCACCGATGCGGCGCTGGGCCTATCTGCTGTACCCCGGGCATTTCCTCCTGCTGCTGATGCTGCGCAACCTGCTGGCCTGACGGCGAACCGTTGTCGCTACGAACGTCCTGTAGCCGCTGCCGAGCTGGCGAGGCTGCGCTCGGCCACGGAGCGGTCGTAAAACCAGGCAACCTGTTCTTCCAGGCATATCGCGTGCTCAGGTTTTGCGAGGACTGCGTCCTCGAGTGCAGCCTCGCGGGCTCGGCAGCGGCTACAGAGGCGACACGCCAACCCGAAAGCTGTGGCGCCACTGGTCGGTGGCGGGGGCTGGCGGTCGCGGGCAAGCCACCGATATAGAGCCTTCGGCGCGTGGCGCCCGCAAGCAATTGTCTCTCTGCGCCAGGCCATGTCGTAAACGCACCTTTGCGTGGCGTCCATAGGCATTTGGCCGGTCAGCGCCGGTCATACCATCGCATCCAAAGGGCACTACCGCAGGGTACGTGCCTCACCGAGACGAAAGGCGCACCGCCGCCGCTGGGAGAGACGCGATGTTCAGCAAGCAAGACCAAATCCAGGGTTATGACGATGCACTGCTGGCGGCCATGAATGCCGAGGAGCAACGTCAGGAAGATCACATCGAGCTGATCGCGTCGGAGAACTACACCAGCAAGCGCGTGATGCAAGCGCAAGGCAGCGGCCTGACCAACAAGTACGCCGAAGGTTATCCGGGCAAACGCTACTACGGCGGCTGCGAGCACGTGGACAAGGTCGAGGCCCTGGCCATCGAACGCGCCAAGCAACTGTTCGGCGCCGACTACGCCAACGTCCAGCCGCACTCCGGTTCCTCGGCCAACAGCGCCGTGTACCTGGCCCTGCTGCAAGCCGGCGACACCATCCTGGGCATGAGCCTGGCCCACGGCGGCCACCTGACCCACGGCGCCAAGGTGTCGTCCTCGGGCAAGCTGTACAACGCCGTGCAGTACGGCATCGACACCAACACCGGGCTGATCGACTACGACGAAGTCGAGCGCCTGGCCGTCGAGTGCAAGCCGAAGATGATCGTCGCCGGCTTCTCGGCCTACTCCAAGACCCTCGACTTCCCACGCTTCCGCCAGATCGCCGATAAGGTCGGCGCGCTGCTGTTCGTCGACATGGCCCACGTCGCCGGCCTGGTCGCCGCTGGCCTGTACCCGAACCCGCTGCCTTACGCCGACGTGGTCACCACCACCACCCACAAGACCCTGCGCGGTCCGCGTGGCGGCCTGATCCTGGCCAAGGCCAACGAAGAAATCGAGAAGAAGCTCAACGCCGCGGTCTTCCCGGGCGCCCAGGGCGGCCCGCTGATGCACGTGATCGCCGGCAAGGCGGTGTGCTTCAAGGAAGCGCTGGAGCCTGGCTTCAAGGCCTACCAGCAGCAAGTGATCGACAACGCCCAGGCCATGGCCGGCGTATTTATCAAACGCGGCTACGATGTAGTGTCCGGCGGCACCGACAACCACCTGTTCCTGGTCAGCCTGATCCGTCAGGGGCTCACCGGCAAGGATGCGGACGCCGCCCTGGGGCGCGCCCACATCACCGTGAACAAGAACGCCGTGCCGAACGATCCACAGTCGCCGTTCGTGACCTCCGGCCTGCGTATCGGCACCCCGGCGGTGACCACCCGCGGCTTCAAGGTTACCCAGTGCGTGGAACTGGCCGGCTGGATCTGCGACATCCTCGACCACCTCGGCGATGCCGATGTCGAGGCCAATGTCGCTCGTCAGGTATCGGCCCTGTGCGCGGACTTCCCGGTTTATCGCTGAGTGCGGTTTTGGAGTAAATGACTATGCAACGCTACTCGGGCTTCGGCCTCTTCAAGCACTCCCTCAGCCACCATGAAAACTGGCAGCGCATGTGGCGCACGCCGACCCCGAAAAAGGTCTACGACGTGGTCATCGTCGGCGGTGGCGGGCATGGCCTGGCGACCGCCTACTACCTGGCCAAGGAGCACGGCATCACCAACGTCGCCGTGGTCGAGAAAGGTTGGCTGGGCGGCGGTAACACCGCGCGCAACACCACCATCGTGCGTTCCAACTACCTGTGGGACGAGTCGGCGCACCTGTACGAACACGCGATGAAACTGTGGGAAGGCCTGTCCCAGGACCTCAACTACAACGTGATGTTCTCCCAGCGCGGCGTCTACAACCTGTGCCACACCCTGCAGGACATCCGTGATTCCGAGCGTCGGGTCAGCGCCAACCGCCTCAACGGCGTGGACGGCGAGCTGCTCAACGCCAAGCAGGTGGCGGACGAGATTCCGTACCTGGACTGCTCCAAGAACACCCGCTACCCGGTGCTGGGCGCCACCGTCCAGCGCCGTGGCGGCGTGGCCCGTCACGACGCCGTGGCCTGGGGCTTTGCCCGCGCCGCCGACGCTCTGGGCGTGGACCTGATCCAGCAGACCGAAGTGATCGGCTTCCGCAAGGAAAACGGTGTGTGCATCGGCGTGGAAACCAACAAGGGCTTCATCGGCGCCAAGCGCGTCGGCGTGGTCACCGCCGGTAACTCCGGGCACATGGCCAAGCTCGCCGGTTTCCGCCTGCCGATCGAATCGCACCCGCTGCAAGCACTGGTGTCCGAGCCGATCAAGCCGATCATCGACAGCGTGATCATGTCCAACGCGGTGCACGGTTACATCAGCCAGTCCGACAAGGGCGACCTGGTGATCGGCGCCGGTATCGACGGCTGGGTCGGCTACGGCCAGCGCGGTTCGTACCCGGTGATCGAGCACACCATCCAGGCCATCGTCGAGATGTTCCCGATCCTTTCGCGGGTGCGCATGAACCGCCAATGGGGCGGCATCGTCGACACCACCCCGGACGCCTGCCCGATCATTTCCAAGACTCCGGTGCCGAACATGTTCTTCAACTGCGGTTGGGGTACCGGCGGCTTCAAGGCAACACCTGGCTCGGGCAACGTATTCGCCGCGAGCCTGGCCAAGGGTGAAATGCACCCGCTGGCCGCACCTTTCTCCATCGACCGTTTCCACAACGGTGCGCTGATCGATGAACACGGCGCTGCAGCTGTCGCCCACTAACAGGAGAAATCCCTATGTTGCACATCTTCTGTCCTCACTGCGGCGAACTGCGCTCCGAAGAGGAATTCCATTCGTCCGGCCAGGCGCATATCCCGCGTCCACTGGACCCGAACAACTGCACCGACGAGGAGTGGGGCGACTACATGTTCTTCCGCGATAACCCTCGCGGTCTGCACCACGAGCTGTGGATCCATGCCGCCGGCTGCCGTCAGTACTTCAACGCCACCCGCGACACCGTGACCTACGAGATTCTCGAAACCTACAAGATCGGTACCAAGCCACAATTCACCGACAAGACCGATAGCCCGAAAGCGGCCACGCAGGCTCTGGGAGAGAAGGTATGAGCCAGTCCAATCGCCTGTCCAACGGCGGACGCATCGACCGCAACAAAGTCCTCAGCTTCACCTTCAACGGCCAGACCTACAAAGGCTTTGAAGGCGACACCCTGGCCGCCGCCCTGCTGGCCAACGGCGTGGACATCATCGGTCGCAGCTTCAAGTATTCCCGGCCGCGCGGCATTTTCGCCGCCGGTGCCGAAGAGCCGAACGCGGTGCTGCAGATCGGCGCCACCGAGGCCACCCAGATCCCTAACGTGCGCGCCACCCAACAGGCGCTGTATCAGGGCCTGGTCGCCACCAGCACCAACGGCTGGCCGAGCGTCAACAACGACATGATGGGGATTCTCGGCAAGGTCGGCGGCAAGCTGATGCCACCGGGCTTCTACTACAAAACCTTCATGTACCCGCAATCGTTCTGGATGACCTACGAGAAGTACATCCGCAAGGCCGCGGGCCTGGGTCGCTCGCCGACCGAGAACGATCCGGACACCTACGACTACATGAACCAGCACTGCGACGTGCTGATCGTCGGCGCCGGTCCTGCCGGCCTGGCCGCGGCCCTGGCGGCTGCGCGCAGCGGTGCGCGGGTGATCCTCGCCGACGAGCAGGAAGAATTCGGCGGCAGCCTGCTGGACAGCCGCGAAAGCCTGGACGGCAAGCCGGCGGCCGAGTGGATCGCCACCGTGGTCGCCGAGCTGAAGTCGCTGCCGGACGTGATCCTGCTGCCACGGGCCACCGTGAACGGCTACCACGACCATAACTTCCTGACCATTCACGAGCGCCTGACCGACCACCTCGGCGACCGCGCACCAATCGGCCAGGTGCGCCAGCGCATCCACCGGGTGCGCGCCAAGCGCGTGGTGCTGGCCACCGGCGCCTGCGAGCGTCCGCTGGTCTACGGTAACAACGACGTGCCGGGCAACATGCTGGCCGGCGCGGTCTCGGTCTATGTGCGCCGCTACGGCGTGGCACCGGGCAAGAAGCTGGTGCTGAGCACCAACAACGACCATGCCTACCGTGTGGCCCTGGACTGGCTCGACGCCAGCCTGCAAGTGGTGGCCATCGCCGATGCCCGTCACAACCCACGTGGCGCGCTGGTGGAAGAAGCCCGCGCCAAGGGCATTCGCATCCTCACCTCCAGTGCGGTGATCGAAGCCCGTGGCAGCAAGCATGTGACCGGCGCCCGCGTCGCGGCGATCGACGTCAAGGCCCACAAGGTCACCAGCCCAGGCGAGTGGCTGGACTGCGACCTGATTGCCAGCTCCGGCGGCTACAGCCCGGTGGTGCACCTGGCGTCGCACCTGGGCGGCAAGCCGATCTGGCGTGAAGACATCCTCGGTTTCGTACCGGGCGAAGCGCCGCAGAAACGCGTGTGCGTCGGCGGCATCAACGGCGTCTACGGCCTCGGCGATTCCCTGGCCGACGGTTTCGAAGGGGGCGTGCGCGCCGCCAGCGAAGCGGGTTTCAAGGCCGTGGAAGCGGTACTGCCCAAGGCCCTGAGCCGTGTGGAAGAGCCGACCCTGGCGCTGTTCCAGGTGCCCCATGAAAAAGGCACCGCGCGGGCACCCAAGCAATTCGTCGACCTGCAGAACGACGTCACCGCCGCCGCCATCGAACTGGCGACCCGCGAGGGCTTCGAGTCGGTCGAGCACGTCAAGCGCTACACCGCGCTGGGCTTCGGTACCGACCAGGGCAAGCTCGGCAACGTCAACGGCCTGGCCATCGCGGCCCGCTCGCTGAACGTGAGCATCCCGCAGATGGGCACCACCATGTTCCGTCCGAACTACACGCCGGTGACTTTCGGCGCCGTGGCCGGCCGTCACTGCGGGCACATCTTCGAGCCGGTACGCTTCACCGCGCTGCATGCGTGGCACGTGAAGAACGGCGCCGAGTTCGAGGACGTCGGCCAGTGGAAGCGCCCCTGGTACTTCCCGAAGAATGGCGAAGACCTGCATGCCGCGGTCAAGCGCGAGTGCAAGGCGGTGCGCGACAGCGTCGGCCTGCTCGACGCCTCGACCCTGGGCAAGATCGATATCCAGGGCCCGGACGCTCGTGAGTTCCTCAACCGCATCTACACCAACGCCTGGACCAAGCTCGACGTGGGCAAGGCGCGCTACGGCCTGATGTGCAAGGAAGACGGCATGGTCTTCGACGACGGCGTGACCGCCTGCGTCGGCGAAAACCATTTCATCATGACCACCACCACGGGCGGCGCGGCGCGCGTCCTGCAATGGCTGGAGATCTATCAGCAGACCGAATGGCCGGACCTCAAGGTGTACTTCACCTCGGTCACCGACCACTGGGCGACCATGACCCTGTCCGGGCCGAACAGCCGCAAGCTGCTCAGCGAAGTCACCGACATCGACCTGGACAAGGACGGCTTCCCGTTCATGACCTGGAAAGAAGGCCTGGTGGGCGGCGTGCCGGCGCGGGTGTTCCGCATTTCCTTCACCGGTGAGCTGTCGTACGAAGTCAACGTCCAGGCCGACTACGCCATGGGCGTGCTGGAGCAGATCGTCGAGGCCGGCAAGAAGTACAACCTGACCCCGTACGGCACCGAAACCATGCACGTACTGCGGGCCGAGAAGGGCTTCATCATCGTCGGCCAGGACACTGACGGCTCGATGACCCCGGACGACCTGAACATGGGCTGGTGCGTCGGTCGCACCAAGCCGTTCTCGTGGATCGGCTGGCGTGGCATGAACCGCGAAGACTGCGTGCGCGACCAGCGCAAGCAGCTGGTGGGCCTGAAACCGATCGACCCGAACCAGTGGCTGCCGGAAGGCGCGCAGCTGGTGTTCAACACCAAGCAGGCGATCCCGATGAGCATGGTCGGTCACGTGACCTCCAGCTACGCCCATAACTCCCTGGGTTATTCGTTTGCCATGGGTGTGGTCAAGGGCGGCCTGAAGCGGATGGGCGAGCGGGTGTTCGCGCCATTGGCCGACGGCACGGTGATCGAGGCGGAAATCGTTTCTTCGGTGTTCTTCGATCCGAAAGGCGATCGCCAGAACGTTTAACAAAGATCCATGTAGCCGCTGCCGCAGGCTGCGTACGACTGCGAAGCAGGCGCCGCTTTCGAGGGCGCAGGAAGGTTCTTCGAGTCGGGCGCGACCCCGGCCTGTCGCAGCCTTCGGCAGCGGCTACGGGATCGGTGGTTTTCGCACAACAGAATTCAAGACAGGTGCTCTATGACCGCAGTCAACGTTTACCAACAGCGCCCGACCACTGGCGCCAAAGCCGAGTCGTCGCTGCACCATGCCGACCTCGCCAGCCTGGTGGGCAAGGGCCGCAAGAACGCAGGCGTGACCCTGCGCGAGAAGAAACTCCTCGGCCACCTGACCATCCGTGGCGATGCTCATGACCCGACCTTCGCTGCCGGCGTGCACAAGGCCCTGGGCCTGGAGCTGCCAGTGGCCCTGACCGTGGTCGCCAAGGGCGAAACCAGCCTGCAGTGGATGGGGCCGGACGAGTGGTTGCTGGTGGTGCCGAGCGGCGAAGAATTCGCCGCCGAGAAAAAACTGCGCGAAGCGCTGGGCGACCTGCACATCCAGATCGTCAACGTCAGTGGCGGCCAGCAGATTCTCGAACTGTCCGGCCCGAACGTGCGCCAAGTGCTGATGAAGTCCACCAGCTACGACGTGCACCCGAACAACTTCCCGGTGGGCAAGGCCGTCGGCACTGTGTTCGCCAAGTCGCAACTGGTGATCCGCCGCATGGGCGAAGACACCTGGGAACTGGTGATCCGCCGCAGCTTCTCCGATTACTGGTGGTTGTGGCTGCAGGATGCCGCCGCCGAATACGGCCTCAGCGTCCAGGCCTGACGCGAATCCCTGTAGCCGCTGCCGCAGGCTGCGATGAAGGCCCGCAGGGCCTTCCGAGGCTCTGCAGGGCACACCCCCTTCGGGGTCGATCGCAGCCTGCGGCAGCGGCTACAGAAGTGTACTTACGAACAGGAGTCACCCCGCATGAGCCGCGCACCCGATACCTGGATTCTCACCGCCGACTGCCCCAGCGTGCTCGGCACGGTGGACGCGGTGACCCGCTTTCTGTTCGAGCAGGGCTGCTACGTCACCGAGCACCATTCTTTCGATGACCGGCTTTCGGCGCGTTTTTTCATTCGCGTGGAATTCCGCCAGCCCGAGAATTTCAACGAGCAGGGCCTGCGCGACGGTCTGGCCGAGCGCGCCCGGGCTTTCGACATGAACGTCGAACTGACCCCGCCGCAGCATCGGCCGAAAGTAGTGATCATGGTCTCCAAGGCCGATCACTGCCTCAACGACCTGCTCTACCGCCAGCGCATCGGCCAACTGGCGATGGACGTGGTGGCGGTGGTGTCCAACCACCCGGACCTCAAGCCCCTGGCCGACTGGCACCAGATCCCGTACTACCACTTCCCCCTGGACCCCAACGACAAGCCGTCCCAGGAGCGCCAGGTGTGGCAGGTGATCGAGGACTCCGGCGCCGAACTGGTGATCCTTGCGCGCTACATGCAAGTGCTGTCGCCGGAGCTGTGCCGCAAGCTCGATGGCAAGGCGATCAACATCCACCACTCCCTGCTGCCCGGTTTCAAGGGCGCCAAGCCTTATCACCAGGCCTACAACAAGGGCGTGAAACTGGTGGGCGCCACCGCGCACTACATCAACAACGACCTGGACGAGGGCCCGATCATCGCCCAGGGCGTGGAAGTGGTGGACCACAGTCATTACCCCGAGGACCTGATCGCCAAGGGGCGCGATATCGAAGGCCTGACCCTGGCGCGGGCCGTGGGTTATCACATCGAACGGCGGGTGTTCCTCAACGCCAATCGAACAGTGGTTCTATGACCCGTAGCCGCTGCCGAAGGCTGCGATCGACCCCGTAGGGGGCGCCGCTCTTGAGGGCCCTTCGACCAACGTGGCCCGGACTTATCGCAGCCTGCGGCAGCGGCTACAGCGAAGCGATTTTGAAGAACGAAACAGCATCTGTACCCGAGCACTCTACGCGCTGCCTTTTTCCGGCAACGCGGTTTCATAAAAACAACAGCGAGGTGAAAGCATGTCTGGTAATCGTGGTGTCGTGTATCTCGGCAATGGCAAGGTCGAAGTACAGAAAATCGACTATCCCAAAATGCAGGACCCGCGCGGTAGGAAGATTGAGCACGGCGTCATCCTGCGCGTGGTATCCACCAATATCTGCGGTTCGGACCAGCACATGGTGCGCGGCCGTACCACTGCCCAGGTCGGCCTGGTCCTGGGTCACGAAATCACCGGCGAGGTGGTGGAGAAGGGCAGCGACGTCGAGAACCTGAAGCTCGGCGACCTGGTCTCGGTGCCGTTCAACGTGGCTTGCGGGCGCTGCCGTTCCTGCAAGGAGCAACACACCGGGGTCTGCCTGACCGTCAACCCGGCTCGCGCCGGCGGTGCCTACGGCTACGTCGACATGGGCGACTGGACCGGTGGCCAGGCCGAATACGTGCTGGTGCCGTACGCCGACTTCAACCTGCTGAAGCTGCCGGACCGCGACAAGGCCATGGAGAAGATCCGCGACCTGACTTGCCTGTCCGACATCCTGCCGACCGGCTATCACGGCGCGGTGACGGCCGGCGTTGGCCCGGGCAGCACCGTCTACATCGCCGGTGCCGGCCCGGTGGGCCTGGCCGCGGCTGCGTCCGCCCGTCTGCTGGGCGCGGCGGTGGTGATCGTTGGCGACGTCAACCCGGTACGCCTGGCCCACGCCAAGGCCCAGGGCTTTGAAATCGCCGACCTGTCCAAGGACACCCCGCTGCACGAACAGATCGCCGCGCTGCTCGGCGAGCCGGAAGTGGATTGCGCGGTCGACGCGGTGGGCTTCGAGGCCCGCGGCCATGGCCATTCCGGTGCCCAGCACGAAGCGCCGGCCACGGTGCTCAACTCGTTGATGGGTGTGGTACGGGTCGCCGGCAAGATCGGTATTCCCGGCCTCTACGTCACCGAAGACCCGGGCGCGGTGGATGCCGCGGCCAAGATGGGCAGCCTGAGCATCCGCTTCGGCCTCGGCTGGGCCAAGTCCCACAGCTTCCACACCGGCCAGACCCCGGTGATGAAGTACAACCGCCAATTGATGCAAGCCATCATGTGGGACCGCATCAACATCGCCGAAGTGGTCGGCGTGCAGGTCATTAGCCTGGACGACGCCCCACGTGGCTACGGCGAGTTCGATGCCGGTGTGCCGAAGAAATTCGTCATCGACCCGCACAAGCTGTTCAGTGCGGCCTAAGGCTTTGACGCAGTAAAAAGGGCGACCCTCGGGTCGCCCTTTTTTATGCCTGTTTTCGATGTTCAGAAACCTGCGCCTGGATAGTGGAGCCAGTATTTCCCGGACAGTATTTCTGCAATATCGGGTGGAGGGAACACAGACGGCGCATCTCGGTTGAAGCGGGAGCGCCATTGCGGAAGCCACCAATAGTTGAGTGCGGTTCCTCTGGGTTTAAGGACAAACCCCAGCACTGTGTCATCGATCCGCCCCTCTTTATAAAACCTGTGGCTGTGATCCATGAGGCTCAGGTAATGGTTGATGGGCAGCTTCAGCATCAGGATCGAGGTATAGACCTTCTCCGACTGTGTGCGTGTCGGGCTTTCAAGCAGACCGAGCGCTTCGCAGTAATACGCTTGCGGCTGCTGGGTGATGCTGCTGGCCGTGGGTTCGGCGAGGATATCGAAGACGTTGGTGTCTTCTTGCCAGGCTCTTTCATTACCTTGCTTGAAGTAGTCGGTAACGAAACGGGTCAGCGGGCCGTTGGCTACGGTTTGGCCCGCACAGGCCAAATCATCGACCGGTGACCAGACGCGCCAGGCCACGATGGAGATGAGTGCAATGGCCAAGAGTGGATACAGGATTTTTTTCATTGTGGTTTGCTATGGCTGCTTTGACGAAAACAGCGAAATCATAGACCCGGTTGCATGGGGACCATGCTGAGACTTTTCAGAAACGTCTTTGCCAGGTTATCGGTCAGGGGCCGCTTCTGCGCTGTAGAAGCGAGCTTGCCCGCAATAAAACCTGCTCGACATTGATTCAGGTTTTGTCGTGCGGGGCTAAAGGTCGATCTTCGGAAAACCTGGTTTCGCGCTGGGGAGGTAACCTTGTGGTGATCTGTGATCGGCGACCGGGAACATTCCTATTGGCCACCAGTCAAATGGCTGCTTTTTCCCACCCAATATCGGGTGGTTTTCATGCTCAAGAGGTTGTCTCGATGAAAATTTCCCGCAGTGTTGCACTGGCTACGTTGCTGACCCTGGGAGCCAGCCCGGTTTTTGCCGCAGGCTTCAGCCTGAGCGATGCCGCCAATGCGGTGTCCAGCATGCAGGGTGGCGACAAGGCCGCCGCTGCCGCTCCAACCTCGCAGACCGCCAATCTGCTCAGTGCACTCTCGCAACTGGATGTCACGCCGGAGCAGGCCATCGGCGGTACCGGCGCGATGCTGGGCCTGGCGAAGAACCAGCTGAGCAGCACCGACTACTCGCAACTGAGCAAAAGCGTTCCGGGGCTGGACAAGCTCTCGGGCGGCAACGCGCTGGGCAGCCTGGGCGCCTTGAGTGGCCTGCTGGGGCAGAGCGGTGGCAACAAGGCCGCCGGCCTAGAGAGTGCGCTGGGTAACGTGCAGAACACCAATGACCTGAACAGCGCGTTCAGCGCCCTGGGCATGGACAGCGGCATGATCGGCCAGTTCGCCCCGGTGCTCCTGCAATACCTGGGTCAGCAGGGCGTGGGCGGTTCGCTGCTCAACAGCCTGGGCGGGATCTGGGGCGTCGGCAGCGGCAGTTGATCAACGGCGCTCGGCGCGCAAGGCGTCGATGCGCTGGTCCTTTTCGGTCCAGAGCTGGTTGACCCAGTTCTGGACAGTCTGGCGAAACGCCGGATCGTTTTCGTAATCCCCCTGCCACAACGCCGGGTCCAGCTCACGGGTCTGGATATCGACGATCACCCGCGGCACGTTGCCGCTGATCAGGTCCCAGAAACCGGGAATCTTCTGCTGCGGATAGACCACCGTCACATCGAGGATGGCGTCGAGCTGTTCGCCCATGGCCGCCAGCACGAAGGCCACGCCGCCGGCCTTCGGCTTGAGCAACTGCTTGAAAGGGGATTGCTGCTGCTCACGCTTGGCCGGCGTGAAGCGGGTGCCTTCCAGGTAGTTGACCACGGTGACCGGCTGGCGCTTGAACAGCTCGCAGGCGGCCTTGGTGATTTCCAGGTCCTTGCCTTGCAGCTCCGGGTTCCTGGCCAGGAACGCCTTGCTGTAGCGCTTCATGAAGGGGTAATCCAGGGCCCACCAGGCGAGGCCGAGGAAGGGCACCCAGATCAGCTCTTTTTTCAGGAAGAACTTGAAGAAGGGGGTACGGCGGTTGAGGGTCTGGATCAGCGCCGGGATGTCGACCCAGGACTGGTGGTTGCTGATCACCAGGTAAGACGTGTCGCCCCGCAGCTCGTCACCGCCGCGGATATCCCACTGGGTGGGAATGCACAGGGCGAAGATCAGTTTGTCGATTTCGGCCCAGGTTTCGGCAATCCACATCACCGCCTTCGACGCATGGTCGCGCAGGCGCCCTGGCAGGACCAGCTTGAGCAGGGCGAACACCATCAGCGGCCCGAACAGGACCAGGGTGTTGAGCAACAGCAGCAGGGTGACGAAACAGCCGGTGAGCAGGCGGCGCATAAGGAACTCTTGAAAACCTTTGGGCGCGCCATGATAAGCACCTTCGCCGGGCTGGCCAAATCCTGATGTGCTGACGAATGTTTCACGTATACCGGGATATGCTGGCGGTCAATTTCGCCGACCGTGGCGGCTGCGGGTTTTCTCGCGGGCCGAACCAATTGCCCGGCCACGGTCTAAAATCTTGCTGCCCACTTTCCAAGGAACCTGCTCACGTGAAATCCGTCCTTGCACTCCTGTCCCTGCTGGCGCTGCCGGTCATGGCCGCCGAGCCGACCCTCTACGGGCGCTACGAATACATTCAACTGCCGGAAATCGGCGAAACCCTCAAGGCCAAGATGGACACCGGCGCCCTGACCGCCTCGCTGTCGGCCAAGGACATCGAGACCTTCACCCGCGATGGCGAGGAGTGGGTGCGTTTCCGCCTGGCGACCAAGGATGCCGACGGCAAGGTCTACGAACACAAGGTGGCGCGGATCAG
This sequence comes from Pseudomonas sp. NFPP07, assembly GCF_900115645.1. Lineage (NCBI taxonomy): Bacteria > Pseudomonadati > Pseudomonadota > Gammaproteobacteria > Pseudomonadales > Pseudomonadaceae > Pseudomonas > Pseudomonas sp. NFPP07. The sequence continues at coordinate 378,158 of NZ_FOXG01000007.1, forward strand.
CAAGATCAAGAGCCGCGCCGATGAAGACGAAGACAAGGAAGAGGCCCAGGTGGCCAAGCGGCCGGTGGTCGACCTGGAAATGTGCCTGGGCAACGTCAAACGCACCGTCGAGGTCAACCTGACCGACCGCAGCAGCTTCAATTATCCGCTGCTGATCGGCGCCAAGGCCCTGCGTGAGTTCGGCGCGGCGGTGAACCCGGCCCGGCGTTATACCGCGGACAAGCCCGACTGCTGATTGACGGCGCATGAGGCATCCGGCACCGTTCTGGCACTTACTTCCCGTGCTTGGATGCCATGCCTCATATCCTGATTGTCGAAGACGAAGCGGCGATTGCCGATACGCTGATTTTTGCCCTGCAGGGTGAAGGTTTCAGCACCACCTGGCTGAATCTCGGGCAGGCGGCGCTGGACTATCAGCGCCATACACCGGCGGACCTGCTGATTCTCGACATTGGCCTGCCGGACATCAGCGGCTTCGAAACCTGCAAGCAACTGCGGCGCTTCAGCGAGGTGCCGGTGATGTTCCTCAGTGCCCGGGACGGGGAAATCGACCGGGTGGTGGGCCTGGAAATCGGTGCCGACGATTATGTGGTCAAGCCCTTCAGCCCGCGCGAGGTCGCCGCAAGGGTCAAGGCCATCCTCAAGCGCATGGCGCCGCGGGCGGTGGTCGAGGCGCCGGCCTCGCCGTTCCAGATCGATACCGACAAGTTCCAGATCAGCTACCGCGGCCAGTTGCTGAGCCTGACCCGCCATGAGTTCCGCCTGCTGCATTGCCTGCTGGAGCAACCCGAGCGGGTGTTCAGCCGCGAGCAGTTGCTCGATGCCCTGGGCGTGGCGGCGGATGCCGGCTACGAGCGCAGCATCGACAGCCATATCAAGAGCCTGCGGGCCAAGCTGCGCCTGGTGGTGGCCGATGCCGAGCCGATCCAGACCCATCGCGGTCTGGGCTACAGCTACAGCCCGGGGCACAGCTGATGCCGTTGGGAATCCGGATTTTCCTGGTCTACGTTCTGTTCGTCGGCCTGACCGGCTATTTCGTGCTCAGCACCGTAATGGAAGAAATCCGCCCGGGCGTGCGCCAGTCCACCGAGGAAACCCTGGTGGACACCGCCAACCTGCTGGCGGAAATCCTGCGCGATGACTTCAAGGCCGGCACCCTCAGCGAGAACCGTTGGCCGCAGTTGCTCAAGGCTTATGGCGAGCGGCAGCCGGCGGCGACCATCTGGGGCCTGCCGAAGAACCAGGTCAACCACCGCATCTACGTCACCGACGCCGAGGGCAAGGTGGTGCTGGACTCCAGTGGCCTGGCGGTCGGCCAGGACTATTCGCGCTGGAACGATGTGTACCTGACCCTGCGTGGCCAATACGGCGCGCGCTCCTCGCGCAGCGTGGCCGATGACCCGAACTCTTCGGTGATGCATGTCGGCGCGCCGATTCGCGACAACGGCCGGATCATCGGCGTGGTCACCGTGGCCAAGCCCAACAGTTCCCTGCAACCCTATGTCGACCGCACCGAGCGCCGCCTGCTGTGGTACGGCGCCGGCCTGATCGGCCTGGGCCTGTTGTTCGGCGCCTTGCTGTCCTGGTGGCTGAGCGCTGCCCTGCGCCGCCTGACCGGTTATGCCCAGGCGGTCAGCGAAGGCCGTCGCGCCGAGCTGCCGCACTATCGCGGCGGCGAGCTGGAACAGCTGGCCACGGCGGTGGAGGACATGCGCACCCAGCTGGAGGGCAAGGCCTATGTCGAGCGTTATGTGCACACCCTGACCCACGAACTGAAAAGCCCGCTGGCGGCGATTCGCGGGGCGGCGGAGCTGCTGCAGAGCGATATGCCCGGCGAGCAGCGCGCACGTTTCGTCAGCAACATCGACAGCGAAAGCGCGCGCATGCAGCACTTGATCGAGCGTTTGCTGAACCTGGCGCTGGTCGAGCAGCGCCATGGCCTGGAAGAACGGGAAGCGGTGCCGCTGGCGGACCTGGCGAACCAGGTACTGGACAGCCAGAAGGCACGGATCGAGGGCAAGGGCCTGCAGGTCGAGCAGCGTATCGACCCGGGGCTGAAGCTGTCGGGAGAGGCATTCCTGTTGCGCCAGGCCCTGGGCAACCTGCTGGAAAACGCCCTGGATTTCACCCCCGCCGGTGGTGTGTTGCGCGTGAGCGCCAGCCGGGTGGGCGACCAGCTGCGGTTGAGCCTGTTCAACCAGGCCGAGCCCATCCCGGACTACGCCCTGGCGCGCCTGACCGAGCGTTTCTACTCCCTGCCACGGCCTGACAGCGGGCGCAAAAGCACCGGCCTGGGGCTGAACTTCGTCGAAGAGGTGGTGCAGCTGCATGGCGGCCAGATGCGGATCGGCAACGTGGCCGGGGGCGTTGAAGTGACCTTGCAGTTCCCGGCCTGATTGCCTGCGTGTACGGTTTTGCGGCTGCTTTGCAGACCGATCGCAGCCTTCGCCAGCGGCTACAGGATGCGCGCAGTCCATGTAGCCGCTGCCGAGCCCGCGAGGCTGCGCCCGGTTTGGGCGGCATTCCGACGTAGCGACCGTAAACCCTGAACCTGCGATTCACCTGGAAAAACGTGCCGGCTGGTTTTACGACCGCTGCGCAGTCGATCGCAGGCTGCGCCAGCGGCTACAGGTTGTCAGTCGTTGGCCGGCTGTTCCTGCAAAGACAGAACCGCAATCTCCACACAGTCTCCACACAGCCCCCATAAAACCCCCACATGGGCTGCCCAGACTCTCCCTCATTCGAACAGGGAGAAAACCCATGAATCGCAATCTGACCATAAAGCTTGGGGCTATCGCCCTTTTGATCCTGGGGCTGCTGGTCCCGCTGTTGATGATCGACGGGCTGATCCAAGAGCGCCAGGAACTGCGCGACGGTGTGCTGACCGACATCGCCCGCAGCTCCAGCTACAGCCAGCAACTGAGCGGCCCGCTGCTGGTGGTGCCTTATCGCAAGGTGGTGCGCACCTGGAAAACCAACGAGAAGACCAACACGCGTTACCAGGAACAGGGAGAAGAACGCGGGCAGCTGTATTTCCTGCCGGAGCACTTCGAACTCGACGGCCAGGTGCGGACCGAATTGCGCGCCCGGGGCATCTACCAGGCCCGGCTGTTCCATGCCAACAACCGCATCAGCGGCCAGTTTGCGCTGCCCGAGCAATTGGGGATCAAGGAAGACTTCGTCGACTACAAATTCGAGCAGCCGTTTCTCGCCGTGGGCATCAGCGACATTCGCGGCATCGAACAAGCGCTGGCCCTCGAACTGAACGGGCAGAACCTGCCTTTCGCGCCCGGCAGCCGGATTGACTGGCTCGGGGAGGGCGTACACGTCAACCTGCCGCTGCTGGACGGCAAGCGCAGCACCGACCTGGACTTCGCCTTCGATCTGCAATTGCAAGGCACCGGCCAGTTGCAGGTGCTGCCGGTGGGCAAGACCAGCAAGGTGCGCCTGCGTGCCGACTGGCCTCATCCGAGCTTTATCGGCAACTACCTGCCGGCCCAGCGTGAGATTTCCGACCTGGGCTTCGCCGCCAACTGGCAGACCTCGTTCTTCTCCACCAACCTGGAAAGCGCATTGATCAATTGCCTGGCCAGCGGGCAGTGCAAGGAATTCAAGAACCGCTCCTTCGGCGTGAGTTTCATCGACCCGGTGGACCAGTACCTCAAGAGCGACCGGGCGATCAAATACGCGCTGCTGTTCATTACCCTGACCTTTGCCGGCTTCTTCCTCTTCGAGGTGCTCAAGAGCCTGGCGGTGCACCCGGTGCAATACGCCCTGGTGGGCGTGGCCCTGGCGTTCTTCTATCTGTTGCTGCTGTCGCTGTCGGAGCACATCGGCTTCGCCCTGGCCTACCTGCTTTCGGCCGGTGCCTGCGTGACGCTGATCGGTTTCTACGTCAGCCATGTGTTGCGCAGCCTGGGCCACGGCCTGAGTTTCGCCGCTGGCCTGGCCGCTTTGTATGGCCTGTTGTACGGCTTGCTCAGCGCCGAGGATTACGCGCTGCTGATGGGCTCGTTGCTGCTGTTCGGCCTGCTGGGGGTGTTCATGGTGCTGACCCGCAAACTCGACTGGTACGGCGTAGGCCAGGCCAAACCGGCCCAGCCGCTGACATTCGAGGCGCAGGTGGCCCATGAGTAGGTCGTTGGGGTTGCGCGAGGACCAGCAGGCAGCGGAAGCCTTGCTGGCATGGATAGTCGGGTTGTTGCCTGAAGCTCCGTGGGGCGGCCATCGCGAGCAAGCTCGCTCCTACATGGAACAGCGCAGTACCTGTAGGAGCGAGCTTGCTCGCGATAGGGTCGGCGCGGCCACCACCATGCTTCAGGTGGGAGGCTTCAAACCGGCGGCTGGGTCGCCAGCATCGAAGGGCGTCGACTGACCTCGGCGTACCAGGCCGCCAGTTGGGGCTGGGCATCGCGCCACCGCAGGTCGGGGTGGCGGAAATCGAGGTAACCCAGGGCGCAGGCAACGCTGATGGAAGCGATGTCGAAGTGGCTGGCCAGTTCGGCGATCGCATCGGCCTCGAGCACGGCCAGGGCGCGGCGGATCTTGTCGCGCTGGCCGTCGAGCCACTGCTCCCAGTGTTTCTCGGGGGCGCGCAGGGCCAGTTCGTAACGGATCAGCACCGAGGCATCGAGGATCCCGTCGGCCAGGGCCGCCAGGGTCAGGCGCCGCCAGCGGGCCGAGCCTTCGCGGGGGATCAGCGGGTTGCCGAGATGCTGCTGGTCGAGGTAATCGAGGATTACCCGGCTGTCGTACAGCACGTTGCCGTCGGCCAGGCGCAGGGCGGGAATCTTGCCCAGCGGGTTGTCCTGGTTGAGGGCGGTGTCCGGGTTCACCGGGGTCAACTGGCTGGCTTGCAGGGCCACGCGGTCCAGCTGGCCGGTCTCGTGCAGCAGCACCATGACTTTGCGCACATAAGGTGATGCCGGGTTGTGGAACAGCGTCATGCTGGGGGTGGACATGAATATTCCTCGAAGGTGGAAGTGGAGCGCAGGCTCGCCGCCCCGGGGATCTTAACGCAGCCTCTGGCCCCGGCCACAGGGGCGGCATGCAGGACAGACAAGGAGTGATGAATGCGCAGGTGTTATTTTCGACACGGGTTGTACAGCCTGGTCCTGACGCTGTCGGGCGCGCTGGCGGTGTACCTGGCCTTGCAGTACGAGTTTCGTCGCCACGGCGAGGGTGAGCCGGAGTTGATCATGGCGTTCGCCTACATGGCCTGGTACTGGGCGCTGCCGGCGCTGGCCCTGCCGGCTTTGGGCTGTGCCCTGTTGAGCCTGCGGGGCCCCGGTCCGGTGACCCGGCCCTGGCGCTGGAGCCTGGCGGCGAGCTATGTACCGCTGCTGGGGTTGGCGCTGTTCTGCGTACTGGTGGCCGCCGAGGCGCAGCAGGAAAACCGCGTATTCATCCCGGTGCTGCCGATCGGCCTGGGGCTGGCGCTGTACCTGTGGCGCGGTTTCCCCGCCGCCGGGGTCAGGCCGGTGGCGGGTGGTTGAACAGACCCCGCAGGGCGATCAGGGCCGGGGCGCCCAGGCCGAGCCAGCTCAGGGCGTCCCAGATGCCGTCGCCGAGCAGCGCGGAGAACAGCCCCGCGGCACAGAGCACGGCAATGAACAGCGGCGCGCCGAAGACCTTCCAGAAGTTCGATTGCCGCGGCCTCATGGCGCCACCGCGGCGGGTTCGCCCAATGCCGGCCGGGCCGCACGGCGCCGCACCAGCCACAGGTACACCCCGCTGCCCAGGACAATGATGGTCAGCACATCCAGGGTCGCCCAGAGGATCTTCATCGGCAGGCCGCCGTAGTCGCCGAAGTGCAGCGGTTGCGACATACCCATGGCGTCCATGTACCAGGGACGTTCGGCCACCGCGGTGACTTCCAGGGTGCTGGCGTCGATCAGCACCGGGGTCAGCAGGTGCGAGGTCAGGTGGGTGCTGCCTTTCATGAACACCGCGTAGTGGTGCTCGCTGGAAAAGCGTGTGCCGGGGAAGGCGATGAAGTCCGGCTGCATGCCCGGCGCCACCTCCTTGGCGATCTCCAGCAGGCGGCTGGCGGGGGCCAGTCGGGTCAGTGGCGGGGCATCGCGGTAAGGCTCGATCATCGCGCTGAGGCTGTCGTTGCGCCAGGCGGCGATCAGCAGGTCGGCGCAGGCGCTGATCACGCCGGTGACGCCGACCACCAGGGCCCAGGTCAGGGTCACCACGCCGATCAGGTTATGCAGGTCCAGCCAGCGCAGGCGGGTGGACTTGTCCTGGCGCACCGTGGCGAATTCCAGCCGGCGCATGAATGGCAGGTACAGCACCACGCCGGAGACGATCGCCAGCACGAACAGCAGCCCCATGAACGCCAGCAACAGCTTGCCCGGCAGGCCGGCGAACAGGTCCACGTGCAGGCGCAGCATGAACATCATCAGCCCGCCGTTGGCCGAGGGCGTTTCCACGGCTTCGCCGGTGCGCGCGTCGAGCATGAAGGTGTGGGACGAGTTGGGCTCGGTGCCGGCGGTCCTGGCCATGATGGTGAGCACGCCGTTGGGGTCTTCCTCGTCCCAGCCGAAGTACTGCATGACTTCGCCCGGCCGATGGGCCTCGGCGGCGCGCACCAGCTGCTGCAGGTCCAGCTGCGGGGTGTCGGCGGGCATTTCCCGCAACTGCGGCGCGTCGCCCAGCAGGTGATCGATCTCGTGGTGAAAGATCAGCGGCAGGCCGGTCAGGGCCAGCATCAGCAGGAACACCGTGCAGATCAGGCTGGTCCAGGTGTGGATAAAGGACCAGCGGCGGATGGTTTTGCTTTTCATTTCTTCGCCTTCAGACACAGCAAGGCCGTCCTTGCAGGACGGCCCGGTGGTTACTCAGCCGATTACCACTGATAGGTGGCACTGGCGACCACGCTACGCTGATCGCCGAAATAGCAGTAGGAACCATCGCAGGTGGACAGGTAGTCCTTGTCGAACAGGTTGGTGGCGTTGAGCTTCAGCGACGCGCCCTTGAGGCTGTTGTCCAGGCGGCCCAGGTCGTAATGCACGGCGGCATCGAACACCGTGTAGGCATTGGCCTTGCCCAGCCAGGTATTGGCCTGGTCGCCGTAGGTGTTGCCGGTATAGCGGGCTCCGGCGCCAATGCCGAAACCGTCGAGCACGCCGCTGTGCCAGGTGTAGTCGGTCCACAGCGAGGCTTGCTGGTTGGGCATCAGTTGCAGGCGGTTGCCTTTGTAGATGCCTTTTTGCACCTCGGACTTGGCCAGGGTGTAGGCGGCGATGACCTTGAGGTTGTCGGTCACGTCGGACACGGCTTCCAGTTCCAGGCCTTTGACCTTCACTTCGCCGGTCTGGTTGGTGACCGACTCGCCACCGGCACCGATGCTGGTCACCAGCACGTTTTTCTGGGTCAGGTCGTAGACCGCCGCACTCAGCAGAGTATTGGAGCCCGGCGGCTGGTACTTGATGCCCAGCTCCCATTGCTTGCCCTCGGTGGGTTTATACGACTCGCTGGGGGAGACGCTGGCGTTGCTGGCGGGCTGGAAGGATTCGGCGTAGGACAGGTACGGCACCAGGCCCGAGTCGAACACATAGCTCAGTGCCGCGTTGCCACTGAAGTTCTTGCTGCGGTCGGTGTTGGTCACGTCGTTCTTGTTGAAGTACGTGGTGCCCTGGTGCACCCAGTCTTCACGCCCGCCCAGGGTCAGGCGCCATTTGTCCAGGGCCATCTGGTCCTGCACGTAGAGGCCGGTCTGCACGGTTTTCTGGTTGTAGTCGTAGTAAGCGCTGGAGCGCGCCGGGCGCACGATCGGCTGGCCATAAACCGGATTGAAGATGTTGGTGGTCCCGCCGTCGCCGTAAATCGACAGGTAGGAGGTGTCGGTCCGTTGGTGATCCAGGCCGATCAGCACGGTGTGGGTGATGTCGCCGGTGGCGAAGTCGGCCTGGAAGTTGTTGTCGACCGCGAACTGGCTGATGTCCTCGTCGACATTGGTCGAGGTGCGGCTGATATTGCCTTGCTCGTCGGCCGGGGCGTAGGCGTAGGACCCCACGGTCAGTTGCTGGAAGGACAGCTCCGATTTGGTATAGCGCAGGTTCTGGCGGAACTGCCAGACATCGTTGAAACGGTGCTCGAAGGCATAGCCCAGGGCGTAGTAGGTACGGTCGTAGAACTCGTAGTCCGGGTCGCCGAGGTTCTTGTGATGGGAGACGTCGCCCAGTGGCGACTTGATCTTGGTGCCCTGGATCGGCATGAACTGGCTGGTCGCGCCGGTATCGTCGCGGGTGAACTGCGAGAGCAGGGTCAGCCTGGTATCGGTATCGATGTTCCAGGTCAGGCTGGGGGCGATGTTGTAGCGCTTGTTGTCGATGTGATCGACCTGCGTACCGGCGTCCCGCACCACGCCGCTGAGACCGTAGAGGAACTGGCCTTCGTCGTCGATCTTGCCGGTGCTGGCGAAGTTGATCTGGCGGTAGTTGTCGCTGCCGTACTGCAGCTGAATGGCATTGCTCGATTCCGCGCTGGGACGCCGGCTGACCATGTCCAGCAGGCCGCCCGGCGGGGTCTGGCCGTAGACCGACGAGGCCGGGCCGCGCAGCAGGGCAAGGCGGTCGAGGTTCCAGGTTTCGGCTTTCGGGTTGGCATACACGCCGCGGGGCAGTGGCAGGCCGTCGAGGAATTGGGTGGGCTCGAAGCCGCGCACGCGCATCCAGTCATAACGGGTGTCGCTGCCGTAGCTGGCGGAAACGATGCCGGGCATGTAACGCACGGCATCGTCCAGATTCTGCACGTTGCGGTCTTCCATCTGCTGGCGGGTCGCGACGGAAATCGAACGCGGCGCTTCGACCAGCGAGGTGTCGGTCTTGGTGCCGGCGGCGGTGCGCGTGGCGAGGTAACCGTCCACCGGCCCCCAGGCACTCTCATAAGCCTGCTGGCCGGTGATGCTGGTTTCCGGCAGGGCCACCACACCGTCGGGAATCGCCACCAGGCTGTAGGTGCCGGCGCTGCTTTGTTCCAGTTGCAGGCCGGTGCCGCGCAGGGCCTCGCGCAAGGCGCCGGCGGCGTCGAACTGGCCCTTGACCGGGGCCGAGGTCTTGCCGGTGGCCAGGCTCGGGTTGAGGCTCAGGGCCAGGCCCGCCTGGCTGGCGATCTGGTTCAGGGTGCTGGCCAGGGGCGCGGCCGGCAGGTTGTAGGCGCGCACGCTGGACGCCTGTTCGGCGGCGATCAGCGGGGTGCTGGCCAGCGGGGCGCAAAGGGCAATCGCCACGGCCAACAGGCTGGGGCGCAACAGGGTGTCTAGCGAGCGGGACATACGGCGGCTCCTGGATGGAAACATTTCTCAATTGCCTATGTGCCGGACGAGATTCAAAAAGTGATAGGGCGGACTGAAAATAATTTCGGTTCACGAAAATAAGAGGGATGTTTCAGGTTGGGGCAGGCGGCGTCAGTTGGAATTTTCGCGAGCTTGCTCGCGATAAAAATCGTGCCGACGCCGCCTAGGGCTTGGCCTTGCTCTCGGCCCGCGCCACCAACGTCACCCACCAGGGCGTATGCCGCTCGATGGCCACGGGCAGCGTCGGCAGCAGCGCGCTCAGGGCCAGGTCGGTGTCGTGCAGCGGGAAGCTGCCGGTGATGCGCAGGTCGGCCACCTCGTCGGCCACCCCCAGATGGCCGCGGCGATAGCGCCCCAGCTCGCTGACCAGGTCCGCCAGGCGCGCGTTGTCCACCACCAGCATGCCGCGGGTCCAGGCGTCGGCGCCGGGGTTCAGGGCCAGCAGCGGGCCGAGGCCGTCGCGGCGCATCAGCACCTGCTGGCCCTCCTTGAGGATCTGTTCGTCCTGGCTGGATTCCGCCCGCGCGGCCACGGCCGATTGCAGCACGCTCAGGCGCGTGCCCTGTTCCTCGCGCTTGACCAGGAACCGCGTGCCCAGCGCGCGCATGTGGCCTTCGCGGGTTTCGACGATAAAGGGCCGGGCGTCGTTGTGGCCGGTCTCGACCAGGATCTCGCCTTCCTGCAACACGATGCGCCGCTGCTTTTCGTCGAAACGCACATCCACGGCGCTGTGGGTATTGAGGTTGATCAGCGTGCCGTCGGCCAGGCGCAGGGTGCGCTGCTCGCCGGTGGCGGTGCGCTGGTCGGCGAGCCAGTAATCCAGCTGGCCGTAACGTTCGCCGGCGAACAGGGCCAGGCCCAGCAGCAGGGCGACGCTGGCCAGCCCACTGCCGAGCTTACGCACACGACGGCGGAGGCCGTCCCGCGATTGCAGCAGGGCGCTGCGGGCCGGGCCGCTGGCGACGCTGAAACGCTGGTCGAGCATGCCCAGCTGGCGCCAGGCGCGGGCGTGTTCTTCATCGGCGGCGTGCCATTTGGCGAATTCTTCGCGGGCCATCGGATTGCCCTCGCCGGAATCCAGCGACAACTGCCAGGCAATCGCCGCGTCCAGCACCCGGGCGGACACCGGTTTGGCGTTGAGCGGGCTCATGCCGGCTCACCGTACAGGGCGACGTAGCACTGGCGAATGCCCTGGGCCAGGTACTGCCTGACCCGCGGCACGGACACGCCGAGGCGTTCGGCGATTTCGGCGTGGCCGAGGCCGTCGAGGCGGTTATAGAGGAAGGCGGCGCGGGCCTTGCTCGACAGCTTGCCCAGCAGGCGGTCGATGGCCTTGAGGTCTTCGAAGATCGATTGCTGTTCTTCCGGTGAGGGTTGTTCCTCTTCCGGGATCAGCATCAGTTCGGTGAGGTAGGCCTGCTCCAGCGCGGCGCGGCGGAAGTAGTCGAACAGCAGGCCCTTGGCGATGGCCACCAGGAACGCCCGCGGCTCGCGCGGGGCTTTCAGTTCGTCGCGGCCCAGCAGGCGGACGAAGGTGTCCTGGCTCAGGTCCTCGGCCCGTTGTGGGCAGGCCACGTTGCGCCGCAGCCAGGCCAGCAGCCAGCCGCGATGGTCGCGATACAACGCACCAACGAGGTCACTGTGGGGGCTTTGGGCTGACGGCACCTGGGTATCCCAATCGAGAAGTTGAAACTAACGAGAATTATTCGCGATTGTGGCAGGGCGCAAAGAGCCGCGCAATGGGCGCCGGTCGGCGGGGGCGCAGCCAATGTTTGCGGGCCGATACCTGTAGCCGCTGCCGAGCAACGCGAGGCTGCGACCGGCAACGCAGTTGCCGCAAAGCCTGGGCTTGCAGTGTGCCAGGCAGAGCGCGCTGCCCCGGCCGGCGACCGATATGCGGTCGATCGCAGCCTTGCGTTGCTCGGCAGCGGCTACAGGGTCAGAAGGAGTGGCTCTGCTGTCGGCGTTTCCATTGGCTGAGCCGCTGTTGCAGGTTCAGCGGGCTGTGGATCTGCTGCTGGCGGGCGCGGCTGAACAGGATCAGCGCCAGCTCGGCGGTGGCCAGGGCGTCGGCGGCGGCATGGTGGCGTTCGCCGGCCTGCAGCTTGAAGTAGCCCATCCAGTCATCCAGCCCGGCTTCGCGGATATGCGCCTGGGGGCAGAGCAGCGGGGCCATGTCGGCGACGTCGAGGAACGGGTGCAGCAGGCGATAACCCAGGCTGTCCTTCAGCGCCCGGCCGAGCATGTGCTGGTCGAATGGCGCATGGAAGGCCAGCAGCGGGCTGTTGCCGACGAACGCCATGAAATCCAGCAAGGCTTCCACCGGGTCGCTGCCGGCGGCGATCGCGCTAGGGCCGAGACCGTGAATCAGCACGCTGGGGCTGAGCTTGTGATCGGTACGCTGCAAGGTGCGCTCGAACTGTTGGCCCAAATCGATGGCGCCGTCTTCTATCACCACCGCGCCAATGGACAGCACCTGGTCGCGATTGAGGTTGAGCCCGCTGGTTTCCAGGTCCAGCACCACCCAGCGCTGTTCGCGCAGGCTGCATTCGCCCAGCGCCGGGGCGACGGGCAGGCGCTCGCGGCGTTGTTGCTGCTCGGCGCTGAGTGCCGCGCTGGCCGGGCGCAACCAGGCGAACAGACTCATAGCTGATACCTCAGCGCCAGGCTGCTTTGCAGGCGCTGGGCCTGGCGCAGCGACTCGCGCAGGATGCGCCGGTCCAGGTGGTTGAGGCTGTCCGGGTCGACGCGGTTGGAGTAGGGCAGGTTCTGCCGGGTCTGCAATTGGTGCTGTTGCATGCGGGTCTGCTGGATGAAGTGATAAGCCTCTTCATATGCGGCGCCGTCGAGGGTTTCGATGACTTCCCTGGCCACCAGCTGGCGCAGGCGCTCCAGGGTGTTGTTGGCATCGATGCCATTGGCCAGGGCCAGCAGGCGCGCACCGTCGACGAAGGGGGTGAGGCCCTGGACCTTGAGGTCGAGGGTGGCTTTTTCGCCATTTTTCCTGGCCAGGACGAACTCGCGAAAACGCCCCACCGGCGGGCGCTGGCGCAGCGCGTTCTCGGCCATCATGCGCTGGAACAGGCGGTTGTCGCCGACCTGGTCGAGGATGCCGCGGCGCAGTTGCGCGCAGCCCTGCTCGTCGCCCCAGACCACCCGCAGGTCGAAATAGATGCTCGAACCCAGCAGGTTCTCCGGCGTGGCCTCGCGAATGAAGGCGGCGAAGCGCCGTGCCCATTCGGCGCGGGACAGGCACAGCTCGGGGTTGCCGGCCATGATGTTGCCCTTGCACAGGGTGAAGCCGCACAGCGCCAGGCTCTGGTTGATCTGTTGCGCCAGGGGCAGCAGCTTGCCGCGAATCTCTGCCGCATGAGCGGCGTCGCGCGCTTCGAACAGGATGCCGTTGTCCTGGTCGGTGTGCAGGGTCTGCTCGCGCCGGCCTTCGCTGCCGAAACACAGCCAGCTGAACGGCACGCCCGGGTCGCCCTTGTCGGCCAGGGTCAGTTCGATGACCCGGCACACGGTGTGGTCGTTGAGCAGGGTGATGATGTGGGTGATCTGGGTCGAGGACGCGCCGTGGGCGAGCATGCGCTCCACCAGCTGGCCGATCTCGCCGCGAATCGCCACCAGGTTGTCGATGCGCGGCGCGTTGCGGATGGTCCGCGCCAGGTGCACCAGGTCGACCCGTTGCAGGGAAAACAGGTCGCGCTCGGAAACCACGCCGCACAGGCGCTGCTCTTTGACCAGGCAGACGTGGGCGATGTGCCGTTCGGTCATGGCGATGGCGGCGTCGAAGGCGCTGTGGTCCGGCGAGAGGGCGAACGGTGCTTGGGTCATGTGCCGTTCGATACCCTGGTTGAAGTCGCTGGTGCCGTCGGCCACCACCTGGCGCAGGTCGCGCAGGGTGAAGATGCCGAGCGGCGCCTTGTGTTCATCTACGACCACTATGCTGCCGACCTGCTGTTCGTGCATCAGGCTCACGGCTTCGCGCAATGGGGTGGACGGGCTGCAGGTCACTGGGTGGCGCATCGCCAGTTCGCCCAGCCGGGTGTTGAGGGAGTATTGGGTGCCAAGGGTTTCCACGGCTTTTTGCTGGACCTGCTGGTTGACCTGGTCCAGCAGGCTGCTGACGCCGCGCAGGGCGAAATCGCGAAACACCGCGCAAAGAGCGAACAGCTTGATGAAGGCTGGCTTGTTCAGTTGCAGGCAGAAGGTGTCCTCGGCCGCCAGGTGTTCGGTGCGAGTGGCGCGCTCGCCCAGCAGTGCGGCGAGGGGAAAACACTCGCCGGCGGTGATCTCGAAAGTGGTTTCGGTACCGCCCTTGAGGGCGTGCTGGCGCTCGCCGACCACCCGGCCCTGCTTGACGATATAGAAGTGTTCGACCGGTCCGTCGGCGGGTTTGATGATGCTTTCGCCGGGGCCGTAGAAACGCAATTGGCATTGCTCGACCAGGTACGCCAGGTGAGCGTTTTCCATCTGATTGAAGGGGGGGAACCGCTGGAGAAACTGCATCGTGCCGTGGATGTTCTGCAACACCGCGGTTTTCCCTGCCTGGGTGAAGGCATCCGCTTTACTCATAACCATTACCGCAGTCTTTTTGGATTTGTCGTGGTCGGGTCTTCGGTCATGGTCGGTCCCACGCTGCCAGGTGCCCATTGGACGTAAGTCTAGGTAGCGGCTCTGCACCTGTTAATTCGCTTCAAGCAGGTGTCAAAACTGTGAAAAAAGTACTTATCCGGCCTCTTGGAAAAAAAACCGACGAAGTGCACATTGGAGGCCTGCTTAGCGATGTCTGACCACTGTGCTAGGGGAACGATTTGAATATGTAGAGAAAGCCATGTCCGACCACGATATTTTGAGTGATGCCGAGCGCGAGGCGTTGAACGCCGTGATGCTCGAGCCCGATCTGCCGCCCCAGCGCGTGTTGATCGCTGATGATGACAAGGATGCCCGTGAGTTGCTGTCGGAGATTCTCGGACTGGATGGCATTCGCTGCATGACCGCGGCCAGTGGCAAGGCAGCGCTGGAACTGTTGAACTCGAACAAATCGATCGGACTGCTGATCACCGACCTGCGCATGGCCCCCTGCAACGGCCTGGACCTGATACGCCAGGTGCGCGAATCGGAGCGGGCGGCGTTGCCGATCATTATCATTTCCGGGGATGCCGATGTGCGCGACGCCATCGCGGCCATGCACCTGAGCGTGGTGGACTTCCTGCTCAAGCCGATCGACACCGGCAAGCTGCTGGCGCTGGTCAAGCATGAGCTGGGAGTGGTGCGCTAGGAACAGGGTGTCCCCCTAGGAGCGAGCTTGCTCGCGATAAGACTCCCCGGCAGAAACACAAAAGCCCTGGTCTTGCGACCAGGGCTTTTTCTTTTACCGCGTCAACGCAGGATCACAGGCCGTTGCGGGCCTTGAACTCGCGACGACGGCGGTGCAGCACCGGCTCGGTGTAGCCGTTGGGCTGCTTGGTGCCTTCGATCACCAGTTCGACCGCCGCCTGGAAGGCGATGTTGCTGTCGAAGTTCGGTGCCAGCGGACGGTACAGGGTGTCGCCGGCGTTCTGCCGGTCCACCACGGGCGCCATGCGCTTGAGGCTTTCCATGACCTGGGCTTGGGTGACGACGCCATGGCGCAGCCAGTTGGCGATGTGCTGGCTGGAAATACGCAGGGTGGCGCGGTCTTCCATCAGGCCGACATCGTTGATGTCCGGCACCTTGGAACAGCCGACGCCCTGGTCGATCCAGCGCACCACGTAACCGAGAATGCCCTGGGCGTTGTTGTCCAGTTCGTTCTTGATCTCTTCGGCCGACCAGTTGGTGTTGCTGGCCAGCGGGATGGTCAGGATGTCGTCCACCGAGGCGCGGGCACGCTTGGCCAGCTCGGCCTGGCGGGCGAACACGTCGACCTTGTGGTAGTGCAGGGCGTGCAGGGCCGCGGCGGTGGGCGACGGCACCCAGGCGGTGTTGGCGCCGGCCAGCGGGTGGGCGATTTTCTGTTCGAGCATGGCGGCCATCAGGTCCGGCATGGCCCACATGCCTTTGCCGATCTGCGCGCGGCCTTGCAGGCCGGTGCTCAGGCCGATATCGACGTTCCAGTTCTCGTAGGCGCCGATCCACTTGGCGGCCTTCATCTCGGCCTTGCGCACCACGGCGCCGGCTTCCATGGAGGTGTGGATTTCGTCGCCGGTACGGTCGAGGAAGCCGGTGTTGATGAACACTACGCGCTCGCTGGCGGCCTTGATGCAGGCCTTGAGGTTGACCGTGGTGCGGCGCTCCTCATCCATGATCCCGACTTTCAGGGTGTTGCGCGGCAGCTCCAGCACGTCTTCGATGCGCCCGAACAACTCGTTGGTGAAAGCGGCTTCTTCCGGGCCGTGCATCTTCGGCTTCACGATGTACACCGAGCCGGTGCGGCTGTTGGTGCGCGAGGTGTTGCCGTTGAGGTTGTGGATCGCCGCCAGGCTGGTGACCAGGCCATCGAGGATGCCTTCCGGCACTTCGTTGCCTTGGCTGTCGAGGATCGCGTCGATGGTCATCAGGTGACCCACGTTGCGCACGAACAGCAGCGAACGGCCGTGCAGCTTCACACTGCCGCCGTTGGGCGCGGTGTATTCGCGGTCGGCGTTCATGGTGCGGGTGAAAGTCTTGCCGCCCTTGGCCACTTCTTCTGCCAGGTCGCCCTTCATCAGGCCGAGCCAGTTGCGGTAGATCACCACCTTGTCATCGGCGTCGACGGCGGCGACCGAGTCTTCGCAGTCCATGATGGTGGTCAGGGCGGCTTCCATCAGCACGTCCTTGACGCCGGCGGCGTCGGTCTGGCCGACCGGGCTGCTGGCGTCGATCTGGATCTCGAAATGCAGGCCGTTGTGTTTCAGCAGCACCGCGGTCGGGGCCGCGGCATCGCCGTGGTAGCCGATCAGCTGGGCGTCGTCGCGCAGGCCGCTGTTGCTGCCACCCTTGAGGGCGACCACCAGCTTGCCGTCGACGATCTTGTAGCCGGTGGAGTCGACATGGGAGCCGGCGGCCAATGGCGCGGCCTCGTCGAGGAAGGCGCGGGCGAAGGCGATGACTTTGTCGCCGCGCACCTTGTTGTAGCCTTTGCCTTTTTCCGCGCCGTCGGCTTCGCTGATGGCGTCGGTGCCATAGAGCGCGTCGTACAGCGAGCCCCAGCGGGCGTTGGAGGCGTTGAGGGCGAAGCGGGCATTCATCACCGGGACCACCAGCTGCGGACCGGCCATGCGGGCGATCTCGTCATCGACGTTTTGCGTCGTGGCCTGGAAGTCCGCCGCTTCTGGCAGCAGATAACCGATGTCTTGCAGGAAGGCTTTGTAGGCCACGGCGTCGTGGGCCTGGCCGGCACGAGATTGGTGCCAGGCATCGATACGCGCCTGGAAATCGTCGCGTTTGGCGAGTAGGGCTTTGTTCTTCGGCGCCAGGTCGTGGATGACCTTGTCGGCGCCGGCCCAGAACGTGTCGGCGGTGAGGCCGGTACCGGGAATGGCTTCGTTGTTCACGAAGTCGAACAGGACTTTGGCGACCTGCAGGCCACCGACTTGAACGTGTTCAGTCATTGCTTGCCTCACTCTGCTCAGCTATTTCGCTTTTCAGCTCTTCAAATTAACAATGAAGCCTCTGGCCATTTAAACCACAAACCCCTCTACCAGTACATGCCATCGCGGGCGGCTGGGATGGTTCCAATCAACGGCTAGGAGCCTTGCTGACAGGGCTTTCAGGGTTGCGACCGCGCCTTGGCAGACATCGATTCAACGTTATGTAGTGCGCGCTGCGGCATACTACATGATGAATTGCGGTTGTGAAAATTAGACTAAATACGTCGTTCCGCGACTCAAGTTCGCGGCATGGTCACGCTGGGGAATAGGATGTTCTCAAAAAACTTGCAGATTGTTCCATAGAATTCAAAAAACATGTACACGATTTGTCTCAAGCCCCCTTTTTTCCTTGTAGGCGCGAAGCTTGTTCGCGATGGCGTCCTGACAGTCCCAACGATGCCGGCCGGGTGATTCTTGTCGCGAGCAGGCGTCGCTCCTGCCGGGCCGCGGCGACCCTGCGGCTTGCCTATACTTGACCTTCTACAACAAACGTTCTGACAGAGGGTTGCGCCATGGACCACCTCGTACTCACCGTATTCGCCCCGGACAAGCCCGGACAGGTCGAGCGCATCGCCCAATGCATCGCCGCGCACGGCGGCAACTGGCTGGAGAGCCGCATGTCGCGCATGGCCGGGCAGTTCGCCGGCATCCTGCGGGTCGGCGTGCCGGCGGAAGCCTATGACGAGCTGGTGGACGCCCTGCAAGGCCTGGCGGCCCAGGGCATTCGGGTGCTGATCGCCGAAAGCGGTATCGAACAATCCTGCACCTGGAAGCCGATCGCCATGGAACTGGTGGGCAACGACCGGCCGGGCATCGTGCGCGACATCACCCGCCTGCTGAGCGAGCAGGGGGTGAACCTGGAGCGACTGGTGACCGAAGTGCGCCCGGCGCCCATGAGCAGCGAGCCGCTGTTCCACGCGGAAGCGATCCTGGCGGTGCCGCTGACCTTGTCCCTCGACGTTTTGCAGTCGCGCCTGGAAACCCTGGCGGATGACCTGATGGTGGAGTTGGTGCTGCGCAGCGAGGTGTGAACCGAAGGGGCAGGTTATCCAGTTTTAGCGTGCATGCGCCTGTGGATAACCTGTAGAGACCCAGCGCCAGCCCAAGCCGGCCAAGGCTTTGCGGAAACTGATCAAAAAACCAGCAGTTTCAAGGGCTTGTGCACAAACGGCGGGGATCACGCTGTGGATAACCTTGGGAAGGATAGATGCAGGCCACGCCAACCGTGGCCTGCAGAGGTTTGTACGTTTATTGATCAGCTGCGTTTGCGCAGGCTCAACCAGGCATCCACGCTGTACACCGCCAGGCCGGCCCAGATAAACATGAACGCCACCAGGGTGCTCGACGACAGGTGCTCGTCGAACAGCAGTATTGCCTGCAGCAGCACCAGAGTCGGCGCCAGGTACTGCAAAAAGCCCAGGGTGGTGTAGGGCAGGTGACGGGCGGCGGCGTTGAAGCACACCAGCGGCACCAGGGTGACCGGGCCCGCCGCCACCAGCCACCAGGCCTCGGAGCTGGTCCAGAAGGCCGCCTGGGCACTGGTGGCGGTGGGGTTGAACAAGAGCCAGGCGAGGGCGATCGGCACCAGCATCCAGGTTTCCACCACCAGCCCCGGTAGCGCCTTGACCGGTGCCTGCTTGCGGATCAGCCCGTAGAAACCGAAGGTCAGCGCCAGCACCAGGGAAACCCAGGGCAGGCTGCCGACCTGCCACACCTGCTGCGCCACGCCCACCGCCGCCAGGCCCACTGCGAGCCACTGCATGCGCCGCAGCCGCTCACCGAGGATCAGCATACCCAGCAGCACGTTCACCAGCGGGTTGATGTAGTAACCCAGGCTGGCTTCGAGCATGCGCCCGTTGTTCACCGACCAGACATAGGTCAGCCAGTTGGCCGCGATCAGGGTGCCGCTCAGGGCCAGGATCGCCAGGCGCCTGGGGTTGTCCCGCAACTCGCGCCACCAGCCGGGATGCTTCCAGACCATCAGCAGCAGCGCGCCGAACAGCGCGGACCAGAGCACCCGGTGGATGATGATTTCCACGGCGGGCACGTTGGCGATGGCTTTGAAGTAGATCGGGAACAGGCCCCAGATGATGTAGGCACTCAGGCCCAGGATGTACCCGCGACGCGGGTTGGCGGCTTGCATGCAGAATCCTTGCTTAGGCAGCTAACAAAGAGGGGATTGTAAGGAGGTTTGTCAGGCCGTGTCTTTGTCGGCGTCATCCTGGTTGCCGGCTTTTATGATCGATCCGGGTTCTGTAGGAGCGAGGCTTGCCCGCGATAGCTCGCCACGGCAGGTCTGGTGCAGCGCGGTGTGTTGATTGCGGGCCAGCCTCGCTCCTACAGGTCGGATCAGGGCTTGGGGTCAGAACAGCTTCAGCGGTTCTTCGTTG
This sequence comes from Pseudomonas sp. NFPP07, assembly GCF_900115645.1. Taxonomy (NCBI): domain Bacteria; kingdom Pseudomonadati; phylum Pseudomonadota; class Gammaproteobacteria; order Pseudomonadales; family Pseudomonadaceae; genus Pseudomonas; species Pseudomonas sp. NFPP07. The sequence goes on from NZ_FOXG01000007.1 coordinate 397,465, forward strand.
AGCGCCGAGAGTTGCTCGCGCAACGCCAGCACCTGGTCGCCCCAATAACGCTCGCTGCCGAACCAGGGGAAGCTGCGTGGGAAGGCCGGGTCGTCCCAGCGCCGGGCCAGCCAGGCGCTGTAGTGCATCAGGCGCAGGGCGCGCAGCGGTTCGATCAATGCCAGTTCGCGCGGGTCGAAGTCGTGGAACTCGCTGTAGCCATCCATCAGTTCCGACAGCTGCCCCAGGCATTCCTGGCGATCGCCGGCGAGCATCATCCACAGGTCCTGCACCGCCGGGCCCATGCGGCAGTCGTCGAGGTCGACGATATGGAACACCTCGTCGCGGCACATCATGTTGCCGGGATGGCAGTCGCCGTGCATGCGGATGTTCTGGTGCGGCGTGGCCTGGTAGACCTCTTCCACCCGCTTGAGCAGGTCGCGGGCCACCGACTCGTAGGCCGGCAGCAGGCTCTTGGGCACGAAATCGCCTTCCAGCAGGGTGGTCAGCGAATCGTGGCCGAAGTTCTTCACTCCCAGCGCTTCGCGATGCTCGAACGGGCGGGTGGCGCCGACCGCATGCAGGCGGCCGAGCAATTGCCCCAGGCGATACAGCTGGTCGAGGTTGCCGGGTTCCGGCGCCCGGCCGCCACGGCGTGGGAACAGGGTAAAGCGGAAGCCTTGATGTTCGAACAGGCTTTCGCCCTGGTGAATCAGCGGCGCCACCACCGGCACTTCGCACTCGGCGAGTTCGAAGGTGAAGCGGTGCTCTTCGAGGATCGCCTCGTTGGTCCAGCGCTGCGGGCGGTAGAACTTGGCGATCAGCGGCTCGCTGTCTTCGATGCCGACCTGGTAGACACGGTTTTCGTAACTGTTGAGTGCCAGGACACGGGCGTCGCTGAGAAAACCGATGCTTTCGACGGCATCGAGGACTAGATCAGGGGTAAGGGTTTCGAACGGGTGAGACATGCTGACTCCTGCGCGCAGCAGGCTGCTGCGTCCGGCCAAGCATGGTAGCGCAGACGGGGTGACAGGTGGTGGCTGGGCGGACGCTATCGCGAGCAAGCTCGCTCCTACACCGGTCTTGTAGGAGCGAGGCTTGCTCGCGAAGCGATGGATCAGGCGCCGACGATGCCGCCGTCTTCCCGGGTGATCACCATTACCGAGGAACGCGGCTTGCCGTTGGGCAGGTGCTCGGGGAAGGTCGAACCGCCGTTCTCGCCCGGGTGCTGGATGCCCACGAACAGGCTCCGCTGATCCGGCGAGAAGGTGATGCCGGTGACTTCGCAGCCCACCGGCCCGACCATGAAGCGACGGATTTCACCGGTGTCCGGGTCGGCGCAGAGCATCTGGTTGTTGCCCATGCCGGCGAAGTCGCCGGTGTTGCTGGAGTCGCCGTCGGTGAGGATCCACAACCGGCCGGCCTTGTCGAAACCCAGGCCGTCGGGGCTGTTGAACATGTTCTGCGGCGTGATGTTCGACGAGCCGCCTTTGGGCTGGCCGGCATGCACGGCCGGGTTGCCGGCGACCACGAACAGGTCCCAGGTGAAGTCCATCGAGCCGTGGTCGCCACGGGCGGTCTGCCAGCGCAGGATCTGCCCGTAGACGTTTTTCTCCCGCGGGTTCGGGCCGCCCACAGGCTGGCCGTCTTCGCCACGTTTGGAGTTGTTGGTCAGGGTGCAGTAGACCTGGCCGTCTTTCGGGCTGACCACGATCCATTCCGGGCGGTCCATGCGGGTGGCCTTGACCACGCTGGCCGCGAGGCGGGCGTGGATCAGCACTTCGGCCTGGTCGGCGAAACCGCTGCTGGCGTCGATGCCGTTCTTGCCATGGCTCAGCTCGACCCATTTGCCCTGGCCTTTCGGGTGGTCCGGGTTGCCGTCGCCATTGTCGAAGATCGCCACGTACAGGGTGCCGTGGTCCAGCAGGTCGCGGTTGGCCTTGGGGTTGCGGTGGTTGATGCGGTCGCGGCTGACGAACTTGTAGATGAACTCGCCACGCTCGTCGTCGCCCATGTAGACCACGGCGCGTCCGTCGCGGGTTTCGGCCAGGGCGGCGTTTTCATGCTTGAAGCGGCCCAGGGCGGTGCGCTTGATCGGCTTGGACTGCGGATCGAACGGGTCGATCTCCACGACCCAGCCGTGACGGTTGAGCTCGTTGGGGTTCTTCGCCAGGTCGAAGCGCGGGTCGAACTGATGCCAGTTGATGTCGCGGCTGCTCGCCGAGGCGCCATAGCGTTTCTGCGCGGCATCGAACGTCTGCTGGGCGTTGCTGCTGCCGAAGCAGTCGGTGAAGTTCTCTTCACAGGTCAGGTAGGTGCCCCATGGCGTCTTGCCGTTGGCGCAGTTCTGGAAGGTGCCGAGTACTTTGCGGCCGCTCTTGTCGGCGCTGGTTTTCATCAGCGCGTGACCGGCGGCCGGGCCGCTCAGGCGAATCGGCGCGTTGCCATGGATGCGCCGGTTGTAGCGCGAGCCCTGGACGAACTGCCATTGGCCGCTGCGGCGCTGCACTTCGATCACCGACACGCCTTCGCTGGCCAGGGCCTTGCGCACGTCTTCCGCCGACTGCGGCATGCCGCCGTGGGGGTAGAGGTAGCGGTAGTTGGTGTATTCGTTGTTGATCGCCATCAGTGCGCGATTCTTGTCGTCCGGGAAGGCGAACAGGCTCATGCCGTCGTTGTTGTCACCGAACTGGACCTCCTGGGCCGCGGCGGTGCCATTGCCGCTCGGGTCGAACGCCGGGCCGTTCTTCTGCAGGGGCTGGCCCCAGCTGATCAGCACCGAAGACTTGTAGCCCGGCGGGAGGGTGATGGTGTCGCTGGTGGCGGCGGCAATGCCTTCAAAGCCCAGCAGCTTGCTGGAACCGGCGCTGACGCTGGCGGCCAGTACGCTGCGGCTCAGCAGGTTGCCACCGAGGAACATGGCCGCGCCGCACAGGGCTCCGGCGCTGATAAAACCACGGCGGCTGAGGCCGACCATCTTTTCGAGGTCGGTAGGTTGGTCTTCTTCTAATAGGCTCATCACAGGCTCCTGCGGGATTTTGCAGCCACCTTAATCAGCGTCGATGACGAACATATTGCAGCGCCGCAAGCATTGCGCTGCTTGTGTAGCCGCTGCCGAAGGCTGCGATCGAGCCGAAGGCTCGCAGGGAGCTTGAGTCAATCAAGGTCCTGCGACCTTATCGCAGCCTGCGGCAGCGGCTATAGAGCCGTGATAAGTCTGGTTACAGCGGCGTGCCGAGCAGCACATTGGATGGCGAGAACTGCACCCGTACCGGCTGGCCGGCGCTCAAGCCAAGGTGTCGCAGGTGCAGCGGTTCGGCCAGGGCGCACAGCGTCTGGCCGCTGGGCAGGGCGATTCTGATTTCGCTGGGGCCGTCTTCGGCGTCGAGGATCGCTTCCAGGGTGCCCTGCAGGCAATTGTGTCCGGGTGTTGCGGGTTGATCGATGGCCAGTAATTCCAGCCAGCCGGCCTTGATCAACGCCACGACGCCTGTGCCGGGCTCCAGTTCCAGGTGCAGGGTGCTGTCATGGGTGATCTGCGCCTGGATCGCCAGGTCTTCTGCGAGCGCCAGTCGTATCAGATCGTTGCGCCCCTGCGCTTCGATCGCCAGCACCGTGCCGTGCAACTGGTTGCGGGCGCTGGTGCGGAGCATCAGGCGTCCCAGCAGATCGAGGTCGGCGGCGTCTTCGGCGGCTTCCAGCACTTGGGCCTGCAAGGCCTGCAAGCGCTGGTAGAGGCGCAGCACCCGTTCGCCTTCGACGGAGAGCCTGGCGCCACCGCCGCCTTTGCCGCCGACACTGCGTTCGACCAGGGGCTTTTGCGCCAGGTTGTTCAACTCGTCGATGGCGTCCCAGGCCGCCTTGTAACTCAGGCCGGCGCTTTTCGCGGCACGGGTGATCGAGCCCTGTTCGGCGATGTGCTGCAGCAGGGCAATGCGCTGCGGGCGACGGGCGATGTGCTGGGTCAACAAGGTGGGCAAGGGCATGGCTGAACGCTTTGAACGCTGGGAATGGAAAGGGAGTTTGCGGCTTGAGGGGCGAGAGTCAAGTTCAGTCGGGCTCGCCGGGTTTTGGCGTGCGTGCCAGGCAATAGACGTCTACCCGCCGCGCCCCGGCCTTGAGCAGCAGCCGCGCCAGGGCGTGGGCGGTCGCGCCGGTGGTGAGCACATCGTCCACCAGCGCCAGGTGCCGGCCATGGACCGCCGCCTCGGGCAGCAGGGCGAAGGCGTGGTGCAGGTTGCGGTGCCGCGCCCTGGCATCCAGACCCTGCTGCGATGGCGTGTCCTGGGTGCGCTGCAACGAGGTTTCGTCACAGGGGATTTGCAGGATCTCGCCGAGCCAGCGCGCGAGCATCGCCGCCTGGTTATAGCCGCGCTGGCGCAGGCGCTTGCGGGCCAGGGGCACCGGCAGCAGGGCGTCGGGTTGCGCCAGGTCCTCGGCAAAGCGATGTTGCAGCGATTGCGCGAGAAGTTCGGCCAAAAGACGGCCAAAGGGCCATTTGCCGTTGTGCTTGAAACGGCTGACCAGGCTGTCGACCGGAAAGCCATAACGCCAGGGCGCCACCACCTGGGCGAAGGCGGGCGGTCGCTTGAGGCACTGGCCGCAGGTCAGGCCGGCTGCGGGCAGGGGCAGGGCGCAGACCTGGCAATGATCGCCGAGCCACGGCAGTTCGGTTTCGCAGGCGGTGCAAATGGCTTGGGGTGTGTCGGTCGGTTCGTCGCAGAGTAAACAGGTTTGTTTGTTTTTTAACCAGATGTAAACCTGTCCTTGGTAATGTGGTTGACACTGCATGGCGCTTCCTTAAATATGCCCAACATCCGTGTCGCGGCTGTGGGTATTGCCTTCCCGCAGCCGCTTGCCAAGCATAATCAAGGAATCGCCCATGAGCGCCAGCACCACCGCCAATCTGCGTCATGACTGGACTTTGGCTGAAGTCAAAGCCCTCTTCGTCCAGCCGTTCAATGACTTGCTGTTCCAGGCGCAGACGGTGCACCGCGCGCATTTCGACGCCAACCGCGTCCAGGTTTCCACCCTGTTGTCGATCAAGACCGGCGCCTGCCCGGAAGATTGCAAATATTGTCCGCAGTCCGGTCACTACAACACCGGCCTGGAAAAAGAAAAACTGATGGAAGTGCAAAAGGTCCTCGAAGAGGCCGCGCGCGCCAAGGCCATAGGTTCGACCCGTTTCTGCATGGGCGCGGCCTGGAAACACCCGTCGGCCAAAGACATGCCGTACGTGCTGGAAATGGTCAAGGGCGTGAAGGCCATGGGCCTGGAAACCTGCATGACCCTCGGTCGCCTGGACCAGGACCAGACCGAAGCGCTGGCCAAGGCCGGCCTGGACTACTACAACCACAACCTCGATACCTCGCCGGAGTTCTACGGCAGCATCATCACCACCCGCACCTACAGCGAGCGCCTGCAGACCCTGGCCTATGTGCGCGATGCCGGGATGAAGATCTGCTCCGGCGGCATCCTCGGCATGGGCGAATCCCTCGATGACCGCGCCGGCCTGCTGATCCAACTGGCCAACCTGCCGGAGCACCCGGAGTCGGTGCCGATCAACATGCTGGTGAAAGTGGCCGGCACGCCTCTGGAAAACTCCGAGGACGTCGACCCGTTCGACTTCATCCGCATGCTCGCCGTGGCCCGTATCCTGATGCCGAAATCCCATGTGCGCCTGTCCGCCGGCCGCGAAGCGATGAACGAGCAGATGCAGGCCCTGGCGTTCTTCGCCGGCGCCAACTCGATTTTCTACGGCGAGAAACTGCTGACCACTGCCAACCCGCAGGCCGACAAGGACATGCAACTGTTCGCGCGCCTGGGCATCCAGCCGGAAGCCCGCGAAGAGCACGCCGACGAGGTGCACCAGGCCGCCATCGAGCAGGCGCTGGTGGAGCAGAAGAGCAGCGAGCAGTTCTACAACGCCGCGGTTTAAGCATCTCTCCTGTGTAGCCGCTGCCGCAGGCTGCGATAGTCCGGGCCACGCTGGTCGCCGGACCTCGACGGACTCAAGGTCCTCGCGCCCCTTCGGGGCGATCGCAGCCTGCGGCAGTGGTTACGGCAATCATCGTCCGATCATCGAGGCCTGCATGTCTTTCGATCTCCGCGCGCGTCTCGCTGCCCGCCGTGCCGAAAATCTCTATCGTCAGCGCCCACTGCTGGAAAGCCCGCAAGGGCCGCAAGTGGTGGTCGACGGCCAGCCGTTGCTGGCGTTCTGCAACAACGATTACCTGGGCCTGGCCAATCACCCGCAAGTGATCGAAGCCTGGCGCGCCGGAGCGTCCCGCTGGGGCGTGGGCGGTGGCGCTTCGCACCTGGTGATCGGCCACAGCACGCCCCACCACCAGTTGGAAGAAGCCCTGGCCGAGTTCACCGGTCGCCCGCGGGCACTGCTGTTCACCACCGGTTACATGGCCAATCTCGGCGCGGTCACCGCGCTGGTGGGGCAGGGCGACACGGTGCTGGAAGACCGCCTCAACCACGCGTCATTGCTGGATGCCGGCCTGCTCTCTGGCGCGCGCTTCAACCGTTACCTGCACAACGATGCCGAGAGCCTGGCCAAGCGCCTGGAGAAAGCCACCGGCAATACCCTGGTGGTCATCGATGGTGTGTTCAGCATGGACGGCGACCTGGCCGACCTGCCGGCGTTGGTTCGCGAAACCCGGGCCAGGGGCGCCTGGCTGATGGTCGACGACGCCCATGGGTTCGGGCCGCTGGGGGCCAACGGCGCAGGGATCGTCGAGCACTTTGGCTTGAGCCAGGAAGAGGTGCCGGTCCTGGTAGGCACCCTCGGCAAGGCGTTTGGCACCGCCGGCGCCTTTGTCGCCGGCAGCGAGGAACTGATCGAAAGCCTGATCCAGTTCGCCCGCCCCTACATCTACACCACCAGCCAGCCGCCGGCCCTGGCCTGCGCCACCCTGAAAAGCCTGGAGTTGCTGCGCAGCGAACACTGGCGGCGTGAGCACCTGAATACCCTGATCCGTCAGTTCCGCCAGGGCGCCGAGCAGATCGGGCTGACCCTGATGGACAGCTTCACGCCGATCCAGCCGATCCTGATCGGCGACAGCGCGCGGGCGATTCGCCTGTCGCAGATGTTGCGCGAGCGTGGCCTGATGGTCACCGCGATTCGTCCGCCTACCGTGCCCGCGGGGAGCGCCCGCCTGCGGGTGACCCTGTCCGCCGCCCACAGTGAAGCTCAGGTCCAGCTATTGTTGAATGCACTGGCGGATTGTTTTAGCGAACCAGGACCGGAGCCAAGCCATGCGTGATCGACTGATTCTGCTGCCCGGTTGGGGCCTCGGCGTATCGCCGCTCGAACCCTTGGCGGCGGCGCTGCAGGGGTTGGACGAACACCTGCGGGTCGAGATCGAGCCGTTGCCGGAGCTGGAGTCCAGCGACCTGAATGAGTGGCTCGACGAACTGGATGCCAGCGTGCCGGACAACGCCTGGCTCGGTGGCTGGTCGCTGGGCGGCATGCTGGCTTCCGAGCTGGCGGCGCGTCGTGGCGAGCGCTGCTGCGGTCTGCTGACGTTGGCCAGCAACCCCAGTTTCGTGGCGCATGCCGAGTGGGCAAGCGCGATGCCGGGGGAGACCTTCGACGGGTTTCTGGCCGGCTGTAACGCCGACCCACGCACCACCCTCAAGCGCTTCAGCCTGTTGTGTGCCCAGGGCGCCGAAGATCCGCGCGGCCTGTCGCGCCTGCTGTCGGGCGGTGCGCCGCATACCTCGGGCACGGTGTTGATGGCCGGCCTGGAGCTGTTGGCGCAGTTGGATACCCGCCATGCCTTGCAGGCGTTTCGTGGACCGCAGTTGCATCTGTTCGCCGGGCTCGACGGCCTGGTGCCGGCCGAAGCCGCGGGCGAGCTGCTGGCGTTGTTGCCCGATGTCGAAGTTGGCCTGATTGAGCAGGCCAGCCACGCGTTTCTTCTGGAGGATCCCCACGGTGTGGCGGGGGCGATCCAGGCTTTTTTGCATGAGTCCGGTGATGACTGATCTGTCCCTTCCCAAGCCCCCCGGCAGCTTGCCCGACAAGCGCCAGGTGGCGGCTTCCTTTTCCCGCGCGGCGTCCAGTTATGACAGCGTGGCGCAACTGCAGCGCGACGTCGGTAACGAGTTGCTGGGCCGCCTGCCGCAAGAGCGCGAGCCTGGTCGCTGGCTGGACATGGGCTGCGGCACCGGTTATTTCAGCCGCCTGTTGGGCGAGCGTTTCCAGGCCAGCGAAGGGCTGGCGCTGGACATCGCCGAAGGCATGCTCGAGCACGCCCGGCCGTTGGGCGGGGCGCGGTATTTCATTGCCGGCGATGCCGAGCGTTTGCCGTTGCAAGGGCAGAGTTGCGAACTGATTTTCTCCAGCCTGGCGGTGCAGTGGTGCGCGGATTTCCGTTCGGTTCTCAGCGAGGCGCATCGGGTGCTGAAGCCGGGCGGCGTGCTGGCCTTTGCCAGCCTGTGCGTCGGTACGCTGTACGAGTTGCGCGACAGTTGGCGTCAGGTCGACGGCATGGTGCATGTCAATCGCTTTCGTGAGTTCAGCACGTATCAACAGCTGTGTGCGGCGAGCGGCTTGCGAGTGCTGAGCCTGGAAACCTGTCCTCATGTGCTGCACTACCCGGATGTGCGCAGTCTGACCCATGAGTTGAAGGCCCTGGGGGCGCACAACCTCAACCCTGGACGGCCCGGCGGGCTGACAGGGCGGGCGCGGATCAAGGGCCTGATCGACGCCTACGAACAGTTCCGTCAAGCGCAGGGATTGCCCGCGACCTACCAGGTGGTCTACGCCGTATTGGAGAAGCCGCTATGAGCCAAGCCTATTTCGTTACCGGAACAGACACTGATGTTGGCAAGACTACCGTCGCTGCTGGCTTGCTACATGCCGCGCGACTCTCGGGGTTGAGCACCGCGGCCGGGAAGCCGGTGGCTTCGGGCTGTGAGCTGACCCCCAAGGGGTTGCGTAACGCCGATGCCTTGGCTCTGTTGGCTGAATGCTCGTTGCCGCTGACCTACGACGAGGTCAATCCACTGGCCTTTGAACCAGCCATCGCTCCCCATCTGGCAGCCCGCGAGGCTGGCGTGGCGTTGACGGTGCAGGCCTTGCTGGCGCCCATGCGCCAGGTGCTGGCCAAGGGCGCCGATTTCACCCTGATCGAAGGGGCCGGCGGCTGGCGTGTGCCGCTGGCCGATCAGGACAACCTGTCCGACCTGGCCATGGCCCTGGATCTGCCGGTGATCCTGGTGGTGGGCGTGCGCCTGGGCTGTATCAACCATGCGCTGCTGACGGCCGAGGCGATTGCCCAGGACGGATTACAGCTGGCCGGTTGGGTGGCCAATATCATCGAGCCGAAGACTTCGCGGCTCGAGGAGAACCTCGCCACGCTGGCGGAGCGCCTGCCCGCACCTTGTCTGGGGCGGGTCCCGAGATTGAAGGCGATCAGCGCCGAAGCGGTGGCCGAGTATCTGCAACTGGACCTGCTTGACTAGATTTTGCCTATGGTAAGGCACTGTGCCATTAGTGTTTTTGACGGGTCTTTTTCTGACGCGTCTGGTTCAATAGCCGCTGTTCATTCCTTGCAGGGTCGAATTCTCCCATGGAAATTTCCGGGAATACCGCTTTCTACGCCGGCCTGAGTACCGTGCAGACCGGGCAGAATCGTGTCGATCAGGCTGCCAGCCAGATCGCCAATACGACCATCGAACGTTCTGTCGCCAGCCAATCCTCTGAGGTACAAGTCGAGCGCCTGCGATCCGTCGATCGCAGCCAGCAATCGGACCTGGCCAGCAATATGGTCGAGATGGCCATGGGCAAGGTTCAGGCGGAGCTGGGTGTGAAAGTCGCCAAGGCCGCCGATGAAGTGCTCGGTACGCTGATCGACACCTACGCTTGACCCTCCTTCGGTAGCCCTGCCTATTTTTGCGGGCAGGGTGACTCGCGCAAGAACACCCTGCACAGCCCCATCTTCCGTCTTGCTGGCCTGCCAGCTCCTACACTCTATTCAGCTTCCGAATATTTCACGGCATCCGCTGTGGGCCTTTGCGTGCAAGGCCTGCAGAGGATCGATGACGAACGGTGTTTGCGTGGCGCTTGACAAGGTTTGGGCGTAAACGTATGTTTCAAACAACTGTTTGACCGCCACAATAAATCAACGCGGTCGTTCATTCCCGGTTACATCAGCAGAGGTTTATCGCTATGCCTGACTACAAGGCCCCCTTGCGTGATATTCGCTTCGTTCGTGACGAACTGCTCGGCTATGAAGCGCACTATCAGAGCCTGCCGGCTTGCCAGGACGCTACTCCAGACATGGTTGACGCCATCCTCGAGGAAGGCGCGAAGTTTTGTGAGCAGGTACTGGCCCCTCTGAACCGTGTGGGTGACCTGGAAGGCTGCACCTGGAGCGAGTCTGGCGTTAAGACCCCGACTGGCTTCAAAGAGGCCTACAAGCAATTCGTCGAAGGCGGCTGGCCAAGCCTGGCTCACGATGTCGAGCATGGCGGTCAAGGCCTGCCGGAGTCCCTGGGCCTGGCTGTCAGCGAAATGGTCGGCGAAGCCAACTGGTCGTGGGGCATGTACCCAGGCCTGTCCCATGGCGCGATGAACACCATCTCCGAACACGGCACGCCTGAGCAGCAAGAGGCTTACCTGACCAAGCTGGTATCCGGCGAGTGGACCGGCACCATGTGCCTGACCGAACCGCACTGCGGCACCGACCTGGGCATGCTGCGCACCAAGGCCGAACCTCAGGCCGACGGTTCCTACAAAGTCACCGGCACCAAGATCTTCATCTCGGCCGGTGAACACGACATGGCCGACAACATCGTCCATATCGTTCTGGCCCGCCTGCCGGATGCACCGGCTGGCACCAAAGGCATCTCGCTGTTCATCGTGCCGAAGTTCCTGCCGAACGCCGATGGCACTGTCGGCCAGCGCAATGCCGTGAGCTGCGGTTCCCTGGAACACAAGATGGGGATCCACGGTAACGCCACCTGCGTGATGAACTTCGACGCGGCCACCGGTTTCCTGATCGGCCCGGCGAACAAAGGCCTGAACTGCATGTTCACCTTCATGAACACCGCTCGACTGGGTACCGCGCTGCAAGGCCTGGCCCACGCCGAGATCGGTTTCCAGGGCGGCCTGAAATACGCTCGCGATCGTCTGCAAATGCGTTCCCTGACTGGCCCGAAAGCGCCGGACAAGGCCGCCGATCCGATCATCGTGCACCCTGACGTACGTCGCATGCTGTTGACCATGAAGGCTTTCGCCGAAGGCAACCGGGCCATGGTCTACTTCACCGCCAAGCAGGTCGACATCGTCAAGTACGGCGTGGACGAAGAAGAGAAGAAGAAAGCCGACGCACTGCTGGCCTTCATGACTCCGATCGCCAAGGCCTTCATGACCGAAGTCGGTTTCGAATCCGCCAACCACGGCGTGCAGATCTACGGTGGCCACGGTTTCATCGCCGAGTGGGGCATGGAGCAGAACGTTCGCGACAGCCGCATTTCCATGCTGTACGAAGGCACCACCGGCATCCAGGCGCTGGACTTGCTGGGCCGTAAAGTGCTGATGACTCAAGGCGAAGCCCTGAAAGGCTTCACCAAGATCGTCCACAAGTTCTGCCAGAACAACGAAGGCAACGAGTCGGTCAAAGAGTTCGTCGCACCGCTGGCTGCACTGAACAAGGAATGGGGCGAGCTGACCATGAAGGTCGGTATGGCGGCCATGAAAGATCGTGAAGAAGTCGGTGCCGCGTCCGTGGATTACCTGATGTATTCCGGTTATGCCTGCCTGGCTTACTTCTGGGCCGACATGGCACGCCTGGCTGCCGAGAAGCTGGCTGCCGGCACCACCGAAGAGGCGTTCTACACCGCCAAGCTGCAGACCGCGCGCTTCTACTTCCAGCGCATCCTGCCGCGCACCCGCACTCACGTTGTGGCCATGCTGTCGGGTGCCAACAACCTGATGGACATGAAAGAGGAAGATTTCGGCCTGGCTTACTAAGCCCTACCGGCATCTCTTCAGAGGCCGCTTCTCCTTCGGGAGAAGCGGCTTTTTTGTGCGCGGGATGAATCTGAAAATAATCCGACTAAAACGTTAAGAAGAAGCCGATCCCTGCCGTTACAGAAGTGGCAATGTGACATGCATCACATTTGTGCTGTTTAACCATGCCAGGTGAAGGCATAGTGCCATCTACTGTTTAACCGCGTCGGAGCTTTACCTTGCCGCGTTCTTCTGCTGTACGTTTCAGCCATTTTCTACCGTCATTGTTACTTTTGCTTGCGGGGCTCGCGGCTGCCTACGTCAAGGATCTCAACGTCTTCTTCACCTCGCTGTTCAACGTCTTGCCGACCCTGGTGCTACTGCTCGGCGGTGCTTATTGCGCGGTGTACCGGCGCCAGCGTGAACTGTTCCTGATGGTCACGGTGTACATCGCCTATTTCCTGCTCGATACCCAGACCGACTATTACCGCGACAACGGCAAGGTGCGCGAGGATGCGGCCGTGGTGTTCCACTTGGTCTGCTTGCTGCTGCCGCTGCTGTTCGGCCTGTTTGCGGCCTGGCAGGAACGTACCCACCTGTTCCAGGACATGGTGGCGCGCTTTGCCGTATTACTCGCCTTTGGCAGCGTGGCGCTGGGCCTGGAGCAGAGTTATCCCCAGGCGCTGCTGGCCTGGCTGGCGGAAATCCGTTGGCCGGCCCTGCATGGCGCCTGGATGAGCCTGATCCAGTTGTCGTACCCGGTGTTTATCGCCGCCTTCCTGTTGCTGGCGATCCAGTACTGGCGCAATCCACGCCCGCTGCATGCGGCGCAGCTGGTGGGGCTGCTGGGCCTGTTCTGGATGCTGCCCAAGACCTTCATCCTGCCGTTCACCCTGAACATCATGTGCAGCCAGGTGATGCTGATGATCGCCGCGGCCGTTGCCCACGAGGCCTATCAGATGGCCTTCCGCGACGAACTGACCGGCTTGCCGGGGCGTCGCGCCTTGAACGAGCGCATGCAGCGCCTGGGTCGCAACTACGTGCTGGCGATGAGCGATGTCGATCACTTCAAGAAATTCAACGACACCCACGGCCACGATGTGGGCGACCAGGTGCTGCGCCTGGTGGCCAGCAAACTGTCGAAAGTCAGCGGCGGCGGTCGTGCCTACCGTTATGGCGGCGAGGAGTTTGCGGTGGTGTTCGCCGGCAAGACCCTCGAGGAATGCATGCCGCACCTGGAGGTCATTCGCGAGACCATCGCCAACTACAACATCCAGTTGCGCAATCAGGAGAACCGCCCCCAGGACGACCAGCAGGGTCGCCAGCGCCGGGGTGCGGCCGCGGCGTCCAGCGTATCGGTGACCGTCAGTATCGGCGTCGCCGAGCGGCAGATGGAGCACCGCTCGCCCGAAGAAGTACTCAAGTCTGCCGACCAGGCGCTGTACAGCGCCAAGGGCGCGGGGCGTAACTGCGTCATGGCCTTTGGTCAGAGCCGCCGTGGCGCGGTGCGCATGGACACTGCTGCGGGTTGAGTGATAACGGCGCATTCAGCGTCTGGACGGTGATTGGCAGGTCGGATGAGCGGCAGTAGGTTGGATCGATCTGCTGCCGGAGAAACGACCATGCCCGAGTACAAAGCTCCCCTGCGCGACATGCGCTTTTTGATCGATCACGTCTTCGACTTTCACACCAGCTACGCCGCCCTGGGGGCCAGCGATGCCAGCCCGGACATGGTGGCCGCGATCCTCGAAGAAGGGGCGAAGTTCTGTGAAAACGTGCTGGCGCCGTTGAACCGCTCCGGCGATGAAGAGGGCTGCCATTTCGACAATGGCGTGGTCACCACGCCCAAAGGCTTCAAGCAGGCTTTCGCCCAGTATGTAGAAGGCGGCTGGCACGGCCTGGCGGCGGACCCGAACTACGGAGGCCAGGGCCTGCCGCATTCGCTGGGGCTGGTGATCAGCGAGATGGTCGGCTCCAGCAACACTTCCTGGGGCATGTACCCGGGCCTGACCCACGGCGCCATGTCGGCGATTCACGCCCACGGCAGCGAAGAGCAGAAGCAGACCTACCTGAGCAAGCTCACCGCCGGCCAATGGACCGGCACCATGTGCCTGACCGAAGCTCATTGCGGCACCGACCTGGGCATCATCAAGACCCGCGCCGTGCCCCAGGCCGACGGCAGCTATGCGGTCTCCGGCAGCAAGATCTTCATCTCGGCCGGCGAGCACGACATGAGTGAAAACATCATCCACCTGGTGCTGGCCAAGCTGCCGGATGCGCCGGCGGGCACCAAGGGTATTTCGTTGTTCATCGTGCCCAAGTTCCTGCCCAACGCCGATGGCGAGGCGGGTGAGCGCAATGGGGTGAGCTGCGGCTCCATCGAACACAAGATGGGCATCAAGGCTTCGGCCACCTGCGTGCTCAACTTCGATGGCGCCAAGGGATTCCTGATCGGTGAGGCCAACAAGGGCCTGAACTGCATGTTCACCATGATGAACCACGCGCGCCTCGGTACCGGGATGCAGGGGCTGTGCCTGGGCGAGGCAAGCTTCCAGGGCGCAATCAAATACGCCAACGACCGTCTGCAAATGCGCTCCCTGACCGGGCCGAAGGCGCCGGACAAAGCCGCCGACCCGATCATTGTCCACCCCGATGTGCGGCGCATGCTGCTGACCATGAAGGCCTTCAACGAAGGTAATCGCGCCCTGGCCTATTTCACCGCGCAGTTGCTGGATGTGGCGCACCTCGCTGCCGATGAAACCCAGCGCCAGGATGCCGAGAACCTGTTGGCTTTCCTCACCCCGATCTGCAAGGCCTTCATGACTGAAACCGGGCTGGAGGTGACCAACCACGGCATGCAGGTGTTTGGCGGACATGGCTTCATTCGCGAATGGGGCATGGAGCAACTGGTGCGCGACTGCCGCATCGCCCCGATCTATGAAGGTACCAACGGCATCCAGGCCCTGGACCTGCTGGGACGCAAGGTGCTCGGCAGCCAGGGCAAGTTGTTGACGGGCTTCACCAAGATCGTCCACAAATTCTGCGTGGCCAATGCCGAGCATCCACAACTCAAGGGTTATGTGACGCAACTCGACGGGCTCAACCGGCAGTGGGGCGTGCTGACCACCAAGGTCGGGATGGCGGCGATGAAGAACCCCGACGAAGTCGGCGCCGCGGCGCTGGATTACCTGATGTACAGCGGTTACATCATCCTCGCCTACCTGTGGCTGCGCATGGCGCTGGTGGCCCAGGCCCGGCTCGATGCCGGTGAAGAGGATGCCGATTATTGCCAGGCCAAGCTGGCGACCTGCGAGTTCTACTTCAAGCGCTTGCTGCCGCGTACCGCGGCCCATCTGGCGGCGATCGAGGCGGGCAGTGACTGCCTGATGAAGTTGCCGGCGGAGCTGTTTGCGCTCTAGGTTTTCATGTAATCGTCCATCGCGGGCAAGCCTGCTCCTGCCGATATTTGCGGGAGTGAGTTTGCTCGCGACCTTTAGTGACTAAAAATTACATTAAAGTCATGAGTTGACCCTATGTGTCGCAAAAGTTGTTCGGGTACACTCGAACTTTCGTAACTGGGGCCGTTCGGGTCCACTTGTTTAGATCTTGCGAGGTTTGCCATGGCTGACTACAAAGCGCCCCTGCGCGATATGCGCTTCGTCCTCAATGAAGTTTTCGAGGTCGCCAAACTCTGGGCCGAACTGCCTGCTCTGGCCGACACCGTCGACGCTGAAACCGTCGAAGCGATTCTTGAGGAAGCCGGCAAAGTCACCGGCAAAAGTATCGCCCCGCTGAGCCGCAGTGCCGATGAAGAGGGCTGTCACTGGAGCGACGGCGCGGTGACCACGCCAGCAGGTTTTCCACAGGCCTATCAGACTTACGCCGAAGGCGGCTGGGTCGGCGTCGGCGGTGATCCGGCCTACGGCGGCATGGGCATGCCCAAGGCGGTATCGGCCCAGGTCGAGGAAATGGTCAACTCGGCCAGCCTGTCGTTTGGTCTGTACCCGATGTTGACCGCGGGCGCCTGCCTGTCGATCAATGCCCACGCCAGCGAAGAATTGAAGGCGGCCTACCTGCCGAACATGTATGCAGGCGTCTGGGCCGGCTCCATGTGCCTCACCGAGCCGCATGCCGGCACCGACCTGGGCATCATTCGCACCAAGGCCGAGCCGCAGGCCGACGGCTCCTACAAGGTCAGCGGCACCAAGATCTTCATTACCGGCGGTGAGCACGACCTGACCGAGAACATCATCCACCTGGTGCTGGCCAAGCTACCGGACGCACCGGCAGGGCCGAAGGGCATTTCGTTGTTCCTGGTGCCGAAGTTCCTGGTCAACGCCGACGGCAGCCTGGGCGCGCGCAACCCGGCCAACTGTGGTTCGATCGAACACAAGATGGGCATCCAGGCCTCGGCCACCTGCGTGATGAACTTCGACGAAGCCGTCGGTTACATCGTCGGCGAGCCGAACAAGGGCCTGGCGGCAATGTTCACCATGATGAACTACGAGCGTCTGGGCGTTGGTATCCAAGGTCTGGCCTCGGGCGAGCGTTCCTATCAGAACGCCGTGGAATACGCCCGCGATCGCCTGCAAAGCCGTTCGCCGACCGGCCCGCAAGCCAAGGACAAGGTCGCTGACCCGATCATCGTGCATCCCGACGTGCGCCGCATGTTGCTGACCATGAAAGCCGCGAATGAAGGCGGCCGCGCGTTCTCCACCTATGTGGCGATGCAGCTGGATACCGCCAAGTTCAGCGAAGATGCGCTGGTGCGTAAGCGCGCGGAAGATCTGGTGGCGCTGCTGACGCCGGTGGCCAAGGCCTTCCTCACCGACCTGGGGTTGGAAACCACGGTTCACGGCCAGCAGGTTTTCGGCGGCCACGGCTACATCCGTGAATGGGGCCAGGAGCAACTGGTGCGCGATGTGCGCATTACCCAGATCTATGAAGGCACCAACGGCATCCAGGCGCTGGACCTGGTCGGGCGCAAGATCGTTGGCAGCGGCGGGGCGTTCTACAAGCTGTTTGCTGACGAGATTCGCCATTTCACCGCGACCGCCAGCGCCGATCTGGCCGAGTTCACCAAGCCGTTGAACGACGCACTGGATAATCTGGACGAACTGACTGCCTGGCTGCTGGATCGGGCCAAGACCAATCCGAACGAAATCGGCGCGGCCTCGGTCGAATACCTGCAAGCATTCGGATACACGGCGTACGCCTACATGTGGGCGTTGATGGCAAAAGCCGCCCTAGGCAAGGAGTCGCAAGACGATTTCTACGCCAGCAAGCTGGGTACCGCGCGCTTCTACTTCGCCCGTCTGCTGCCGCGTATTCACTCGCTGAGCGCATCGGTGAAGGCGGGTAGTGAGTCACTGTTCCTGCTGGATGCGGCGCAGTTCTGAGCATGGCTACGTCATGTAAGCATTCTCTTACATGACGTGCTGCTAATCACCCATATCGGCAGATTGGATCCAGAGCTAATCTACTTCACATGGACGTCGCGCAGGAAGCGCAAAGCAATAACACGGACACGTAGGATTCCGCCAGGATGGTGGAGTGAAAAGGATGTCAGGGAAACAGTCTGCAAAGCCCCGCTTCGGCGGGGTTTTCTTTTGTCCGCGTTTTTTACCTGCGCTGCTTCAACCCAGCCCTTCCAGCGTCGCCGGGCCTGTCATCCGCCCATCCGGGCCGCTCATCTCTTCTTCCAGCAAGGTTCGCAGCAATTCCAGGGTTGCCTGCTGACGCTGCACATCACGACATACCAGCCCCACTTTCAACGGCACCCTTGGTTCGCTCAGCGGTTTCCATAATAGGTCCGTATGGCTGTGGGTCTGTCGCGATCGCCCCGGCAAGACCGTCGCCAGGCGGGTGTTGGGCAAGCTGTCGAGAATCCCCGCCATATTGTTCAGCTCCGCCTGCACTTGCGGCCGGCGTCCGAGGTTGGCCAGTTGCGCCTGCCAGATCTGGCGTATCTGGAACTCCTCGCCCAGCAACAGCATGGGCAGCTCCGCGGCCTGGCTCATGGAGACCTTCTTGAATTCGCGCAGGGGATGTTCGGCAGGAATCACCAGGGTCAACTCGTCTTCGTAGAGCTGCACGCCATGCAGCCCTGGCTGGCGCGGCGGCAGATAACTGATGCCGATATCCAATGAGCCATTGAGCAGGCGCCGTTCGATTTCCAGGCCGGTCAGTTCGTAGATCTGCACCACCAGATGTGGCTGGGCCTTGCGCACCCGCTCAAGCATTTGCGGCACCAGGCTGCTGTGCACGGTTTGCAGTACGCCGATCGCCAGCGTACGCAGGGCCTGGCCCTTGAAGTTGCCCAGGGCTTCACGAGCCCGTTGCATGCCGTCGAGCAAGGGCAGGGCATGGTTGTACAGGGTATGGGCCGCCAGGGTCGGCAACAGGCGCTTGCTGCTGCGCTCGAACAGGCTGACATCGAGGTTCTGTTCCAGCTGACGGATCTGTTGCGAGAGCGCGGGTTGGGAGATCGACAGGCGCTCGGCGGCTCGTCCCACGTGACCTTCTTCATACACCGCGACGAAATAACGCAGTTGTTTAAAATCCATAAGTTCTGCTTATCGAAAAAGCTGGAAAATCGAAATGGCTCGATAGGCCGCAGAGGCCTAGTCTAACCCCTATTCACAGGGCTTACAGGGCCAGAAGGCGAGATGAATACCGTTTACGTGGATGGTGTTTACATAGGCAAGGCAAAAAACCTCGGACAGGGTTTGATCAGTGATACGGACAAACGTCCGGTTGCAAACCGACTCTGGTTATGGCCGCAGGGCCTGGGCAGCGACGAACACGGCGACCCGTGCTTTCATACCGGCCCGGAGCGGGCGCTGCACCATTACCCCGCCGAACACTACAGCTACTGGCGCAAGCGTTATCCACAGATCGACTGGTGTGCCCCGGCCTTTGGCGAAAACCTGTCTACCCACGGCCTGACTGAGGAACAGGTCTGCCTCGGCGATATGTTCCGCTGGGGCGGTGCGCTGCTGCAGGTCAGCCAGCCGCGTTCGCCCTGTTATCGCCTGAGCCACCGCTGGGGCATCCCCGACCTGCCGCAACAGGCGCAAAACAGTGGTCGCTGCGGCTGGTTCTACCGGGTGCTCAAACCCGGCTTCGTCAGTGCTGATCAGCCCTTCGAGCTGATCCAGCGCAGTTACCCGGGGTTGACCGTGGCCTGGGCCTTGCGCTGTTTTTATCGAGAACCTCTGGAGCATGCGGGCTTGAAGAAACTGGTGGACTGTCCGGCACTGGCGTCGCGTTGGCGCGACATCGCGATCAAGCGCATGCGCACCGGCCTGATCGAGGATTGGTCCGCGCGCCTGCTGGGCCTGCCACTGCAGGGGTTGAGCGCATGAACCTGTTCAGCCTGCGCCGCCCTCAGCCGAGCCTTGATGATCTGGCGGCCGAGCCCTGCCCGTCGCCGATGAGCGACAACCTTTCCAGTGAGTGCCTGATGCCCAGCGTCCAGCGACCCCACCCAGTGTTTGTACGTGGCCAGGGCTCATGGCTGTGGGACAGCGATGACCGCGCCTACCTCGACTTCGTCCAGGGCAACGCCGCCAACAGCCTTGGCCATAGTCCGTCGGCGCTGGTCAAGGCGCTGACGGCCCAGGCCCAGTCACTGATCAACCCCGGCTCGGGCTTTTACAACCGCGGCATGCTCAACCTCAGCGAGCGTTTGTGCCGCAGCACCGGCAGCGACCAGGCCTATCTGCTGAGCAGTGGCAGCGAAGCCTGCGAGGCGGCGATCAAGCTGGCCCGCAAATGGGGCCAGCTGCACCGCGGTGGGGCCGCGAAGATCATCACTGCCAGCGGCAGCTGTCATGGTCGTAGCTTCGCGGCAATGTCGGCGTCGGCAAGCATCCATATCGCCAATCGCTTCGAGCCACAGCTGTCGGGTTTCAGTCATGTTCCCTTCAACGACCTGCCGGCGTTGCATGCCGCAGTGGACGCGCAGACCGTGGCGATCATGCTCGAGCCGATCCAGGGCGAGGCCGGGGTGATTCCGGCGACCGAGCATTACCTCAAGGGGGTTGAGCGCCTGTGCCGCGAGCTGGGCATCCTGCTGATCCTGGATGAAGTGCAAACCGGCATCGGCCGCTGCGGCACCTTGCTGGCCGAACAAGTCTATGGCGTGCGCGCCGACATCGTGGCCCTGGGCAAAGGTCTCGGTGGTGGCGTGCCCTTGGCGGCCTTGCTGGCGCGTGGCAAGGCCTGTTGCTTCGAGGTGGGTGAGCTGAACGGCACCCATCATGGCAATGCACTGATGACCGCCGCGGGCCTGGCGGTGCTCGATAGCGTACTGGACAACAGCTTTCTCGAGCATGTACGGGACAACGGCCAGTACTTGCGCGAAGGGCTGGCCCGCCTGGCGAATCGTTATGCCCAGGGAGAACTGCGTGGGCAGGGATTGTTCTGGGGGCTGAGCCTGGCCGACGACTCGGCCGAGGCCGTGATCAAGGCGGCCCGCTACGAAGGTCTGTTGCTGGCCGCAACCCAACCGGACTGCCTGCGCTTTACCCCGGCGTTGACGGTGAGCAAGGCCAACATCGATGAAATGCTGCTGCGCCTGGCGCGGGCCTTTTCGCGAGTACGCACCGCGCAGCTGCAATGCCGCAAGGGGCTGGTGGTTTGAAGCCTGGCCTGGTCCCGCCACTCCCGATCTTGCACTGACAGAAATTCCCGAACCGTCTCGCGGTATAACGCATCGCCCCGTGTCCGATCTTTCGCACGGGGCGTTTTTTTGTCTCGGGCTTTTGCAAAACCGCCATCAGGCCTTGAAGGCCATCATCCAGGCAAGGTTCCTTAGGCTCATCCACCAGGACGGTGGGAGCTGCTGGGACGCAAGACCACCGGGCAGCCTGGGTTGAATACATATACCACTGAGTGGTATGTTTTTGGGAAGGGAAGCCATGACAATCAGGTTGTTCAAAACCAAAGGTTTTGCTGTTGCGGCTAAAAAAGCCTTGATCCATGACGACCAGTTGCTGGCCGCATTCAGCGAGTTATGCAAAGGCCAGGCTGATGACCTGGGTGGCGGGGTCTGGAAAAAACGCCTGAACGCCAACCGCCATCGTTCGATCGTCCTGGCCAGGGGCCGGCGCTACTGGGTGTTCCAGTTCCTGTTCGCCAAGCAGGAACAGAGCAATATCAGCCACCAGGAACTGCAGGCATTCCGCGCGCTGGCCAAGGCCTACGAAGGGCTGGATGGCTGGCAGGTCCAGCAGCTACTCGAGATGAAAGCGTTTGTGGAGATCAGACATGAGCAAGCCATTCAAGACTGAAGCCCTTGAATCGATACACGAGTCGGCCAGTGCCCTGCACGCCATCGGCGCCATCGGCAAAACCACCATGCGCCAGTTCGATGAGGCGTGTATTGCGCCAGTACCGGCGAGTATTCCCGCGGAGCAGATCAAGCTGCTGCGCGAGCGTAGTAATGTCAGCCAGCCGGTCTTTGCCCGCTACCTGAACACCAGCGCGTCCACGGTGAAGCAGTGGGAGTCTGGCGAGAAGCACCCGAGCGGCATGGCGTTGAAACTGCTGAGCATCGTGCAGAAGCACGGCCTTGAAATACTGGCGTGAGCCGGCACTGAAACACCGGCCAGCCTGGGGATAAAAACTGGCCCTTGGCCAGAATCGATTGAACCCTGCCGAACGCCATGGGTCGATTAGCGGTGAGGCTCGTACGAGTCGATTGCTATCAGGAGCTGCCCCATGGACTTTATCCGCATCATCATCGCCATTCTGTTACCGCCATTGGGTGTGTTTCTGCAAGTGGGGTTCGGCGGCGCGTTCTGGCTGAATATCCTGCTGACCCTGTGCGGCTACATCCCGGGCATCGTGCATGCGGTGTACATCATCGCCAAGCGCTGAGCCTGGCGCCCGCTCCGTAGAGGAGCGGGCTGGTTCCCCTTGGACGCCGATTATTCCGGTGCGTCCGTCTGTTCCATTACCTGCCGATAAAACAGCCATTCCTGTTCCAGGGCGTGCGCCTGATTGGCGGCCTTGCGAAAACCGTGGCGCTCGTCCGGGTAATAGTGCGCTTGGGCCGTAATGCCGTTGTCCTGTAACGCCTTGAGCATGTCCCGGGTCTGCTGGGGCACTACCACGGCGTCGAGTTCACCCTGGAAGAAAACCACTGGCACGCGGATATTGCCGGCATGCAACAGCGGGGTGCGGGCCTTGTAGCGTTCGGCATCCTGTTCGGGGTCGCCGATCAGCCAGTCAAGGTAGTCGCCTTCGAACTTGTGGGTGTCTCGCGCCAGGGCCACGGGGTCGCTGACGCCATACAGGCTGGCGCCGGCACGGAATACATCGGCGAAGGCCAGGGCGCAAAGGGTGGTGTAGCCGCCGGCGCTGCCACCGCGGATGAACGCCCGGTCGCCATCGATCAGGCCCTGTCCGGCCAGATACGCGACCACTGCGCAGGCGTCCTCCACATCCACTTCGCCCCAGCTCAAGTGCAGGGCTTGCCGGTACTCGCGGCCATAGCCGGTGCTGCCGCGATAGTTCAGGTCGGCCACGGCGAACCCCCGTTGCGCCCAGTACTGGATACGCGGGTCGAGTATCGGATAACAGGCCGAGGTGGGGCCGCCGTGGATGAACACCACCAGCGGCGGCCGGTCGTCATCGCTCATGGCCGGGTAGAAAAAGCCGTGGGCCTCGCCCTGGCCGCTGGGGTAACGCAGGGTTTGCGGACGGCTGATCTGCTCGGGCAGCAGGGGCGCCACGCCGCCAGCCAGGACCTTGACCTGCTGCGATTGGCGGTCAATGGCGATCACCGCGGACGGACTCACAGGCGACGCCGCGATGCAGTAGATAAACCGTTCATCCAGCGCCAGGTTGCGGAAGCGGCTGTAGTCGCCGCTGAAGTCCTGTTGCTCACCCTCCGCCAGGCGCAGCCCCAAGCGGCCAAAACCGGCTTGCGTCCAGGTACCCAGCCAGCTGTCGCCGCCCAGCGGCAGCCAGGTGCAGCAGCCCAATTGCCAGGGTGCCGGGGCGTGATCGGCGGCGGCGCAGGGCAGCGCTTGCAGGCCGCTTGGGGTTTCACCCCAGGGTTGCCAGAAGCCGGCGCGGTCGGTCAGGCAGTACAGCCGCCCGGCTTCATCGAAACATGGTTGTTGCAGCGACTCTTCCTCGCCATCGCCGGCCAGGCACCGAGGGTCATCCCAGCGGCCGTTGGCCAGGCGCTCGGCGACCATCAGGCGGGTCGAGGTCCAGGGCTGATGCGGCCGATCCCATTCGATCCATGCCAGGCGCTGGCCGTCCGGGCTCAAGGTGGGCGCCGCGTAGAAGTCCGCCCCTTCGGCCAGCAGCTGGCGTTTTCCGCTACCGGAGTCGATGGCCACCAGGCGATGCCGGTTGTTGTGCTCTTCCACTGCCAGCACCTGGCCGGCGGCGAACTGCAGGTCGCCATAACGGCACTCGCCGCAGGTCAGGGCTACCGGCGCTTCGCCTTGCAGGGACTGTCGGTAGAGCTGCTGGTCCGCCTCGTTGACGAACACCAGCCCGTCATCGCTCAGGCAAAAGGCGCCGCCGCCGTATTCATAAACCCGGCTGCGCACGCTGAAACCTTGCGGCGTCAGGCAGCGGGCCTGGTGGTCGCGCCAGTGCCAGATCCGGCAGGCGGCGTCTTCGGGGCGGTATTCGTTCCAGAACAGGCCGTTGGCACCGAGTCGCAGCTCGGCGAAATCGATGCCGGCGGCGACGGCTTTGGCGGCGCTGAAGGATTCAGCCCTTGGCGATGAGGCGCGAGTTTCGTTCATTACGGAAGGCCAGTTGTTCGATGGTCTGGGTGGCGTGCTCGGCTTCTTCGCGGGCCTTGAGGATCACGCCGTGATGGTGCGACTTGCTGCAGACCGGGTCGGCGTTGCTGGCGTCGCCGGTGAGCATGAAGGCCTGGCAGCGGCAGCCACCGAAGTCCTTTTCCTTTTCATCGCAGGAGCGGCATGGCTCGGGCATCCAGTCATAACCACGGAAGCGGTTGAAGCCGAAGGAGTCATACCAGATGTGTTGCATGCTGTGGTTGCGCACATTGGGGAACTGCACGGGCAGCTGCCGGGCGCCGTGGCAGGGCAGGGCGGTGCCGTCCGGCGTGACCGTGAGGAAGATACTGCCCCAGCCGTTCATGCAGGCTTTCGGGCGTTCCTCGTAGTAATCCGGGGTGACGAAAATCAGTTTGCACGGATGCCCTTCGGCTTCCAGCCTGGCGCGGTATTCGTTGGTGATGCGTTCAGCGCGTACCAGTTGTTCCTTGGTCGGCAGCAGGCCGACGCGGTTGAGCTGGGCCCAGCCGTAGAACTGGCAGGTGGCGAGCTCGACAAAGTCGGCTTCCAGGGCGATGCACAGTTCGATGATGCGGTCGATTCGATCGATGTTGTGGCGATGGGTGACGAAGTTCAGCACCATCGGGTAGCCGTGGGCTTTCACCGCCCGGGCCATTTCCAGCTTCTGGGCGAAGGCTTTCTTCGAGCCGGCCAGCAGGTTGTTCACCTGCTCGTCGCTGGCCTGGAAACTGATCTGGATATGATCGAGCCCGGCCTTCTTGAAGTCGCTGATCTTCTGCTCGGTCAGACCGATGCCGGAGGTGATCAGGTTGGTGTAGAAGCCCAGCTTGCGCGCCTCGCCGATCAGCTCGGCGAGGTCCTGGCGCACCAGCGGTTCGCCACCGGAAAAGCCCAGCTGCGCGGCGCCCATCTCCCGGGCTTCGCGAAACACCTTGAGCCACTGCTCGGTGCTCAGCTCCTTGCCCTGCTCGGCGAAATCCAGCGGGTTGGAGCAGTATGGGCATTGCAGCGGGCAGCGGTAGGTCAGCTCGGCCAGCAGCCACAGCGGCAGGCCGACTTCCGGTTTGGGCGGTATCGGCGCTGGCGAATCAGCCAAGTTCGATCCAGTGCTGTGCACGGGCGACCTCCATGAATTGCTCGATGTCGTCACCGAGTTCGGGCACGTCGGGGAACTGGACTTGCAGTGCCTGGATGATCGCCGCGACATCCCGTTCGCCGTCGATCAACCCGCCGATCAGCGCGGCGCTTTCGTTGAGCTTGATCATGCCTTCAGGGTAGAGCAGTACATGGCCCTTCTGCGCCGGTTCGTACTGGAAGCGGTAGCCGGGGCGCCAGGTCGGGGTCTTGCTGCGATCGAAGCTCATAGGGTGATTCCTTTATGCCAGACCCGTTCTGTGGTGACGCTGTGATACGGCGGGCGGTTGAGTTCATAGGCCATGCTCATGGCGTCGAGCATGCTCCAAAGGATGTCCAGTTTGAACTGGAGAATTTCCAGCATGCGCTCCTGGCCCGCGCGGGTGGTGTAGTGCTGCAGGGTGATCGCCAGCCCGTGCTCGACATCGCGCCGCGCCTGGCCCAGGCGGGTGCGGAAGTATTCATAGCCGGCCGGGTCGATCCATGGGTAATGCTGGGGCCAGCTGTCGAGACGCGACTGGTGGATCTGCGGCGCGAACAGCTCGGTCAGTGAGCTGCTGGCGGCCTCCTGCCAGCTGGCGCGGCGGGCGAAGTTGACGTAGGCGTCGACGGCGAAACGCACGCCCGGCAGCACCAGCTCTTGCGAGCGCAACTGGTCCGGGTCGAGACCGACCGCTTGCCCCAGGCGCAACCAGGCCTCGATGCCACCGTCTTCGCCGGGGGCGCCGTCGTGGTCCAGCAGGCGCTGAATCCACTCGCGACGAATTTCCCGATCCGGGCAGTTGGCGAGAATCGCCGCGTCCTTGAGCGGGATGTTCACCTGGTAGTAGAAGCGGTTGGCGACCCAGCCCTGGATCTGCTCGCGGGTCGCCCGGCCCTGGTACATCGCCACATGGTACGGATGGTGGATGTGGTAGTAGGCGCCCTTGGCCCGCAGGGCCTGCTCGAATTCGGCGGGGGACATTGCTGTGTCAGTCATTGCGGTTCTCCGCAGGGAGGTCCTGGATCTGTGGTGTCTATTCTGGACTTATCGCGAGCAAGCTCGCTCCTACAGGACAGCGCAATCTTTTGTAGGAGCGAGCTTGCTCGCGATAGACCGCGAAGCGGTCCCGGCAATTACAGCTCGATACTCATGCCGTCGTAAGCCACTTCAACGTTACGCCGCGCCAGCTCCGCGCGTTCGGCGGAATCCTCGTCGAGGATCGGGTTGGTGTTGTTGATGTGGATAAGAATCTTGCGCTGCTCTGGCAACTGCTCCAGCACTTCCAGCATGCCGCCAGGGCCGTTCTGCGCCAGGTGGCCCATTTCCCGCCCGGTCCGGGTGCCGACGCCGCGACGCTGCATCTCGTCGTCTTCCCACAGGGTGCCGTCCACCAGCAGGCAGTCGCTGCCGCTCATGATTTCCAGCAGCGCCGCGTCGACCTTGCCCAGCCCCGGGGCGTAGAACAGCTTGCCGCCGGTGCGCAGGTCTTCGACGATCAGGCCGATGTTATCGCCCGGGTGCGGATCGAAGCGATGAGGCGAATAGGGTGGCGCGGCGCTGCGCAGCGGCAGCGGACTGAAGCGCAGGTTCGGGCAGGCCGGGATGGTGAAGCTCCGGTCGAGCTCGATGCGGTTCCAGTCCAGCCCGCCGTTCCAGTGGGTGAGCATGGTGAACAGCGGGAAACCGCTGCTGAGGTCTTCATGGACCATGTCGGTGCACCAGACCTGATGCGGGCAGCCTTCGCGCAGGCTGAGCAGGCCGGTGGTGTGATCGATCTGGCTGTCCATCAGGATGATTGCGCTGATCCCGGTGTCGCGCAGGGCGCGGCCCGGTTGCATCGGGGCGAAGCCCTGGAGCTGGGCGCGGATGTCCGGCGAGGCGTTGCACAGGACCCAGTTCACGCCGTCATCGGAAATGGCGATCGACGATTGGGTGCGAGCCTTTGCCCGCAGGCTGCCGTCGCGAAAGCCCGCGCAGTTCGCGCAGTTGCAGTTCCACTGCGGAAAACCGCCACCGGCGGCGGAACCTAGAATCTGGACAAACATGGCCGCTCCATCAGGTTAAGGCTGAAAATAAAAACGCCCCGGCGAGCCGAGGCGTTGCACTGCGCGGGCAATCAACGGCTGGCGAAGTACATGGTGACTTCAAAGCCGATACGCAGGTCGGTGTAAGCCGGTTTGGACCAGGACATAGAGGTGCTCCTTCAGGTGGGTGGGACGGTTGAGATCTATACATATAGTCCACCTCCAACTGGAGATGTTCAGATGCTTAGGGGGCTATCTTACTAAATTCCCCCCGGGGAATGACTGCAATTGTTGAAGAAAGCTCGTTGCAGCCAGGGTAACGATCATTTTCCCGCTTGCCAGGGTTCGCCCGGGCCGGCACCGCTGGCCAGGCAGCGCCAGCCGCCTTGCGCCTGCTGCAACTGTTCGGCCGCGAGCAGCAGCTGTGGCCGGGGCGCCGCCATGATTTCCTGTTGCAATTGCTCCAGGTAATCCGACGGATGGCCGGCCAGTCGGCCCTGCCAGAGCAGCTCGGCCAGTTGTGCCACGGGTAATGCACGGGCATCGAACTGGGCG
This sequence comes from Pseudomonas sp. NFPP07, assembly GCF_900115645.1. Classification (NCBI taxonomy): domain Bacteria; kingdom Pseudomonadati; phylum Pseudomonadota; class Gammaproteobacteria; order Pseudomonadales; family Pseudomonadaceae; genus Pseudomonas; species Pseudomonas sp. NFPP07. The sequence continues at coordinate 424,906 of NZ_FOXG01000007.1, forward strand.
GCCAGGTTAGCTTTCAAGTCGTCCAGGGAGGCGTCATCCAGTGCCTCGATCAACTCGGGCAACTGCGCCAGGAACCCCCGGATATGCTCGAGGATCTCGCTCAGTGACGCGCTGGGAGACTGCACGCCGAACAGCAGGCCGGTCTGGCCATTGATCTGTCGCACACCGCTGAACACTGCATAGCCCAGTTGCAACTCGACCCGCAGGCGCTGATAGAACGGCATCTGGCCAAGCTGCCCCAGCAGTCGCCAGGCGGCTTCCTGCTGAAGGGTGGTGTCTGGTGCCGGGCAAAACAGCAGCAGGGCCTGCTCGCCAGAGCCGGTTGTGACCTCATGCCAGTGCTGCTGCGCGGCTATCGAGGGTGGCGCTGACAGCTGGCTGTCGGCGGTGCCCGGGGCTTTGCTCAATGCTGCGCCGATCGCGCTTTGGGCATGGGCCAGGCCGATGGCCAGGCCGTCCCAGCGGGCGCCTTCCCACAGCGTTTGCCAGCCTTGTTTATTCAGTGGATGCGGCTCCTCGCTGGCGGGTATGTCCAGGCAGCGCTCGGGCAGTTCCTGGAGCAATTGGCGGATCGGCAACAGCGGCACGGGAGCAGTTGGGGGGATTTGCCAGAACGCCGCGCCGGGTTCGCTCAGTTCCAGCAGAGCCTGCTGGAGCATGGCCGGCATCGGTTCGGGAAGCCCCTTCAGCGTCAGCAAACACTGGTTACCCGAGACACCGAAGGACAGCTCGACGCCCGCCTGAAGTCCGTCGTCCCGCAGGTTGCGCAGGTGGTTTTGCAAGCGGCTGCGCAGCTCCTGCGGCAACACGCTTGGCAGGCGCCAGCGCAAGTACAGGGCTGCCTCGCCAGCGTCGTCGGCGATGGCTTGGCTGAAGGTCATCGCCGAGGATTCGCGACGCTGCCGCAAGCGATCCTGGGCGAAGGTGCGCAAGCCGCGGTGGGCGCTGGTTTGCCCGCGAATCAGGCCGGCCCGGGCGGCTGGCGCCGAGCTGCGCAGGAACGGATTGGGCGCAGGCAGTTGCCAGCTGATGCCGCTGGCTGCCGACGGGGCTTGAAGTTGCGACAGCAGGGCTTTGAGGGCCGTGACGCCGCGGTCGGAAAGCTGCGGTTCCAACTGCTCGTTGTTCAGTCTTGCCAACGCCAGTGCGCTGGCGACCTGGCGTTGGCGCTGTTGCAGCAGGGCGTATTCGTCGCGCAGTGCCGGCCAGTCGTCCTGGCTGCTGAAAAAGGCCAGCCAATCGAAGAACAACTCACTCACCTGCTCCGGCTGTTGGGCGCCTTGCTCGGTCAAGTCGAACTGGATATGCAGCAGCGCCTGGCCGGCAAACTGATACAGCGGCGCGGCCTTCAACCCTTCGGCCAGCTTGCGCTCCTTGAGCATGGCCAGCAGCCCGCCGGATTTGCCGCAGGCCAGCCAGGTGCAGAGAAAATCCAGCGCTTCGCGGGCGGCCGTGGGCAGTTGCTCGCAGGCGAACAGCAGGTTCAGGTGGCGCCCGTCGAGCTGCCGATAATGCTGCTGTGCAGACGTCAGCAAGGGCACCGGGGCTGCTTGCGGTTGCGCTTTACCGACGGCGAGGACGGCGCCAAAACCTTGGGCCAGGGCCTTCAGCTCTTCCAGCGACTGTGGGCCAGCCAGGCTCAGGGACATTTGCCCGCTGTGGTAGTGAGCCTGATAGAAGGCTTGCAACGCCTGTTGAAACGCCGGGCGCGGCACGTTGAGGCTGTAGCGATTGCCGGCGTGGAACGCCCGCAGGGGATGCTCCGTGGACAGGCCGTCGAGCAAGGCGAATTGCCGTTGCGCCGTGGCATCCCGCGACCAGGCGATGAACTCCGCGTGCAGCACCTCACGCTCGCGCAACTGGTCTTCCTGGCTCATGCGCGGGTGGGCGAGCATGTCGGCCAGGCGCTCCAGCCCGCCGGCGAAATCCGCGGGGGGCAGTTCGAAGAAGAAGTCGGTGTGGCGTTCGCCGGTGCTGGCGTTCACCTGGCCACCGTGGCGTTGCACATAGGCCATCAGGCCCTGTTGCGCGGGAAAGCGCTCGGTGCCGAGAAACAGCAGGTGTTCGAGAAAGTGCGCCAGCCCGGGCCAGGCCAGCGGTACGTCGTGACTGCCGGCCGAGACCCGCAGGGCTGCCGCGCAGCGCTTCAATTGAGGGACATGGTGCAGTGAAACCCGCAGGCCGTTGGCCAGGGTTTCCCGATGAGGCAGAGGGTGGTTCAGCGCGGGCATGAGCACTTCCAGAACAGTGAAGCGCCCATGCTAGCGGATAACCCCGGATCAGCGCTTGTTCAGGTCGTCGTAAAGCTCCGGGCGACGGTCATGGAAGTAGCGGTTGGCGGCGCGGGAATCGAGCATCAACTGACGGTCCAGCGTGCCGGTTATCAGGGCTTCATCCAGCCCGGCGAGGGCAATCCGCTGGCCGTCTGGGGCGGCGATGCTGCTCTGGCCACAGTAGTGGATCTCGTCTTCGTGGCCGCAGTAGTTGGCGTAGGCCACATAACATTGGTTTTCGAAGGCGCGCGAACGCACGGTGACATCGGCGATGAAGTCGTAGGGCAGCATGTTGGCGGTGGGCACCAGAATCAGTTCGGCCCCGGCCAGCGCCAGGCGCCTGGCGTTCTCCGGGAATTCGATGTCGTAGCAGATCAGGAAACCGAGCTTCCAGCCGTTGAGTTCCACCAGGGGGAAATCGTCTGGACCTGCGCTGAACATCGAGCGGTCGAGATCGCCGAACAGGTGGGTCTTGCGGTAGTTGCACAGGCGCTGGCCGTTGCGGTCGATCAGTTGCACGGCGTTGTAGATCTGGCCGTCGTCGGCGCGTTCCGGGTAGCCATATAGAATCGCGATGCGCGCCGACTGGGCGACATTGGCGATGTATTGTGCCGACGGGCCATCCTGGGCCTCGGCCAGGGCGCCCACCGCTTCTACGCCGATGTTGTAGCCGCTCAAGAACATCTCCGGCAGCACCAGCAGGTCGGCGCCGGAAGCTTCCACGGCGACCTTCTGCAGGCGTTGCAGGTTGCTGGCGACATCCAGCGGTTGTGGGGCACATTGATAAAGCGCTACACGCATGGCGATGACTCCTCTGTGCGCTGGACTGTCACTGTAGCCGTTGCCGCGGGCTGCTCAAAGGCCACGAGCGTTGCGCTCGATCGCAGCCAGCGGCAGCGGCTACAGGGTTTCAGTCGGCCAGGGCGATCGGGCCGATTTCGTGGAACACGTCGCCCGGTCCCGGGTTCTCGGCGTGGGTCTGCCCGCCGAAGTGCTTCATGATGCCCCAGACCGCGTTGAGCGAGGTCTGTACCGCGCCCTCGACCCAGGCCGGAGTCCAGGACACATCGTCGCCGGCGATGAAGATACCGCGCTGTTCGGCGGGCAGGTCGTCCTGCATGAAGTGCGCGTACATGCGCTGGTTATAGCGGTAGTGGCCGGGCAGTGCGCCCTTGAACGCACCGAGGAAGTGCGGATCGGCTTCCCAGGACACAGTGATCGGATCGCCGATGATGCGTCCGGCGATGTCGACTTTCGGGTAGATCTTCTTCAGGGCGTCGAGGGCCAGCTTGACCCGTTTTTCCACTGGGTGCGGCAGCATCTTCAGGGCGTCGCTCATCCACGAATAGGACAGGCAGATGACTCCCGGCTTGTCGTCGCCGTTATCGAACAGGTAGGTGCCACGGGTCAGGCGGTCGGTGAGGGTCATGCTCATCAGGTCGCGACCGGTTTCCGGGTCTTTGTCTTTCCAGAACGGCCGGTCGACCATGACGAAGGTCTTCGACGATTGCATGTAGCGGGTGCGGTCCAGGGCCATCCACATCTTCTGCGAGAACAGCGATTCTTCGCATTCGATCTGGGTGGTCAGCAGCCAGCTCTGGCAGGTGGTCAGCACTGCTGCGTATTCGCGGGTATCGCCCCAGTTGTCGGTGACGCTGAGGCGGCCATCGGTGGCCCGGGCGATACGTTTCACCCCGGGACGCGGCGCGCCATGGTGCAGCGAGCTGAGGCTGGTGCCTTGTGGCCAGTGGGCGCAGCGCTCCGGTACATGGCGCCAGATGCCCAGTGGCACCTGCTCGACACCGCCGACCACCAGGTGCTGGTGATCGTCGCAGTTGGTCATCACCACACGGAAGATTTCCAGCATCGAATTGGGGAAGTCCGAATCCCAACCGCCGGTGCCGAAACCGACCTGGCCGAACACTTCGCGGTGATGGAACGACAGCTTGGCGAAGGCCTTCGAGGTGGCGACGAAGTCATAGAAGGTGCGGTCGTCCCACAACGGCACCAGGGTGTTCCACAATTCCTTGAGGCGCGGTACGTCGCGCTCGCGGATGGCCTGCTGGATTTCGCTGAAGCGCGAACCGTCTTCCAGGGCATCGGCCCAGGCGTCGGCCACCTCCTGGAACAGCGCCGGCAGGTCGGCGAGTTTCTGCGCGTAGTGAGTCTGGCCTTCGAGGTCGATCACCGTGCTACCGGAAGCCGGGGTCAGCGGGTTGGGAAAGGGTTTGGTCTCCAGACCCAGCTTGTCGACGTAGTGATAGAAGGCCGTGGAGGACACCGGAAAACGCATGCCGCCCAGTTCGGCAATGATCCCTTCGGCGCCTTCGAACGCCTGGGAGCGCAGCCGGCCGCCCATTTTCGAGGCTTCGTACACCACGGGCTTGAGGCCCAGCTTCATCAGCTCGTAGGCCGCCACCAGCCCGGCGATACCGGCACCGACAATCGCCACTTCGGCGCCATGGTTGGCTTCGGGAATGCTGCCCAGGCCGGCGGGGTGCTCGATCCAGTCGTCGAAGGCGAACGGGAAGTCCGGGCCGAAAATGGTGATGGGTTTCTTACCGTCTGCAGGATGGCGATTGTTCTTGTTCATGGCTGACCTTGCTGGCGACTCGAGCAGAGCGCTGAGTATAGGAAAAGATGGCAGCCATTCTAGGGAGCGTTGCTTACGTTAATAAGACGCAAAGTGTCGTCGTTTTGGATGATTTTATTTCAATCTGACGATATTTTTTAACTAACTGACGAGAAAATCTCTGTAGCCGCTGCCGGAGGCTGCGACCGAGCGGGAAGTGCTCGCAAAACAGCGGGTTACCGTGCCTGGAAAAACCTTCAGACGGGCTGCCCACGGTCGATCTTGCTGCTGAGAATGATCGAGGTGGTGGTCTTTTCCACACCGTCGACGCTGCCGATCTGGTCAAGCAACTGGTCGAGCTGTTCCGGCGAATCGGTGCGCAGCCAGGCGACATAGTCGAATTCCCCACTGACCGCGCAGAGCTGCTGGACCTGGGCCATGGCGCTCAGGCGCCGCAGGACCTCCTTGCCGGAACGCGGCTGCACCTTGATCCCGACGTAGGCCTGCAAGCCGCCATCGATGACCCGCTGACCCAGGCGCACGCCATAACCGGTAATCACCCGCGCCTTTTCCAGCCGCGCCAGGCGCGAGGTCACGGTGGTACGGGCGATCCCCAGCTGCCTGGCGAGCATGGCCACGCTTTCGCGGGCATTGATCTGCAGGGCCGCGATCAGTTGGCGGTCGATTTCGTCGAGGACGGGAGGGCGGCTGTCAGACAAGGTGGACTCCGGCGCGGGCAACGGTGGCCGAGCATGTTACAGGCTCGCTGGGGGCGATGCTCGTGGCATGGCGTATTGGCTGCGGACTGCGCTATGACGGCTAGGCTCAGTAGCACAGATGAGATTTTTTGCCACGAATTGGCTGCGACAAGTTGTCATAAGTAACTGGTTAGTACATTCTTGCGCCACGCAAAGAATGGGAGAAATTTCCGACATGAATAATTCTGGGGCTGCCACCGGCGGCAAATGGTTGTTGTGGGCGCTGGGTGTGCTGATCGCCCTGATCGGTCTGGGGCTGGCCGGCGGGGGTGGGTACCTGGTCAGCCTGGGCGGCAGTTGGTTCTTCCTGCTGATGGGCCTGGCGATGATCGTTTCCGGGCTGCTGATCGCCCGGCGTAACCCGCGCGGTGCCTGGCTGTATGGGGTGGCGCTGGTGCTGACGGCGATCTGGGCGGTCTGGGATGCCGGGCTGGAGTACTGGCCGCTGGTTTCGCGGGTGCTGACCTTCGCCGTGATCGGCCTGGTGGTGGCGCTGATCTACCCGACCCTGGTGCGGGCTTCGGGCGCGACCGCCGGCCGTGGCGCTTATGGCCTGGCGGGTGTGCTGGGCATTGGCGTCGTGGCGACCCTGGCCTACATGTTTGTGCCGACCCATGTGGTCAAGGCCAGCAGCGAGCCGGCGATCAAGCCTGTGGCTCCAGATACCGAGCAGAAAGACTGGGCCCACTGGGGCAACACCACCGCCGGCAATCGTTTTGCCGCGCTGGACCAGATCAACAAGGGTAACATCGACCAGTTGCAGGTGGCCTGGACTTTCCGCACCGGCGATATTCCGCAAAGCACCGGCGCGGGCGCCGAAGACCAGAACACACCGCTGCAGATCGGTGACACGGTCTATACCTGCACCGCCTACGGCAAGGTGTTCGCCCTGGACGCCGACACCGGCGCCGAACGCTGGAAGTTCGATCCGCAAGGTTCGGCGCCTAACTGGCAGCGGTGCCGGGGCCTGGGTTACTTCGATGCCTCCGCCGAGCCTGGCGCCGAGGCAACGGCCGCTCCGGCCGCCTGCACCAAGCGTTTGTTCCTGCCGACCGGCGATGCGCGCCTGATCGCGATCAACGCGCAAACCGGCAAGCCGTGCGAAGACTTCGGCGACAAAGGCACGGTCGACCTGAAAACCGACATGGGTGAAGTGAAGCCTGGCTACTACCAGCAGACCTCGACTCCGCTGGTGGCCGGCAATGTGGTCATCGTCGGCGGCCGGGTGGCGGACAACTATTCCATCGGCGAGCCGCCGGGCGTGGTCCGCGCCTTCGACGTGCGCAGCGGCGAACTGGTCTGGGCCTGGGATCCGGGCAACCCGAACACCACCAAGCGTCCACCGGCGGGCGAGACCTACACCCGCGGTACGCCGAACGTCTGGTCGGCCATGTCCTATGACGCCAAGCTCGGCCTGGTCTACCTGCCGACCGGCAACGCCACGCCAGACTTCTTCGCTGGCCAGCGCACGGAGTTCGACGACAAGTGGAGTTCGTCCATCGTCGCCCTGGATGTGAAGACCGGTCAGGTGCGCTGGCACTTCCAGACCACTCACCACGACCTGTGGGACTTCGACCTGCCGGCGCAGCCGCTGCTGTACGACGTGCCGGACGACAAGGGCGGGGTGCAGCCGGCGCTGGCGCAGGTCACCAAGCAGGGTGAGATCTTCCTGCTCAACCGCGAAACCGGCGTGCCTATCGCTCGGGTGGAAGAGCGTCCGGTGCCGCAGGGCAATATGCCGGGCGAACGCTACTCGCCAACCCAGCCGTTCTCGGTGGAGATGCCGTCGATCGGCAACCAGACCCTGACCGAGTCGGACATGTGGGGCGCCACGCCATTTGACCAGTTGATGTGCCGTATCCAGTTCAAGGGCATGCGCCATGAAGGTGTCTACACCCCGCCGGGCCTGGATCATGCCTTGCAGTTCCCGGGCTCCCTGGGCGGCATGAACTGGGGCAGCGTGTCGGTGGACCCGAACAGCAACTATATGTTCGTCAACGACATGCGCCTGGGCCTGGCCAACTACATGATCCCGCGGGCGCAGATCGCGGCCGGGGCCAGCGGTATCGAAATGGGCGTAGTACCCCAGGACGGCACGCCGTTTGGGGCGATGCGCCAGCGTTTCCTCTCGCCTGCCGGTATTCCGTGCCAGAAGCCACCGTTCGGCACCATGTCGGCCATCGACCTGAAAACCAGGAAGCTGGTGTGGCAGGTGCCGGTCGGTACCGTGCAAGACACCGGTCCCCTGGGCATTCGCATGCACATGCCAATCCCGATCGGCATGCCGACCCTGGGGGCGTCCCTGGCAACCCAGTCCGGCCTGTTGTTCTTCGCCGGCACCCAGGACTTCTACCTGCGCGCCTTCGATACCGGCAACGGCAACGAAATCTGGAAAGCCCGCCTGCCGGTGGGCAGCCAGTCGGGGCCGATGACCTATGTTTCGCCCAAGACCGGCCGGCAGTACATCCTGCTGACCGCGGGCGGCGCGCGTCAGTCGCCGGACCGTGGGGACTATGTGATTGCTTATGCATTGCCCGAATAACGGCTGACCCTGGCCTTACAGAAAAACCGCGCAAGGCGCGGTTTTTTTGTGGGCGAATACAATCCGTCCGAGCATGGAATGCTCAGCGATTAACCAGCTTGTCGAGTTCGTCGAGACTGATCTTGGGAATGATCGAAGTAGGGATGCTCGACGTGGGGGACAGGTTGTAGACCGAAAAATCCTTGCCCATGACCTTGTCCGACATCAGCTTCAAGGACGGCAGGATCCGCGATTGCAGGTGCTGGTCCAGGCCGCAGGGCGACTTGAAGGTATCTGGCGTTTCATAAAAACGCCCCTGGGCAGGATTCAGGTCGACGCCCACCAGGATCGCCGTATTGAAGCCGGCGTGATAGGCGAGTTGCAGTGCCAGATAAGCCACCGTGCGGGCGTCGAAGAAACCCAGTTCGAGATTCTTGCTGAAGCCGATGGTCCGGCTCCTGTTGCCCCAGAACAGGGGAGGGCGAACCAGGTCGCGGTTGCTCCTGAGCAATCGCTGCGTCCAGGTCTGTCGTGGCGCCTTCTTCAGCAGAAACAGCTCGCCGCGAGGCTGGATTGGAACAGTGCGGGCATGTTCTTCCCAGAGCGCCACACGCTGACTGACAGCCATTGCCTGGGTGAAGAGCTCGGGTTGCTGGAGGGAGAAGCTGGTGTCGGTGCAGACATAAAAAAAGGGCTGTATGCCGGTGCCACGGAACATCGAGATGGCCCCGTTCATGGTGATCATCGGGATGTTCGAGAAGGCTTCGATAGGGAAGTCCTTTGCCGAACTACCGGATGCAATGATGAAAACAGGGCCTTGCTGAATATTTCGGCAACGTGCAAAACCCGTTGCCCGGCCAGGCGAAGGCGCCGTAGATACTACTTCCATGTGTTGTGTCCGAATCATCAGGCCACTCTGATTATTATGGGGTGGCTTAAGTGGTGCATCGCGTCGGGGAAAGGACAGGCTCTCCCCCATTCATAGAAGTGCAGTTTAGGACCAAACGAAGGCCATGCACGACTTCCGAACGGTTATGACCGTCGCGGTTTTTAATAGTTGTGCGGTAGGGCTGATTTCTTGGAAAAAACGATCGGGCGTTTTGCCGGCCTGGCGGCTGAGTCGGGAAAACTATGACTGGAGTGGCAGTTTCAAGTTGGCGGCGTTTTGAAGTGGACACTCTGTGGGCGTTTTTGCAGTTTTGAAAGTAATCAGAACCACGTAAAACCACTCGGAAGATACGCAAAAGCCGCGCAATGCGCGGCTTTCAAGGTGGTGGGCCCACACGGACTCGAACCGTGGACCAAAGGATTATGAGTCCTCTGCTCTAACCGACTGAGCTATAGGCCCTCAGTAGGCCGCGGATTATAGCGACGGTTTCTCGGCTGTGCTATCCGAAAAATCCGAAACGGGAAGGCGCAGAAAGGTCGCGGCGAATTCGTCGGCGCTCAGCGGCAGGCTGATGATGTAGCCCTGGATCTGTTCGCAGCCTTCGTTCCCGAGGAATACCTGCTGGTCATGGGTTTCCACGCCTTCGGCGATCACGGTGAATTGCATGCTGCGGCCCAGGGCGATGATGGCCCGCACGATAGCCACATCATGGGGGTCGTCGGGCAGGCCGCGGACGAAGGATTGATCGATTTTCAGGAAATCCAGCGGTAGGCGCTTGAGGTAGCTCAGGGACGAGTAGCCGGTACCGAAATCGTCGATGGCCAGCTGAACGCCCAGGCGCTTGAGCTGGTGCAGGACCTCCAGGGCTTCCTCGGCCTGGCTCATGATGAAGTTCTCGGTGATTTCCAGCTGCAGGAATCCGGGTTTGAGGCGGTTGTCTTTCAGCAGCTGTTCAATCCGCCCCAGCAGGTTCGGCTGGCGCAACTGGGCGCCGGCGAGATTGACCGAAAGCGGGCCGAAGCTGTCGTAGCACTCGTTCCACTTGCGCAACTGTTGGCAGGCGTGTTCCAGCACCCAGTCGCCGATCTGCAGGATCATGCCGTTCTCTTCGGCCAGGGGGATGAAGTGTTCGGGCGGGACATCGCCAAAGGTCGGGTGATGCCAGCGGATCAGGGCTTCGGCGCCTACCAGCTCGTGGTCGCCCAGCCTGATCTTGGGTTGGTAGTAGAGATACAGCTCGTTGCGCTCGATGGCTCGCCGCAGTTCATATTCCAGGGCCACGCGCTCGCTGGCCTGGGCGGTCAGGTCGCGGGTGTAGCTTTCGACCCGGTTGCGGCCTTTGGCCTTGGAGCGGTACATGGCGGCGTCGGCGTTCTTGACCAGGGTGGCCACGTCGCAACCGTCCTTGGGATAGAGGCTGGTACCGATGCTGGCGCTGATGAAAAACTCGTGCTCGCCGGCCTGGAACGGCGCGGTGAAGCAGTTCAGCAGCTTGTTGGCGATGTGGTCGGCATCGCTGGGCTGCTGCAGCCCGGGTAGCAGGATGATGAACTCGTCGCCACCCAGGCGGGCCACGGTGTCGATATCCCGCAGTTGTTCTTTCAGGCGCACGGCAATGCCCTTGAGCAGCAGGTCGCCGACCGGGTGGCCGAGGCTGTCATTGATGTGCTTGAAGCGGTCCAGGTCGAGAAACAGCACGGCGCCCTGGCCACCGTTCTCCTGCTGGTTGTTGAGGGCGGTCAGCAGGCGGTTTTCGAACAGGGTGCGGTTCGGCAGGCCGGTCAGCGGATCATGGTGCGCCTGGTAATCGAGCTTGGCCTGGGCGTGCTTGAGGCTGGAAATATCGGCGAATACCGCGACGAAGTGGGTGATGAACCGGTCTTTGTTGCGCACCGCGCTGATGGTCAGCCAGCTGGGATACAGCTCGCCATTTTTGCGTCGATTGCAGATTTCCCCTTGCCAATGACCTTCGGCGGTCAGTTGGTGCCACATGGCGGCGTAAAAGGCGCTGTCATGCAGGCCGGAAGCCAACAGGCGAGGGGTGTGGCCCAGGGCTTCGGTTTCGCTGTAGCCGGTGATTTCGGTGAACGCCCGATTGACCGCGCTGATGTGCTGCTGGGTATCGGTGATCAGTACGCCTTCAGCGGTGCTCTCGAACACGGTGGCGGCCTGTTGCAGCTTCTCCTGCATCAGATGGCGCTCGGTGATGTCGCGGGCGATGGTCAGCATGCAGTCTTCGTCGCCGATCGGTAGCGGCCGGCTCGAGAGCTCGCAGAGGCGGATCTGACCGTCATTGCGGCGAATATGGCAGCTGAAGTCGCGTACGAAGCCATCCCGCTGCATCAGGTCGAGCATCTGCCGGCGCTCGTTGAGGTTGACCCAGATGCCCAGCTCCAGCGTGGAACGGTCGACGGACATGGCGCTATTGAAGCCGGTGATACGACTGAAACCTTCGTTGACCTCTATCAGCAAGCCGTCGCGCTGGCGGCTTAGCAGCAGGCCGTCCGGCGAGGCGTGAAAAGCCTTGGCGAACTTCTCTTCTGAGGTTTGCAGCTGCTGTTGGGTTTCCTTCAACTGGCTGATGTCGCGAACCACCACGACCAGGGCGGGCGTAGTGTCGAGGTCGAAGGGTTCGGCGGAGATCAGCCCGGTGAACAGCTGGCCGTTGCTGCGCCGAAAGGGCATTTCCAGGTTACGGATACTGCCGGCCTGCAAGCGTTGCAGCAGCCCGGGGCCGACGCCCTGAATACCCCAGATATTCAGCTCGGTGGCCGTCTGGCCCACGACTTGCGAGGCACTCAGGCCGATCTGTTCTTCGAACGCCTCGTTGACCTCCAGCAGGCAGCCATCCGACAGGCGGGCAATGACCAGGATGTCCGGGCACTGTTGGAAGACCGAGGCGAATTTCTGTTCCGAGAGCTGCAGGGCCTCTTCAGTGCGTTTTGTCTCGCTGATGTCGATCATCAGGCCGCGCATGATCGGTTCATGCCCATGCTCGATCAGGCTGACGATGTCGCGAACCCACAGGCAGCGGCCATCGGCGGTGATTACTCGGTAGTCCAGGCTGTGATCGCGCCCGGCCAGGACTTCGTGGTCGCAAAAGTGCTGGGCGCGCGTCAGGTCGGCGGGGTGGATGATGTTTCTCCAGAACCCGGGAATCAGCCAGTGCGAAAGGGGATAGCCCAGCAATTGCTCGGCATGGGGCGACACGTAGCTGTAGGTGAAGTCGCTGATGCGCGCTTCCCAGGCGATCGCCGACAGGCTTTCGACCAGGCCGCGGTAATGGTATTCGCTGCTGCGCAGTTCCTGTTCCAGGGCCACGCGCCTTGCGATCTCGGAGCTCAGCCGGCGATTGATGCGGATCACTGCCGCCAGAATGGCAAACAGCAGGAGCAGCCCTGGCAGGCCATAGAACAGCAGGTCCGACCAGAACGAACGGTGGTCGAGCACATTGCCCACCCAGCGCTGCTGGATCTCGTTGACCTCCGCCGGGCTTATGTCAGCCAGCACCTTGTCGAGAATGCTTACCAGTATCTTGCTGTCACGGGGGACGCCCATGGCCAGCTGATAGCGGTAGGGCGTCTCGCCACTGACATAGAGCCCGTCGAGCTTCAACTGCCGCAAGCTCCAGACACTGGAAGCCAGGTCGCCGACCACGGCATCGACCTGATTGAGGGCCAGTGCCTGCAAGGCCGAACTCACATTGGGCAGGGCGACCAGGTTCAGGTCGGGATGGTGGGTGCGCAGCAGTTCATGGGGGGCGTAATTCTCCACGACGGCGATCTTCAGGCCGTACAGGTCCTGGAGCTTGCGAGGTTGCGCGCCGCCTTTATGGGCCAGGATCACAATGGGGAAATCGAGGTACGGGCGGGTGAAAGCCAGATAGTTTTGCCGTTCTGGGGTCGACATGATGCCCGGCAGCAGGTCCAGCTTGCCCTTTTTCGCGGCTTCGAGCACTTCGCTCCAGCTGGCGGGTTCTATCGGCTTGAGCGTGATCGCCAGGCGATCCTGGATCAGATGGATATAGTCCGCCGCAAGGCCCTGGTAGCGCCCTTCCTCATCGCGATATTCGAAGGGCGGCCACGAAGCGTCGACGCCCAGGCGCAATTCCGGATGGGCGGAAAGCCAGCCACGTTCTTCATCGGTGAGTGTCAGCGCGCCGGCCGTTGCGGTCCAGGCGAGCAGCGACAGCACCAGCACGGTCGGCAGTCTGGGCATAACGGTCTCGTTATGACACGGGGGAATGTTTCGAGTGTAGACGGGCAATCCGGAGGGAGTGAGGCGCGGGGAGTTTTAAACTGCACAAAACAAGACCCCCAGCAGGGCTGGGGGTCTTGGTATTACTCGTCGAGGAAGGAGCGCAGGTGCTCGCTTCTCGTCGGGTGGCGCAGCTTGCGCAGTGCCTTGGCTTCGATCTGGCGAATCCGCTCACGGGTAACGTCGAACTGCTTACCGACTTCCTCGAGGGTGTGGTCGGTATTCATGTCGATGCCGAAGCGCATGCGCAGCACCTTGGCTTCACGGGCAGTGAGGCCGGAGAGTACTTCGCGAGTCGCTTCCTTGAGGCTCTCAACGGTGGCGACATCGATTGGCGACTGCATGGTCGAGTCTTCGATAAAGTCGCCCAGATGGGAGTCTTCGTCATCACCGATCGGGGTTTCCATGGAGATCGGCTCTTTAGCGATCTTCAATACCTTGCGGATCTTGTCCTCAGGCATTTCCATGCGTTCGCCCAGCTCTTCCGGGGTCGGTTCGCGACCCATTTCCTGCAGCATCTGCCGGGAAATACGGTTGAGCTTGTTGATCGTCTCGATCATGTGCACCGGAATACGGATGGTGCGGGCCTGGTCGGCGATCGAGCGAGTGATCGCCTGACGGATCCACCAGGTGGCATAAGTCGAGAACTTGTAGCCGCGACGGTATTCGAACTTGTCTACCGCTTTCATCAAGCCGATGTTGCCTTCCTGGATCAGGTCCAGGAATTGCAGGCCACGGTTGGTGTACTTCTTGGCGATGGAGATCACCAGACGCAAGTTGGCTTCGACCATCTCTTTCTTAGCGCGACGGGCCTTGGCCTCGCCGATCGACATGCGACGGTTGATGTCCTTGATCTCGGCGATCGTCAGGCCGGTCTCGGTCTCGAGCGCGGTCAGCTTCTGCTGGCAACGGATGATGTCCGGTTGCAGGCGACCGATGGCTTCGGCGTACTTGGCCTTGCCTTTGGCCAGTGCGTCGGACCAGCTTTCGTCCACTTCATTGCCAGGGAACTGGCGCAGGAAGTCGGCGCGTGGCATGCGAGCATCACGAACACAGAGTTGCATGATCGCGCGCTCTTGCTGACGCAGGCGATCCAGGGCGCTACGAACGCGTTCAACCAGGCCTTCGAATTGCTTCGGAACCAGTTTGATCGGCATGAACAGTTCAGCCAGGGCCAGCATTTCAGCCAGGGCTTGCTTGTGTTCACGACCGTGCTTTTTCAGCGCCTTGCGGGTGATTTCCATCTGGTCGGCAACGGCGCCAAAGCGCTGGGCTGCGATGACCGGATCCGGACCGCTTTCGGCTTCTTCTTCATCGTCACTGGCTTCGGCGTCATCGTCGTCGGTGTCGTCGTCCGCTTTCGCGGCCTTGGCATCGACAGGCGGTGGTACTTCGGCGGCAGGCGGCGCGATGCCGTCGTCCGGGTCGATGTAACCGCTCAGGACGTCGGACAGGCGACCACCTTCGGTGGTGACGCGAGTGTATTCGGAGAGGATGTGCTCAACCGTGCCAGGGAAGTGCGCGATCGCGCCCATCACTTCACGGATGCCCTCTTCGATACGCTTGGCGATTTCGATTTCGCCTTCACGTGTGAGCAGCTCTACCGTACCCATTTCGCGCATGTACATACGCACTGGGTCGGTAGTGCGACCAATGTCGGTTTCCACAGCCGCCAACGCTGCGGCGGCTTCTTCAGCTGCTGCTTCGTCGGTATCGGCTTCGGCCAACAAAAGGGCATCCGCATCCGGAGCACTCTCGAATACGTTGATCCCCATGTCGTTGATCATGCGGATGATGTCTTCCACCTGTTCCGGATCTGAAATATCCTCCGGCAGGTGGTCGTTGACCTCCGCGTAAGTCAGGTAACCCTGCTCACGACCACGGCTGATCAACTCTTTGAGGCGAGACTGCTGTTGCGCTTTTCCGGACATAACACCCTATCCACTGAAGGTCTTGGCGGGCAAAAAACAAGCCGAGGATTATACCCGAGCTATGACCTCACGCGCCAGTTGAGGTCGGGTTTGATGCGGGAACATTGCGTTTTAAAAGCTCAAGTAGCTGAATTTTTTCTTCGCCACTCAATTCGCTTTGACGCGATTTCCTGAGAAGTTGTTCCAAAGCACGCTCACTTTGGCGAGCGGACAAGCTTTTAATGGTGTCGAAAAACTGTTGTTCAAGGTTATCGCCCTCAATCAACCATTCCTTTTCTGCCAACGCCTTGATCAGGCGGCCCTGCTCCGTGCCGTGCCAACGCGCCATCAGTTGATGAATAGAGCGTAGCTTAGGATTTTTCTGCACGGCTTCGATCAGGGCGACCAGCAACTGGGTATTGGTGTTGTCGTCGGCGGCGAAATGCCCGGCGTCTTCAACTTTCTCGGCCAGTTGCGGGTGATGCAGCAATGTTCGAAGGGCTGACAGTGTAGGAGGT
Source organism: Pseudomonas sp. NFPP07 (assembly GCF_900115645.1). Taxonomy (NCBI): domain Bacteria; kingdom Pseudomonadati; phylum Pseudomonadota; class Gammaproteobacteria; order Pseudomonadales; family Pseudomonadaceae; genus Pseudomonas; species Pseudomonas sp. NFPP07. Next base: position 440,604 of record NZ_FOXG01000007.1, read on the forward strand.
TCGACGGCGGCCGGAACGCGCGGGGCACGTGGTTGATCACGATCGCCATTACGCTTGCCCTTTTTGTCCCAAGGCTTGTTCTCCCACTTCTTGCCGCCGGCACCGCTTTTCTTCGGCGTCCACTCCTGCTGCGGCACATAGGCCTCTTGCGGCTCGTGGTAGTCGGCATAGTCCGGCATGGCGTCGTAATCGATGCCGGCGTCGTACGCCGGTGGCGCTTCTTGTGGGGTGCTGTGCACCAACTGGTTGACGGTCTCGTTGTTGAGCCCGGTAATTTCACTGAGGCGCTGGCGCATCAGGGTCCGCAGGTTGGCTCCGGGGACCTTGTCGATCAACGGTGCAGCCAGAGTGGCCAGGTGGGCCTTGCCCTCGAGCGAACGTGGATCGGCTTCGTCCGTCAGTTGCTGGAAGAAGTAATCGGCCAGCGGTTGAGCGTGTTGATTGATGCGTGCGCGAAAGGCGTCGGTGCCTTCGGAGCGGACCAGGGTATCCGGATCTTCCCCTTCGGGAAGAAACAGAAAACGCGCCCGGCGACCGTCCTGCAGGCTGGACAGGGTCGCCTCCAGCGCGCGCCAGGCGGCCTTGCGCCCGGCCTGGTCGCCGTCGAAACAGAACAGGACGCTGGGCACGATACGGAACAGGCGCTTGAGATGTTCTTCGCTGGTGGCGGTACCCAGGGTCGCAACGGCGTTACGCAGGCCTTGTTGGGCGAGGGCAATCACGTCCATGTAGCCTTCGACGACAATGATTTCGTCGAGGTTGCGGTTGTTCTTGCGGGCTTCGAACAGGCCGTAAAGCTCCTGGCCCTTGTGAAAAACCGGCGTTTCCGGCGAGTTCAGGTACTTCGGTTTGTCGTCGCCCAGTACCCGGCCACCAAAGGCGATGATCCGGCCGCGGCTGTCGCGGATCGGAAACATCACCCGGTCGCGAAAGCGATCGTAGCGTTTGCCGGTTTCGGCATTTTCGATCAGCAGGCCGGCGTCGATCATGGCTTTTTGCTGCAGGGTATCGCTGCTCAGGTGCTTGAACAGGTTGTCCCAGCCGGGCGGTGCAAAACCGAGGCCGAAGTCGCGGGCGATCTCGCCGGTCAGGCCGCGCCCCTTGAGGTAATCGACCGCGGCCTTGCGGGCCGGATGGCTTTTCAGGGCCTGGCGATAGTAATCGGCGGCGGCGGTCAGCAGCGGATAGAGCGGCGAGTCGGTCGGCTGCCGGGGCTTGTGCGAGCGACCGCTTTCCTCGCGCGGGATCTCCATGCCGGCGGCTTTGGCCAGTTCCTCGACTGCCTGGGGGAAGTCCAGGTTGTCGTGGTCCATGATGAAGCCGAGGGCGTTGCCGCCCGCGCCACAGCCGAAGCAGTAGTAGAACTGCTTGTCGGGGCTGACACTGAAGGAGGGGGTCTTTTCCTTGTGGAACGGGCAGCAGGCGGTGTAGTTCTTGCCGGCCTTTTTCATCTGCAGGCGCGAGCTGACAACATCGACGATGTCGGTGCGGTTCAGAAGGTCGTCAATAAAGCTCTGGGGAATCAGCCCGGCCATGGCGTTCTCGTCATCACTGCGCGAAAGAATTGGACCAATGCGAAGGCTTCGAAAGTGGGCTGCTCGAGACGCAACGGCTGCGCGTTCGACCATCTGTCGTCGGCTTGATCGCTATCGGGAAGTGTATCTGCCGAAAGTCCACTGACGTTAGTTTCAATCAGTCTTCGACTATTTGAAGATATTGCTCTGAGTCCGACAGGTCTCGGATGGCTCATAAGCGGGCGCTGGAGAAGGGCGCCTTGGGCTGAGTCTGTTGAGGAATCAGAATAAAAATGTGCTCGTCAGTAGCCTTGGAAGGCTCGTCAGAAGAGACGTGCACCGCTGGCAGGAAGCCAGGTCTGACGTGGTGAAGCGGATCGTCTCGGTCGCATGCGCGGCGTTGACGGTGAAGCATCAAGCGTTGTCCGCAAATGCCATTAGCCCGGCTGAGGGCCGGGCTTGGCAGAAGCTTGCAGCGAACGTCTGTGTATTAGTACAGACGTACGGCGCGGCGCTGTTCGCGCTGAACTTTCTTGGCGTGACGCTTAACAGCAGCAGCTGCTTTGCGCTTACGCTCGGAAGTCGGCTTCTCGTAAAATTCGCGGCTACGAACTTCAGCCAGAACACCGGCTTTTTCGCAGGAGCGCTTGAAACGACGCAGAGCTACGTCGAAGGGTTCGTTCTCTTTAACTTTGACGGCTGGCATCCAGAGCTACCTTCATTCATTACCGGGGTCAACGTTCTCGTCGCAAAAATCGCGGCTGAGGTCGTCGGTTTTTAAGGGTTGCGGATGTTAACCCTTCATCGCTCGGAATGCAAAGCCTCTGATCGAAAACCGCTGGTCGGCTGAGGGAGTGGCGACTATTATGCGCGCCTTCGAATTTAGCCTCTACAAGGCGCAAACCCATGCTAGTACTGGGATTAGAAACTTCCTGCGACGAAACCGGCGTCGCGCTTTACGACAGCGAGCGGGGCCTGCTGGCCGATGCGCTGTTCAGTCAGATCGACCTGCATCGGGCCTATGGTGGCGTGGTGCCGGAGCTGGCCTCTCGCGACCATGTCAAGCGCATGCTACCGCTGATTCGCCAAGTTCTGGCCGAGGCGGACTGTGTGCCGACCGAAATCGACGCCATTGCCTATACCGCTGGCCCGGGTCTGGTCGGAGCCCTTCTGGTGGGCGCCTCCTGTGCGCAGGCGCTGGCCTTCGCCTGGGGTATCCCGGCACTGGGTGTGCACCATATGGAAGGCCACCTGCTGGCCCCGATGCTGGAAGAACAACCGCCGGAATTTCCGTTCGTCGCTTTGTTGGTTTCCGGTGGACATACGCAGCTGGTGCGGGTCGATGGCATCGGCCAATACGAGCTGATGGGCGAAACCCTGGATGATGCTGCCGGTGAAGCCTTCGACAAGACGGCGAAGATGATCGGCCTGAATTATCCGGGCGGTCCGGAAATCGCTCGCCTGGCCGCACAAGGCGTGGCCGGGCGCTTTGTTTTCCCGCGGCCGATGACCGATCGTCCAGGGCTGGATTTCAGCTTCAGTGGCTTGAAAACCTTTGCCCTGAATACCTGGCAGCAATGTGTCAGCGCTGGAGACGACGGCGAACAAACCCGTTGCGACATCTCGCTCGCCTTCCAGCAGGCGGTGGTGGAAACTCTGACCATCAAATGCAAGCGAGCCTTGAAGCAGGCCGGACTCAAGCGTCTGGTCATTGCTGGTGGCGTGAGCGCCAACAAGGCTCTGCGCGCGTCGCTGGAAAAAATGCTCGGCGAGATGAAGGGAAATGTGTTTTACGCCCGTCCTGAGTTCTGTACCGATAACGGCGCGATGATCGCGTTTGCCGGTTGCCAGCGTTTGCAGGCCGGTCAGCAGGAGAGCCTGGCGATCAGTGTGCAGGCGCGTTGGCCGATGGAGCAGTTGTCGCCGTTGTGAGTCGGTAATTTCCCGACCTGAGCCCGGTTCATCTTCAGGATTCAGAAATGCCGTTCGCGCCCGGCAAACAGGTCGCGTAGATTGCCGCGGTGGCGCCAGACGATGAGCAGTGTGAGCACGCTCATCGGCAGTAGCGCCGCCGGCGCCTGCCAGGCCAGCAATGGCAGGGTCAGGGGCGTGGCGATCAAGGCCGCCAGCGAGCTGGTGCGGGTCAGGTAGAAGGTCAGGAGCCAGGCGGCAATGGCCAGGAGCGCCGCTGGCGGATAAAGCCCCAGCAGCATCCCGGCGGCGGTGGCGACACCCTTGCCGCCGCGAAAGCGAAAGTACACCGGGAACAGATGGCCCAGTACGGCGTAGAGCCCGATCCAGGCCTGTTGTTGGAGCGAAAGGCCTGCGAGACTGGCGATCAGCACGGGCAACAGCCCTTTGAGCAGATCGCCGAGCAAGGTCAGTACCGCAAGTTTCTTGCCGGCCAGGCGCAACATGTTGGTGGCGCCGGCATTGCCCGAGCCACTCATTCGCGGATCGGGTTTACCGGTCAGGCGGCTGAGCAAGATAGCGAAGGACAGCGAGCCGAGCAGGTAGGCGAAGATCGCCAGTAACCAAAACATGCTAACTATTCCGGGCGAGGACGCCCTGATTCTAACGGCGCATTGCGCCCTTGTCGTGCTGCGGAGAAGAGTGCTTGGACAGAGTGTTTATCGAGGGTCTGGAAGTCGACACGGTGATCGGTGCCTACGACTGGGAGCGAGGCATCCGACAGTGCCTGCGCCTTGACCTGAGCTTCGCCTGGGACAACCGCCCGGCCGCGGCTGGTGACGACCTGACCCTGGCGCTCGACTACGCCAGCGTGTCTTCGCGGATCCAGGCGTTTGCTGAACAGGCGCAATTCCAGCTGGTGGAAACGTTTGCCGAGCGTCTGGCTGAAGTCCTGATGAGCGAGTTCCATATTCCCTGGTTGCACCTCAAGCTGACCAAACCCGGTGCTGTTGCGGCCGCCAAAGGTGTGGGCGTGGAGATCGAGCGCGGATGTCGCTAACTCAGGTATTTCTTGGGCTCGGCAGCAATATCGAGCGCGAAACCCATCTGCTGGCCGGGCTCGATGCCCTGGCGGGCTTCCTGCAGGACATGCGCTGCTCGGCAGTGTTCGAAAGCCAGCCGGTCGGGATCAAGAGCGGGCCTTTTTTCAATCTGGTGGTTTCGGCCTTTACCGATCTGCCACTGATGGAACTGGATCGTCGGTTGAAGTTCATCGAAGCGGACAACGGTCGTTATGCCCCGGACCGCAAGGGCCTGCCGCTGGATATCGATGTGCTGCTGTACGGCGATCTGGTGGGCAACTTCGACGGTTTGATCCTGCCGCGCGCCGAGATTCTGAAGAATGCCTTTGTGCTCTGGCCTTTGTCGCTGATGGCACCCAAAAGGGTTCATCCGCTGGCCGGACAGGACTTCGCCACCCTCTGGCGCGAAGCCCAAATCGACCAGGTGCTGGCGCCCGTGGCCTTTGAGTGGCGGGGCAGGCAGCTGACGCCACCGGAGCTGGGATAGCTCTGGCTGATTGCTATCGGCTTGCGAGCAAGCTAGCTCCTACAGTGGAGCTAGCTCGTGATGTTTCTTACCGCGGGTGCTGTTCCTTGTAGGCCTTCAGCGCCTTCAGTCGCTCCCGTTTCAGCGCCTCTCCCAACTCCGGCCCCTTGAATCCCTGCTCCAGCAGCGGCTGCACCGCTACCGTTCGTGCTGCGGTGGCCGCGCCGCGCAAATAGTCCGCCTGGGGATAGGCGCGCTCCTCCAGTCCGAGACGACCGCGAGCATCCATTTCACAGGCGGCGATAAACTCCTCGAAACGCTGCGGCCGACGGTACACGTCAAAGCTTTGCAGCAGCTGCGCCAATGTCGAAGGTTTCAGTTCGAGGGCGCGATGGCCATGGGTGTGGTACTGACCCACCAGCAGCGCCAGTTCCTGGCAGTCGCGCGGCGCCTTGAAGCGTTCGTTGACGCACTTGATCAGCTTCAGGCCCTTGTGCTCGTGTGCGATGTGCTGTGGCCATTCACTTTGCGGTGTCAGGCCCTTGCCCAGGTCGTGCAACAGGCACGCCCAGCGCACACTCAATGGCTGCTTGTGCAGTGCCGCCTGCTCGAGAACGCTCAGTGTGTGCACACCGCTGTCGATCTCCGGGTGATGGGCGGCGGGTTGCGGAACGCCAAACAGCGCCTCCACTTCGGGCAGCAGGACCTTGAGCGCTCCACAGTCGCGCAGCACCCGGATGAACACTTGGGGGTGATCTTCCATCAGTGCGCGGGAGATTTCCTTCCAGCTGCGCTCCGGCGTCAGGGCTTCCAGTTCGCCTGATTCGCTGAGCTGGCGCATCAATTCGAGGGTGTCAGGCGCCACCCGGAAGCCGAGCCCAGCGTAGCGAGCAGCAAAGCGGGCAACGCGCAGGACACGCAGCGGATCTTCGGCGAATGCGGGGGAAACGTGGCGAAGCAGGCGGTTTTCCAGATCCTGCTGGCCGTGATATGGATCCGTCAGCACGCCATGGTCGTCTTCCGCCATGGCGTTGATTGTCAGGTCGCGGCGAATCAGGTCTTCTTCGAGGGTGACCTCGGGGCTGGCGTGAAAGGTGAAACCGCCATAACCACGACCGCTTTTGCGTTCGGTGCGGGCCAGGGCGTATTCCTCGCCGCTCTTGGGGTGAAGAAAGACCGGAAAGTCCGAGCCTACCGGCCGAAAGCCGTTGGCGAGCATTTCTTCGGCCGTGGCACCGACTACCACCCAGTCGATGTCGGTTACCGGTTTGCCCAGCAGGCGATCGCGTACCGCACCGCCGACCTTGTAAATCTGCATAAAAAACCTCCGTTAGCCCGACAGAATAACCCTTGCGCCGAGCTTTCGGAGGTTTGTCATGCGCTCAGAGGTGGATGACAGCCAGGTCCAGGCGGCCATAGTCCCCTTCGTTGTGATCGCTTCTTGGCGGTACGTGATGGGTTTTCATCACCTGGTCGCCCTGCAGGGTTTCCAGATGGATGTCGAATCCCCATAGCCGGTGCAGGTGCTTGAGGACTTCGTCGGTGGAGTCACCCAATGGTTTGCGGTCGTGCTGTTGGTGGCGCAGGGTCAGCGAGCGGTCGCCCCGTCTATCGATGCTCCAGATCTGCACGTTGGGCTCGCGGTTACCCAGGTTGTACTGGGCCGCAAGGGTTTCGCGGATGACTCGATAGCCGCTTTCGTCATGAATGGCCGGTACCAGCAAGTCGTCTTTCTGGTCATCGTCCAGGATGCTGAACAGCTTGAGATCGCGGATCACCTTGGGCGACAGGTACTGCAGGATGAAACTCTCGTCCTTGAAGCTGCTCATGGCGAACTTGATGCTGGAAAGCCAGTCGGTCCCGGCCAGTTCCGGGAACCAGCGACGGTCTTCCTCGGTCGGTTCTTCGCAGATGCGCCGGATATCGCGGTACATGGCGAAACCGAGGGTGTAGGGGTTGATGCCGTTGTAGTAAGGGCTGTCGAAGCCAGGCTGGAAGACCACGCTGGTGTGGGAGGCGAGGAACTCCATCATGAAGCCGTCGGTCACCAGGCCTTCGTCATACAGGTCGTTCATCAGGGTGTAGTGCCAGAACGTTGCCCAGCCTTCGTTCATCACCTGGGTCTGGCGTTGCGGGTAGAAGTACTGGGCGATCTTGCGCACGATCCGCACGATTTCCCGCTGCCACGGTTCCAGCAGCGGCGCGTGTTTCTCGATGAAGTACAGGATGTTTTCCTGCGGCTCGGCGGGGAAGCGCGCGTTGTCCTTGTCGCTGAACTTGTCCGTGCCTTTGGGAATGGTGCGCCACAGGTCGTTGATCTGTTTCTGCAGGTGTTCTTCCCGGTCCTTTTGCCGACGTCGCTCTTCTTCCGCGGAAATCGGATAAGGACGTTTGTAGCGGTCCACCCCGTAGTTCATCAGGGCATGGCAGGAGTCCAGCAGGTCCTCCACGGCATCGATGCCGTGGCGCTCTTCGCACTGCATGATGTACTGCTTGGCGAACACCAGGTAATCGATGATCGAACTGGCATCCGTCCAGGTGCGGAACAGATAGTTGCCCTTGAAGAAGCTGTTATGGCCATAGCAGGCATGAGCCACCACCAGTGCCTGCATACAGATGGTGTTTTCTTCCATCAGGTAGGCAATGCATGGGTCCGAGTTGATCACGATCTCGTAGGCCAGCCCCATCTGGCCGCGGCTGTAGGACTTTTCGGTGCTAAGGAAGTGTTTGCCATAGGACCAGTGGTGATAACCCAGGGGCATGCCGACAGAGGCGTAGGCGTCCATCATCTGTTCGGCGGTGATCACTTCGATCTGGTTGGGATAGGTATCCAGGGCGTAGCGCGCCGCGATACGGCTGATTTCGCGGTCGTAGGCCTGGATCAGCTCGAACGTCCATTCCGAACCGGTGGAGATAGGCTGGCGTTTCTGCTCTCTGGCGGTCATGTCACTAACCTGCGCTGGAAGAGTTCACGGAAGACCGGATAGATATCTCCGGCCGAGACCAGTTGTTGCTGGGCGAAAGTATCGGAAAAGGCTTCGGCGATGCGCTCGTATTCGAACCACAGGGCCTGATGTTCGCGCGGGGTAATCTCCACGTAAGTGTAGTACTGCACGAAAGGCATGATCTGGTTGATCAGGATGTCGCGGCAGATCGGCGAGTCGTCGTTCCAGTTGTCGCCGTCGGAAGCCTGGGCGGCGTAGATGTTCCACTCGTTGCTCGGATAACGCTCGGCCATGATCTCCTGCATCAGTTTCAAGGCGCTGGAGACGATGGTGCCGCCGGTTTCCCGGGAGTAGAAGAACTCCTCCTCGTCCACTTCACGCGCACTGGTGTGATGGCGAATGAACACTACGTCGATCTTGTCGTAGTTACGCTTGAGAAACAGGTACAGAAGGATGAAGAAGCGCTTGGCGATGTCCTTGGTGGCCTGGGTCATGGAGCCGGAAACGTCCATCAGGCAAAACATCACGGCCTTGGAGCTGGGGTTGGGCTGTTTGACCAGCAGGTTGTACTTGAGGTCGAAGGTGTCGAGGAACGGCACCCGATGGATACGGGCGCTGAGACGCTCGATTTCCGCTTCCATTTCCTGAATATCGCCGAAGTTGTCCGGTTCTTCGCGTTTCAGGCGTTCAAGTTCCTCTTTGACTTCGCGCAGTTTTGCCCGGCTGCTGCCGGACAGGGCGATGCGCCGGGCATGGGCCGAGCGCAGGGTTCGAATGATGTTGATGCGCGAGGGATTGCCTTCGTTGCTGATCCCGGCCCGGACGGTCTTGAAGGTGTCGGTCCCGCTCAGGTTGCGTTTGACCAGGTTCGGCAGTTCCAGGTCCTCGAACATGAACTCGAGGAATTCTTCCTGGGTAATCTGGAAAACGAACTCGTCCATGCCTTCGCCGGAATTGCCAGCCTTGCCCCGGCCACCTCCGCCACCACCGCCTTGAGGGCGTGCGATGTGCTCGCCGGCCGTGAACTCCTTGTTTCCCGGGTGCACCACGGTCTGTTTACCGCCGCGCCCATGATGGAGCACCGGTTCATCGATATCCCGGCCTGGAATGCTGATTTGTTCGCCATGCTCCATGTCAGTGATGGAACGGCGGCTGACCGCCTCTTCGACGGCCTTCTTGATGTGGTCACGATAACGCCGCAGAAACCGCTGACGGTTTACCGTGCTTTTGTTCTTGCCATTGAGACGTCGGTCGATCACATAACTCATGACTGCTCCTTAGAAGCGGTCTTGAAGCTCGCAAGCGGCCCGGACGGGGGGAGGGGGCGGCAAGGTGTCTTTTTGCCGCCGGTCCTCTGCCCGAGCCTCGCTGCGAACGTTCAAACGCGCTTCCTGAAGCCTGTGTAGCAGAAATCGCTAAGACAGGCTCCTGGCTAACGACAACCGGTGCATCCGGCGGGTTACTGCGATTTTCTGACCCGCAGATACCACTCGGACAGCAGTCGTACCTGTTTGTCGGTGTAGCCGCGCTCGACCATTCGGGTAACAAAGTCGTTGTGTTTCTGTTGATCCTCTTTGCTGGCCTTGGCATTGAAGCTGATGACCGGGAGCAGGTCCTCGGTGTTGGAGAACATTTTCTTCTCGATGACCACCCGCAGTTTTTCGTAGCTGAGCCAGGTCGGGTTCTTGCCGTTGTTGTTGGCTCGGGCCCGCAATACGAAATTGACGATTTCGTTGCGGAAATCCTTCGGATTGCTGATGCCGGCCGGTTTCTCGATTTTTTCCAGCTCTTCGTTGAGCGCGACCCGATTGAGGATCTCGCCGGTTTCCGGATCGCGGTATTCCTGATCCTGAATCCAGAAGTCCGCATACAGCACATAGCGGTCGAAGATGTTCTGGCCGTATTCGCTGTAGGACTCCAGGTACGCCGTCTGGATTTCCTTGCCGATGAACTCGATATACCGCGGAGCCAGGTATTCCTTCAGGAAGCGCAGGTAGCGTTCGCGGGTTTCCGCCTGGAACTGTTCCTGTTCGATCTGTTGTTCGAGCACATAAAGCAGGTGCACCGGGTTCGCCGCGATCTCGTGGGGATCGAAGTTGAAGACTTTCGACAGAATCTTGAAGGCGAAGCGGGTCGACAGACCGTTCATGCCTTCATCCACGCCGGCGGCGTCGCGGTATTCCTGGATCGACTTGGCTTTCGGATCGGTGTCCTTGAGGTTCTCGCCGTCGTAGACGCGCATTTTCGAGTAGATGTTCGAGTTCTCCGGCTCCTTGAGACGCGAGAGCACGGTGAACTGAGCGAGCATTTTCAGGGTGTCGGGAGCGCAATGCGCCTTGGACAGGGAGCTGTTGAACAGCAGCTTGTCGTAGATTTTGACTTCGTCGCTGACCCGCAGGCAGTACGGGACTTTGACGATATAGATCCGGTCGATGAAGGCTTCGTTGTTCTTGTTGTTACGGAAGGTGTGCCATTCCGATTCGTTGGAGTGGGCCAGCAGAATGCCGGTGAAGGGGATCGCGCCCAGCCCCTCGGTACTGTTGTAGTTGCCTTCCTGGGTGGCCGTCAGCAATGGGTGCAGCACCTTGATCGGTGCCTTGAACATTTCGACGAACTCCATCAGGCCCTGGTTGGCCCGGCACAGTGCGCCCGAATAGCTGTAGGCGTCGGCGTCGTTCTGCGGGAATTCCTCCAGCTTGCGAATATCGACCTTGCCCACCAGTGCGGAAATGTCCTGGTTGTTCTCGTCTCCAGGTTCAGTCTTGGCGACGGCGATCTGGTTGAGGATCGAAGGATAGAGCTTGACCACCCGGAACTGGCTGATGTCGCCACCGAACTCGGACAGGCGCTTGGTGGCCCAGGGCGACATGATGGTGTTCAGGTAGCGCCGTGGGATACCGAAGTCTTCTTCGAGGATCGCGCCATCTTCCGTGGCGTTGAACAACCCAAGAGGCGACTCGAATACCGGAGAGCCCTTGATGGCGTAGAAGGGCACCTTTTCGATCAGTTGTTTGAGTTTTTCGGCCAGGGATGATTTACCGCCACCGACGGGGCCGAGGAGGTAAAGGATCTGTTTCTTCTCTTCCAGGCCCTGGGCGGCATGGCGGAAGTAGGAGACGATCTGGTCGATGCATTCTTCCATTCCATGGAAGTCTTCAAAGGCCGGATAGCGACGGATCACTTTGTTGGAGAAGATCCGTGACAGTCTCGAATTGGTCGACGTGTCCAGCAGCTCCGGTTCGCCGATAGCCAGAAGCAGGCGTTCAGCGGCCGACGCGTAGGCGCTACGGTCCTTTTTGCAGAGCTCCAGGTACTCCTGTAGCGAGAACTCTTCCTGGCGTGTGGATTCGAAGCGTTGTTGGAAGTGGCTAAAAATACTCATGACGTCACCTCGCTCGATACGTGGAGCCGACGCCGGATCAGTCAGTCAAGTGCTGGCATGCAGCCGGGAATCCGGCTGATGTTTACCCCCCAGAACACTTTCAAAGCTATCGACCTTGAAAGCTAGTACCGATGACCCGCACGCCGGTGTACCGGCTCTCCCCTGATTGGATGGCCTGAGGCTAAGGATAGTTCGGAATCGGGGAGGTAAAGGTGGAATACGCAATTTGTTCAAGTGACCGTTCGTCGGTCATGGCGCCAGCCCGCGAATGACGCGGGCTGGCGCGCAGAAAAATTATTCGGCGCTGCCCTGAGCAATTTCCGCAGGGTAGGTGGTCCGCCACAATTCGAAACCACCGTCCAGGCTGTAGACGTCGGAGAAGCCCTGGCTGATCAGGTAGGCCGCTGCGCTTTGGCTGGAGTTGCCGTGATAGCAGACGACCACCAGCGGGGCGTCGAGATCGGCGTTGCGGATGAAGTCGGAGATGGAATGGTTATCCAGGTGCAGGGAGCCGCTGATGTGGTTCAGGGCAAAGGTCTGCGGGTCGCGGATATCGACCACCACGGCGCCTTGCTCGCGCAGTGCCTGGGCCTGTTCTGGGGGGATGCGTTTGAATTCGCTCATGGCGGGCTCCTGGGCCTGGTGGCAAGCGCCGTCTAGCGCTTGGCGGTGATTGGTGTGGGTTCAGGGGAGGGTTGATTGGCCTGGGGCTTGATGTGGCCGTGGGCGTCGCACTCACACTCGAGGCGTTGGCCGGTATCGACGTTCAGCAAGGTCAGGGCTCCGCCCCAGACGCAGCCGGTGTCCAGGGCGACAACGCCGGGCTGGTTGCAATTGCCTTCGAGGGCGGCCCAGTGACCGAAGATGATTTTCACGTCCCGGGTCTTGCGTTCCTTGTGCTCGAACCACGGCGCGTACCCCGGTGGGGCGGTGTCCGGCCCTTCCTTGCCCTTGAGGTCGAGCTTGCCATCGCTGGTGCAGAAACGCATGCGGGTGAAATAGTTGGTGATCACCCGCAGACGGGTCACGCCTTTGAGTTCGCTGTCCCATTTTGTCGGGTCGTTGCCGTACATACCGTCCAGATAGGGCTCGAAGCGGTTGTCGTCCCGCAGCGCCTCTTCGACTTCGGTGGCGCACTTGAGGGCTTTTTTCAGCGACCACTGTGGCGGTATCCCCGCGTGCACCAGGGCGACGTTGCGCTGTTCGTCATAGTGCATCAGCTTTTGCTGGCGCAGCCACTGGAGCAACTCCTCGCAATCCGGCGCGTTGAGGATCTCGCGCAGGGTGTCGGCTTTCTTCAGACGCTCGATATTGCGCCAGACGGCCAGCAGGTGCAGGTCGTGATTGCCCAGCACGCAGACCAGGGAGTCGCGCATGGCATAAAGAAAGCGCAGGGTTTCCAGCGACTGCGGGCCGCGGTTGATCAGGTCGCCGACCAGCCACAGGCGATCCTTGGTCGGGTCGAAAGCGACCTTTTCAAGCAGGCACTGCAAAGGCCTCAGGCAGCCTTGCAGGTCACCGACGGCGTAAGTCGTCATCAGTGCAGGGCTCCGGGCACGGCCAGGCGGAAGGGGGCGATGATGGCGTCGAAGTGTTTGCCGTCTTCGGCGAGCATCTGATAGCTGCCCTGCATATTGCCGACGCGTGTGGTCATGACCGTGCCACTGCTGTAGGTGTGGCTTTTGCCCACGGCGATCAGCGGTTGCTGGCCGACGACGCCGGCGCCGCGAACTTCCTCGACGTGCCCGTCGCCATCGGTGATCACCCAGTGCCGCGAGAGCAGTTTGGCAGGCAGCAGGCCATTGTTCTGTACGGTGATGGTGTAGGCGAAGGCAAAGCGGTTCTGCTCGGGTTGCGACTGTTCTGCGAGAAAGCGGGTGACGACGCTGACGTCGATCTGATAGCGGGGATCGGACATGCAAGGGGCCTTAAAACGAAGCGGGACGCGGGACAAAGCTGATGGAGGTCAGTCTAGGCCAAGTATCGGGTAGTAAACCAGACATGGAGCCTGGCGTCTTACCCGATAACGCTCGTGGCGTGTCAGCTGGCGCTGGCGGTATCCGCGGCTTGTTCGCTGAGCTTGTCGGCCAGGCGAACGAAGGCTGCCAGGTCCAGTTGCTCCGGACGCAGGCTGCCATCGACGCCGGCGGCTTCGATCTCGGCGCTTGTGAGCAGGGCCTTGAGGGTATTGCGCAGGGTCTTGCGACGCTGGTTGAAGGCTTCGCGGACGATGCGCTCCAACAGGCGATGATCCTTGGCCGGATGCGGCAGCACGGCGTGTGGCACCAGGCGGACGATTGCCGAGTCGACTTTTGGTGGCGGATTGAACGCGCCAGGGCCGACGTTGAACAGATGCTCCACGCGGCAGTGGTACTGGACCATGATCGACAGGCGACCCCAGTCACCACCGCCCGGGCCCGCGGCGAGGCGCTCGACCACTTCTTTCTGCAGCATGAAGTGCATGTCGCGGATCAGTCCGGCGTTCTGCAGCAGGTGAAAGATCAGTGGGGTGGAGATGTTGTAGGGCAGGTTGCCAACCACCCGCAGGCTGCCGGGCGCGGCATTCAGGCTGTTGAAGTCGAACTTCAGGGCATCGCCCTGGTGCAGGCTGAAATTATCCCGGCCAGCAAACTGCTGGTTGAGGATCGGCACCAGGTCTTTGTCCAGTTCGACCACATCCAGCTGGGCGCCGCTGTTGAGCAGGCCCTCGGTCAAGGCGCCCTGGCCCGGGCCGATTTCCAGCATGCGGTCGCCGGATTTGGCATTGATGGAGCGCAGGATGCGGTCGATCACGCCGGCGTCATGCAGGAAGTTCTGGCCGAAGCGCTTGCGCGCCCGGTGTTGGTATTGCTCGGTCATAAACGGGTCTCGGCCATCTGGTAGGCGGTTTCCAGGGCGACTTTCAGGCTGCCGGTATCGATCTTGCCGCTTCCGGCCAGATCCAGGGCAGTGCCGTGGTCGACCGAGGTGCGGATGATCGGCAAGCCCAACGTCACGTTGACCGCGGCGCCGAAGCCTTTGTATTTCAGCACGGGCAGCCCCTGGTCGTGGTACATCGCTAGCACTGCGTCGCAGTGCTCCAGATATTTTGGGGTAAACAGAGTGTCGGCGGGCAGGGGGCCACGCAGGTCCATGCCTTCGTTGCGCAGACGCTCCAGGGTGGGTTCGATGATATCGATTTCTTCATGGCCCAGATGTCCGCCTTCGCCGGCATGCGGGTTGAGCCCGCAGACCAGGATGCGTGGCTGGGCGATGCCGAATTTGTTGTGCAGGTCCGCATGCAGAATGCGCGTAACCCGCTCCAGGCGCTCCGGGGTAATGGCGTCGGCGATGTCCCGTAGTGGCAGGTGAGTGGTCACCAGTGCCACGCGCAGGCCATGGGTGGCCAGCATCATCACCACTTGTTCGGTGTGCGTCAGGTCGGCGAGAAACTCGGTATGGCCGGAAAAGGCAATGCCGGCTTCGTTGATCACACCCTTGTGGACCGGGGCGGTAATCATGCCGTCGAAATGTCCGTCCAGGCAGCCTTGGCCGGCCCGGGTCAGGGTTTCCAGAACGAACGCGGCGTTGGCCTTGTCGAGCTGACCAGTAACGACCTTGGCCGACAGCGGGGTATCCCAGACATAGAGGCTACCGGCGGCGGCCGGCTGGTTTGGCCAATTGTCGGGACCGACCGCAATCAGGCTGACGGCCACACCCAGCTGCGCGGCCCGCTCGGTAAGCAGGTCGCAGCTGGTAATGGCGATCAGGGGGTATGGCTGTTGTTGCGAAGCGAGCAACAGGCACAGGTCGGGACCTATGCCGGCTGGCTCGCCGGGGGTAAGCGCGAAACGCTTGGGTTTCACTGTGCCGCCTGGTCAGCGCCAGGAAGTTTGATCTCGACGTAGGCTTCATCGCGAATCTGGCGCAGCCAGGTTTGCAGCTCTTCGTCGTATTTACGGTTGCGCAGCACGGTCATCGCTTGCTGTTCGCGGGCCTGGCTGGTGCTGTCAGTGGCGCGGCGGCCAAGGACTTCCAATACGTGCCAGCCATATGGGCTCTGGAACGGCTTGGACAGCTGACCTTGCGGGGTCTTGGCCATCACGTCGCGGAACTCGGGAACCAGGGCGTTCGGGTCGATCCAGCTGAGGTCGCCGCCATTGAGGGCGGAACCCGGGTCTTCCGAGTAGCTTTTCGCCAGTTCGGCAAAGTCTTCGCCGGCTTCGATGCGCTCGTAGAGCTTCTGGGCCAGGCGCTTGGTTTCTTCTTCGCTGCGAATTTCACTTGGCTTGATCAGGATATGACGGACATGCACTTCGTCCCGCATCTGATTGCTGCCGCCGCGTTTTTCCAACAGCTTCAGGATGATGAAGCCGCCTGGAGTACGAGCTGGCTGCGTGATATCGCCCACTGCCATGGCGCTCAGTTCGCGGTCGAACGGAGGGGGCAGTTGAGCGGCTTTACGCCAGCCCATGTCACCACCTTCCAGGGCGTTGTCGCTGCCGGAACGGGCGATGGCCAGCTGAGCGAAGTCGGCGCCTTGCTTGAGCTGCTGGTAGATGTCCATGGCCTGGCGCGCGGCGCTCTGAATCGCTTCGGAGTTGGCGCTTTCCGGGGTTGGAATCAGGATATTGGCCAGGTGCAGCTCTTCGGACAATTGCATCTTGCCCAGGTCGGAGGCGAGGAAGTTTTTCACTTCCTGCTCGGAGACCTGAATGCGTTCGGCAACACGGCGCTGGCGCACGCGGCTGATGATCATCTCGCGGCGAATCTGCTCACGGGCGTCCTGATAGGACAGGCCATCACGAGCCAGGGCGGCGCGGAACTGATCGGGCGTCATGTTGTTGCGTTGGGCGATGGTGCCGACGGCCTGGTTCAGCTCTTCATCGGTAATGCGGATGCCGGAGCGTTCGCCGATCTGCAGTTGCAGGTTTTCGACGATCAGGCGTTCCAGTACCTGCTGGTTCAGGACCTCGGCGGGAGGCATGCCGCCGCCGCGCTTGGCGATGGTTTGCTGAACTTCGTGAACCCGTTGGTCCAGCTGGCTCTGCATGACCACGTCGTTATCGACGATGGCCACCACTTTGTCGATGGGTTGTACCGCGGCGCTCGCCGCGGTACCCAGGAACAGCGCGCCCAGCATCAGCGGGCGCAGACAATCAGAAAGCTTGGTCTTCACGTTCACGGTAACCTTGAATGCCTTTGTCGAGGAAGCTCTCTACCTTGGAGCCGGTGAGGCCGCCGAGTCCCTTCAGAACAATTTGGAGGAAGATGCCATGGTCGCCTTTCTCGTTCGAAGGGGCGTCCTGGCTGAACTCGTCATACTTGACCCAGTAACGGTTGATCAGGCGCAGTTTCCAGCAGCAGTTGTCGTATTCGAAACCACCGAAGGCATCGAGGGTACGGTTGCGGTTGTAGTCGTACTGCCAGCGGCTGATCAGATTCAATTGCGGCACGATCGGCCAGATAACAGAGAAGTCGTGCTGCTGGATCTTGTAGTAGTCCTTCACATAGTTCGCACTGCCAGGGGTGCCATAATCACCGCCAAACTGCCATTTACCAGTGTTCTGGTTGTAGATCACTTGGTCGTTGCGATAGCGATAACCGGCGTTGATGACCTTGTTCGGGTTGTCTTCCGGCTGGTAGTGGAACATCGCGCTGCCGGAGCGTGGGCTACGGCTGTCCGGGTCCCAGTTGTAGTCGGCAGTGGTACGCCAGTCGCGGTTCCAGCGGTATTCGTATTCCAGCGCATAAGGCGAAACGTTGGAGTGCGCGTCGTCGCGGGTCTTGGCATCGATGCCTGGCAGCTGGACTTCGCGATCCTTGAAGTAGAAAGCCTGGCCGATACTGATGCGTTGACGTTCGAAGCCGTTTTCTTCGATCCAGCGGTTGGTCACGCCGAGCGACAGTTTGTTTTCATCGCCTACGCGATCGGAGCCGGAGAACCGGTTATCGCGGAACAGCGACGAGTAGTTGAAGGTGGATTCGCCAGTATCGAATACCGGAATGTCTTCCTGATTTTTCTCCGGAACATAGAGATAGTACAAGCGCGGTTCCAGAGTCTGACGATAGTTCTTACCGAACCATTGGGTGTTGCGGTCGAAGTACAGGCCGCTATCAATGCTTGCTATCGGTACACCACGGCTTTGCGAACTGCTGAAGTCGCCTCCGACGTAATCCGTGCCATTGATGGCTGCCGCCCTTTTGTCAGCGATGATTTGATCTTTGCCAGTGCCATCAAGATCAAGGTCGTACTGGGTGTATTGATACTTGAGGGTTGGTTTGATGAAACCATAAGTCCAGTTGAGCGGAAGGCTTACGGATGGTGCGAGATTGAGGCGATTACCATTAGCGCGTGTCAGGCCTCGGGTATACGTATCCAGAAATGGTGAAGAAACACCGTTTTCGTCGGTAAAGTCGCCCGTTCTCAGGTCACGCTCAAACCGAACAATTTCGGTGTTGTAAGTGAAGTCCAACCCGCCCGGATGCTGTGGCAGGAAGCCATTCAAGGTGATCTGCGGTAGACGGTTGTAAGGCGTGACATTGGAAACCGTGGCCAATTGGTAGGCCTGAGCATTGAGCCGCGCGGTATAGGTATCACCGCGATAACTCACTGCACCTTGCTGGTTCACGAAGTCACGGCTTTCCACACCGATCTGGTCGCTCTGCAGATCCTGGAAGTAGTACGGATCGCTGATCTTGGTGTAGTCGACCTCGGTCATTACCCGCGAATCGAGTCCGCCCTTGTGCTGCCAGTTGTACATGTAGCGGGTCTTTTCGTAGTCCGTCTGCAGCTTGCGGTCGTCGTTGTCGTCGTTGAGGTACGCCGCGCCGAACTGACCTTCGCTGGACTTGGTCAGGTAGCGGAATTCGCCTTCCATCAACAGGCCACGCTTGCTCATGTAGCGCGGGTACAACGTGGCGTCGTAGTTCGGCGCCAGGTTGAAGTAGTACGGGGTGACCAGCATGAAGCCGGTATCGCTGCCGCTGCCGATGGTCGGCGGCAGGAAGCCGGACTGGCGACGGTCGTCGATCGGGAAATAGATGTACGGCGTGTACAGGACCGGAATGTCCTTGACGCGCAACGTCACGTTGGTCGCGGTGCCGAAGCCGGTCGCCGGGTTCAGGGTGATGTTGTTGCCCTTGAGCTGCCAGGCGTTGCTGCTCGGTTCGCACGTGGTGTAGGTACCATCCTTGAGGCGGATGATCGCGTTCTCGGCACGCTTGGCGTACAGCGCGTTACCGCGGATGCGCGATTTGTGCATCACGTATTCGGCGTTGTCGACCTTGGCCTCGCCGGTGTCCAGCTGCACGTCGGCGTGATCGCCGACCAGCAGGGCGCCGTTGTCGCGCAGGCGGACGTTGCCGCTCAGCTCGCCACGGTTCTCGGCCTGGTACAGGTTGGCCTCGTCGGCCTCGACCTGCATGCTGCCTTGGCGCATGACCACATCACCGGCCAGGGTGGCGATCTGCTGCTCCTGCTGATAACGCGAAGCCTTGGCGCCGATAAAGGTCGGGGCGTCACTTTTATTCGTCTTGTCATTCATGCCAGGACGAATCGGTTCGATATAAGCACCAGCACAGTAAGGACCGGTCTCGGCCAACTGGGCGGCGGTGAGCTTCTCGCGCGGAACCCAGTCGAGGTGACTGTAGTCTTCGCTGCGGGACTTCAGGCCGCGGCCCTTGGACTCGGTAACCAGCATCGGCTTGGCGCCGGTGTCTTCGCTGGTTTCGCCGCCTTCGGCCGATGCAGCGGTGCTCGAGCTGACCGCACTCGCGTCATGCACGGGGCGCGGAGGCAGTTGAGCGGCGCTGGTTTTCGGCGCGCAGTCCCAGCCACCCGAAGCAGAGACTGAGCAGTCATACTGTTCTGCGGCGACCACGAACGAAGTGGCTAGGGGTTGCAGGGCCAGCAGACTGCCAGTAACCAACAACGGAAATTTTTTACGAAACGCGGGGGATTTCAATGCCATCTTATTAGTCCGGGCTTCCTGCGTGCCATCTGCCCGCGGTGTGGGCCGCACGCCTCTCGATGGTCTGAAAAAGATGCTGGATAATAAAGCATGACCCGCTTGACGGCTAGCGCCGTCGGAGACCCTTGCAATGCCTGACCAAGATGTACGCTTGCAACACCTGAAAGTTTGGCTCGATGAGCAGTTGTCGATTGTTTATGCTTCCAACGGTTGGGGGGCCGTGCCCCCGGCCACATTGACCGCGGCCAGCAGCGACGCGAGTTTCCGGCGGTATTTCCGCTGGGAAGGCGAAGGCCGCAGCTTTGTCGTGATGGATGCTCCACCGCCCCAGGAAAACTGCAAACCCTTCGTGGATATCGCCCATCTGTTGGCAAAATCCGCAACCAATGTGCCGAAAATTTATGCAGAAGATTTGCCGCGCGGCTTTCTTTTGCTCAATGACCTGGGCAACAAAACCTATCTGGACGTGATCGACAGCGAAAATGCCGACGCCCTGTTCAAGGATGCGCTGCAAACCTTGCTGGCTTTCCAGCAGTTGCCGATGGATGCGCCGTTGCCCAGTTATGACGTCGCTTTGCTGCGCCGTGAACTGGAACTGTTCCCCGAGTGGTACGTGGGGCGCGAGCTGGGCGTCGAGCTGAATGAGCGCCAGCGTGGCCAATGGCAGCGGGTCAGCGAGCTGTTGATCGAAAGCGCCCTGGCCCAGCCCAAGGTGCTGGTGCATCGTGACTATATGCCGCGCAACCTGATGCTCAGCGAACCCAATCCGGGCGTGCTGGATTTCCAGGACGCGGTCTATGGCCCGGTGACCTATGACGTCACCTGCCTGTTCAAGGATGCCTTTCTCAGCTGGCCCGAAGCACGGGTGCGCGGCTGGCTGGAAGACTACTGGCAGCAAGCGTCCCGGCTCGGGATCGCGGTACAGCCCGACTTCGAGGATTTCCTGCGCGCCAGCGACCTGATGGGCGTACAGCGCCATCTCAAGGTGATCGGGATCTTCGCGCGGATCTGCCACCGCGACGGCAAGCCCCGTTACCTGGGCGACGTGCCGCGGTTCTTCGCTTATATAGAGGCCGTCTTGGCCCGTCGGCCGGAGCTGGCGGAGTTGGGTGAGCTGTTGGCCAGCCTGCGTCAACCGGTCGGAGCCTGTGTATGAAGGCAATGATTCTGGCCGCAGGCAAGGGCGAACGGATGCGCCCCTTGACCCTGACCACGCCCAAGCCATTGATCCGCGCCGCCGGTGTGCCGCTGATCGAGTACCACCTGCGGGCACTGGCCCGGGCGGGCTTTACCGAAATCGTCATCAACCACGCCTGGCTGGGGCAGCAGATCGAAGATCATCTGGGCGATGGCTCGCGCTTTGGCTTGAGCATCCGCTATTCGCCGGAGGGCGAGCCGCTGGAGACCGGCGGCGGTATTTTCCGCGCCTTGCCCTTGCTGGGTGACGAACCCTTTGTGGTGGTCAATGGCGATGTCTGGACCGATTACGATTTCCGCTCGTTGAACCGTCCGCTGGATGCGTTGGCGCATCTGGTGCTGGTGGATAACCCGGCTCACCACACCGCCGGGGATTTCATCCTCAGCGATGCCCGGGTGCGGGACGCCGAGCCGGGTGCGCAGACCCTGACCTACAGCGGTATCGCGGTGTTGCACCCGGACCTGTTCCAGGGCTGCACGCCGGGTGCGTTCAAACTGGCGCCCCTGTTGCGCAAGGCCATGGCCGATGGACAGGTCAGCGGCGAGCGTTTGCAGGGACACTGGGTCGATGTCGGCACCCATGAGCGCCTGGCGGAAGTCGAAACCTTGTTAGAAGCGAGTCGTTGATATGTTGTGGCCAGGGACTCTGATCGGAGCCGGGGCTGGCTTTGCCATAGCCAGTATCCCGGGGGCCATGCTGGGAGCGTTGCTGGGACAGGCGCTGGACCGGCGTTTGCAATTGCATAGCTGGGCCCAGGTGCGTGAGCGTCTGGGCGGTCGACCGGCGCTGCGCAACGATGAACTGCTGTTCGTGCTCTTGGGGCGGTTGGCGAAAAGCGATGGCCGGGTGGTCGATGGGCATATCCAGCAGGCGCGTCTGGAAATGCGTTCGCTGGATATGAGCGAAGCCGCGCAGCGCCGCGCCATTGCCGCGTTCAATCGGGGCAAGTCGGGTAACGATCAGCTACGAGGCTACCTGCGGCGCCTGGCGACGCAGCCTCATGCCGCCGAGGGTGTGTTGCGCGCTTGCTGGCGGATGGTCTGGGCCGATGGCCGGGCCAGCGTCGCCGAGCGCGAGCTGATCCAGCTCTGGGGCAAGTGGCTGGGCTGGACTGTGCAGCAGGTGCAGGCGTTGGCGGCGGACTACGAGCCGGGTAAAAAACCGTTGGCCAACAGCAGTGGCACCTATCAGGACGCGTTG
The DNA here is from genome assembly GCF_900115645.1 of Pseudomonas sp. NFPP07. Taxonomy (NCBI): domain Bacteria; kingdom Pseudomonadati; phylum Pseudomonadota; class Gammaproteobacteria; order Pseudomonadales; family Pseudomonadaceae; genus Pseudomonas; species Pseudomonas sp. NFPP07. Next base: position 462,254 of record NZ_FOXG01000007.1, read on the forward strand.
CGCCTGCTGGGTGTCTCGGCGACCAGCGAGCCGTCGCAGATCAAGCGCGCCTACCGGCGTCTGCTCAGTCGCCATCACCCGGACAAGATTGCCGGCAGCGGCGCAACCCCCCTGCAGGTGCGTGAAGCCACGGAGAAAACCCGCGAGCTGCACAGCGCTTACGCACTGATCCGCGAGCGTCGAGACTTTCGTTAGAGAGACTCGTTAGAGGGAAATGCCCCCGCGCCCGGCCCCGCACCTTGCCAAAAACAGGAGCGGGGCCGGGCGCGGCGGGATTCAGTCTTGCACGGGTTGTGGGCTCAGCCAGCCGCGTACGCGTCTGAACAGCTGCTCGTTTTCAGCCGTGCTGTTGCCCGGCAGGGCGTTGAGCGAGACCTGGGTGAAGTTGGCGTTCTTCAGGCGCTTGCTCGCCTGCAGGCGTTCCAGGGCGTTCTTGCGAGCCTGCGCGTTGTCCTTGTAGAAAAAATCGGCGGTCGCCAGCTTCAGGGTCGGTGTCAGTTCCGCCAGTCCGGGTTTGCCGATGGACGGGGTCTGGGCAGCCACCAGCACCAGTTTTTGAATCTCCGGCGGCTGTTTTTCGCTCAGGTAGCGCGTGGCCCAGTAGGCGCCGCTGCCATGACCCAGCAACACAATGCTGCGGGCGTTCTGCTGCTGGGCGTAGGTCACCGCGGCGTCGATACGGGCAAAAATCCGCTCGGCGTCGGCCTTGGCCTGTTCTTCGCTACTCTCCACCACCGCGCGATCGGCCATCTCGGCTTCGCCACCGGCGGCCTGTTCGATTGGCTTGGGCGCTGCCGTGGCGGCATCTTTGCTGCTAGTGTCGGCGGTCGCGGGCGCAGGTTCGGCCTCGACGATGCGGGGTTGCGCCGCATCGCTCTGCAGGTCGGGCAGGGTCAGACTCAGGCTGCTCCAGTCGGCATCCGGCAATCTGTTGCGCAAAGGGCCGATTGCCTGAGGCCAGTCAGCGGTTTCGCCAGCGCCCGGGATGATAATCACCGCGCCCTTGGGGTCGCTGGTGTTGGCTGGTTTCCATAGGGCCAGAAAGCTCTCGCTGCCGGCTTGCAGTGACTGTTGTTCGCTGGATGGCAGGACCCGTTCGAGGGCTGCGGCATCTTCCTGGCTACGCTCAAGGAGCGGCTGGCGTTCGGCCGGTTTTTCCGCGGCAGCCTGTTCTGCCGGGGCGGGTTGAGGATCGGCGGCCTCGACCGAAAAGGCACAAGGCAGGATCAGCGACAGGCACAATGCGGGCAGTGCCGTGCGGTGGACAAGGGACATCGGTTATTCCAGGCCAGAAGTAATCCCGGCAGCCTAATGGGTTGGTCAGTATTTGTCAGTGTGTGAGACTTCAGATGATGCGTTTTCGCTGCCTGTTGGTTATCGGCTGTATCTGCCTTCCCTTGATGGCCCGGGCGGTGCCTGCGCCACATATCGCCCAGGCGCAGTGGAGCCCCGCACAACAGCAGTGGTTGGAGCAGCATCGGGAATTGCGGGTTGGCGTGGTGCTCCAGGCCCCCTACGCCCAGTACGACCGACGGCTGCAACGCTTGTCCGGCGCCAATATCGAACTGATGCAGTGGCTGGCCCAGGCGATGAAGGTCGAGCTGAGCTGGCGCAACTTTGCCGATCAGGCGCAGCTGGAAGCGGCGGTGCGCGCCGGTGAAGTGGATATGGCCCCGGGCCTGAGCCAGACCCCGGCCGGCCTGCGGCTCTGGCAGTTTTCCGATCCCTATATGCGCGTGCCGCAACTGGTGGTCGGCGAGCAGAAGGGCGCCGGCGCGGTGGAGCTGGAAAAGCTCGACAGCCAGACCCGCGTGGCGGTGCGCATGCCCAGCGCGGTGGCGGACTACCTGCGGGCGACCTATTCCAACCTCAATCTGCAGGGCGTGCCCCTGGAGCGCCAGGCCCTGCAATTGCTGCTCAGCCAACAGGCGCGTTATGCGGTGATCGATGAAGCACAGCTCAGTCGCTTGTCGGCGGAACCGGAGTTCGCCGGCCTGGCGGTGGTAGGCGATATCGGATTGCCGCAACTGCTGCGGGTGGCTACCCGGCGCGACTGGCCCGAGCTGGCGGACATCGTGCAACGCGCCTTGCACGGTATCGCCGCCAAGGACCTGGAGCAGTTGCACAATCGCTGGCTGCAACCCAAGTATCCGCGGCTGAGCGAGTCCCGCGGTTTCTGGCAGAACCTCAGCCTGCTGCTGGCCGTGCTGCTGTTGGCGAGCATGGCCATCGTTATCTGGCAGCGCCGCCAGCAACAGACGCTCGAGCAGCGGCTGCTGACCACCCGCGAGGACCTGGCCCGGCGCGAGGCCAGTGAAGAAGCCTTGCGCCTGACCCAGTTCTCCATCGACCAGAGCACGGTGGGCATTCTGTGGGTCAACTGGGACAGCCATGTGCGCTACGCCAATCGCGCGGCCGAAAGCATGCTGGGCTATGCGTCGGGGGCGGTGGTCGACCGGCCGTTGAGCGACTTCGAACCCAACCTGCACATGGACCGCTGGCTTGGCCTGTGGAAGCGCGCCCGGGCCAGCGAGGACGCGCCGCCCAGCTTCGAGACCCAATGTGTCCGCGCCGACGGCAGCATCCTGCCGGCCGATGTGTCGCTGAGCTTTCTGCGCTTTCGCGATGGCGAGTACCTGGTGGTTTACCTCACAGACGTCACCGAGCGTCGTCGCGCCCTGGCCGCCCTGCAGGAAAGCGAGGCGCGGTTGCAGGGGATCGCCGCCAATGTGCCGGGGCTGGTGTTCCGCCTGGAACGGGCACCGGTGACCGGGCAGATCGATTTCGCCTACATCAGCGAAGGCAGCGAGAGCCTGGTGGGTTATTCCCCGGCGACCCTCAGCCACCGCGACATAGGGCTGCGCAGCCTGGTGCACCCTGGGGACCGGGCCAGCTATCACCAGACCCAGGACCATGCCCTGGACACCGACAGCGACTGGTCCTGGCAGGGACGGATCCTGACCCGCCAGGGCGAACAGCGCTGGGCGGAAATCAAGGCCATCACCCGCCAGCTCGAGGACGGCGCCTATGTCTGGGACGGCATCGTCTGGGACATCAGCGAAAGCAAGCGCATCGAACTGGAGCTGGCCAGCTCGCGGGAGCAACTGCGCGAGCTGTCGGCGCACCTGGAAAGCGTGCGCGAAGAGGAAAAGGCCCGTATCGCCCGGGAAGTGCATGACGAGTTGGGGCAGATGCTCACGGTGCTCAAGCTGGAGACCTCGATGTGCGAGCTGGCCTACGCGCAGCTCGATCCGGGGCTGCACGAACGCTTGAACAGCATGAAGCGCCTGATCGCCCAGCTGTTCCAGTTGGTACGCGATGTGGCCACGGCCCTGCGCCCGCCGATTCTCGATGCCGGCATCGCGTCGGCCATCGAGTGGCAGGCGCGGCGTTTCGAGGCGCGCACACAGATTCCTTGCCTGGTGCAGGTGCCCGACAATCTGCCGGTGCTCAGCGATGCCAAGGCCATCGGTCTGTTCCGTATCCTCCAGGAGGCGCTGACCAACGTGATGCGCCATGCACAGGCGCATACTGTCGAACTGACCCTGAGCCTCGAGCAGAACCAACTGTGCATGACCATCAGCGATGACGGCCAGGGTTTCGTGGTCGAGGCCGGGCGGCCGACGTCCTTCGGTCTGGTGGGCATGCGCGAGCGGGTACTGATCATGGGCGGCAGCCTGAGCCTGGACAGTCAGCTGGGCGAAGGCACCACCCTGAGCGTGACTGTGCCGTTGGACTTGTAGGCGCGAGCAAGCTCGCCGCTGCAGAAATCATCACTAATAAGAAGAGGTACGAGCTGTGATCCGTGTACTGGTAGCCGAAGACCACACCATCGTTCGCGAAGGCATCAAGCAGTTGATTGGCCTGGCCAAGGACCTGACGGTGGTGGGGGAGGCGAGCAATGGCGAGCAGCTATTGGAAGCCCTGCGCCATGTGCCTTGCGAGGTGGTGCTGTTGGATATTTCCATGCCTGGCGTCAACGGCCTGGAGGCGATCCCGCGGATCCGCGCGCTGAACAATCCGCCGGCGATCCTGGTGCTGTCGATGCACGACGAGGCGCAGATGGCGGCCCGGGCGCTGAAGGTGGGGGCGGCCGGTTATGCCACCAAGGACAGCGACCCGGCGCTGCTGCTGACGGCGATCCGCAAGGTGGCGGCGGGCGGGCGTTACATCGACCCGGAACTGGCCGACCGGATGGTCTTCGAAGTCGGCCTGACGGACACCCGGCCCCTGCATTCCCTGCTGTCGGAGCGCGAGTTTTCCGTGTTCGAACGGCTGGCTCAGGGCGCCAACGTCAACGATATCGCCCAACAGCTGGCCTTGAGCAGCAAGACCATCAGCACCCACAAGGCGCGATTGATGCAGAAACTCAACATCACCTCCCTGGCCGAGCTGGTGAAGTACGCGATGGAGCACAAGCTGCTCTGAGTGGATCTGTAGCCGCTGCCCCAGGCTGCGATCGACAGCGCAGCTGTCGCTAAGCCTGGCCCAGGGGATTTTCAGCTTAATCGCGGTGCCTGGATCACGAGTGCTTCGCCCTCGATTGCAGCCTGCGGCAGCGGCTACACGTACCCATTTGCGACATGCAAACAGGCTTCTGGCCATGATCTGCGCCGGGCGTGCGCCGGAACTTGTCCAATCGCGCCATTCTTGTAGGGGGATTCCTACAAGGAACCTTCCATCCGGCTGAGGCCAATCTCTCATACCCCCCGATTTGCGCGGCTTGTGGCCTCCACTAGGCTTAGTCCACAGCCGTCAAAAAACAAAAGGTGTGGGTATGAGCGAGGTCGATTCAAGCGCTGGGACGAGTGATGTACTGGTCAGTTTCCGTGGTGTGCAAAAGAGCTACGACGGCGAAAACCTGATCGTCAAAGACCTCAACCTGGACATTCGCAAAGGCGAGTTCCTTACCCTGCTCGGGCCATCCGGCTCCGGCAAGACCACCAGCCTGATGATGCTGGCCGGCTTCGAGACCCCGACCTCCGGGGAGATCCAGCTGGCCGGGCGGGCGATCAACAACGTGCCGCCGCACAAGCGCGATATCGGCATGGTGTTCCAGAACTATGCGCTGTTCCCGCACATGACCGTGGCCGAGAACCTGGCGTTCCCGCTGTCGGTGCGTGGCCTGAGCAAGACCGATATCAGCGAGCGGGTCAAACGCGTGCTGAGCATGGTCCAGCTCGAGTCCTTCGCCCAGCGTTATCCGGCGCAACTGTCCGGTGGCCAGCAGCAGCGGGTGGCTCTGGCCCGGGCGCTGGTGTTCGAGCCGCAGCTGGTACTGATGGACGAACCCCTCGGCGCGCTGGACAAACAGCTGCGCGAACACATGCAGATGGAAATCAAGCACCTGCACCAGCGCCTCGGCGTGACCGTGGTCTACGTGACCCACGACCAGGGCGAAGCCCTGACCATGTCCGACCGGGTCGCGGTGTTCCACCAGGGCGAAATCCAGCAGATCGCCCCGCCTCGGACCCTTTACGAAGAGCCGAAGAACACCTTCGTCGCCAACTTCATCGGCGAGAACAACCGCCTCAACGGCCGCCTGCACAGCCACAGCGGTGACCGCTGCGTGGTCGAGCTGGGGCGCGGCGAGAAGGTCGAGGCGCTGGCGGTCAACGTCGGCAAGGCCGGCGAGCCGGTGACCCTGTCGATTCGTCCGGAGCGCGTGAGCCTCAACGGCTCCAGCGAAAGCTGTGTCAACCGCTTCTCAGGGAGGGTGGCGGAATTCATCTATCTGGGCGACCACGTCCGGGTTCGCCTGGAAGTCTGTGGCAAGACCGACTTCTTCGTGAAACAGCCGATTGCCGAGCTCGATCCGGAGCTGGCGGTGGGCGATGTGGTTCCGCTTGGCTGGCAGGTCGAGCACGTTCGCGCGCTCGACCCACTTCTAGAGGCGCATTGATCGCCCCCCTTGCTTCACCAACCCTGCACGTGGAGAGAACAATAAATGTTGAGATCCCTGAAATTCACCGCTTTGACATTGGGCCTGATGGGCGCATCGCACGCGATGGCGGCGGGCCCGGACCTGACCGTGGTGTCCTTTGGCGGGGCGAACAAGGCGGCCCAGGTCAAGGCCTTCTATGCCCCGTGGGAAGCCGCGGGCAACGGCAAGATCGTCGCTGGCGAATACAACGGTGAGATGGCCAAGGTCAAAGCCATGGTCGACACCAAGAGCGTGTCCTGGGACCTGGTGGAAGTCGAGTCGCCGGAGCTGTCCCGCGGTTGCGACGAAGACATGTTCGAGCAGCTCGACCCCGAGCTGTTCGGCAAGCCCGAGGACTACGTCAAGGGCGCGATCCAGCCTTGTGGCGTGGGTTTCTTCGTCTGGTCGACCGTCCTGGCCTATAACGCCGACAAGCTGAAGACCGCGCCGACCAGCTGGGCGGATTTCTGGGACACCCAGAAATTCCCGGGCAAGCGCGGCCTGCGCAAGGGCGCCAAGTACACCCTGGAATTCGCCCTGATGGCCGACGGCGTCGCGCCCAAGGATGTGTACAAGGTGCTGGCCGGCAAGGACGGCCAGGATCGTGCCTTCAAGAAGCTCGATGAACTCAAGCCGAGCATCCAGTGGTGGGAAGCCGGCGCCCAGCCGCCTCAGTACCTGGCTTCCGGTGACGTGGTCATGAGCTCGGCCTACAACGGCCGGATCGCCGCGGTACAGAAGGAAAGCAACCTGAAAGTCGTATGGAACGGCGGTATCTACGACTTCGACGCCTGGGCCATTCCGAAGGGCCTGGACAAGACCCGCGCCGAAGCGGCGAAGAAATTCATCGCCTTCTCGGTGCAGCCGCAGCAGCAGAAGACCTACTCGGAAAACATCGCCTACGGTCCGGCCAACACCCAGGCGGTACCGCTGCTGGCCAAGGACATCCTGAAAGACATGCCGACCACCCCGGAAAACATCGCCAACCAGGTGCAGATCGACGTCAGCTTCTGGGCTGACAACGGTGAGCAACTGGAACAGCGTTTCAACTCGTGGGCGGCCAAGTAAGGCGTCATGCATGGGCGGCGTCACCCGCGGGTGACGCCGTTACCGTTTAAAGATTTGCGGAGTTCGTCATGGCCATTAGCGTTCCCCTGAACGAGGTCACCAGCCCCAGCCTCAAGCAGCGCCTGGCGCGTGCCGAGCGGGTCAACCGCTGGAAAGCGCAAGCGTTGATCGCGCCGCTGGTGCTGTTCCTGCTGCTGGTGTTTCTCGTGCCTATCGCCGCGCTGCTGTACAAGAGCGTCGGTAACCCGGAAGTGGTCGAAGGCATGCCGCGCACCGTGGTCGCCGTGGCCGGTTGGGACGGACGCGGCCTGCCGGCCGAGCCGGTGTACAAGGCGCTGAGCGAGGACCTGGCCGAAGCGCGCAAGCAGCAAACCTTGGGCGATCTGTCCAAGCGACTGAACATGGAGTTGGCCGGCTATCGCAGCCTGCTGACCAAAACCGCCCGGGCCCTGCCGTTCAAGGAGGAACCGGCTTCCTATAAAGAAGCGCTGGAGGCCATCGACGAGCGTTGGGGCGACCCGGCCTACTGGCAGGCGGTACGCCGCAACACCAGCAGCCTGACGCCGTTCTACCTGCTGGCCGCCGTCGACCATCGGATCGACGACCTGGGGGAGATCGCCCCGGCGACCCCTGACCAGGCCATCTACCTGGATATCTTCGCCCGGACTTTCTGGATGGGCCTGGTGATTACCGGCATCTGCCTGGTGCTGGCCTATCCCCTGGCTTATCTGCTGGCCAACCTGCCGGCGCGCCAGAGCAACCTGCTGATGATTCTGGTGCTGCTGCCGTTCTGGACTTCGATCCTGGTGCGTGTGGCGGCGTGGATCGTGCTGCTGCAATCGGGCGGCCTGATCAACAGCGCGCTGATGGCCATGGGCGTGATCGACAAGCCGCTGGAGCTGGTGTTCAACCGCACCGGGGTCTACATCTCCATGGTGCACATCCTGCTGCCGTTCATGATCCTGCCGATCTACAGCGTGATGAAAGGCATCTCGCCGACCTATATGCGCGCGGCGATTTCCCTCGGCTGCCATCCGTTCGCCAGCTTCTGGCGGGTGTATTTCCCGCAGACCTATGCCGGCGTCGGCGCCGGTTGCCTGCTGGTGTTCATCCTCGCCATCGGCTACTACATCACCCCGGCGTTGCTGGGCAGCCCGAACGACCAGATGGTCAGCTATTTCGTCGCCTTCTACACCAACACCAGCATCAACTGGGGCATGGCGACCGCGCTGGGCGGCCTGTTGCTGTTGGCGACCATCGTGCTGTATCTGATTTACAGCTGGCTGGTGGGCGCCAGTCGCCTGCGCCTGAGCTAAGGAGAGAATCGAAATGCTGAGCCCTTACATGTCGCCCGTCGAGCGGGTCTGGTTCTACAGCTTGCGGATTCTCTGCGGCGTGATCCTGTTGTTCCTGATCCTGCCGGTGCTGGTGATCATTCCGCTGTCGTTCAACTCGGGCAGCTTCCTGGTGTACCCGCTGCAAGGCTTCTCGCTGCAGTGGTATCACGACTTCTTTGGCTCGGCGGAATGGATGCGCGCCCTGAAGAACAGCATCATCGTCGCCCCGGCGGCCACGGTGCTGGCGATGGTCTTCGGCACGCTGGCGGCCATCGGCCTGACCCGCGGCGACTTCCCCGGCAAGGCACTGGTGATGGCGCTGGTGATTTCGCCGATGGTGGTGCCGGTGGTGATCATCGGCGTGGCCAGCTACCTGTTCTTCGCGCCCCTGGGCATGGGTAACAGCTTCTTCTCGCTGATCATCGTCCATGCCGTGCTGGGCGTGCCGTTCGTGATCATCACGGTCTCGGCCACCTTGCAGGGCTTCAACCAGAACCTGGTGCGGGCCGCGGCCAGCCTTGGCGCTTCGCCGCTGACGGCGTTCCGCCGGGTGACCCTGCCGTTGATCGCGCCGGGGGTGATCAGCGGCGCGCTGTTCGCCTTTGCTACCTCGTTCGATGAAGTGGTGGTCACGCTGTTCCTCGCCGGCCCCGAGCAAGCCACCTTGCCCCGGCAGATGTTCAGCGGTATCCGCGAAAACCTCAGCCCGACCATCGCCGCCGCGGCGACGCTGCTGATCGCCTTCTCGGTGATTCTGCTGCTGACCCTGGAGTGGCTGCGTGGCCGCAGCGAAAAACTGCGTACCGCATCGGTCTGATCGCCACTGACAGATCGCTCCCGTGCCGGCCGTGGGAGCGCTCTGTTGCGGCATTCACCGCGCAAATAGCAGACAACACCGAATCCCCAGCTACTCTTGTGCCAGCTCCCCCCTATATAAGAGGCCGCGCACATGAGTCTTTCCTCTTTCAAAATCGCCCACAAACTGCTCACCGGCTCCGCCGCGATCGAGCAACTGTCCACCGAACTGAGCCGCCTGGATGTCGATAACCCGCTGATCGTCACTGATGCCGCGCTGGTCAAGTCCGGTACCGTGGCGCTGGCGCTGGCGCAACTGGGGGGGCGGGACTACGAGATTTTCGACCGGGTGCTGCCCGACCCGGAAATCGCCATCGTCGAAGACTGCATGCAGGTTTACCGCGAGGGCGGGCACGACGGGCTGATCGGCCTGGGCGGTGGCAGCGCCATCGATATCGCCAAAAGCGTTGCGGCCTACGCCGGTTATCACGGGGCGCTGGAGGATCTGTTCGGGATCGACCAGGTGCCGCGCAAGGGGCCGCCGCTGATTGCCATTCCCACCACGGCGGGCACCGGCTCCGAAGTCACCAATGTGGCGATTCTCTCGGACAAGGTCGCACAGCTGAAAAAGGGCATTGTCAGCGATTACCTGTTGCCGGATGTGGCGCTGGTCAGCCCGCAGATGACCCTGACCTGCCCGCGCAGTGTGACTGCCGCCAGCGGTGTCGATGCCCTGGTGCATGCCATCGAGTCCTACCTGTCGCTCAACGCCTCGCCCATCACCGACTCCCTGGCCCTTGGCGCCATCAAGCTGATCGCCCAGGCGCTGCCCAAGGCGTACGCCAATCCTGCCCACCTGCAGGCCCGCGAAGACATGGCCACCGCCAGCCTGATGGCCGGCATGGCCTTCGGCAACGCCGGGGTCGGCGCGGTGCACGCGCTGGCTTATCCACTGGGCGGGCGCTTCAATATCGCCCATGGCGTCAGCAATGCCTTGCTGCTGCCGTACGTCATGACCTGGAACAAGATGGCCTGTGTCGAGCGCATGCAGGATATCGCCGAGGCCATGGGGGTGAAGACCGCTCATCTGAGTGCGGCCGAGGCGGCCGACAAGGCCGTCGAGGCCATGACCCAGCTCTGCGCCGCGGTGGAGATTCCCTCGGGGCTGCGCAGCTTCGGGGTGCCGGAGGAGGCCATTCCGTCCATGGCGGTGGAGGCCGCGGGGATCGAGCGCCTGATGCGCAACAACCCGCGCAAACTGAGCCCGGGCGATATAGAGAAGATCTATCGCGCGGCTTACTGATCATCGCGGTCACGGTGCGCGCGCCAAAGCATGAGGTATACAATGCGCGCCACCGTGATTCTGCTCAAAAAGGTGCGTCATGCAGCCCTTCGCAATTGCTCCGTCGATCCTCTCCGCCGATTTCGCCCGCCTGGGCGAGGAAGTGGACAATGTTCTCGCCGCTGGCGCCGATATCGTGCACTTCGATGTCATGGACAACCATTACGTGCCCAACCTGACCATCGGTCCGATGGTCTGCGCTGCCCTGCGTAAGTACGGCATCACCGCGCCGATCGACGCCCACCTGATGGTGAGCCCGGTGGATCGCATCATCGGCGACTTCATCGAGGCCGGTGCGACTTACATCACCTTTCACCCGGAAGCCACGCTGCACGTCGACCGTTCCCTGCAGATGATCCGCGAAGGCGGCTGCAAGGCTGGCCTGGTGTTCAACCCGGCCACCCCGCTGGACGTGCTCAAGTACGTCATGGACAAGGTCGACATGGTCCTGCTGATGAGCGTCAACCCGGGTTTCGGCGGCCAGAAGTTCATTCCGGGCACCCTCGACAAGCTGCGTGAGGCCCGTGCCCTGATCGATGCTTCCGGTCGCGATATCCGCCTGGAAATCGACGGCGGGGTGAATGTGCACAACATTCGCGAAATCGCTGCCGCGGGCGCCGATACTTTCGTCGCGGGCTCGGCGATCTTCAATGCGCCGAACTACCGGGACGTGATCGAGAAGATGCGCGCCGAACTGGCGCTGGCCCGTCCATGAGCGGTTTCGAGCAGCTGTTCCCGGGGCGTCTGCCGCGGCTGGTGATGTTCGACCTGGATGGCACCCTGGTCGATTCGGTTCCCGACCTCGCGGCGGCCGTGGACGACATGCTGCTCAAACTGGGGCGTCCGCCCGCCGGTATCGAGGCGGTGCGCGAGTGGGTCGGCAACGGCGTGCAGATGCTGGTGCGCCGGGCCCTGGCCAACGACATCGCGGCGCAGGGCGTCGACGATGTCGAGGCTGAGCGCGGGCTGGAGCTGTTCAACAATGCCTATGAGGATGGCCACGAACTGACTGTGGTCTACCCCGGTGTGCGCGACACCCTCAAATGGCTGCACAAGCAGGGCGTGGAAATGGCGCTGATCACCAACAAGCCGGAGCGTTTCGTCGCGCCCTTGCTGGATCAGATGAAGATCGGCCGTTATTTCCGCTGGATCATCGGTGGCGATACCCTGCCGCAGAAGAAACCCGACCCGGCAGCGCTGTTCTTCGTCATGAAAATGGCCAGTATCCCGGCCTCGCAATCGTTGTTCGTCGGTGACTCTCGCAGCGATGTGCAGGCAGCAAAAGCCGCGGGCGTAAAGTGCGTGGCATTGAGCTATGGCTACAACCACGGACGGCCGATTGCCGAGGAAATGCCAGCCCTGGTGATCGACGATCTGCGCCAGTTAATTCCCGGTTGCCTGGATCCGGCCGCTGAGATAACGTTGCCCGACGCTGTTCAATCCCCTCCTGGAAACGCCATCGTGGTGGTCACTCGCAAACTCTGGATGAAAGTCATCAAGGCCCTGGCCCGTTGGCGTTGGCGCGCCTGACTTGTTCCTGGCCGGTCTTCCGGCGCGTTTGCATACCTGACTGTTAGAACCTCAAGCCACGAGGCACCCCATGATCCGCGAAGAATTCCTGCGTTTGGCCGCTGCCGGCTACAACCGCATCCCGCTTGCCTGCGAAACCCTGGCCGACTTCGACACGCCGCTGTCGATCTACCTGAAACTGGCCGACCAGCCCAACTCCTACCTGCTGGAGTCGGTGCAGGGCGGCGAGAAATGGGGCCGTTATTCGATCATCGGCTTGCCCTGCCGCACCGTGCTGCGGGTGCATGACCACCATGTCAGCATCACCGTCGATGGCGTCGAGACCGAAAGCCATGACGTGGCCGACCCGCTGGCGTTCGTCGAAGAGTTCAAGGCGCGCTACCAGGTGCCGACCATCGCTGGCCTGCCGCGCTTCAATGGTGGCCTGGTCGGCTACTTCGGTTACGACTGTGTGCGTTATGTGGAGAAACGCCTGGGCAAATGTCCGAACCCGGATCCGATCGGTGTGCCGGACATTCTGTTGATGGTCTCCGACGCCGTGGTGGTGTTCGATAACCTCGCCGGCAAGATGCACGCCATCGTCCTCGCCGACCCGTCCCGGGACGATGCCTTCGAGCAAGGCCAGGCACGCCTGCAAGCGTTGCTGGAGAAGCTGCGCCAGCCCATGACCCCGCGTCCTGGCCTGGACTTCAGCAAGCAGCAGGCGGCCGACCTGGTGTTCCGCTCCAGCTTCACCCAGGGTGACTACGAGCGTGCCGTCGATACCATCAAGGAGTACATCCTGGCGGGCGACTGCATGCAGGTGGTGCCGTCGCAGCGCATGTCCATCGATTTCAAGGCGGCGCCGATCGACCTGTATCGCGCCCTGCGTTGCTTCAATCCGACGCCTTACATGTACTTCTTCAACTTCGGCGACTTCCATGTGGTCGGCAGTTCGCCGGAAGTGCTGGTGCGGGTCGAAGACAACCTGATCACCGTTCGCCCGATCGCCGGCACCCGCCCACGCGGCGCCAACGAAGAGGCGGATCTGGCGCTGGAGAAGGACCTGTTGTCCGACGACAAGGAAATCGCCGAACACCTGATGCTGATCGACCTGGGGCGCAACGACACCGGGCGGGTTTCCGAGATCGGTTCGGTGAAGCTCACCGAGAAGATGGTGATCGAGCGTTATTCCAACGTGATGCACATCGTTTCCAACGTCACTGGCCAGTTGAAGGCCGGACTGACCGCGATGGACGCGCTGCGGGCGATTCTGCCGGCGGGTACCTTGTCCGGTGCGCCGAAGATTCGCGCGATGGAAATCATCGACGAGCTGGAGCCGGTCAAGCGTGGTGTGTATGGCGGGGCGGTAGGTTATTTCGCCTGGAACGGCAACATGGACACCGCCATCGCCATTCGTACGGCGGTGATCAAGGACGGCGAGCTGCATGTGCAGGCCGGTGGCGGTATCGTCGCCGACTCGGTGCCTGCGCTGGAATGGGAAGAAACCCTGAACAAGCGTCGCGCGATGTTCCGCGCGGTGGCCTTGGCTGAACAGACGCCCGATAGCTGAGTCGGACAACGAGCTATAAAAAACGCTGCCTCCTTGCGGGGGGCAGCGTTTTTTATTGCCTGCTCTCTACTAGAAGTCGAGGCTGACGCCAACGTTGATGCCCTGTTGGGTGAAGTCATCGTCCTTGCGGATGTTGTAGCTGGCGCGCAGGGCCAGGTCCTGGGTGAGCTTGTGGCTGACCCCGAGGTTCAGGCGATTCAGGTTGGTCTGCGGGGTATAGCCTTCGAGGGTGTAGCGGTTATCCGGCAGGCTGTTGAGGGCCATGGTCAGCTTCTGGGTATCGTCCTCGTATTCCTTTTCGTGGGCGACTTCGCCGAACACCTGGGTTTGCCGGGTGATCTGGTACTTGCCCTGCAGGCCGATGCCCAGGCGCCGCGAGGTGCGTTTCTGGTCGTCGAAGGTCAGTGCGGTGGAGTCGTTGCCGTCCTCGGAGTAACCGTCGACCTTGACCCGCGCGTAGTCGGCGCTGATGAACGGCGACAGGTGCCACGGGCTGCTGGCCTGCTGCGCGATGTCGTAGCCCAGGCGAGCGCTGAAGGCCAGGACGTCGCCGCTGGTGTCGCCTTTTTCCCCGCGCTCGTTGGGCCCCAGGGCGAATTTGCGCTTGAGGTTGTCGTAGTCCAGGTGCCCGGCGGTGGCTGCCGCGTCGGCCCACCAGCGGTTTTGCTGGTACTGGACGAAGGCGGTGCCCAGGTAGGTGTTGAGTTTGTAGTCCGAGTCGTTGCTGCCGGCCTCGAGCTTCTGCCGATAGGCGCCGGCCAGCACACCCACTCGCCAGGCCTCATCGAGCCGGTAGCTGCCGCCGATGTTCAGGTTCAAACCGTTACCGTCGGCACTGGCGCCGCTGCGCTGGCTGTCGAAGTCCTGGTGCTGGCCGCCCGCGGCGACAATCGCCCGCCATTGCCCCACGCCCTGCCAGTTTTCCCAGTCGGCCTGCCATTGGTTGCGCAGTTCATCCTGGTGCGCGCGCAGGGTGCCCTGGGCCATTTCCGGGAGCAGGGTTATTTCCCAGGGCGCCGCCAGCAATGAGTAAGCGTAATCGGCGATCAGCCGCTGGCCGGCTTCGGTGGGGTGGACCGCGTCGTTGTAGATCAGCTTGCTTGGGTCCGGCGTGGCGCTGTGAATGCCATAGCGAGCGTTTTCCGTGCAGCCATTGCCACTGAAGCAGGTGGCGGTGAGGTTCTGGTCGGTGGCCAGGCCGAACTGTGCCGGGTTGGCGAAGCTTTCCTTCAACAGCACGGGAATATTGAGGGGAATGACTTCGGCATCGACCGTCTGCAGCTGTCGGACCAGTTCGGTATTGAATTGGGCACTGAGCTGGGAAGTGAACCCTTGCAACGGGCTGCCGTTGATTGCCGGGGTCAGGCCGATGTCCGGCAGCAGCCAGATCATGATGTAGCGGGCGCCGGCCTGTTGCAGGGTTTGCACGCTGTCGACCAGGCGGCCGGCCGCGGCGTTGGCCTGGTCAAGGCTGGTGACGCGGCCCTGGAGGAAGTCGTTGCCGCCCCCTGACAGGTAATAGAGGGCATTCGGGTCGGCGCGGAAATCGTTGGCCAGCAGATAGCCGGGGCGGCTACGGCTGCCGGCGGTCGAGGTGGTGGTAATCGAATCGAGGATCTGGTCGGTGCGATAACCGCCGACTGCCCAGTTGTTGCCATCAGGCAGGCCTTCCCTGGCGCGGGCGGCCGAGGTCGACGCGGCGAGCTGGGCGTCCGAGAAGCCCAGTTTGGCCCCCAGCAGTTGCGTCGAGTTGGCGGAGCGGACTTCCCCGCTACCATCCAGGTAAACCGGCCCGGTACGGTTGGTAAAGCGCTGGGTCGCGCCCGCGGGACCGCCGGGATCGGCGAATTGCCCGGCATCGCTGAGGCTGTCGCCGAACACGATAAAGCTGGAATAGGGGGAAGGGGCTGCGATCGCTTGAGCGCAGGCCAGGGACAAAAGACTGCCGGCGAGTGGTACGAACAACGTCTTTTTGATCATGAGCAAGTCCGTTTTATTTATTGTTGTAGAGAACGAAACGACAGTACCAAAAACTTTTGCGTTTCAGCTATGGCGATAAGCCATATCGCTTGTTTATCCGGGCGCGGGCCCCGCCATATTGCACCCTCTGCTCAGCTAAGTTACTGTGCCTGAACGTATGAATGAGACCTTCCCCGTGTTGATCGTCAGCAAACTCTTGATGCGAGTTGTTAAGGCACACGCCCGTTGGCGTTGGCGCGCCTAACTTTTCTCTGCCGGCCCGGCCGGACCTGTACCGTTTTGCCTTCTTTATCCCTGTTCGACTCCGCTTGTGCTGGTTGAGTGATTGCAACCTCCGGCGGGCCTGCCAGCGGGCAATCCACTGAAGGCTGTATTAAAAGTCAGTGAATTCAAGAGGTTGTAATCCCCATGTTGCTGATGATCGATAACTACGACTCCTTTACCTATAACGTTGTGCAATACCTTGGCGAGCTGGGTGCCGAGGTCAAGGTGGTGCGCAACGACGAACTGACCGTGGCTGAAATCGAAGCGCTCAACCCTGAGCGGATCGTCGTGTCGCCCGGTCCTTGCACGCCGACCGAAGCCGGTGTGTCCATCGAAGCGATCAAGCATTTCGCCGGCAAGCTGCCGATCCTGGGCGTCTGCCTGGGCCACCAGTCGATTGGCCAGGCTTTTGGCGGCGACGTGGTGCGCGCGCGGCAGGTGATGCACGGTAAGACTAGCCCGGTATTTCACCAGGACAAGGGCGTATTCGCCGGTCTGAACCATCCGCTGACCGTGACCCGTTACCATTCCCTGGTGGTCAAGCACGATACGTTGCCGGACTGCCTCGAACTGACCGCCTGGACCCAACTGGAAGACGGCTCCGTCGACGAGATCATGGGGCTGCGCCACAAGACGCTGAACATCGAGGGTGTGCAGTTTCATCCCGAGTCTATTCTCACCGAGCAGGGCCACGAGCTGTTCGCCAACTTCCTCAAACAGAGCGGCGGCACGCGCTAAGGACTTTCCATGGATATCAAGACTGCCCTGAGCCGTATCGTCGGCCATCTCGATCTGAGCACCGATGAAATGCGCCAGGTCATGCGTGAAATCATGACCGGCCAGTGCACCGATGCACAAATTGGCGCCTTCATGATGGCCATGCGCATGAAAAGCGAAAGCATCGACGAAATCGTCGGCGCTGTTTCGGTCATGCGCGAGCTGGCGGACAAGGTCGAGCTGAAAACCCTCGACGGTGTGGTCGATGTGGTCGGCACCGGCGGTGATGGTGCGAACATTTTCAACGTGTCCACGGCTTCTTCCTTTGTAGTCGCCGCAGCCGGTTGCACGGTGGCCAAGCACGGCAACCGCGCGGTGTCCGGGAAAAGCGGCAGTGCCGACCTGCTCGAATCCGCCGGTATCTACCTGAACCTGACGCCGGTACAGGTCGCCCGCTGTATCGACAACGTCGGCATCGGCTTCATGTTCGCCCAGTCCCATCACGGTGCCATGAAGTACGCCGCTGGCCCGCGTCGCGATCTCGGCCTGCGCACCCTGTTCAACATGCTCGGCCCGCTTACGAATCCGGCCGGCGTGAAACATCAGGTGGTGGGTGTGTTCACTCAGGCGTTGTGCCGGCCGTTGGCCGAGGTTTTGCAACGCCTGGGCAGCAAGCACGTGCTGGTGGTGCACTCTCAGGATGGCCTGGATGAATTCAGCCTCGCCGCGCCGACCTTCGTCGCCGAGCTGAAGGACGACCAGATCACTGAATATTGGGTTCAGCCCGAAGACCTCGGCATAAAGAGCCAGAGCTTGTTCGGCCTGGTGGTCGAAAGCCCGGCGGCATCGCTCGAGTTGATTCGTGATGCCCTGGGGCGGCGCAAGACCGAGCACGGGCAGAAGGCGGCGGAGATGATCGTGCTCAATGCCGGTGCCGCGCTCTATGCGGCGGACCATGCCAGCAGCCTGAAAGAGGGCGTGGCCCTGGCCCATGACGCTTTGCACACTGGGCTGGCTCGCGAGAAGCTTGAGGAGTTGGGTGCCTTTACCGCGGTATTCAAGCAGGAGAATGAAGGATGAGTGTGCCGACGGTTCTGGAAAAAATCCTCGCCCGCAAGGTCGAGGAAGTGGCTGAGCGTAGCGCACGGGTAAGCCTGGCCGAACTTGAAGGCCAGGCCCGTGCCGCGGATGCGCCGCGCGGCTTTGCCAAGGCGCTGCTCGACCAGGCCAAGCTCAAGCAGCCGGCGGTGATCGCCGAAATCAAGAAAGCCTCGCCGAGCAAAGGCGTGATTCGCGAGCATTTCGTGCCGGCAGAGATCGCCAAGAGCTATGAGAAGGGCGGCGCGACCTGCCTGTCGGTACTCACCGATATCGATTATTTCCAGGGCGCCGATGCCTATCTGCAACAGGCGCGTGCCGCCTGTTCGTTGCCGGTGATTCGCAAGGACTTCATGATCGATCCGTACCAGATCGTCGAAGCCCGCGCATTGGGGGCCGACTGCGTGCTGTTGATCGTGGCCGCGCTGGATGATGCCAGGATGGCTGAACTGGCTGCCGTGGCCAAAGGCGTGGGTCTCGATGTGCTGGTCGAAGTGCATGATGGCGACGAGCTGGAGCGTGCCCTGAAAACCCTCGACACGCCGCTGGTGGGCATCAACAACCGTAACCTGCACACCTTCGAGGTCAATCTGGAGACCACCCTCGATCTGTTGCCGCAGATTCCGCGCGATCGTCTGGTGATCACCGAGAGCGGTATCCTCAACCGGGCCGATGTCGAGCTGATGGAAATCAGCGACGTTTACTCCTTCCTGGTGGGCGAGGCCTTTATGCGGGCCGAGAGCCCAGGCCTGGAACTGCAACGCCTGTTCTTCCCGGAACGTGGCGTGCCGGTGAGCGGTTCGACCCTGGACTGAACCTGAGTTGATGAAGAAGCCGGCGCCGCCGGCTTTTTTATACCTATCGCAAAGGACCTTTACTGCCATGATCCAGCCCCTTTCCCTGACCGTCGAAGCCGGCCTGCAGGCCGAACAGGATCTGCTCGCCCAGGTATGCAGCGGTGACCAGGAGTACGGCCTGTTGTTCTGGCAGCCGAGCGACAGAGCGCTGGTGATGCCGCGACGCTTGAGCCGTTTGCCGGGGTTCGAGCAGGCCTGCGACGCGCTGGCCGCCAGTGGCTGGCCGGTGTTGCTGCGAGAAACCGGTGGGGAGCCGGTGCCGCAATCGGCGGCGACGGTCAATATCGCGCTGGTTTATGCGCCGCCTCGCAGCGAGGGTGATCAGAATCGGATCGAAACCGGTTATCGCCGTTTGTGCCAGCCGATCTGCGACCTGCTTTCCGAGCTGGGAGGCGAGCCCTCTCTGGGTGAAGTCGAGGGCGCTTTCTGCGATGGCCGGTTCAACGTCAATCTCAACGGACGCAAGATGGTTGGCACCGCCCAGCGTTGGCGCCAGAGCAAGGGTGGGACGCGTCCGGTTGGGTTGGTGCATGGCGCGCTGTTGCTGGATGACGAGCGGGAAACCATGGTGGCGGCGGTCAATCGTTTCAATCAGGCCTGTGGCCTGGAGCAGCGTTGCCGCGCCGAGAGCCATATCGCCTTGCATGAGGCATTCGCCGCGCCGAATGCCATCGAGCGCCTGGATACCCTGTACCGGCAGATGCTGGCGCAGTTCCTGCCGCTCTAACGGGTGCCGAACACCACCATGGTCTTGCCTTTGACATGGACCAGGTTGCGTTCTTCGAGGTCCTTGAGCACCCGGCCAACCATCTCCCTTGAGCAGCCGACGATCCGCCCGATTTCCTGGCGGGTCACCTTGATCTGCATTCCATCCGGATGGGTCATGGCATCTGGCTGCTTGCACAGTTCGAGCAGGCAGCGGGCCACGCGCCCGGTGACATCGAAGAACGCCAGGTCGCCGACCTTTCGGGTGGTGTTGCGCAGGCGCTGGGCGATCTGGCCGCTGAGCACGTACAGAATGTCCGGGTCCTGTTGGGGCAGCTCACGGAATTTTGCATAGCTGATCTCCGCGACTTCACATTCGACCTTGGCCCGTACCCAGGCGCTGCGTTGCTGCTCATGCCCGGCCTGTTCGAACAGGCCCAGCTCGCCGAAAAAATCTCCGGCATTGAGATAGGCGATGATCATTTCCCGACCGTCGTCATCTTCGATCAGGATGGTGACCGAGCCTTTGACGATGAAGAACAGCGTGTCCGACTGATCGCCGGCGCAGATGATGTTGCTCTTGGCCTGATAGCGGCGGCGCTGGCAATGCATCAACAGCTTGTCGAGGTTCTTGATCTTGGGTGTAGGGGCAAGAGCAACCATGGTTGTATCCCGAAAAGACAGCACGGTGTGATTTGGTTTTTTTATGGGGCGGTCAAGCTGATCGCCGATAGCTGGCAATGCGCCAGTGATTTGGCGCCAGCTTAACAGACGCTTCCTTTGGGTAATTAAGAATTTTCCTATCAGAACTGAGTGTGGCACCCGAACAGGCAAAGCGCTGCCATCCCGGGCCCCTGTGCTAAGCTGGCGACCCTTTTTTAGCAGTGGAGTCTTGGCGATGAAGGCACGCATCCAATGGGCTGGCGAAGCCATGTTCCTCGGGGAATCGGGCAGCGGTCATGTGGTGGTAATGGATGGCCCGCCGGAAGCCGGTGGTCGTAACTTGGGCGTGCGCCCGATGGAAATGCTCCTGCTCGGCGTAGGCGGTTGCAGCAACTTCGATGTGGTCAGCATCCTGAAGAAATCCCGCCAGGCTGTCGAAAGTTGCGAAGCCTTCCTCGACGCCGAGCGTGCGACAGAGGATCCCAAGGTCTTCACCAAGATCCACATGCACTTTGTGGTCAAGGGCCGCGGGTTGAAAGAAGCCCAGGTCAAGCGCGCCATCGAGCTGTCGGCGGAAAAATACTGCTCGGCATCGATCATGCTCGGTGCGGCCGGGGTTGCCATCACTCACGATTACGAAATCGTCGAGCTCGGTTGAGTCGCCATTCAACCCTCCCGAATTCGCGGCAAAAGAAAGGGCGCTGAAAAAGCGCCCTTTTTTTGCCTGCGATTTATATCGCTCAGATCCGGTAAGTGCTTTTGGTCATGACCTTGGCCAGTAGGCTCATGCCGAATTTTACCGGTGCCGGGAAGCGGAATCCGCCCGCGTCCAGGGCGCTTTCGGCGTGTTGTTCTTCGTCGATACGCATCTGCTCGAGGATCGCCCGGGATTTTTCGTCCTCGGCCGGCAATTGCTCAAGGTGTTCGTTGAGGTGTTTGCACACCTGATCTTCGGTGGCGGCCACGAAGCCCAGGCTGACCTTGTCGCTGATCAGCCCGGCCACTGCGCCGATGCCGAACGACATGCCATAAAACAGTGGGTTGAGCACGCTGGTGTGGCTACCCAGTTGGTGAATGCGTTGCTCGCACCAGACCAGGTGATCGATTTCTTCTTCCGCGGCATGCTCCATGGCGGCGCGCACTTGCGGCAGCTTGGCGGTCAGTGCCTGGCCCTGGTACAGCGCCTGGGCGCAGACTTCGCCGGTATGATTGATGCGCATCAGGCCGGCGACATGCTTGGTGTCCTCTTCGCTCATCTGCACGTCCGGCTGCACGATGGCAGGGGAAGGGCGATAAGGCTGGCCGCTGAAGGGCAGCAAGGTCCGCATTGCCGCATCTGCCTGCAGCAGTAGACGGTCAATCGGCGAGTAGTGACGTTGGGTAGTCATGCTTACCTCCGGGAAGAATCACGGCGGCCAGTTTACCCCAATCGATGGGCAGAGGCCTGCGCTGGATCAGCACACTCTCGGCAAAAGCGGGCGAGGAATGTGCTGTCGCGCACCTTGGATGGGGATCAGCCCGGCGGCCAGTGCATCTGGCGCTGACCCAGAACGTGCATGTGAATGTGATACACGGTCTGGCCACCGAGTTCATTGCAGTTCATGACGACCCGGAAGCCTTCTTCGCAGCCCAGCTCCCTGGCCAGACGCTGGGCGGTGAACAGGATATGTCCGGCCAGCAGCTTGTCGTCTTCGGTCAGGTCATTGAGGGTGCGTACCGGCTTTTTCGGAACTACCAGGAAATGCACGGGGGCCTGTGGGGCGATATCGTGGAAGGCCAGAACCTGGTCGTCCTCATAGATGATCTTCGCCGGTATTTCCCGGTTGATGATCTTGGTGAACAGAGTATCCACAGCTGTTTCTCCGTTGTGTTGGTCCGGGCTGAGTGTACTCAGGCAAGCCGAGTGCGCCCAGCCTTAGATGGTTGCCAGGTCAGCGCGGGCAATAGGCTTTGTTGACGGCGCCGGAAATCTTGCGGGTCAGCCAGCGCGAACCCAGGCGCGGGCTGAACGCAAACCAGCGGTTGCGGCGGCCGGGGATGATAATGGCGCGATTCTTGTCCAGGGCGCGCACGGTGTACAGCGCGACTTCTTCCGGGCTCATCAGCAGTTTGCTGTCGTTAAGCTTGCTGGTGTTCAGCTGGGCGGTATCAAAGAAACCGGTGCGGGTCGGGCCAGGGCAGAGCACGGAAACCTTCACAGCATTGTTTTTCAGCTCTTCGCGCAGGCCTTCAGAGAAGTGCAGTACATAGGCCTTGCTGGCGTAGTAGGTGCTCATCCAGGGGCCGGGATAGAAGCCGGCGATCGAAGCGACGTTGAGAATTTGCCCGCCGCCCTGCAAGGCCATGCTGTTGCCCAGGGCATGGCACAGCCGGGTGAGGGCCAGAATGTTCACTTCGATCAGGTCCTGCTCGGTCATCCAGTCCTGGGCGAGGAAGGGGCCGCAGGTGCCGATGCCGGCGCAGTTCACCAATAGATCGATCTGCCGGTCGCCTTCCTCCAGCTCCAGCAGGAAACCCGAAAGCCGCAAAGGCTCGGACAGGTCGCAGGCACGGAACAGCACCTCCACACCAAAGCGTTGGGTCAACTCGATGGCGATGCTTTCCAGCTGATCACGCTGACGGGCCACCAGGATCAGGCTGCGGCCGCGCCGGGCCAGCGCTTCGGCCAGGGCCAGGCCTATGCCGCTGGAGGCGCCGGTGATCAGAGCGTAACGGGTCATGCGGTTCTCCATTGCAACGGCCGGTTGCCTGTAGGGAAAAGTCCCAGGCAGCGGCGCGTTAATTCAATTCGATAGTCTACAGGGGGCCGGGGCGGGCTCGCTGCTTTCGCTGTTCCTGTTTCTGGGCGCCCTAGACCGAGCTGAGGCCACCGATGAAGGACAGCAGCAAGACGATTATCCACAGCGCGGCAAGCCCCTTGACAGCTCCACTGTTTGGCGGAGGCGGCGCGCCGTAACGATTGGCGCCGGTGTTGCCCGGCAGGATCGCCAGCAGCAGCGGAAACACCGCGTACACAAATGGCAGCAAGTTCAACAGCCAGAGCCAGCCCGACCAGCCCAGGTCATGCAGGCGCTGAACGGAAATGGTGATGTTCAGATAGGCGAAGGCCAGTGCTACGACGCCGAGGAAGATCATTCCCGTCACCTGCAGGCCGTTGCCGACCAGAGCCGCGGTCAGGAAGCCGCCGGCCAGGGTGGTCAGAAGGATCAGCACCAGGGTCCAGGCGAGATAACGCAGGCGCCCGATGCGTCCTTCAACGGTGTAGAACTTCAGTTCGCCAAACTCGGGAAGGGGATCGCCCACTGTGGCTTGAGGCGGGGTGTAGGGCGAAGTACCCGCGCCGGCCATGGGTTCTGGCGTCGGCGTAGGGACCGGGCGTTGCCAGTCACTTGTTGCGGTGGGTTCTGCCTGGGGCAAGTCCACCGAAGGCGCTGGCGCTGGGGGGGCAGGCTGAGGTGCCGGTTGGCTGGCGCCTGGGGCAAGATCCGGTTCGACGCGTGGGGCGATCCCGGCCTGGTTCAGCGCGGCGAGATAAATGTCCGCGTCCTGCTGGGAGAGGTCGCGCTTGAGGGTGATGTTTTGCCCCTTGAACAGAGGCTCGATCGCGGCGATATCGCTTTTGAACAGTTTGGCGATTTTCTGCTTGGCATGTTCGATGTCGACACCCGGAAGCAGAGCCCCGTCAAATACGATCTTGAAACGGTCTTCGCTCATGCAGGGCTTCCTTGTCGGCTATATGGCTATATAGAGAGGGCTTTCGCAGGGCGACAGTTTAAGGCCAGCCGTCCGTTGCTGGCCAAAAAACATCAGCGATTCAGCGCGGCCAGCGTTGCGGTAGCCGGGCGGCCAGTTCCTGCGCGGCACGGTATTCGGCGTCCAGGCGGGCGATCAGTTGATCGACGCTCGGCAAGTCATCGATTTCACCGACGCCTTGTCCGGCGGACCACACGGTTTTCCAGGCTTTGGCTTCATCGCTGAGCGGCTTGAGTTTCGAGCCGAAGTTGACTTCGCCTTTGCCCTGCAGGGCGGCAAGGTCGAAGCCGGCGTTTTCCAGGCTTTGGCGCATGAAGCTTGCCGGAACCCCGGAGACTGCCGCGGTATGCACAATGTCGGCGGCCTTGGCGCTCAGCAGCATCTCCTTGTAGGCCTCCGGCGCATGGCTTTCCGTGGTGCCGATAAAACGCGTGCCGAAGTAGGTGAGGTCGGCGCCGAGCAACTGTGCGGCGAGGATCTCGTGGCCGTGGTTCAGGCAGCCAGCCAGCAGCAGCGTCTTGTCGAAGAACTGGCGGATTTCGGCGATCAGGGAGAACGGGCTCCAGGTCCCGGCGTGGCCACCGGCGCCGGCGGCTACGGCGATCAGGCCATCGACCCCGGCGTCGGCGGCTTTTTCCGCGTGGCGCCGGGTGGTGACGTCATGGAAGACCAGGCCTCCATAGGCATGCACTGCATCGACCAGTTCCTTCACCGCTCCCAGGCTGGTGATGACGATAGGCACCTTGTGTTCGATACAGATCGCCAGGTCGGCATTCAAGCGTGGGTTGCTGTGATGCACGATCAGGTTGACGGCATAGGGCGCGGGGTTTTCCAGGGTCGCAAGGCCTGCTTCGATTTCTTCCAGCCAGGCCTTGAAGCCACTGCTTTCACGCTGGTTGAGGGCAGGGAAACTGCCGACCACCCCATTGCGGCAGCACGCCAGAACCAGTTGTGGGTTGGAAATCAGGAACATCGGCGCAGCCACGACAGGCAGGCGCAAGCGTTGTTCGAGCAGAGCGGGCAGCGACATTGGAAGTACCCCGAATAATGACGGCTAGTAGAAGTTAGAACGGCCGGACGACGACCAGAATTACGATAGCCAGCAATACCAGAACTGGCACTTCATTGAACCAGCGGTAAAAGACATGGCTGCGGGTGTTTTCGCCACGGGCAAAACGTTTTACCTGGGCGCCGCACATATGGTGGTAGCCAATCAGGATGACCACCAGGGTCAGCTTGGCATGCATCCAGCCGCCCTGGCCGAAGTAGGCGCTGGGGTTCAGGCTCAGCAGCCAGATACCGAAAATCAGCGTGGCAATCATCGCTGGGCCCATGATTCCGCGGTACAGCTTGCGCTCCATGATGCTGAAGCGTTCCTTGCTGATCGTGTCTTCGCTTTGAGCGTGATAAACGAACAGGCGCGGCAGGTAGAACAGACCGGCAAACCAGCAGACCAGACTGACGATGTGAAAGGCTTTGAGCCACAGATAGAGCATTTCGGTTATTCCCAGGTTCACGGTAGCGAAGATAGTAGTGGCAGGAGCGTCCGCACGTCACCTTGACGGTTGTCGCAGGGGCGCGCGGCCCCTATTATCGACGGCTTTCCAGTGGGTTCGTTGAGGGCAGGTTTATGGTCAAGGTCGGTATCGTCGGCGGCACGGGTTACACCGGGGTCGAACTGCTGCGTCTGTTGGCACAGCATCCGCAAGCAGAAGTGGTGGTCATCACTTCCCGATCCGAGGCAGACCTTGCCGTTGCCGATATGTACCCGAACCTGCGAGGCCACTATGACGGCCTGGCATTCAGCGTTCCGGACATCAAGACCCTTGGTGCCTGCGATGTGGTGTTCTTCGCGACTCCGCACGGCGTTGCCCATGCCCTGGCGGGTGAGCTGCTGGCTGCCGGTACCAAGGTCATCGACCTGTCGGCGGATTTCCGTCTGCAGGACGCCGATGAGTGGGCCAAGTGGTACGGCCAACCCCATGGGGCCCCTGAGTTGCTCGACGAAGCCGTCTATGGCCTGCCGGAAGTCAATCGCGAGCAGATCAAGACGGCACGCCTGATCGCTGTTCCGGGTTGCTACCCGACCGCTACCCAACTCGGCTTCCTGCCATTGCTGGAAGCTGGGCTGGCTGACACTTCGCGGCTGATCGCCGACTGCAAGTCGGGTGTCAGCGGGGCGGGTCGGGGTGTCAGCGTCGGCTCCTTGTACTCCGAGACTTCGGAGAGCATGAAGGCCTATGCGGTCAAAGGTCATCGTCACCTGCCGGAGATTCGCCAGGGCCTGCGTCGTGCGGCGGGCAAGGATGTCGGCCTGACGTTCGTGCCGCACCTGACGCCGATGATCCGTGGCATTCACTCGACGCTCTATTCCACTGTCGTGGACAAGTCGGTGGACCTGCAGGCGCTGTTCGAGAAACGTTATGCCAACGAGCCGTTCGTGGATGTGATGCCGGCGGGCAGCCATCCGGAAACCCGCAGCGTGCGGGGCGCCAACGTATGCCGGATTGCCGTGCACCGTCCGCAGGATGGCGATCTGGTGGTCGTGTTGTCGGTGATCGACAACCTGGTCAAAGGCGCGTCGGGCCAGGCCGTACAGAACCTGAACATCCTGTTCGGTCTGGACGAGCGTCTGGGCCTGTCCCACGCCGGCATGCTGCCTTAAGGCGTCTGCCTGCTTCAGCAAAAGGCCCGTTATGGGCCTTTTTGCATTTTGCGGTGAGCCCTGGGCTTATTGATATACCGTAACAATAGTTGACCGCTTTTCTGGGAGAAGCGGATAATGCGCGTCATCACGCATTATGGCGGCGTAACGCCGGGAGATAGTCAGCATGAGCGTCGAATCCTTCACCCCCACGGCTTTGCAATTTACCCACGGTGCCGCGCACAAGGTGAAGAGCCTGGTCGATGAAGAGGGTAATGATCGCTTGAAGCTGCGCGTATTCGTTACGGGCGGCGGTTGTTCAGGGTTTCAGTACGGCTTCACTTTCGATGAAGAAGTCGCGGATGACGACACCATCGTCGAGCGCGAAGGCGTCAGCCTGGTGGTCGATCCGATGAGCTTCCAGTACCTGGCGGGTGCCGAGGTGGATTATCAGGAAGGTCTGGAAGGTTCGCGTTTCGTGATCAAGAATCCGAATGCTACGACCACTTGCGGTTGCGGGTCTTCGTTCTCGATCTGATCGCTGAATAAGGTTTTACCAAGCGCCGCAGGGCTTTCGGGGTCTGCGGCGTTTTGCTGTCTGGCGATCAGGCGGGGTAGATCGCGCCCAGGATGCGCAAGCCGCGGGCGCCGGTGACACTTGGGCGGTTGGCGGCTATGCCTTCCAGGCAGCAGTGGGCCAGCCAGGCGAATGCCATGGCTTCAACCCAGTCCGGATCGACGCCATGGGTGGCGGTACTGCTGACCGCGGTGTTAGGCAGCAGGCTTGACAGGCGATTCATCAAGGCCGAGTTGTGAGCGCCGCCACCGCAGACCAGCAGCTCCTGGGTATCGGTCTGCGCGGCTTGCAGCGACTTGACGATGGTCAGCGCGGTCAGCTCCAGGAGCGTTGCCTGTACGTTTTCTGGGGGCAAGGCTGGCAGGCGAGCCAGATGTTCCTGTAGCCACTCCAGGTTGAATACCTCGCGACCCGTACTCTTCGGGCCTTGAGTGGCAAAGAATGGGTCGCTGAGCAGCGCGTTCAGCAGCAGCGGCTCAACCTGACCGCTGGCAGCCCATTGGCCATCGCGATCGTAGTTTTCTCCACGCTGGGCATTGATCCAGGCATCCAGCAGGACGTTACCCGGGCCGCAGTCGAAGCCGGCAACCGGCTTGTCGCTCTCGATCAGGCTCAGGTTGCTGAAGCCGCCAACATTGAGGACCGCGCGCTTGCCGCAGCTTTGATCAAAGAGCGCTTCATGAAAGGCCGGTACCAGTGGAGCGCCCTGGCCGCCGGCGGCGACGTCGCGGCTGCGGAAGTCGCTGACAACCGTGATTCCGGTCAGCTCTGTCAGTAATGCCGGGTTGCCGATCTGGACCGTGAAGCCGCGGGTGGGCTCGTGGCGGATGGTCTGGCCATGACTGCCAATGGCGCGGATGTCTGCGGGTTTCAGTTTCTGTTGGGCAAGCAGGCTATGAATACCCTGGGCGACCAGTTTTACCCAGTTTTGCTGGGCGATGGCGGAGCGGGCGATTTCATCGGGACCGCTGGCGCACAAGCCAAGCAGCTCGGCGCGCAGGGATTCAGGCATGGGAATGTAATGCGTGGCGATCAGCCTGATCGCCGGTGTTTGCTCGATGAGTGCGATATCCAGGCCATCAAGACTGGTTCCGGACATCACACCTATATAGAGCGCCATGCTTAACGCTTGTTCGAAGCGAGCAGGGTGGCTTTTTCCTGATCCATCCGCGCCATCAGCGGCTGGCTTTGTTGCAGGAAGCGTGCGCGTTCCGCTTTGGCGATCGGATCGGCCATTGGCAGCTTCTGGCCCAGTGGATCGACGTGAACGCCGTTGACCTGGAACTCGTAATGCAAATGCGGGCCCGTGGAAAGCCCGGTGGTGCCGATGTAGCCGATCACCTGGCCCTGCTTGACGGTTCCGCCGGTCTTGACGCCTTTGGCGAAGCCTTGCATATGGCCGTACAGCGTGCGGTAAGCATTGCCGTGCTGGATGATCACGGTGTTGCCGTATCCGCCACGACGCCCGGCCAGGAGCACCTTGCCATCGCCGGCTGCCTTGATTGGCGTACCGCGAGGGGCTGCGTAGTCGACGCCTTTGTGAGCGCGGATCTTGTTCAGGATCGGGTGTTTGCGGCCCATGGAGAAGCGCGAACTGATACGTGCGAAGTCCACCGGAGTACGAATAAAGGCCTTGCGCATGCTATTGCCATCAGCGGTGTAATAACTGCTCATGCCTTGTTTGTTGGTGTAGCGCACCGCGGTGTAGGTCTTGCCACGATTGGTGAAGCGCGCAGAGAGAATGTTGCGGGTACCCACGGCTTTACCATTGACGACGGTCTGTTCGTAGATCACGTCGAACTCGTCGCCTGGGCGAATATCCTGAGCGAAGTCGATGTCGTAGCCAAAGACGTTGGCCATGTCCATCGTCAGACTGTGAGAGAGGCCGGCACGTGCTGCGGATTGCGACAGCGAGCTGTTGATCACGCCATGAACGTAGGCCGTGCGCACCATGGGCTTGGCGGTGATACGGCTGAAGGCGAAGCCTTTTGGCCCTTTGGTCAGGGTGATGCTTTCCAGGTCATTGACCTTGCTGTGCAGATTGTTCAGCTGGCCGTCCGGACCCAGTTCGAACTCAAGTTTCTGGCCGCGCTTCAACTGGGTGAACTGCTTGGCTTGCTTGTCGCTGGCCAACACGTCATGCACCGAAGTGGCAGGTAGGCCGACCTTCTCGAATAGTGTGGAAAGGGTGTCGCCCTTGGCAACAATGACTTCCCTGTGATTCGCTGCCTTCTTTTCTTCCGCCACGGCCGGAGCAGGCTGTTCTTGAGCGGTTTCAGTGGTTTTCGCAGTGTCTTCGGGGCTGTTTTCGATTTGTGCGAACGGGGACGCTACGGCTTCATTTGTGGCTTGTACGGCGTCTGCGGCGTCTTGATCTTGTGTCAGTTGCTCGGCCGGGCTTTCCAGGTCGAGGCTCAGAGTTGTTCTTTTGGCTTCTACATCGCTGGAAGGGAATACCAGGAGCGCCAGGCTGAGGAGGGCGGCGATACCACTTGCGGCGAGCAGGTGGGTCTTCGGATAAAGCGGCGGGGCTTTAGGCGGTTCTGTGATCATAAGTAATTTTGACTTTGGAAAAGATGAATTGGAAAAGATGAATGACATGATGAAGATGAAATAACTGTATAAAATATAACCAAATCATCTGTTAAGCAAGCCTGCGGACGTCCTGTTCGTGGAAAGCTATCCGTACGCCGGGCAAAACTTGTAATTGGGCGCTGATCTTGTATGGTTGGTTCCCTTTGAATCTGAGCCTTGCGGGTCTGTTATGAAGTCGGTTGAAGAGCAGCTAGCGCTGATCAAACGTGGTGCAGAAGAGTTGTTGGTCGAGTCCGAGCTGATCGAAAAGCTCAAGCGCGGTCAGCCGCTGCGTATTAAGGCTGGCTTCGACCCAACGGCGCCGGATTTGCACCTGGGTCATACCGTGCTTATTAATAAGCTGCGCCAGTTCCAGGATCTGGGTCATCAGGTGATCTTCCTGATCGGCGACTTCACTGGGATGATCGGTGATCCGAGTGGCAAGAGTGCAACCCGTCCGCCGCTGACTCGCGAGCAAGTCCTCGAAAATGCCGAGACCTACAAGAGCCAGGTGTTCAAGATTCTTGATCCGGCGAAAACCGAGGTGGCCTTCAACTCCACCTGGATGGACGAGATGGGACCTGCGGACTTCATTCGCCTGACTTCCCAGTACACCGTTGCTCGCATGCTCGAGCGTGACGACTTCGACAAGCGCTATTCCACCAATCAACCCATTGCCATTCATGAGTTCCTCTATCCGCTGGTTCAGGGTTATGACTCGGTGGCGCTGCGTGCCGATGTGGAGTTGGGCGGTACCGATCAGAAGTTCAATCTGTTGATGGGGCGTGAGCTGCAGCGCGGTTATGGTCAGGAGGCCCAGTGCATTCTGACGATGCCGTTGCTCGAGGGGTTGGACGGCGTCAAGAAGATGTCCAAGTCGCTGGGTAACTATGTAGGTATCCAGGAAGCACCGGGTGTCATGTATAGCAAGCTGGTCTCCATTCCGGATGCGTTGATGTGGCGTTACTTCGAGCTGCTGAGCTTCCGCTCCATGGATGAGATTCTTTCCTTTAAGGCTGATGTCGAGGCGGGTGCGAATCCGCGGGATATCAAGATCAAGCTGGCTGAAGAAATCGTTGCGCGTTTCCATGGTGAGGAGGCTGCAGCGAATGCTCATCGTGCTGCGGGCAACCGCATGAAGGATGGTGAGCTGCCGGATGATCTGCCTGAGATCGAGCTGGCTGCTGCTGAAGACATGCCGATCGCGGCTGTCCTTAATAAGGCAGGCTTGGTAAAGAACTCGGCAATGGCGCGTGACCTGCTCGGTTCGGGTGGTGTGCGTATAGATGGTGAGGTTGTTGAGCGTTCCTTTATATGGGCTGTCGGTTCGACTCATGTTTGCCAGGCCGGAAAGAAGGCTTTTGCACGTATTACGCTTAAATCCGAATAAAACTGAAAATAGGTGTTGACGGCGAATTATATCTCTCTATAATTCGCCCCACTTCCGGCGCAGTCGAAACGGAAAACTCCTTGATATTCAATGAGTTATACGGTTTTCGACAGCGGCTACGCTTCAGTTCATCGAAGCCCGAAGGAGTTGGTTCGGCAGTATGTTTTCGCCGGATTAACGATTCGATCTTCTCGGTCGAAAGCGGAGAAAAAGAGGTGTTGACAGCAGCGTGTAACGCTGTAGAATTCGCCTCCCGCTGACGAGAGATCGGAAGCGCAAGTGGTTGAAGTTGCAAAGGAAACTTTGAAAACTTCTTAAAATAACCGCTTGACAGATACAGAGGCTGCTGTAGAATGCGCGCCTCGGTTGAGACGAAAGACTTAACCAACCGCTCTTTAACAACTGAATCAAGCAATTCGTGTGGGTGCTTGTGGAGTCAGACTGATAGTCAGAAAGATTATCAGCATCACAAGTTACTCCGCGAGAAATCAAAGATGTAACCAACGATTG
>NZ_FOXG01000024.1:0-3915 GCF_900115645.1 Pseudomonas sp. NFPP07
ATCTGGGTTGTGTTGACGTGGGCTGTAGCAGTCAGGTAGCTGCCGGGCCGGACGTTGCCCTCATAATCAATCGCTGCGTAGCTGGGATCTGATGGTTGATTTGGGTTACGGCCGACACCAGTACAGTCAATGGTAACCTTGTCGATCCCTGGGGCCGGTTCGATTATCTGGCCGCTATAAGGCCAGTTGTCCTCGCGATTTAAAAGAACTGTTGTGCCTATCGGGCACACAGCACCGTTGATCTGTAGCCATCGGTAACCGGCCTTCAGGATTGATCTGATTTGCGGACCGTTGTCAGCATTTGGATTTGGGGTAAAAACGTACGGCGTGTCGCTATAAATACCCATAAGTGAGTCCAATTTTAGTGAATGTTGGCTTAAGGAAGATACGTTGCATAAACCGCGTCAGTAATGTTGTTGTTTGTATTCGATGTGGTTGATGCGTCAGGACCGGCGATGGAAAATCCGACTGTAGATATATTCCCGGATATTCTTGACTTTGTTGTACTGGTTGTGGTTGCGACTGCCGCAGGGGTTGCAGTATTTTTGATATTGAACTGGTTATCAATAATCATTGCTGCGGAAGTTACTGGCAGTGAAACCGGGGCAGCAGACGAGGCTGCATCACGGTTAACTTTGCAATCTGCGAACCGAAACCAGTCGACTCCACCTGCCGCAGATGTTCCTAGAACAGCAAATAGAGACACATTAAATACAGTATCACTGATATCCAAATGTCTCCATGCGGTTGTAGTGCCCTGCTCAACTAAACCGTTATTCCCTGAAAGGTTGCAACCCCTGATCGCGAGCTGGTCGATATTGTTTAAATTGCTGATGCCCGTGTTTATACAGTTCCCAGTGGTGGTGCCAACCGAGATAACAGTGTCCTCAAGGAGAAGCTTAGGCGCTCTATTATTTATGCCGAAAGATCCTCCTACAAGATTGCACCCGATTACCTGGGTAGGAAGCTCGCCTGATGATATGCCATTAAGTAGACACCCGCCATATGCTGCCGTGACAATAACATTTGACAATGTGCACTGCCCTTTGCTAGCGAATCCAGTCACAGAATCAAGGCTAATGAGTGAGGCAGCCGTATCAGGATTTGTACCATGGAAAACAGAATCGGAGATTAGGATTCGATCGTTCGCCGAATTGATAAGCGCGGCGATCCCCAAGATGTTGGAAATGTTAAGTTGCGTCAGAATGCAACGCTCGCTCGCCAGTGTCGCTTCCGTACCGCCGGCGACATTGGACGATTCGACCTTTACCCCATGCAGAACATTATTCCCGGTAATGTTCGAAATTATTCCGCCGCGTGTACCCTGCGAAAAGTCTGCGCAGAACCCGCCAGTGCAATCTTTGAAGTCGCCGCCATCGATATAAGGACGCTGGCAATTAGACACAAGCACGCCGTGTACGATCATGTTTTTATATTTGCAGTCGATCGCATACGGGCGCATACAGACCTTAGAGCCTGTAGGATCAAGAGCCAGCTGTCGACCGCCGATCATTCCGATCAACTGACCATCAAGGAAGCACCGAGTCAGTCCGCAGTTTTCAACGGATCCATCCGAAGTTGGGTCAAGGATCATCGCCGAATATCCGCCGACAAATGCAACGTCACTGACGTCACAATTGACCGCATCTTTCATGTAGAAAAATGCCTGCTTAACTGGGTTATTCCAGATGAGTCTCGAGCTCGGCCCGTTGCCCGTTACGCACTGCCCTGACTGCAAAATAGCCGCGGATGTCCTATTGGGCTCAGCAAACGGCCCAGCTGGATATGGTGGGGAGGCGGGAGGGCCTACCGGTCCGACCATAAAGTCACCATCAGGCACGTGGAAGTTTTCTCCGAATAGGACGCATGCCAAGTAACGGGCGGTGTCATCCGTGACGCCATCGCCTTTGCATCCCCATTGCCTCAGTGTTGCTGGCTCCGGCTGGCACAGATGCAGAAATCCCCCGTCATCCATAGCGATTACAGTTCCGCCATTGGAAGTTCCGGTGGTTTTGATGAT
Source organism: Pseudomonas sp. NFPP07 (assembly GCF_900115645.1). Classification (NCBI taxonomy): domain Bacteria; kingdom Pseudomonadati; phylum Pseudomonadota; class Gammaproteobacteria; order Pseudomonadales; family Pseudomonadaceae; genus Pseudomonas; species Pseudomonas sp. NFPP07. The sequence continues at coordinate 2,021 of NZ_FOXG01000024.1, forward strand.
GTAGACACCGTCTCCACCATCGCCAGCCGCGTAATACCCCATCGTCCTAACGTACTTGCTCGGCGCATTCTTCGAAAAAGTGACCGCCTCGGCGACGTTCTGCGCGATTTGCAGACCTCGCCCTATCATAGCGGCGCCCTTCAAAGGGTCTGTTGTATTTGCAAGGTAACTGATCAGATCCGAAACGCTCACTTCATTCGGAGAGTTGTAAACGAAACGACCGGCGCTGTCATACACCGCGATCGAGTAGTTACCAGCTACGTAAAGCTTTGCCGGAGTTCCATTTCTTGAGAAATAGCCACCGATAGTCCGCAGCGGCTGAACGGCTGGATATAAGCCGGCTTCATCCCAGAATACGTTCGCAGGGAACGTTTGAGGGTTCAGGTTAGGCTGACCAATATAAATAGTTGCATTATTAAGAGGATTGCCATCACTCCCGTTAAATACTGCAAATGGTGCAACAACAGATCCAACAGCCATAGTTCGTGCTCCTACTATATGCCTTTAAGTGATGCACTAATACGAGCCTTGGTTTTCCTGTCTCGTATATATTTAGATGCTTCTTTTAATGCAGTAGCAGCAGGCGCTGGAATTCCTGTAACGGCGAATGTCCCCAGGCTATCAAGTGCAACTTGCAATGCAGAGGCAGTATTCGAGGCGTTGATTGCTCCAGGAGGAGCTGTGTATATCACCGAAGCGATATCGGCCAAATCCCGCAATATTTGCGCCTGCTTCTTGCCGTAGAGCGATTCGAGTTTTCCAGTCTCATCCATCTGCCGGACTGCGCGGGCCAAAGCATCAGGTGACAGGATAGGATTCCCTCGAGAATCACGTGCGCTGGCAGACAAAGAGGCATTCTTAATCCGCTCGATACCTGCCGCCTTGAGATCATTCCATGCCTGCTTTCCTTCTTTCCCGGATCTCAGCAGAGTGCTCCGCAGCTTATTCATCTCGTCGACCTTCGACGACACAATTACTTTTTCGAATACATCCTCAAGGGCAATCTGGCGCTCATCAGTTCCGCGCTTAGCTTTAATCAACTTAGATGTGAGCCCAGCATTCTCGAATTCGTTGGCGAAATTTGCGCGCAGCTTTCTGGCCTTTCGATAGAGTTCGCCACCCTGATTTTCGGTTGCCTCATCAATGGCGCTCGTTACACGCTTAGCAAACGTGGACTGCCGACGATCCATCCAATCAGTGGACTCGTTGACGAACTGGCGCAAGAGCTCGGCATCGTCAATAGTGACGCGCCCAGGCATCAATCCTCCCGCCTCATCCTCTGCAAGCGCCCCAAGCCGCACAGCCTCATTGCGTATAGCCCGGATGTTCGGCGACACACCTTCAAACCGCTGTAGATCAGCCATGCTGCTGGCGAGATTGTCCATGCTTATAGGATCGCTGAGCTGGCCAGCATCACGCGCATCTTGATAGGCCTTCCTGATTTTTCGGCGCTCTACCTCTGCGCGAGTTACCAATGCCCGATCTACGGCATCGCCTATCTCGCGTTTACTTGTGGCCACCGGCTCCAGGCGATCGACCAGCGCGTCAAAGTTCTGGATCATGGTCGCCGTCTGATTCTCGACTCGCTCACGCAGAGGAGCACCCATTTCACCGATCTTGGCTGTCTCTTTCTCGAACTGAAGTTGAGCGAAATCACGCGAGGCCTGCCCAGCAGTCAAGCCGGATTTATCCTTGAATGGGACTGGAAGCTGTGCAGCAATCTCCGTGCGCCGCATATCCTCCGGAGTGGCTGCGGCGCCACCGCTTCGAGCACCTGTTTGGGCTTCTGCGGTTGCTGGGCGCACCGCCTCCGTAATGCGCTTGGCTCCTTGTGTGATCGGTGCACTCACCTTGCCTGCTGCTGCCCTGGCAAGCGGTGCGGCTGCGCGAGCGCC
>NZ_FOXG01000010.1:0-79032 GCF_900115645.1 Pseudomonas sp. NFPP07
GCTACCCCGACACCGCGATCCCTGTAGCCGCTGCCGCAGGCTGCGATCGACGGCGCAGCCGTCGCAAACCGGCCAACGCGGTTTTCCAGGCAGATCGCGGATGCAGGGGCCGGCAGATGTGTCACCAGATCGGCAACGTGTAGAGCACCAGGAAGCGGGTCTGGTTTTCATCGCGGAACGCCGCGCCGGCGGGGAAATCGTTGCGGTAGATCGACTTGCGCGCCAGCAGCCCGAGGTTCTTCAACGGTCCGCTCTGGATCACGTACCCCAGCTCCAGCTGGAACTCCCGCTCCTTGCGGTCGTCGGCATTCAGCGCCGCCAGTTCGATATGGTCACCACGCACGTAGCGCAGGCGGCTCTTCAGCCCCGGCAACCCGGCAGCGGCGAAATCGTAGTCGTAGATGGCCTGCCAGGTGCGTTCCCGGGCATTGAGAAAATCGGAACTCATGGTCAGTTCGCTCATGCCCATCAATTCGGTGCCCGACAGATAAGGCGTCGCCGTGTCGCCGCTGGCGTGCATGTAGCCCAGGCTCAATCGATGCCCGCCCCAGCGATAGGCGAACAGCGCCGAGAGGTTGCGGTTGTCCACCTTGCCGGCCTTGGCGCTGCCATCTTCGCGGCTGAAGAAACTGCGCAGGTCGCTGCTCAGCACCCCGTCCCCGAGCTTGAGGTTATGCAGCAGGGCCAGGGTGTCCTGCTGGTAGAGGTCCGCCACTTCGGCGTGGTAGGCGCGCAGGCTGAGGTCCGGATTGACCTGGTAGTCGCCCCCCAGGTAAGCCATGTGCGACGAGGTGGCCGTGCCTTTGAAGCGCCGGTTCGGCGAGGCGATGCTCAGCGCCTGGTAGTCGGTGGAATCGCGCTTGTTGATGCGATCTATATAACCGGTGTTAAAGGTCAGGCCGTCGATGTCCCTGGAGCTGAGGGTGGTGCCGCGAAAGGTCTGCGGCAGCAGCCGCGACGGGCTGGCAAAGGCGAACGGCAGGAAGATCGACACATCGCCGGTCTTCACGCTGGTCTGGGCCAGGCGCAGCTTGGCGGTCATCGCCAGGCGCGAGTATTCGTCCGCCGCGCGCTTGTCGCTGGCCGACACCGGCAGCAGTTCGGTGCCGCTGCGGTCCGGCGCCGAGTCGAGCTTGATCCCCATCAGCCCGCGAGCGTCCAGGCCGAAGCCGACGGTCCCCGGGGTAAAGCCCGACTCCAGGTTCAGGATCGCCCCCTGGGCCCATTCCCGGGCCGCGGTTTTCGCGCCGTCGTCCTTGTAGTCACGGTCGAGGTAGTAATTGCGCAGGGTCAGGGTGCCGTGGCTGTCGTCGATAAAGCCTGCGGCCTGCGCCGGAGCGGCCACCACACCCAGCCCCGAGAGGGCCAGGCAGCACAGACGGACAGGTAGCGCCAGCGTCGCCGCAAGGGCGTTGCGTGAGAGGTTCGGCATGTTCGAGTCCACTTATTGTTGTTGTTTTGCGGAACGGGATCGCCCGGCCATGGCAGGCGTCCACGGCCAGAGAATGGAAACAGCCGAGGGCCGGCGTCAATCCACAATGACCGATAATCGAACGTTAATATTATTAACTATTCAACAGATAGCACTGAACAAGACTGATAACTCATTGATTTACAAAAAACTAAATCGATATTTCAGGCTGATCCGTCCACCCTTCAATTTTTAGTTATCTTTGTTAATCTTAATTTCACCTGCCAACGCTTGAACGAGCAGGTACTTCTGCTGCGTCCGCCCCAACAAAAACAACAATGAGGTTTGCCATGGACACTCCATCGCGTCGCACGACGCTGACCATTGCCCTGTGTTTTATCGTTGCCCTGATCGAAGGCTTCGACCTGCAAGCCGCCGGCACCGCCGCCGCGGGCCTGCGCCAGAGCTTCGCCCTGGACCCGAGAATGCTGGGCTGGGTGTTCAGCGCCGGAATCGCCGGCCTGCTGCCCGGGGCCTTCTTCGGCGGCTGGATCGCCGATCGCATCGGCCGCAAGAAAATCCTCATCGGCGCCGTGCTGCTGTTCGGCCTGTTCTCCCTCGTCACCGCCTGTGTCGCCAGCCTCTCGGGCCTGTTGCAGGCGACCTTTATCGTCGGCGGCCTGGCGCCGCTGTTGGTGGTGCCGCTGATGCTCCTGCTGCTGCCCGAGTCCAGCGCCTTTCGCCAGCAACAAGGCACCCCCGGCCTGACCCGCATCTCCACCGGCCAGGCGCTGTTCGGCGAAGGTCGGGCGCGCACCACCCTGGCCTTGTGGCTGAGCTATTTCTTCACCCTGACGGTGATGTACATGCTGCTCAACTGGCTGCCGTCGTTGCTGCTGGAGCAAGGCTTCAGCAAACCCCAGGCCGGGCTGGTGCAGATGCTGTTCAACATCGGCGGCGCCCTCGGTTCGCTGCTCGGCGGCCTGCTGCTGGATCGCTGCAACGGCATCAAGGTCGTGCTGTTCGTCTACGCCGGGTTGCTCGCGGCGCTGGCCGGGGTCGGCCTGTCGGCGGGCCTGCTGCCCATGGCCTGCGCCGGGTTCGCCGCAGGGCTGTTCGTGATGGCCGCGCAACTGGTGCTGTACGCCCTGGCCCCACCCTCGTACCCGACCCTGGTGCGCGCCACCGGAGTCGGTGCCGCGGTGGCCATCGGCCGCCTGGGATCGGTGGCCGGTCCCCTCGCCGCCGGGCAGATCCTCGCGGCCGGCGCCGGCACCAGCGGGGTCTTGCTGGCCACCTCGCCGGGCCTGGTGATCGCCGCCTTGAGCATCATCAGCGTGATCGCCCGCCCGGCGTCGCAGGTCGAACCCGGGTTGGCAGCGGCGAACCCGGCCGCCCCCAAACCCTGACGCACACTCACACGCCAGCCTGGACGACTGCTGTTGCAGCTCGGTTATCCAGGCTGACGCACGCTAAAGGCTGCATCCCACCCGCGCAGAACCGTCAAAAGTGAGCAATGAAAGAGCTAGGCGGCCACGCTGGAAGAGCAGAGACGGCACGATCTACGAATGGGATTTTCAGCATGGAGCGGTCGAGGTGTACAACAGGCGCGGTAAGCACCTTGGTGAGTACAACCACGAGACAGGCGCTCAGAATAAACCAGCAGACCCAACAAGGAAGGTAGAACCATGAAGCACACGATTATGGGAGTTCCTGAAGGCGAGGACTTCGCATCCTTTGAAAAGGTTCTTCCGGTTTCTGTCGCGGACCTCAAGCCAATTATGGGTTGGGCAGCGGATGATGATTGTGTTTACGATTATCGGCTGACCCCTGAGCAAATTAGCGCTATCGAAAAGCTCTGTTCGCTGGAGCTACCCAGGAATCTGGAGCTTTTTCTAACGTGTAGCGCCTGATGGTCCATCGCGAGCAAGCTCGCTCCTACAGTAGCCCCACTATCGGCCTTAACTGATCGGCATTGGCCTACCGGAGCTTTTCATTTCTGCGCCGCTTTTGCATTTCTGTGCGACAGATCCCACTTCGGGGACTCCCGTACCAGTCCCCCGTGGTGTTAGGTTGCAGAGGTTTTTGTCGATCAGACACCTTTCAACAATCAGCAAGGAATGCCCTGCACAATGGATTTCTCCCTCAAGCAACTGGCCGCGGCCACCCTGATGCTGGCCAGCCTGTCAGCCTTCACCTCCGCCGCCCACGCCAATATCACCCCGCAGCAGAACGCGGCGATTCTCAAGAGCTTCGCCGATGCCTCGGTCACGGATTTCCGCCAGTTCCTCGGCACCTTGAGCAAAAATGAGGCGGCCAAGAGCGAGGTGGTCAAAGAAGCCAACCTCGGCCCGGCCATCAATGCCTTCCTCGACAACAAGACGCTTTCCGCCGAGCAGCAGAACGAGATCCATCGCCTGCTGGGCCTGTATGCGCGGGTGAAGTACGGCAAGGCCGCCACCGAAACCCTGCGCGAACTGGTGGCTATCCCCACCGTGCGCGTCGACGGCGTGCCCCAGCACGAGAACCCCGAGTTCATCAAGATCGCCGACAAGATCAAGGGCCTGGCCCAGGCCTTCGACCTGAACTTTCGCAACATCGACAACCGCGTCTACGAGATCTCCCTGCAAGGCAGCGGCGATGAAGTGGTGGGCATCCACGCCCATGCCGACGTGGTGCCGGTGACGCCGGAGAACTGGGTGCTGCAGGACGGCACCAGGCTCGACCCGTTCAAGGTCACCCTGGTCGGCGACCGCATGTACGGCCGCGGCACCGAGGACGACAAGAACGGCATAGTCGTGGCCCTGTACGCGATGAAGATCATCAAGGAAGAGAAGCTGCCCCTGGCGCGCAACTTCAAGCTGCTGGTGGACACCACCGAGGAAACCAGCGGCGACGCGATTCCCTACTACTTCGAACGCAACCCGACGCCCAACTACAACCTGGCGCTGGACGGCGGCTACCCGGTGGTGATCGCCGAGAAAGGCTACGGCACCGTCATGGCCAGCTTCCCGCTGCGTGCCGCCGAGGGCAAGGGAGCGGAAATTGTCTCGATGACCGGCGGCCTGGCCACTAACCAGATCCCGGGCGCCTCGGTCGCCACCCTGGTGACCGACCAGCCCGCCGAGCTGGCCGCCAGCCTGCAGAAGGCCGGCGCCGAATACGCCAAGGCCCATGGCGGCGACTTCAGCGTGGCCGCCAAGGTCGCAGGCAAGGACGTCAAGCTGACGGTCACCGGCGTGTCCGCCCACTCCTCCGAGCCCGAGTCCGGGGTCAACCCGGTGGCGCGCATGCTCGACTTCATCAACGGCCTCGACGGCAAGGTCGCGCTCAAGCACAACCCGATCACCGACGCCGCCCGCTACGCCGCCGACAACTGGGGCCTGGACTACCTGGGCAACACGCTGGGGGTCGGTTTCGCCGATGACTTCATGGGCCCGCTGACCACCTCCCTGACCTACGTCGGCCAGGACGAAAAAGCCTTCAAGCTGGCAGTCAACCTGCGCGTGCCCAAGGGCAAAACCCCGGAAGTGCTGAAAAAGCAGATCGCCGACAAGCTGGACGCCTGGAGCAAGCAGAACCAGGTCGCGGTGAACTTCGACTATTCGATCGCCGAGCCGATGTACCGCAACCCCGAGGGTGAATGGGTCAAGGCGCTGCTGGCGGTGGCCAGCGAAAACCTCGGCATGAAGCACGAGTTCGGCACCTCCGCCGGCGCCACCTCGGTGCATGAACTGCCCAACGGCGTGCAATTCGGCCTGGCCCGTCCCGAGGTCAAGTACACCGGCCACAACGACAACGAGTTCAAGACCGTCGAGCAGTTCCAGCTGGACCTGCAGATTGTCACCGAGATGTTCGGCCGCATCGGCCAGCTGCCGAAACTCTGAGCCGATGCGCTGCGGCAACGCGGCTGACAGGCACAAAAAAAGCCACTGATCGAGTGGCTTTTTTTGTGCATCCCGGGGCGGGAACGCGATCAGTTGTATTCCAGTACATAGGTCAGCGTGGCATCGGCTTTGCCGGCGGCGACTTCCGCGCCTGTGGTGACGTAGCGTGCCTTTGCGGCAAAGCGGTACCTCTCGTTGCCAGGGCCGCTGTCTTGCCAAGCCAGGGTCGCCGCCCTGGCTTTACTGAAGGGCAGTGCCACGTTCTTATCGCTCAGCAGCGAGATGGCAACGCCTTTGGCGATGCCAGGTTGTCCGACACCGTTCAGATTCAACAATCCATCACGAACGGAGTTGCCCTCGAAATAAACCTTCACCGGTGGCTTGACCGTGGGATTGAGGCCTTCGCAAACGACATCCAGGGCGAAGGGCTGCTCCATGACCGATCCGCGTTTCAGTTGCTCTACCGCGGGACGCCCCATATTGACCTCGGTACTGCTCTTGGGGGTGTAGCAAGTGGTGAAGAAGGCATTATGTTCGAACTTGGTTGTAAGGCCCGAGCCTTCGATGGCATAAACCGCTCGCCTCGGATTGGTATAGCTGGTGTCAATAAAGTAACTGGTCTTGTAGTTGAAGGAAGGCATATCCCCCTTTCCGACACCGATGTCCGTACGCACAAAATCTATTGTCACTGTCCTGGGAAAATAGGATATGGACAAACCAAGGCCGATTGAACTAAAAGGCGGAAAACCAGGGGTGTACCACCCTTCATTGCTAATGTGCCCAATGCGAATGCCGACCCCAGGAACACCAGAGTCGTAAAGCCCTTTAGTGCCTCTCGATACAAGGCTGGTAACAACTTCGGTCATTCCACGTTCAGACTTATCGCAATTTGACCATCCTCCAGAACGGCGTCCGGCGTCTACTTGGTGGGACGCCATTACCCCGCCAATGGGGGCGTACCTCAAGGTTGTAATGGCGGGAAGACTGGCAATGATCGACGGATTGAGCGGTTCGCCAGCCTCAGGCCTGCCGCAGTAATCTGCTGCGTAGGCAGAAGTTCCCATCATGCCCCCCAGAGCCAATGCAAACAGCCCCGCTTGTCGTAGTGTTTTCAAAACATTTCCCCTCGTTCAGAGCCCAGAGCCCAGAGCCCAGAGCTCAGAGCTCAGAGTGGCGTTGCTGACTCCCTTTGGTGGGAACAGGCGTGAGGGCGGCAGTCTAGGCTCGACAATTGCTGGGGTTGAATCAGAGGATTCTCAAAATCGGTGCAGCGCCCTGCTGCCTTTTTCGTCAGGAGAAACCATTGAAATTAAAGTTCAGCCACGTGGATGTGCTCGTCAAAGACCTCGAGCAAGCGTGTGCGTATTACGCCCGGGTCTTCAGCGCAAGGATTTCCAGGACCCTGGATTGGCAGCGCGACGGCCTGCATGTGCGTTATGCGATCGTCAGGTTCGGCACCGAGCGCCTGATGCTGGTGCAACCCTTTGCCGGCAATCTCAAGGCGCTGATGGACAGCAACGGCGAAGGCACGATCTACCGTCACTGCTATAGCACGCCGGACATCGAGGCCGCCTACGACGAGTTGCTGGCCGCGGGAGTGCAGCCGGAAGACGAGAACGGCAACCCCCTGTCGCGCGACAATCTCCAGTCTCCCAGCGGCACGCGCATCCTCTGGCTGCCGAAACGCTTTGGGCATTTCTCCATAGAGCTGCTTGAAGAGGCGGAGCTGGAGGCCTTCATCGAGAACGCATTCGCCGAGGACAGGTAAGGCGACAGGCGCCAGCACTCCCCCCTGCCGCATAGGCTGAAACTCCCAGACGGCCTGGGAGTATCGGCCAATGCGCAACCTCCTGCGCATCCCCATAGTTGTGACATCTGCCAGCAGAGGGGCCCAGGTGCGGCCCCCACAACTAGAAGCGCCGAGGAGCCTGCCATGACCACACCCCAATCCCCCACCACCGACCTGACCGCCGATACCCCTCCCGATCTGTACCCCGTCTTCCCCAGCGACGACACACTGACCATCACCGCCCTGGCGGATGGTGCTCCGCTCGTGGTAGCGACCGGAACCAACGTTGCGCTGGATGAAACCAGCGGGTTGCAGAACGCCACGGCCACGCCAGACCCAACGGGGGACGCCGACGACAATGACATCCTGCTGGCCGCCCTGCCCTCGGCCTTCGCCACCCGGCTGACCGCCCTTGGCGCGGGTACCGCAACGGACGCCGCCCTGAGTGGCTACACCGGCGCCGTGGGCGACACCGGCAGCAATGCCTTCACCCTCAACCTGGCGCCCGGCGCGATCAATGTCGATATCAGCTTCACCGACAGCTTTGGCGCGGCGCTCAATGGCCTGGACAGCGGGCTGGATACCCTCGATGGCACCGACATCCTTCTGTATACCGATACCGACAACAACATCCTGCTGGGCCGGGCCGGAGGCCCTGACGGGGCGATCGTGTTCGCCGCCTATATCGAGGAAACCGGCTCGCCGCTGTCGGGCGGCAAGATCTGGACCGTGGAATACCAGCCGCTCAAGCATCCGGACGGCAGTAACCCGGACGATGCCCTCAACCTGCTGGACAAGGTGTTTATCGGCGCCAGCCAGGACCTGACGTTCAGCCTGGCCGACGCGCCTTCCGGGCAGAACCTGTTCCTGATGTTCACCAAGGCCAACCCGACGGTAGTCGACGACGGTGGTGTATTGCGGATCAGCGACCCGGCGATCATCGCCACCGGCAAGGACCCCGCCGACCAGTCATCGGGCGCCAGCATCAACACCGGCGACACCATCAACACCAGCCAGGCCGGTGGCCCGACCACCTTCGGCACCAACAGCCAGATGATCACGGAACAGGAAGGCATTCGTTTTACCTTCGTCACCGGCGCCCGGCAGGACATGACCATTCCCAACCTGGATCAGAACGAAGCCGATCTCGAAGCCAACATCGATTTCACCGCGATGTTCAATGCCAAGGCGGCCAATTTCGATATCGTGCAGTTGCAAAGTGGCAAGAGTGCGGTGGTCAGGATCAGTGCCTTCAACACCGCGGTTGAAGGTGGCGCGAGTTTCGTCAATGGCTATGCCAACGATACGTCGGTGGCCATTACCAATGTTCGCGTGATCAACATCGCCACGGGACAAGTGATCGAAAACTCCGACGGCTCGGTGGATGACACGAGCATCCTCATCAGCTTCGATGGCGGCGTGGCCACCATCACCGGCGTCAAGGCCGGCTACCAGATCGAATACACCACGGCCGCGGACCACAACCGCGTCCTGATCGAGAACGGCGCGGCGCTCGACGCCAAGGGCAATACCCACGCCGACTTCGATATCGGTGGCTTCACCTTGCGCCAGGCCTCCACCACGACCGCCGAAATCGGCTCGCAGATGATCTTCGAGGACGATGGACCGACCCTCGCCTTCGGCAACCTGATCGGCACCGGGACCCAACTGGCGCAACAAGGCTACTGGAACATGGGGTCTGGCGCCGACGGGCTGGATGCCAACGGCCTGGACATCTCGCTGGTGAACGACCAGTTCACCCTGGTCCGGCCGGATAACACCACCACCACCGGCACCGGCACCCTGGTCGAGCAGTCGCCTTCACCGGATGGCAATGGCGCCTACCAGTTCGCCGGCACCCTGACCGGTGACTTCGACAACAACGCGGCAACCGCCGATACCACCGTCCATTACACCCTGAGCGCCTACGCCAACGGCACCTATGCCCTGGACCTGGAGGAAGGCTTCCGTTCGACCATCGTCCTCAGCAGTGCCGACGGCTCGCTGGCTGCCGGCGGTCCGGACCCGGTGCGCACACTGATGATCGGCAGCGAGGATGTGGTGTTCTTCGCCGCCAATCCGCTGGCACCGCAGACCGGCGATAACAGCATCCTGACCGGTATCGGGCTCGGGGCGCCCGACCCTACCGAAGCGCAGTTGCAGACCAACCCCCTGCCGTCGTTCATCGGCTCATCGACCATGAACGTCAGCACCTCCGGCATCGGTGTCGCCAACAACAACCTGGAGGGCAACACCACCGCCGGCATCAATGCCGGCGACGAAAGTTTCGTGATCAACCCCGAGACTTTGTTGACCAGCATGAAGATCTTTATCGACAACTCGGTGCAGGGCTACAACCCGGCCACCGAAGAGCTGTACTACACGATCTACTACGACAACGGCACGACCTCGGGCACGCCCATCAAGGTGCAAGCCGCCGACCTGCACACAGAGACGGGTGGCCAGAAATCCTTCACCGTCCAGTGGGATGGCAGCCATCTGATCGATGCCGTCCAGCTGACGATGGGACTGGGCACGGTCAAGATCCCGGTGATCCAGTTCATCAAGGAGACCCAGAGCCTGGCCAACGATATCCAGCTGTCGTTCAACGCCACGACGACGGACAAGGATGGGGATACCGCAACCAGCGCGTTCGACGCCAACCTGTTCGCCAACGACCCGAGCGACCAGACCTTCGATTTCAGGCTGGTCGGTACCACCGGTGAACGGGATGCCTTCAACATCGACCTGTCGGTGGCCGAGAACCAGTACCAGGTCACTGGCTTCGATGCCGGCCCGGGCCAACGGGATGCGGTGGTGCTCATTGGTGACGCGGGCGCTACTGTGCAGTCGATCGACAATGCCAGCAACGACAGCATCGTGACGATTGCCGAGACCGGCGGACAACTGACGACCATCACCCTGCTCGGGGTCGATCTGCTCAATACCGACATTGTGATGGCCAGCGTCTGAAACCTGGCGCATCAAACCCGTGCGAGGGTGGCCTGGAAACCACCCTCGCTTTTTTTTGCCGCGCCGCACGCTCAAGCGGCGCAAGGTCTGAAGAGCTCGTCCTGGACCGGCACCTTCGCCTCCCCCCGTTTCCCTCCCAGATAGGCTGAAACTCCCAGGCCGCCCAGGAGTATCGGCCAATGCGCAACCTCCTGTGCATCCCCATAGTTGTGAAATCTGCCAGCAGAGGGCCCAGTGCGGCCCCAATGGCTGGAACTGCCTAGGAGAATTGTCATGACTACCCTGCAAGAAAACCTATCCCTCACGAGCGACCCGCTCGTGGTAGCGACCGGCGTCAACGTTGCGCTGGACGAAACCACCGGGCTGCAGAACGCCACCGCCACGCCAGCCCCTGCGGGAGACGCCGACGACAATGACATCCTGCTGGCCGCCCTGCCCTCGGCCTTCGCCACCCGGCTGACCGCCCTCGGCGCCGGCACCGCGACGGACGCCGCCTTGAGCGGCTATACCGGCGCCCTGGGCGACACCGGCAGCAATGCCTTCACCCTCAACCTGGCGCCCGATGCGATCAATGTCGATGTCGGCTTCACCGACAGCCTGGGCGCACCGCTCGACGGCCTGGACAGCGGCCTGGACACCCTCGATGGCATCGACATCCTTCTGTATACCGATACCGACAACAACATCCTGCTGGGCCGGGCCGGAGGCCCTGACGGGGCGATCGTATTCGCCGCCTATATCGAGGAAACCGGCTCGCCGCTGTCGGGCGGCAAGATCTGGACCGTGGAATACCAACCGCTCAAGCACCCGGACGGCAGTAACCCGGACGATGCCCTCAACCTGCTGGACAAGGTGTTTATCGGCGCCAGCCAGGACCTGACGTTCAGCCTGGCCAATGCGCCTTCCGGGCAGAACCTGTTCCTGATGTTCACCAAGGCCAACCCGACGGTGGTCGACGATGGCGGTGTCCTGCGGATCAGCGACCCGACGATCATCGCCACCGGCAAGGACCCCGCCGACGAATCGACGGGGGTCAATATCAATACCGGTGACACCATCAACACCAGCCAGGCCGGTGGCCCGACCACCTTCGGCACCAACAACCAGATGATCGTGGAACAGGAAGGCATCCGTTTTACCTTCGTCACCGGCGCCCGGCAGGACGTGACCGTGCCCAACCTGGATCAGAACGAAGCGGACGTCGAAGCCAATATCGACTACACCGCAGTGTTTAATGCGACGACGGCCAGCTTCGATGTGGTGCAGCTGCAAAGCGGCAAGAGTGCCGTGGTCAGGATCAGTGCCTTCAGCACCGCGGTTGAAACCGGCGCGGACTTCGTCAACGGCTATGCGGACGATACGTCGGTGGCCATTACCAATGTTCAAGTCATCGACAACGCCACCGGGCTGGTGATCGAGAACTCCGACGGCTCGGTGAACGATACGAGCATCCTCATCAGCTTCGATGGCGGCGTGGCCACCATCACCGGCGTCAAGGCCGGCTACCAGATCGAATACACCACCAGTGCAAACCACAACCGCGTGCTGGTCGAGAATGGCGCAGCCGTGGACGCCAAGGGCAATGACCACGCCGACTTCGACATCGGTGGCTTCACCCTGCGCCAAGCCACCACCGCGACCGCCGAAATCGGCTCGAAGATGATCTTCGAGGACGATGGGCCGGCCGCGGCCGGAACCGCTGAGGCCGGTACCGTCGACGAAGACGGCCTGGCCAATGGCATCGCCGGCGGCGTCGGCGACGTACCTGGCGAATCCACCAATGCCAGCGGCAACGTGACGGGCATCTTCCAGTCCGGCGTCGATGTGCCACTGACGTACTCCTTGTCGAGCGACACCAGCGGCCTGCCGGCCCTGACATCCGGTGGCGTGGCGCTGGTCTACAGCGTGGTCGGCGACACCCTCACCGCCAAGGCCGGCGCGGTCGATGTGTTCACCTTCAGCCTCAGCGCAGCGGGTGCCTACAGCTTCACCTTGCTGCAGCCGCTGGATCATCCAGCCGGCAATGACGAGAACGACATCACCATCAACCTGGGTAGCCTGCTGCAGGCCACCGACAAGGACGGCGATACGGTAACCGCTGCCGCCGAAAAACTGGTGATCACCGTCGATGACGACACGCCCACCGCGAATGGCACCGCTGGGGCCGGCACCGTCGACGAGGATGGCCTGGCCAATGGCATCGCCGGTGGTGTCGGCGATGTGCCGGGTGAACTCACTACTGCCAGCGGCAACGTCACGGGCATCTTCCAGTCCGGTGCCGACGTGCCGCTGACTTACGCCTTGTCGAGTGACACCAGCGGCCTGCCGGCCCTGAGTTCGGGCGCAGTGGCGCTGGTCTACAGCGTCGCGGGTGACACCCTCACCGCCAAGGCCGGCGCCGTCGATGTGTTTACCTTCAGCCTCAATGCCGCGGGTGACTACAACTTCACCCTGCTCCAGCCGCTGGATCATCCAGCGGGCAACGACGAGAACGACATCACGATCAACCTGGGCACCTTGCTGCAAGCCACCGACAAGGACGGCGACACGGTAACGGCCGCCGCCGAGAAACTGGTGATTACCGTCGATGACGACACACCCACCGCAACCGGAACCGCCGCGGCTGGAACCGTCGATGAAGACGGCCTGGCCAACGGTATTGCCGGTGGTGTCGGTGATGTGGCGGGCGAAGCCACCACCGCCATCGGCAGCGTCACGGGGATCTTCCAGTCGGGTGCCGATGTACCGCTGAGCTATTCCCTGTCGAGTGACACCAGTGGCCTGCCGGCCCTCAGTTCGGGCGGGGTGGCGCTGGTCTATAGCGTCGCCGGCGATACCCTGACGGCCAAGGCGGGCGCCGTCGATGTATTCACCTTCAGCCTCAGCGCCGCCGGTGACTACAGCTTCACCCTGCTACAACCGCTGGATCATCCAGCGGGCAACGATGAAAACGACATCACCCTCAACCTGGGCGCGATGTTGCAAGCCACCGACAAGGACGGCGACACGGTAACCGCCGCGGCCGACAAACTGGTGATCACCGTCGATGACGACACGCCCACCGCCAACGGCACCGCCGAAGCCGGAACCGTCGATGAGGACGGCCTGGCCAATGGCATCGCCGGAGGTGTCGGGGATGTGGCGGGCGAGTCCACCACCGCCAATGGCAGCGTGACCGGGGTCTTCCAGTCCGGTGCCGACGTACCGCTGACTTACGCCTTGTCGAGCGATACCAGCGGCCTGCCGGCCCTGAGTTCGGGCGGTGTGGCGCTGACCTACAGCGTTACCGGCGATACCCTCACCGCCAAGGCCGGCGCGGTCAATGTGTTCACCTTCAGCCTCAATGCCGTGGGGGCCTATGCCTTCACTCTGCTGCAGCCCCTGGATCACGCGGCGGGCAACGATGAGAACGACATCACCATTAACCTGGGTAGCCTGCTGCAAGCCACCGACAAGGACGGCGACACGGTGACCGCTGCGGCCGACAAGCTGGTGATCACCGTCGATGACGACACCCCGACCCTGGCCTTCGGCAACCTGATCGGCACCGGAACCCAGCTGGCGCAACAAGGCTACTGGAACCTGGGTTCTGGCGCCGACGGGCTGGATGCCAACGGCCTGGACATCTCGCTGGTGAACGACCAGTTCACCCTGGTCCGGCCGGACGATACGACCACCACCGGGACCGGCACGCTGGTCGAGCAGTCGCCTTCACCGGACGTCAATGGCGCCTACCAATTCGCCGGCACCTTGACCGGTGACTTCGACAACAACGCGGCAACCGCCGACACCACCATCCACTACACCCTGAGCGCCTATGCCAACGGCACTTATGCGCTGGACCTGGAAGAAGGCTTCCGCTCGACCGTGGTCCTCAGCAGTGCCGATGGCTCACTGGATGCCGGTGGCCCGGACCCTGTGCGCACGTTGACGATCGGCACCGAGGATGTGGTGTTCTTCGGCGCGAATCCGCTGGCGCCGCAAACCGGCGATAACAGCATCCTCACCGGTATCGGGCTCGGAGCACCCGACCCTACCGAAGCGCAGTTGCAGACCAACCCCTTGCCGTCGTTCATAGGCACAGCGGCCATGAACGTCAGCACCTCGGGCATCGGCATTGCCAACAACAACCTGGAGGGCAACAACACGGCGGGCATCAATGCCGGTGACGAGAGTTTCGTGGTCAACCCCGAGACGCTGCTGACGGCCATGAAGGTCTATATCGACAACTCGGTGCAGGGCTACAACCCGGCCACGGAAGAGCTGTACTACACGATCTACTACGACAACGGCACGACCTCGGGCGCGCCCATCAAGGTCCAGGCCGCCGACCTGCAGGCGGAGGCCGGAGGCCAGACCTCCTTCACCGTAGAGTGGGACGGCACCCACCTGATCGACGCCGTCCAGCTCACCATGGGCAAGGGCACGATCAAGGTGCCGACCATCGAGTTCATTCACGAGGTCCAGAGCCTGGCCAGCGATATCCAGCTGGCGTTCAACGCGACGGTGACGGACAAGGATGGCGACACGGCGACCAGCGCATTCGACGCCAACCTGTTCGCCAACGACCCGGCCAACGCCCTGTTCGACTTCAGGCTGATGGGCACCACCGGTGAGCGCGATGCCTTCAACATCGACCTGGCAGCCACCGAGAACCAGTACCAGGTCACAGGCTTCGATGCGGGCGCCGGCCAGCGCGATGCGCTGGTGCTCATTGGTGACGCGGGGGCCGTTGTGCAGTCGGTCGACAATGCCGGCAGCGACAGCATCGTGACGGTGGCCGAGACCGGCGGACAGATCACCACCATTACCCTGGTCGGGGTCGATCTGCTCAATACCGACATTGTGATGGGCAGCGTCTGAAACCTCGCGTGTCAAACCCAAGCGAGGGTGGCCTGGAAACCACCCTCGCTTTTTTGCGCGCCCATATTGAGAACCGCGGCGAACGCTCGAGCAGCCCGTCGAGCCGCTCGACGACGGCCTGTGGCCGCCATCGCGGGCTATCCCTGAAGCCCCCTCAGGGTCCTGTTTACGAGCGCTGCTGCGCCTTATCCCGCGTCCCGTCCTGAATAGGCTGAAACTCCCATCCTGCCTGGGAGTATCGGCCAATGCGCAACCTGCATGGCATCTCCATAGTGGTTGCATCTGCCAACAGAGGGCCCATCTGCGGCCTCAACGACTGGTATTGCACAGGAGAACGTCATGATCACTTCTAAAACAACCACATCTCCCACGAACGACCTGACCGCTGACACCAGTACCACTCTCTACCCCGTCTTCCCCAGTGACGACACGCTGACCCTCAGCACCGCCCAGGCCAACGGCACCGCGCCCGTGGTGATCGGCTCGAGCGTGACCCTGGACGAAACCACCGGGTTGCAGAATGCCACCACCACGCCGAGCCCGGCAGGAGACGCCGACGACAATGACATCCTGTTGTCCGCCCTGCCCTCGACCTTCGCCACCCGCCTGAGCGCCCTTGGCGCCGGTACCGCCATGGACGCCGCCTTGAGTGGCTATACCGGTGCCGTGGGCGATACCGGCAGCAATGCCTTCACCCTCAACCTGACACCCGGTACCAACGTCCTCGATATCAAGTTCACCGACAGCCTGGGCGCGGCGCTCAACGGCCTGGACAGCGGGCTGGATACCCTCGATGGCACCAGCATCCTTCTGTATACCGATACCAACAACAACATCCTGTTGGGTCGGGCCGGAGGCCCTGACGGCGCGATAGTGTTCGCCGCCTATATCGAGGAAACCGGATCGCCGGTCAGCGGCGGCAAGATCTGGACCGTGGAATACCAACCGCTCAAGCACCCGGACGCCAGTAACCCGGACGATGCCCTCAGCCTGCTGGACAAGGTGTTCGTCAGTACCCTCAAGGACGGCTTCGACCTGACCAACGCCCCCTCCGGGCAGAACCTGTTCCTGATGTTCACCGGGTCGAACCCGACGGTGGTCGACGATGGCGGTGTATTGCGGGTCAGCGATCCGACGATCATCGCCACCGGTAAAGACCCTGCGGACCAGTCATCGGGCGCCAACATCAACACCGGTGACACCATCAACACCAGCCAGGGCGGTGGCCCGACCACCATCGGTACCAACAACCAGATGATCGTGGAACAGGAAGGCATCCGCCTGACCTTCGTCACCGGCGCCCGGCTGGATGTGACTGTTCCCAACCTGAGCCAGAACGAAGCCGACGTCGAAGCCAACATCGACTACACCGCGATGTTTAATGCAACGACGGCCAGTTTCGATGTCGTGCAATTGCAAGGCGGCAAGACTGCGATGGTCAGAATCAGTGCCTACAGCACTGCGGTTGAAACCGGCGTGAACTTCGTCAACGGCTATGCGAACGATACGTCGGTGGCCATCACCAATGTGCGCATCTTCGATAAAAGCACCGGGCTGGTGATCGAGAACTCCGACGGGTCGGTGAACGATCCGAACATTGCCATCAGCTTTACCGGCGGCGTGGCCACCATCACCGGCGTCAAGGCCGGCTACCAGATCGAATACACCACCAGCGCGGATCACAACCGCGTGCTGATCGAGAATGGCGCAGCCGTCAACGCCAGGGGCGATAACCACGCCGACTTCGACATCGGTGGTTTCTCGCTGCGCCACCCCTCCACGATCACCACCGAAATCGGCTCGCAGATGATCTTCGAGGACGATGGACCGTCAGCGGCCGGCACCGCGGCAGCCGGCACCGTCGATGAGGACGGCCTGGCCAATGGCATCCCCGGCGGTGTCGGCGACGTGCCTGGCGAGGTCACCAGCGTCAGCGGCAACGTGAGCGCCATCTTCCAGTCCGGCGTCGATGTGCCGCTGACTTACTCCTTGTCGAGTGATACCAGCGGCCTGCCGGCCCTGACTTCCGGCGGCGTCGCACTGGTGTATAGCGTGGTGGGCGACACCCTGACCGCCAAGGCGGGCGCCGTCGATGTGTTCACCTTCAGCCTCAATGCCGCAGGTGACTACAGCTTTACCCTGCTCCAGCCCCTGGACCACCCAGCCGGCAACGACGAAAACGACATCACCCTTAACCTCGGTACCTTGCTGAAGGCCACCGACAAGGATGGCGATTCGGTGACGGCTGCGGCCGAGAAACTGGTGATCACCGTCGACGACGATACGCCCACCGCGACCGGCGTCGCCGCGGCCGGCACCGTCGACGAGGATGGCTTGGCCAATGGCATCCCCGGCGGTGTCGGCGACGTACCTGGCGAGGTCACCACGGCCAGCGGCAACGTCACCGGGATCTTCCAGTCCGGGGCCGACGTACCACTGACTTACTCCTTGTCGAGCGATACCAGCGGCCTGCCAGCCCTGAGTTCAGGCGGAGTGGCGCTGGTGTACAGCGTCGCCGGCGATACCCTGACGGCCAAGGCCGGCGCAGTCGATGTGTTCACCTTCAGCCTTAGCGCGGCGGGCGCGTATAGCTTCACCCTGCTGCAACCGCTGGATCATCCAGCGGGCGACGATGAAAACGACATCACCCTTAGCCTGGGCGCGATGCTGCAAGCCACCGACAAGGATGGCGATACGGTCACGGCCGCGGCCGAGAAACTGGTGATTACCGTCGATGACGATACGCCAACCGCCGCCGGAACCGCCGAGGCTGGAACCGTCGATGAGGACGGCCTGGCCAACGGTATTGCCGGTGGTGTCGGCGATGTGCCTGGCGAAGCAACGACGGCCAGCGGCAACGTCACGGGCATCTTCCAGTCCGGCGCCGACGTGCCGTTGACTTACTCTCTGTCGAGCGATACCAGCGGCCTGCCAGCCCTGAGTTCGGGCGGAGTGGCGCTGGTGTACAGCGTCGCCGGCGACACCCTGACCGCCAAGGCCGGCGCCGTCGATGTGTTCACCTTCAGCCTTAGCGCGGCGGGCGCGTATAGCTTCACCCTGCTGCAACCGCTGGATCATCCAGCGGGTGATGATGAAAACGACATCACAATCAACCTCGGCGCGATGCTGCAAGCCACCGACAAGGATGGCGATACGGTAACCGCCGCGGCCGACAAGCTGGTGATTACCGTCGATGACGACACCCCCACCGCGAATGGCACCGCTGGGGCCGGCACTGTCGATGAGGACGGCCTGGCCAACGGTATTGCCGGTGGTGTCGGCGATGTGCCTGGCGAAGCCACCACAGCCAGCGGCAGCGTCACGGCGATCTTCCAGTCCGGGGCCGATGTAC
Organism: Pseudomonas sp. NFPP07; assembly: GCF_900115645.1. Classification (NCBI taxonomy): domain Bacteria; kingdom Pseudomonadati; phylum Pseudomonadota; class Gammaproteobacteria; order Pseudomonadales; family Pseudomonadaceae; genus Pseudomonas; species Pseudomonas sp. NFPP07. The sequence continues at coordinate 18,276 of NZ_FOXG01000010.1, forward strand.
CGCTGACTTACTCTCTGTCGAGCGATACCAGCGGCCTGCCAGCCCTGAGTTCAGGCGGAGTGGCGCTGGTGTACAGCGTCGCCGGCGATACCCTGACGGCCAAGGCCGGCGCAGTCGATGTGTTCACCTTCAGCCTCAATGCCGCAGGTGACTACAGCTTCAGCCTGCTCCAGCCGCTGGATCATCCGGCCGGCAACGATGAAAACGACATCAGCCTTAACCTGGGCGCGATGCTGCAAGCCACCGACAAGGATGGCGATACGGTAACGGCTGCCGCCGAGAAACTGGTGATTACCGTCGATGACGACACGCCAACCGCTACCGGAACCGCCGAGGCCGGTACCGTCGATGAAGACGGCCTGACCAATGGCATCGCCGGCGGTATCGGCGATGTGCCCGGAGAAGCCACCACGGCCAGCGGCAATGTGACGGCAATCTTCCAGTCCGGTGCCGACGTGCCACTGACTTACTCCCTGTCGAGCGATACCAGTGGCCTGCCAGCCCTGACTTCCGGCGGAGTGGCGCTGGTGTACAGCGTCGCGGGCGACACTCTCACCGCCAATGCAGGCGTGGGTGGCGCCGAGGTATTCACCTTCAGCTTCAGTGCCGCCGGTGCCTACAGCTTTACCCTGCTGCAGCCGCTGGATCACCCGGCCGGCAATGACGAAAACGACATCACGATCAACCTGGGCACGATGCTGCAGGCAACGGATAAGGATGGCGATACGGTGACCGCCGCGGCCGACAAACTGGTGATCACCATCGATGACGACACCCCAACCGCGAATGGCACCGCTGGGGCCGGCACTGTCGATGAGGACGGCCTGGCCAACGGTATTGCCGGTGGTGTCGGCGACGTGGCTGGCGAAGCCACCACGGCCAGCGGCAGCGTGACCGGTATCTTCCAGTCCGGCGCCGACGTACCGCTGACTTACGCCTTGTCGAGCGACACCAGCGGTCTGCCAGCCCTGAGCTCGGGTGGAGTCGCGCTGGTCTATAGCGTCGCTGGCGATACCCTGACCGCCAAGGCCGGTACCACCGATGTGTTCACCTTCAGCCTCAGCGCCGCGGGTGACTACAGCTTCACCTTGCTGCAACCGCTGGACCATCCAGCCGGCAACGATGAAAACGACATTACCCTTAACCTGGGCGCGATGCTGCAAGCCACCGACAAGGACGGTGACACCGTGACCGCCGCGGCCGACAAGCTGGTGATCACCGTCGATGACGACACACCCACCGCAACCGGAGCCGCCGAGGCTGGCACCGTCGATGAAGACGGCCTGGCCAACGGTATTGCCGGTGGCGTCGGCGACGTGGCTGGCGAAGCCACCACCGCCAGCGGCAATGTGACGGGCATCTTCCAGTCCGGCGCTGATGTACCGCTGACTTACTCCCTGTCGAGCGACACCAGTGGCTTGCCAGCCCTGAGTTCGGGTGGAGTCGCGCTGGTCTATAGCGTCGCTGGCGATACCCTGACCGCCAAGGCGGGTGCCGTCGATGTATTCACCTTCAGCCTTAGCGCTGCGGGTGACTACAGCTTCACCTTGTTGCAACCGCTGGATCATCCGGCCGGAAATGACGAGAACGACATCACCCTTAACCTGGGTGCAATGCTGCAAGCCACGGATAAGGACGGCGACACGGTAACCGCTGCCGCCGAAAAACTGGTGATTACCGTCGATGACGACACCCCCACCGCAAATGGCACCGCTGGGGCCGGAACCGTCGACGAGGATGGCCTGGCCAATGGCATCGCTGGTGGCGTCGGTGACGTACCTGGCGAAGCCACCACAGCCAGCGGCAGCGTCACAGCGATCTTCCAGTCCGGGGCCGATGTGCCGCTGACTTACTCCTTGTCGAGTGATACCAGTGGCCTGCCAGCGCTGAGTTCGGGCGGAGTTGCCCTTGTCTATAGCGTTGCCGGCGACACCCTGACGGCCAAGGCTGGCGCAGTCGATGTGTTTACCTTCAGCCTCAATGCTGCGGGTGACTACAACTTCACCCTGCTGCAACCGCTGGATCATCCAGCCGGCAACGATGAAAACGACATCAGCCTCAACCTGGGTGCAATGCTGCAAGCCACCGACAAGGACGGCGATACGGTGACAGCCGCCGCCGACAAGCTGGTGATTACCGTCGATGACGACACACCAACGGCGAATGGAACCGCTGGAGTTGGCACCGTTGACGAGGATGGCCTGGCCAATGGTATTGCCGGTGGTGTCGGTGACGTACCTGGCGAAGCGACAACGGCCAGCGGCAGCGTGACGGGTATCTTCCAGTCCGGTGCCGACGTACCGCTGACTTACTCCTTGTCGAGTGATACCAGCGGTCTGCCAGCCCTGAGTTCGGGCGGAGTGGCGCTGGTGTATAGCGTCGCCGGCGACACCCTGACCGCCAAGGCGGGCGCAACCGATGTATTCACCTTCAGCCTCAATGCTGCAGGTGACTACAGCTTCACCCTGTTGCAACCGCTGGATCATCCAGCGGGCAACGATGAAAACGACATCACGCTCAACCTGGGCGCGATGTTGCAAGCTACCGACAAGGACGGCGATACGGTGACCGCCGCCGCCGACAAGCTGGTGATCACCGTCGATGACGACACGCCAACCGCCACTGGAACTGCCGCGGCTGGCACTGTCGACGAAGACGGCCTGGCCAACGGCATCGCCGGCGGCGTTGGCGACGTACCTGGCGAAGCGACAACGGCCAGCGGCAGCGTGACCGGTATCTTCCAGTCCGGCGCCGATGTACCGCTGACTTACGCCTTGTCGAGCGACACCAGCGGTCTGCCAGCCCTGAGTTCGGGCGGCGTGGCGCTGGTCTACAGCGTTGCCGGCGATACCCTGACGGCCAAGGCTGGCGCAGTCGATGTGTTTACCTTCAGCCTCAATGCTGCGGGTGACTACAGCTTCACCCTGCTGCAACCGCTGGATCATCCAGCCGGTAACGATGAAAACGACATCACCCTTAATCTGGGCGCAATGCTGCAGGCCACCGACAAGGATGGCGACACCGTGACCGCTGCGGCCGAGAAACTGGTGATCACCGTCGATGACGACACCCCCACCGCAAGCGGAACCGCTGCGGCCGGCACCGTCGATGAGGACGGCCTGGCCAATGGCATTGCCGGTGGCGTCGGCGACGTGGCCGGTGAGGCCACCGTGGCCAATGGCAGCGTCAGCGGTATCTTCCAGTCGGGTGCCGACGTACCGCTGACTTACGCCTTGTCGAGCGATACCAGCGGCCTGCCAGCCCTGACGTCTGGCGGAGTGGCACTGGTGTACAGCGTGGCGGGCGATACCCTCACCGCCAAGGCCGGTACCACCGATGTATTCACCTTCAGCCTCAGCGCCGCCGGTGCCTACAGCTTCACCCTGCTGCAGCCGCTGGATCACCCAGCCGGCAACGATGAAAACGACATCACCCTCAACCTGGGGACTCTGCTGCAGGCCACCGACAGGGACGGCGACACGGTAACGGCCGCCGCCGAGAAACTGGTGATCACCGTCGATGACGACACGCCAACGGCGAATGGCACCGCCGCGGCCGGCACCGTCGATGAGGACGGCCTGGCCAACGGCATTGCCGGGGGTATCGGTGACGTGCCTGGCGAAGCCACCACGACCAGCGGCAGCATCAGCGGTATCTTCCAGTCGGGTGCCGACGTACCGCTGACTTACGCCTTGTCGAGTGATACCAGCGGCCTGCCAGCCCTGAGCTCGGGTGGGGTGGCGCTGGTCTACAGCGTGGCGGGAGATACCCTGACGGCCAAGGCAGGTGCCGTCGATGTGTTCACCTTCAGCCTCAGTGCCGCAGGTGACTACAGCTTCAGCCTGCTCCAGCCGCTGGATCATCCGGCCGGCAACGATGAAAACGACATCACCCTTAACCTGGGCACCTTGCTGCAAGCCACCGACAGGGACGGCGACACGGTAACCGCTGCCGCCGAGAAACTGGTGATCACCGTCGATGACGACACGCCAACGGCGAATGGCAGCGCCGAGGCCGGCACCGTCGACGAGGACGGCCTGGCCAATGGCATCGCCGGGGGTATCGGCGACGTACCGGGCGAGGTCACCACGGTCAGCGGCAACGTCAGCGGCATCTTCCAGTCCGGGGCCGACGTACCGCTGAGCTACTCCTTGTCGAGTAACACCAGCGGCTTGCCAGCCCTGAGCTCCGGTGGAGTGGCACTGACCTACAGCGTCCTGGGCAGCACCCTGACCGCCAAGGCCGGCGCGACTGACGTGTTCACCCTCAGCCTGACGGTAGCGGGTGCCTACACCTTCAGCCTGCTCCAGCCCCTGGATCACGCGGCCGGCAACGACGAGAACGACCTGACGATCAACCTGGGCAGCCTGCTGCAAGCCACCGACAAGGACGGCGACACGGTGACCGCCGCGGCCGACAAGCTGGTGATCACCGTCGATGACGACACGCCAACCCTGGCGTTCGGCAACCTGATCGGCACCGGGACCGACCAGGCGCAACAAGGCTACTGGAACATGGCCGCCGGCGCCGACGGGCTGGGTGCGGCCGGGCTGGACATCTCGCTGGTGAACGGCCAGTTCACCCTGGTCCGGCCGGACGATACGACCACCACCGGCACCGGTACGCTGGTCGAGCAGTCGCCGTCACCGGACGCCAATGGCGCGTATCAGTTCGCGGGCACCTTGACCGGTGACTTCGACAACAACGCGGCGACCGCGGACACCACCGTCCACTACACCCTGAGCGCCTACGCCAACGGCACTTATGCGCTGGACCTGGAGGAAGGCTTCCGCTCGACCATCGTCCTCAGCAGTGCCGACGGCTCGCTGGATGCCGGTGGCCCTGACCCCGTGCGCACGCTGACCATCGGTAGCGAGGACATCGTGTTCTTCGGCGCCAACCCACTGGCTCCGGCAAGCGGCGCGAACAGCATTCAGACCGGCATCGGGCTTGGAGCGTCCGACCCTACCGAAGCGCAGTTGCAAACCAACCCGCTGCCGTCCTACATCGGCTCGGCAGCCTTGAACGTCAGTACGGCTGGCATCGGCGTCGCCAACAACCTGCTCCAGGGCGACAACCAGGCGGCGATCGGCGCGGCCGATGAAAGCTTCGTGGTCAACCCGCAAAGCCTGCTGACGAGCATGAAGGTGTTTATCGACAACTCCGTGGGCGGTTACAACACGGCAACCGAAGACCTGTACTACAGGGTCTTCTACGAAGATGGCACCTTCTCCAACCTGATCGAGGTCAACACCCTGACGCCAGAGGCCGGTGGACAGGTGTCCTTCACCGTCGAGCAATCGGCTACATCGTTGATCGATGCGGTCCAGCTGACGATGGCCCGGGGCGAGATCAAGATCCCGACGATCGAGTTCACCCACGAGACCGAGAGCCTGGCCAGCGACGTCAAGCTGGCGTTCAACGCAACGGTGACGGACAAGGATGGCGACACGGCGACCAGCGCGTTCGACGCCAACCTGTTCGCCAACGACACGACCGACGTGCTCTTCGACTTCAGGCTGGTGGGCACCACGGGTGAAAGGGATGCCTTCAACATCGACCTGTCGGTCGCCGAGAACCAGTACCAGGTCACAGGCTTCGATGCCGGAGCCGGCCAGCGCGACGCAGTGGTGCTCATTGGTGACGCGGGCGCCACTGTGCAGTCGATCGACAACGCCGGCGCCGACAGCATCGTGACGGTGGCCGAGACGGGCGGACAGATCACCACCATTACCCTGGTCGGGGTCGATCTGCTCAATACCGATATCGTAATGGGCAGCGTCTGAAACCTCGCACATGCGAATAAAAGCGAGGGTGGCCTGGAAACCACCCTCGCTTTTTTTTGCCGCTACCGTCCGCAACGCTCTCACTCGCTCGCGCGACAAACGCCCAGGCAGCCCAAGGCTCACAGAGCACGGCGACATGCCTGCGCATTCATGGGGCAGGAAACGACGAGAACGGCATTACCCTCGATCCGGGCAGCCTGGACAGCGACAAGGGCAGCCACAGGGCTGCCTTGTCTTGATCAGCTCAATCCAGCTCCACCCACGTGGAGTCGGGCGGCTCTTCGTTGTCGGTGAGCCCGTGCTTGAGGGCGTACATCAGCAAGTCGATGCGGTTGATCAGGTTGAGCTTCTGATAAATGTTGCTGAGGTGGTTGTGCACGGTGTGCTCACTGATGCCCAGGCGCTCGGCGATGCTCATGTATTTGGCGGACGGGTCGCCGACGATGGCGCGAATCAGCTCCCGCTCGCGCAATGTCAGCCGCGCCTGCTTCGCCTGCTCCAGGTTGCATCGCACGGGTATATGCCGGGTCGCGGCATAGCCGGAAAGCCCGCCAGACCAGGCTCGGTCCAGCCCGGCGTCGTGATGGTGGACCTTGATGATGGCCCGGATGATCGAGTCCGTCGGGTCTTCCGCCAGCACGATGCCGCGCGCGCCCGCCTCGATCGCCTGGGCAACCGGAACGGATTCGTACAGGCCCTTGAGCACCAGCAATTTCATTTCCGGGCTGCGGGTCAGCCCCGCGACGACCTCCAGGGGGTTCAGCGCATCCGGAAAGAAACTGAAAAAAATCACATTGGGACGCAGCTGATCGGCAAGGTCCAGCGCATTGGTGTAGGTGGTGGCCTGGCCACTCACCTCCATCCGGGGCTTCCTCGCATTGATCAAATCATGGAGCCCCATGAGCACGAGGGGGCGGCAGTCGATCAGCATCACGCGTATCGTTTTTGTATGGTCTGGCATGATCTTCCTGCCTCCCCTTGAAAAACGATGACCTTCATACGCGTTGGCCTTCCTTGATCGGCCACTCGCTCTTGAAGGACGGATGCGAGCGCCGAAAGGCTCTGAAACGTGCCCGCCCGGGTCTTGGCGACCCAGGGTACAGGCAGAAATTGCGGAGGTTTCCCGCAGCCGGGCAAAGTTATCGAAACGGCATAAATAAGAATAACTATCAATAGTTTGCACGTGTCGCAGGGCATCCGCGAGCCCTCAACTGAGTCTAGGCCAGCCCACTGCGCTGCCTGCCAACCCATCCGTCGGTCTTCGACCCAAGCCGGGTGCGGGTCGTTGGGTCGAGGTTCCCCTGGGGCGCCCTACCCCCCGCAAATCAAGCTCTTAGGCTCGCCACGAGCGAGCGGCGGGCAAAGCCGGACCCCACCAGGCTCGTCAAGTAACAGACGAATGGCGCGCAGATAAGTCAGTAGGCAATGAGAGCGTCAATTTATCGACGGGGCCGGCAGCGCCATGAAATCTCCGGTTCAACGCCGGTCCTCTGCGCAAGCGATTCTTCAGCCGGGGCAGAAATGCCCCGGTGTCTTACTCCTGGTCCTCGATGCCAACGCCCATGGCCTGGCCGGCGCTACCGGGGCTGAGCCAGGCATTCACATTCTCGACACTTTCCACCGGCGGTTTGCCCGCCCAGCGATTGAGGGTGAAGACGTTGCTGAGGAACTCGTATTGCGTCTTGAGCAGGTCGCGCCGGGCACGGAACTCGTTGCGCACGCTGGTCAGTACATCGACGGCATTGACCATGCCGTAGCTCAGCCCCTTCTCCGCCGCCACCCTGGACAGCTGTGCCGAGGCCAGGGCCGAACGACTGGCGTCGATCTTTTCGCCGTTCGAATTGGCGGTCAGGTAGGCGCTGGTGATCTCCTTGACCACCCGGCGCCGGATCGCTTCCAGCTGCTGCTCGGCGACCAGCTGGTCCTGGTAGAGCCCACGGACCCGCGCCGAGGTCGAGCCGCCGCTGTACAGCGGCACCTGGACGCCGATGCCGGCGACATAGCTGTCGGTGCGTGGCGCCAGGGTATTGTTGTAGCCCTCGTTGGTCTGTTGCGCGCTGAGGTTCAGGCTCACCGTCGGATAGTGCCCGCCCTTGCCACTGCGCAACGCTGCGTTCGCGGCTTCGGCGCCGCTTTCGCTGGCCTTGAGCGTCGGGTTCAGCTCCATGCCATCGCGCACCCAGGACTCCAGGCTCTGCGCCGAAACCCGCAGTTGCGCGCCATCGCGAATCCGGTTGAGCCTCTCCTTGACCGGCCGGCCGACGAGTTCCGCCAGCGCCTCGCGGCTGATGCGGGCCTGGTTGCGGGCATCCAGTTCCTGGGCCGCGAGCAGGTCCACCCGGGCCTTGAGGTCGAGCTGGTCGGTAATCATCGCCATCTGCTTTTCGTACAACGCGTTGACCCGGTCCAGGCTCTTTTGCGTGGTCCGCCGCTCGGCCCTCACCAGCTCCAGCTCATCCTCGGCCGCCAGCGCGGTGAAGTAGCGCCGCGCCAGTTCCACCGTGGCCTCGGCCTGGGCGTCCAGCGCTTCGGACTCGGACTGCTTGGCCAGGCTCTTGAACTTCTGGTAGTTCTCCCACGCGGCCTTGTTGTAGAGGTACTGGCGCAGCACCAGGCTGTAGCTTTCGCTATCGTAGCTGCGCTCCTGTATCAGGTCGTTTTCCTGGTGGATCCGGTTTCTCCCGGCATTCAGCGACAGTTGCGGCAACAGCGCCCCCAGCGCCTCGCGTTGATGCTCCTTGCCCGCCTGCGCTTGGGCAAAAGAGGCCAGGACCTGTGGATCTTCCAGCCGTGCCTCGCGATACAACTGCATGAGGTCGGTGGAATAGGTCGAGGCATTGACCCCGGTCGACGTTACCGCAGCGGTTTGCGCCAAGGCGGCCCCCGCTGCAAGCATGAATGCACTCGCTAGCAGAACTGACGGCGCTCCCACGGGTCACTCCTCGATCATTGATTGAGACATCACATCCCGGGCCGGCTGCATCAGGTACTGCAACAGCGTGCGTTGCCCGGTGACGATCAGCACGTCCGCCGGCATCCCCGGCAACAACTTGCGCTCCCCCAAGGTACGCACGCCGTGCTCGGTGACCCGGACCCGCGCCAGGTAATAGGCGGTCCCGGTCTTTTCGTTGGTCAAGCGGTCGCCCGAGACGCTGCTGACCTCGCCTTCGATCACCGGCGTGGTCGAGCTATTGAACGCGCCGAAACGGATATCGGCGCGCTTGCCGATGGCGATCCGGTCGATATCCACCGGCGCCACCTGGGCCTCTATGACCAGTTCGGACACCGAGGGCACGATGTCCAGCAAGGGCGTCGCCGAACGCACGACACCGCCAATGGTGTGCACCGTCATGCCAATCACCATGCCCGCGTCGGGGGCGCGGATGACGATACGGCTGAGGCGGTCTTCCAGGGCCGAGTTCTTCTCTTGCAAGTCGTAGATCTTGGTCTGCACCTCGGCCAGCTGCTTGGCCACGTCGGAATCGAAATCCTTGTCGACCTGGAGGATCTGCAACTGGGTTTCGTTGATCTGCAGGCGGGTCTTGTCGATGGTGGAACGGTGATCGGCCACCTCCGACCTGAGCATCCCCAGCTTGCGGTCCTGCTCGAGCAGGCGTTGCTTGTCGACGAACCCCTGCTTGAGCAGGTCGGACAATTCGCCGATTTCACCGCTGTAGGATTTCTCCAGGCGCACCTTGACCGCGATCATCGATTCCAGGCCCTTGATCTGCTGGTGCAATTGGCCGATGCGCTCGCGCAGCACCGCGATCTGGCCCAGCCGCGAGCCCCGCCGCGCGTTGAATACCTGGGTCTCGCCCTGGCGCGCTTCCTCTCCCCGCACGCTGGCCGGATCGCTCACCGGCCCGAAATCGATCGCCGGTAAGCCATCGCGCTCGGCAATCAGCCTCGACTCCATGGCCCTGGCCGCGATCAGCAGGCTTTGGGTCGCCTCGTACTCGGAGCGCAGCTGGGCATCGTCGAGGATGATCAGCGGATCGTCGCGCTTGACGATGTCGCCATCATGGGCCAGCACCGATTTGACGATGCCGCCTTCCAGGTGCTGGACCGTCTTGCGGTAAGTCTGCACGGTGACCACCCCCGGCGCGTAGGCGGCACCGTCCAGGGGCGCGAGTGCCGCCCAGGTGCCGAACAGGCCGAAGGTCACACCGACAATGCCCATGCCCAGGCGGTGGGCCTTGCGATCGGACACCGGCAGGTCGGAAAAGCTTTCGATTTGACGACTAGGCATAGGATTCACCGCCATCGTCCTTGCGGGCATCGATCGACGCCACGTTGGTCACCACCGGTACCGGCCCGGCATGTTTCGGCACCGATGGTTGCTGCCCGCTGAGTTCGGCCAGCACTTCCTCGCGCGGCCCGTAGAGGCCGACCATCCCGGCTTTCATCACCAGCAGCCGGTCGAGTTGCGACACGATGTTGGTGCGGTGGGTAATCACGAACAGGGTCGCGCCGGTGTGCTTGATCTGCCCGATGGCGGCCGCCAGGGCGCGATCGCCGACCTCGTCGAGATTGGAATTGGGTTCGTCGAGAATGATCAGCCGCGGGTTGCCGTACAGCGCGCGGGCCAGCCCGATGCGCTGGCGCTGCCCTGCCGAGAGCATGAAGCCCTCGCTGCCGATGACGGTGTCGTAGCCATCGGGCAACAGCAGGATCATTTCGTGGACGCCAGCGATCCTGGCGGCCTGGATGACCTTCGCCGAATCGATCTCGGCGAAGCGGGCAATGTTCTCGCCGATGCTGCCCTCGAACAGTTCGATGTCCTGGGGCAGGTAACCGATATACGGGCCAAGCTCATGCTTGTCCCAGGTGCTGATGTCCGCGCCATCCAGCCGGACCACCCCATGCTGCGGCGGCCAGACGCCGATCAGCGCCCTGGCCAGGGTCGACTTGCCCGAGGCGCTCGGGCCGATGATGCCCACCACGCAACCGGCCGGTACGCTGAAACTGATGTTCTTGAGGATCGGGGTACTCGAGCCAGGTGCCGTGACAATCAGGTTCTCGACCTGCACCTGGCCCTCAGGCGCCGGCAAGGACAGGCGCTCGGGTTGCGCCTGTTGCTTGCCGAGGATGTCGTTCAGGCGGTTGTACTGCGAACGGGCGGCGATAAAGCCTTTCCAGCTGCCGATCATCAGGTCGATGGGCGCCAGTGCCCGGCCCAGCAGCACGGCCCCGGCGAACACCAGGCCGGCCCCCACCTGATGGTCCACCGCCAGGTAGGCCCCCAGGCCCAGCACCAGCGATTGCACCAGCAGGCGGAAAGTCCGCGAAAGCGTGGTGACCATGCCTCCCCGGTCGCTCGCCAGGGATTGCAGCAGCAGAACGTTTCTCTGCCGGCGCCCCCAGCGATCCATCAGGGTGTCCAGCATGCCCATGGACTCGATGACTTCGGCGTTGCGCAGGTTCTTGGTGGTATGGAGGGTCGCGCCGATATGCTCCTTGTTGGCCTGGGCCAGTACCGGCCCCGTGAGCTTCTCGTTGACGAAGGCGAGCACTATCAACAGCAGCGCGCTGCCTGTCGCGACCCAGCCGAACCAGGGGTGGAACAGGAACATCACGGCGATATAGATCGGCAACCAGGGCGCGTCGAAAAAGGCGAACAGACCGCTGCTGGAAAGAAACTGGCGCAAGCCCGTCAGGTCGTTGAGCGACTGGGCCGAGGCATCCATGCCGCCACTGTCCAGGGCCCGTTTGAAACTGGCCTTGTAGACCTGGCGACTGAGCAGCACATCCAGCCGGGTACTGACCCGAACCATGATGCGCGAACGAACCCATTCCAGGGAGCCTAGGGTGATCACCAGCAGGGTCATGATCAGCGTCAACATGGCCAGGGTGGTCAGGCTGCCGCTGGTCATCACCCGCCCATACACCTGGAGCATGTAGAAGGTCGGGACCAGCATCAGCGCATTGATGAAGAAACTGAAAAAGCCGACGAAAACAAAGCTGTCTCTACAGACCTTCAACGCATTTTTCAGACTGTTTTCTGGTGTGCTTTGCATTGAAACCTCTGCTCGAAAGGCCAGCCTTTGTGGAGCTTAGATCACGCCGGACAGCTGCGTGCGGCCATTGGCCGGATCGCCTCGGACAACCGGCATGCCCCCGGCAACGGCCTGGCGCGCAAGCACGCGCAAGAGCCTCGCGGCTTGGAAACCAGAGGGCTCTGGCACGGGCTTTTGACGCCATAGTGGGCGGCTGGGAGGTGGCTGCTGCAGGGGCGCCGCGGAATGCCGGGACAGGCCTTCCAGGCGCGCGACAGGTTCGCCGCACACCTGCTTCGCACAGAAGAATCCGATTGTCGGTAGCGACAGCTGCAGTGCACGCCGCGCCGGGGTATCCCGATGAGTCTAGTTACTGAATTGGCCGGCCGATCTTGCGATGACCAGCGGTGCATTCGTAGCGGATAACAGGCATGCGGGAGGAGGAGTTTCTATGCGCAAGCGACTGATTTCGATCGGAGGGCTGCGGGCCAGAGATTGGTTATCTGCGCCATCCAAGAAGCCGTTCTACCGGCAATTTGGTGATGGCAAAGCCTGCCAGCAGCAGCATCGAATAGAGGATCAACTGGCGAGAGATGGGCGTGCCTTCGTACCAGGCGCCGATAAGGACGGCGAATACTGGAAAGATGATGAATACGAATGACAGAATTACTGGGCTCAAGCGTTTGAGCAGGAAGAAGTAGACAATGAAGCCGCCCACGGAGGCCACCAAACCGAGATAGGTCAATGCCAGCCAGGAACGCTGCGTTACGCTGGCAAGGTCGGGATGCTCCAGCGCCAAGCCAGTCATGAACAGTCCCAGCCCGGCAATACCGATCGGCAGGGTATTGAATGTGATAACCCCTATCTCGGCGCCTCTCTGCTTGGTAATGACATAGCAAAGGGCGTGCATCACCGCCGCGATCAGGATAGCGATCACTCCGAAAAGCTCTGAGTAATCGAGATGCAGCCCTTGTGTCTTGATAATCATGAACAAGCTGCCGAAGCCAATGGCAATGCCGACAACTTGCGAAAAAAATATCTTTTCTCTCAGGAAGATGGACGAAAAGATCAGGATGAAGACCGGCATGCTGCTGAACAGAAGTGCTGTCAGTCCTGAAGCAACAAACTGCTCGCCATAGTTCAGCAGGTAATACGGCACGCTGAAGTAACACAGGGTGACGAAGATGAAAAAACCGAAGTTCTTGCGGGGGAAAAATATCGATTCGCGCCGTACCCACGCAAACCCCAGGAACAGCGGAAAGGCGATCAAAAAACGCAAACCTGCAGATGTCAGTGGTGGCACGCTCTCCACCGCTATCTTGATGCCAAGCCATGTGGTCCCCCAACTGAGACAGACCACCAGAAAGAGCAATATGGTGACCAAGCCCGCCATCCATCTCCCTGTTGCAGGCTGCCCCTGCACTTCCACACTAATTGACATGATTTTATTGGACTCATAAGGTGAATTCTTTAAAATTGATACGATTCATTCATAACAAATGATCTTATCCGCTCAACACATTGATTCAATATCAGGTTAGTTTGAGGAAAATATGCCTGTCAAACCCGTTATTGACACCATTTCAATTTTCAAGAATGCCCTACGAGATGGCCCTGGGCCTAAGTACATGCGGCTTGCTCAGGGCATAGAGCAGGCCATCAACAACGGCGCTATCGGACAAGGCCTCAAACTTCCACCACATCGCATCCTTGCCGACAAGATTGGCGTTACTACCGGAACAGTCAGTCGAGCCTATTCAGAATTGGAGCGAATGGGGCTGGTCATGGCGCGGGTGGGCGATGGCACCTTTGTTCGTGCATGCGAGCAGGAACGTCCTCGCGATGTCGGCTTCCGCAATTTCATCGAGGCGCCGGATGAATGCCACGATATGAGTCGCAACATGCACATCCCCGGAATGGAAGCCACGCTGCTGGCGCGCACGATGGCGCAGCTGTCAGGAGATGTAGAGCGACTGCAGGAATTGATGCTCTACACGCCAGATATGGGTATTCAGCGCCATCGACAAGCGGGTGCCCAATGGCTGGCGCATGGTGACTTCAGGTCATCGGCCGAGCAGATCCTCTGCGTTAATGGCAGCCAGCACGGCCTGCTGACCGTCCTCATTGCGATGCTGCGTGCTGGAGACACGCTGGTCACAGAACACCTAACCTATCCGGGCCTCATCAGCGTCGCTCGATTTCTGGGTATCAAGGTACTGGGTGTAGAAATGGATGAGGAAGGGTTGATCCCTGCGTCGCTTGCGGAGATTTGCAGCATCAATCGAGTCTCCGCCTTGTACTGCACGCCGACGATACAGAATCCGACGACCGCGATTCTCAGCCCCGAGCGCCGTAAGGAAATTGCGCAGATATGCCGCGAACACAATGTGCTGATCATCGAGGACGAAACCCATGGCGTACTGATGCAGGACAGGCCAATGCCAATCAGCATGTACACACCTGAGCGCGGGATCATCATCAGTAGTTTGAGCAAAGGAGTAGCCGCGGGACTTCGGGCAGGATATGTCCATGTACCGCAGGCACTGGCAGGGCGCCACGCCGCAGCGATTCGCAGCACCTGCTGGATGGCTTCGCCACTTCCCCATGAGATTGCCTGCCTCTGGATTGAAGATGGCACTGCACGCTCACTGCTGCATCAGCAGATAGCGGAAATGGAGCGCCGTAAACAGGCGGTCGAAAAGCTGTTGCAAGGACTGACCTACAGAACGCATCAATACAGCCCACACTTCTGGATCGAGGTGCCGGCGCCCTGGCGCGCATCGGAAATCGAGCACTCACTACGCCAGCGCAATCACCTGATCTCGATCGCCGATGCCTTCAGCATCGGTAAAGGCACAGTTCCACAATTCGTCCGCGCAAGCGTCAGTAATGCCTCTGGCGGTGATCAGGCCCTCCACGATGGGTTCGCGATGCTCGCCCAGGTGCTGCGCCACGGAGTCAATCAAGAGTCGCCAATGCTCCTATAGAATGCATTCAAGTGTTATGCAGAACACTTTCCGCAGCGTGCAATCGGCACCGCAGCGAGGCACGCACCGCAACCGGTGTCGCTCGGCCATCGGGGGCTTCTGCCTTAGATGGCGGCGATTCTACCCATTCAGCTTTTCAAAGGGTTTCGTACAGAACCTAGGCACTTAGCTGCTTGATCCAGTCAAGGCTCGCGACAGTAGCGCCGGAGGGGCGGTATTCACAGCCGATCCATCCTGGGTAGCCACGCTGCTCCAGCGCCGCGAACAAGGCAGCAAAGTCCATGCTCCCCGTTCCCGGCTCGTGACGGCCCGGGCAGTCGGCGATTTGCACATGGACGGTCCTGTCATAAAACCGGGCCAGAACCTCGGCTGCATCTCCGGTCAGAAGCTGGGCATGGTAAAGATCGAGAATCAGCCCGACACTCGGAAAGCTCTCCAGTACCTGCTGCGCCTTGTTGAAGTCAGACATGTAGTAGTCCGGCATCGCCTGCGCACTGATCACTTCGATAAGCGGCCGTACCCCCTGGTCTTCGAAGTATTTGACTGCGTACTCCAGGTTGCTCCCGAAGGTAAGCGCCGCCTCATCCTGTGTCGTCACTCCTGACATGATGTGGACATCCGAACAAGCCAACGCCTTGGCGTAGCTCACAGCCTGGCGCAAGCCGTCGCGAAACTCTTCTTCCTTGCCCTGCAAGGCAGCAATGCCTTTGGTCACCCCAGCCGGTGCGGCGAATTGAATCAGCGACAGGCTGTGCCGAGCCAAGTGGTCGGCCAAGAGACTGGCATCGAACTCATAGGGCGACGGAAACTCCACCGCCCGAAACCCCGCCGCGGCGGCGGCCTCGATGCGCTGCAGAAAAGGCCATTCATTGAATTGGAAACCGAGATGAGCATTAAACTTGAGCATGGGGTAAACATCCGTCCTGGGAAGAAATGAAATCATCAGCCTGGAGCATCCTGCGCATCTCCAGCACTGCACTGTCGGGCGTGGTCAGTACCGGCAGACCCGAGCGGGCCTGTGCCTGCCCTGCGGCACTGGTCATTGAAAACTGGGCGAAACAGATCAGGTCGCAGGCGTCGACCTGAGCGGCCATTTGTGCAATGGCGCTATCGTGACCTTCCTTGTCCCCTTCACTCAACGCCTGCATTGCCCCTGGAACAAAATAGGGCACCACCTCCGGCGCTCGGCCACTGCGCTCAGCCGCTTGCCTGAACTCGGCCATGATCGAGGGGATGGTCGGCTCGAACGTCGCCAGCACCGCAATACGCGATGCTTGCGTGAGAGCCAGGTTGATCATGGCTTCGTTCGGCTTGAGTAGTGGAATGGCAATCTCGGGCTTGCACAGGTCGATGGCATCGCCAAAAGCCGAGCAGGTAAACAGAATCGCGTCCGCTGCGCTTTGTACGGCGTAATGGGACAGCGTCAGAAAGCGCGCCTTCATGCTCGCGGTCAATTCGCCCTCTTCCACGCGGTCCCGGGACAACGAGTCTTCGAGCAGATTGATCACCTGTGCCTGCGGCCAATGCCGGGCAAAGGCCGTCGCGATCGGATCGATCGCCAGTGCAGTCGCGTGGATCAGGAAAATACGTGGAGCCTTCATGCTCATGTACCTCGACCAGTTTGTTCGACCCATCCGCCAGTGCGCTTTGTGCAGATCCCCACACCTTCGTATGGTATTTTCCAACTCCAGTCCGGTGGGGGCACCCGCCCCAGCGCAAACGGACTGACATCAATCATCCGAGAGAGAGCCTGTGATCAAGAAAGACCTCGCCTTGCAGTTGGCCCCCCGCGTTATCGAGATGATTCGCGCGCGCTCGATGAAAGCCGGTGAGCCGTTGCGCGAGCAGACGTTTGCCCAAGCGCTAGGAGTTTCGCGCTCGCCGGTGCGGCGAGTGTTTGCCTTGCTCGCTGAATGGGACCTCGCCATCCAGGAGCCCAACCGAGGCTACTTTCTGAAACAGGACGCCGGGCAGATTCAAGAAACGACCTTCCCGCTCGCCAGCGATCCTTTCGAAGACTTTTACCTTCGCGTGGTCGACGACATTCTTGGCGGTGAAATTCCTGAGCACTTTTTCGAAGCCCAGCTGCTGCGCCGTTACGAAGTACCGCGCGGGCAATTGCTCAAGGTCTTGAACAGGCTGGCCAGCGAAGCCATGGTGGAACGCAGGCCGGGGCAAGGATGGGGTCTGAAGGACTTCGTGCATAACGCCCAGGCACACATCCAGAGCTACCGCTTCCGCATGGCCATCGAACCGGCGGCCCTGCTCGAGCCTGGTTATCAGGTCAATCACGCCGCGTTCGCCCAGGCCAGGCAGCAACAGCAGGCCATGCTCGACGGGGATATCCAGACCTTGTCCCGTGCCCAGCTGTTCCAGGTGGGCGCCCAGTTTCACGAAATGATCGTGCAGTGCTCCGGCAATGTCTTTTTCATCGATGCCATACGCCAGCAAAATCAGCTCAGGCGCTTCATCGGCTACAAGGCCAACGTCGATCGCACCCGTCTTATGGCGCAATGCCAGGAACACATCCATTTGCTCGACCTCATCGAATCCGATCGGCGCGAAGAAGCCGCGCAATTTCTCTGGAAGCATCTGGACGAAGTAGGTCGTCTCAAGACTCAACAGGACGTCATGCCAGATGAGGGGATATAGAGCGCACCCCTGACACCCGATGACTGATCGAGGCTTTGTCGGAGCGCTCCAATCATCCGCCGGCCAGCTTACCACGATTGTCTTAACTCAACACAAAATACAAAAATACCGCTCATCCCGACGATTCAGCTAAATTTTTCGTCGCATATTGTATTTCATTATCACAATGAGCAATTATGCGCGCCGCTCGGAAACGTAGCCATATCGAATCACACAGGGATGATTGCAATGAACGAAAGGACGTTGGGTAGAGGGGCGGGAGTCTCGAACCTTCTGTTCGGGGGGTACACCGTATTGGTTGCCCTGCTTGGAGTGACACTGGCCTATAAAGGCGGCGCCCTGGTGAGTGCTGGCGGATCACCCTATTACGCCATGATGGGCACCGCCCTGTTGCTATCGGCCCTCCTCATCGGCCTGAAAAAATCCCTCGGCCTCTACCTGTATGGCGCAGCGGCTCTGGCCACCTACGCCTGGGCGATCTGGGAGTCCGGGTACAACGGCTGGGCCTTCATTCCACGCCTGGCCTGGCTGGCCGTTCTCAGCGTTCCGTTCCTGGCTTTCTGGCCCGTGGTGCGGCGTGACTTTGCCAACGTCAGCAGAAGTCATTACTTCACCATCATGGGCCTGTTGCCGATCCTCATGGGCGGCACGATCCTGGTGCCGCTGTTCTTCCCGGACACCGTTCACCTTGCCGACTCGACGCTCGCCACGACGCGCCCCGGACAAGCCTTCAGTCGCAATACGGTGACCTCACCGGACGGCAATATTGCCGCGTCACACGACGAGACCAACTGGACCGCCTATGCAGGCTCCAACCTGGGCAACCACTATTCCGCCGCATCGCAAATCACCCCCTCGAATGTGTCGGGCCTGGTGAAGGCCTGGGAGTACCACCACGGCGATGTGAAGCAACCCGGCGAAAAGACCAAGTACCTGAACGAGGCCACGCCGATCAAGGTGGGCAACTCGCTCTACACCTGCACCCCGAAGCAAATCATCATTTCCCTGGATGCCACCACCGGGAAGGAGAACTGGCGGTTCGACTCCAAAGTCGACCCGGATTACTTCGCCAATGGCGGTGCCTACTGCCGTGGCGTCTCCTATTTCGAAGTGCCCAATGCCAGCGGCCTGTGCGCCTCACGCATCATCTGGGGCACCAACGATATTCGCCTGGGCGCGGTAGACGCCTTGACGGGCCAGGCGTGCCCCGACTTCGGCAACGCTGGTTTTGCGGATTTGAAAGACGGCCTGGGTACCTTCAGGAAAGGCTCAACGGGCATCACCTCCGCCCCCACCATTATTCGCGGAGTGGTGATCACCGGAGGCCGAGTCCTTGACTCCGATGTACGCCCTGCCCCCTCGGGCGTGGTACGCGGCTACGACGCTGTCACCGGCAAACAGAAATGGGCCTGGGACCTGGGTCGCCCGGACACCCATGCTCCCGCTCGCGACGACGAAACCTACACCCTCAGCACGCCCAACTCCTGGGCACCGCTTTCCGCCGACGATGAACTCGGGTTGGTGTATATCACCACCGGCAACGCAGCCGGCGACTTCTATGGCGGTACTCGCACCGAACAAGAGGACAAGTTCAGCTCCTCCCTGGTCGCACTGGATGCGGCCACTGGCAAGGTCAAATGGCATTTCCAGACCGTTCACCACGATCTGTGGGACTACGACCTGAGCCCACAACCCAGTCTGATTGACTTCCCTACCGCTACGGGGCCACGCCCGGCCGTCATTCAAGCCACCAAATCCGGCCAGTTGTTCGTGCTTGACCGCGCCACCGGCGAACCGCTGGTGGATGTCGTGCAATCTCCCGTGCCCCAGGGAACCGCGCCCGGAGACTACACCGCGGCCACCCAGCCACTTTCGCCCGATATGCCGAGCACCATGGGGCGCCCATCGAAAACCCCGGAAGTACTGACCGAGGCCGATGCCTGGGGGCTGACGCCTTTCGATCAGATGCAATGTCGCCTCGAGTTTCGCCAGGCACGCTACGAAGGGATCTTCACCCCGCCGGTCGTAGGCCAGCAAAGCCTGATTTTCCCTGGCCATCACGGCGGATTGAACTGGGGAGGCGTGATGGTCGACCTCAAGCGAGGCCTGCTGATCATCAACAACCAGCGGCTCCCTTATATGCAGGGGCTGGTTCCCCGCGAACAACTCGACGCCATCAATGCCAAGTCGTTCCAGGAATCGCCGGGCAACAGCCAAGGCTTCCGCGTCCAGGCCGGGCTGCCTTACGGCGCCATCAAAGATCCATGGATGTCCTCCCTTGACCAGCCGTGCATTGCGCCACCCTGGGGCTTCATTGCCGGTATCGACCTGCGCACGCGCGATGTCGTCTGGAGCCGCCCATTCGGTACGGGGTATGACAGCGGGCCTTGGGGAATCGCCTCTCGGATGCGCTTCGAAATCGGTACGCCGAGCGATGCGACGGGCGTGACGACAGCCGGAGGCGTGACATTTATCGGTGCCGCCATCGATCGTTTCATGCGGGCTTATAACAGTGAAAGTGGAGAACTGCTGTGGGAGGAACGCCTCCCCGCAGGCAATCAGGCTTCACCCTTGACCTACATGAGCCAAGGCCGACAGTACGTCGTGGCCGTGGTCGGCGGTCATGACCGGATTCCAACCAAGCTGGGTGACAGCATCATCGCCTGGGCCCTGCCCGAGAAGTGAATCGCGTTTTGTCTGAGATGGCTCGCCATGACAGTGTCGGACAGGGATGTAAAACATATGAATGTTCTACCCCCTGCAACCGACGAAAACTTTAGTCATGGCATAGAGCCTCTCAGTTTATTAAATAGCGATAGCCTCTAGCACACACTTATCGTTTCGCCGACAACATGGCCCCGCCATTTGACTCGGCAGACCGTGCCCGGGTGAAAGGGTTGACTATTGATATAAGGGAGATTTTCACCCGCAAGGGAAGTGAGTCAATGCAACACGCCATCAACTTTGTATCGATGACGTTCTGACTTCCCTACATGAACAGAGTGATTGGGCTACGGCCTGTCACACCAACCCCATACTCACGCATCAGTAAGACTTACGCCCCGTTTGAACAGGGGGCGGAAACCTTGTCGCGTTGAAAAAAGTATCCGGCTGGCAACAAAGCAACATCCACAGAGCAAAAGCTCGCCGTGGCCAGGAATCTGAAACAAACAGACGGACTACGCATTTCCGATCATTTCATTACCTGCAAATAAGTAATGGCTGAAGCGCCTGATGACTCCAGAGCGTTCATAGGCGTTTGCCTAGGAATAAGTAACTCCGTGAAAAGCCAACGCATCGCGATGCACATTTTAACCTTAATAAAACTGGACAGGAACCAATAATGCTCGAACTCTCTGATGGTTTATATCTGTTGGTGGGCGTCAGCTTTATCACTTCATTCATGACGGCAGCCATTGGTGTTGGCGGCGGGATTGGATTGCTTGCGGTGATGCCTCAATTCATCCCCATCTCTGCGGTTGTACCGGTTCACGGTTTGATTCAAATGGTGAGCAATGGCAGCAGATTCGTCTTTGACTACAAGAGTGCAAAAGTAGAGATCCTGCCTAGATATGTTATCGGCTGTCTTGTCGGAGCATTCATAGGCTATTTCTTCATCGGGAAATTCCCCGAACAATATCTGTCACTGATCCTCGGTTTTTTTATTCTGGCAATCACCTGGACCAAGATCGTCTCACGCCTGGGTTTTGTATTTAAAAACTTTGCGATCGTGGGCTTCTTTCAAACATTTCTTTCACTTTTCGTGGCTGTAACCGGTTTGATATCACAGCCCATCCTGATGAAGATGAATATTAATAAAAATGAAGTGATCGTAACCCACGCCATGCAAATGAGCGTGCTGCACGGGTTGAAGGTCGCGGCCTTTGTTATTGCCGGTTTTGCGTTCATGGATTACGCAAATCTCATATTAATCATGATTACCGCATCCACCCTCGGCTCGTACCTCGGTGGGTTTCTCAGAGACCGTATATCGCAGCGTGTAGGCGCCATGCTTTTGAAAGCAGGGGTGACGTTTTTTGGTTTGAAAATGATCTTCGATCATTTTTTTAATGGCATGTAAAAGTTTTCCATCAAGACAAGGAGTGTGAAATGACTATAAGCAAGAAGTTTGATTTTTTTGACCACAAAGGAATCTCCCTTTTTCTTAAAGAACATGGATATTGCGTTATCAAGCCTCAAGACCACTCTCTCGAAGCCTTTAGAGAGACGGCGGGCAAGTTTGGACTGATTCAGTTCCATACGAAATCCGATGAACATGGTGTGGTGGGCGGCGGCGAGCCAATAAACAAGGACTGGCAAAGCTTCAAGGATGATTACCATGGTGAACTGTCGAGCGATTTCTTCCCGCATACCGACGGGTCTTTTTTGAATGGGATGGCCTATGTAGATGGCACGGCAAAAAAAATAACGCCGCCCAAGTTCGTCATCCTCCAGTGTGTTTCGAAGCCTGAGTCTGGCGGAGACAACTTCCTGGTTGACGGGCAGAAAATCTACAATGACCTGCTTTCAAATCACGCTGACACATTGAAGATATTGATGACCAGCGGCAGTGTCACCTACTGCCGGGACGACTTGTTGTCCATAGACTGCGCGGTATTCGAAAAAATCGATGACGACACATTAAGAATCCGCTACAGGTATGACAGCACCGCCTTCATTCCTGAATGGGCCAACGCTGCTTTCAACTACATCCAGAACCACTACTCCAGCAACGAGAATTACATCACCCCTATCAGCCTTGAACCTGGGGATATTCTGGTCATGGATAACCTGAGAGTCCTGCACGCTCGTCACAAATTCATCGATGGCAACAAGAAAAGAAAAGTAAGACGACTCTGGATTGCTGATGACTCAAGCGCCACATTCAAGAACATACTGGATCAGTCACCGATGCGAAGAGCCATGCTGCCTTTTCAGAAATACAATATCGCCCGGCATGAAAATGCAGAGCATTCATTTATCGAATACACCTGCGGCATTCACTGTCAATCGAACAGGCGCTTATTAAAAGCTCACAACGAACTTGATATGCCTGTCGAGCAATAATCACCACTGACGTCACCAGTGCCCCTGACTGATACTTTCAAAAGAACCCTTCATCTTCCTTTTAGCGTGCCAAGCGGGTGGAGGTTTATGGTTTTCAGATAAATTCTGACTGCCCCATGCCCCCCATATTCAAAGCACCTATCTGATCCCGGATGCTGTGCTCCCGATTCCCTCAGGAGCCAGCATCGCCGTGGATGTGACCCGCCGCCCAATCAAAAAAACGGCACCTCTACCCCCAACCCCGTCGACCTCCAGAAAATCATTGTTGGGCTGGCCGCGCCGACCTCAAGGACGCCGTCGTCAAACAGATTGAGCTTCCAATCGGCTCACCCAAACCCTGGAAAGAGGCCCTTTCCCGCATCAGGCTTTCGAGCAGGCAGGCGGTGCCCAGTCCCCCATGTCGGGGTTGCTGCACACGTCGTTGACCATGGTCTGGCCACGGGCAGCAATTTTCTGGCCTTCCGCACGCTTGGCCGTGGCTTGCTGCAAGGTGCGCTCGGTGGTGACGGCTTCCTTGGGCACATCCGTCTTCGTCGTTGTCTTGGCGCCGGCCTTCTTGCGGGTCGCCGCCTTCTTGTCGGTGGCGGCCGGAGGCTTCACAGCGGCCACCTGAGCAACGTCCTGGCGTTGCACACCGACCGTCTGCAGGTCTTTCTCATAGGCTTGGGTGTAGACATCGATGCTCTCGCCGGCACGCCCATCCACGGCGGCCATCAGCTCGTTGGTTTCCTTCAGGCCGCTGACGATCTCGGCCAAGCGCAGGCGCCCTTCGCTGTCGCTGATCTTCTTCGCCTTGCGCGCATTGAGCAGTGAGGTGAACTCACGCTGGTAGCAGTTCTGCGCGGTACGGGTGTAGCTGATGCTGCGGTCGATTTCGCCGGTACTCTGGCCGATGTCGCTGGCGTAGGAAGCAATGCGCGCACGGTCGTCGCTGATCTGCTTCTGGCGTTCGCTGTAGTAGCCGGTCGCGCCCCCGACCAGGGCCCCGGCGGCGGCGCCTATCAGGGCATTGCGGCCGGCATCGCCGCTATTGCCGACCAGGGCCCCGGTCAGGCCGCCGAGCAGGCCACCGGCAATGGCGCCGGTGGCCACCGACTTGGTCATCGACTTGTCGGAACTGCGCAGCTGGCTGACCGGCTCATAGCATTGCGGGTAGTACTCGACCTTGGTTTGGGCCGCGACCTTCGAGCTTGGAGCCCCGAAGCCCGCGCAACCGCCCAGCAGCACTGCGCAGCAGACCGCGGTAGGCAACGGCAGGGTACGAGCAAGGGTCGAAGCGCAGTTCTTGAGTGAAGTATCCATGGTGATGTCTCTCCTTTTTGTGCGTATCAATTGCGTTTCGGCTTACGCGCAGAGTGAGCGCTGTCCGACGTGAGCGAAGCCTGCCGACGCTACATCCAGCCTAGCGGGTCTTCACCGCCACCGACGGCACTTCCGACGCCCTGCTCAGGGTCCAAGAAGCTCCTTCAGGATCGTCTCCGGATCGGCTCGGTGCTGCTGGCGAAACTGCCCCACGTGCCTGACGAAAAGCGTGGCACGGGCCATGAGGCTTTTTCCCAGCACCGGTTTGTGATTGAGCTCCTCCCGGGTCCGCTGGAACTGCGTCTGGATCACCTCGTCGGTGTAGCGCGTTCCGGTCGCGAGGTTGTCGATGTAGATCGCCAGGGCGCCCTCGAGCGCACTGCGCCCATTGGCGATGGCCGTTTCATAGAGCTTGGCGGTGGCTTCGTCCTGGGCGGCCCGCGCCTGATCGCGATCCTTCTTCAGGTTGGTCAGGCGAATGTTGTAGTTGTTGACCGTCTCGGCCACCAGGGCCGCCGACTGGATCAGGTTGCCCGCGGCCTCCTCGCGCTGCCGGGCGATCAGCGACACATTGCGCTTGAGCTCTTCGTTCACCCGCGCCAGGCGGGCCTGCAGGTTCGGGTCGGTGCTGCTGGCGATGAGACTGTCCAGTAACTGGGTCGGGTCTTCGGCAGCCTCGATTTCATCGGTCAGGCCCGCCAGACGGCCCTCCTTCTGCCACTGCTCGAACAGTTCCTCATAGCGTGAGCGCGGTGCCGACAACGCGCCCAGGGCCACCCGGAAACCGGTGGTGGCGTTGCGCTGTTCGCTGCCGTCGGCGGCGAACAGCGGGTATTCCCGGCGCATGCCGGTGAACAGCGTCAGCTCGCCTTCCAGGTAGTTGCCGCCCTTGACCACGAAGCCGCCGTAACTGCCCTGGCGGCGACCGGCGTGGACCAGTTGGAAGGACTCCTGGACCATCTCCGCGGCGTTGCCGATCACGTCGAACAGTCCCAACGGATTGGGCTTTTTCAGCCCGACCGGCAACAGCCGCGCGCCCTGCCCCGTGCCCCCGGCGACCTGGCTGAACACCGCCCAGTCCCCTAGCGGGCCATCGCTGTCGCTGCCTTGCACCTTGCGCGGAAACAAGCGCGCCTCCAACGCCTGGCGGCTGACCGCATGGCCACCGCGGGCGGCGAATTCCCACTCCACTTCGGTCGGCAGGCGGACGAAGCCCATCCCGCCGTCCTCGGCCGCTTTGCCGCGGCCGCTGACCGGCAACCGGTCGCGGTGGTACTTGAGCAACCAGGCGCTGTACACCGCGGCAAAGCGCTCGGCCTCGAGGCGCGACAGCTTGACCTTGGGCAAGCGCGCGGACATGTCGCTCATGGGGGCGCAGGCCGGTGCCTCGCCCTGCCCCGCCAAGGCCGCCTCCTGGGCCATGACCAGGGCGTATTGGCGCTCGGTGACCTCGTATTTGCCGACGAAATAGAACATCGGCTTGAGCAGGCTGTCGGCCTCGCTCTTGGGCAGGGTCGGGGCGATTCGGGCTTGCCAGTCGGCCGGCAGATCATCGAGGACGAACTGACCGTTGATGTAGTCGCGCCGATAACCGGAGATGAAGGATTGCCGGTAGCCCGGATCGTCATCGCTGAAGGGATAGCCGAGATTGACCTCACGGTCGTCCAGGGTGCCCTTGGCGAGGACATAGACGTAGCGGAACACCAATTCGCCTTCGCAGGGCAGCGGCAGGCTGAGGTCATCGGGCAGCGGTTTCGGATTATCCGCCGGGGCGTCCTGCGCCTGCGCCTGCGCCGCGCCGGCCAGCGCCAGCATGACCAGAGCCTTCAGCCAGACCAGAACCCTCGGCCAGTTACACATCGCGCAGTCCTTCCGAGGCTTCGATCCGCGCCGCGCGCCAGCCACCGGAGGCAGCCGCCAGCAGACAGCAGAGCAGCGTCAGCAGCAGGGCCAGCAGGTAGTGAGTCGGCAGCAGCCGGCAGGCGAATTCCCCCGTCGCCGGTGCGAACAGCCGGTTCAGCCCGGTTTCGGCCATGCCGTACAAGCCCCAGGCCAGCAGCAGGCCGAACACCCCGGTGTACAGCGCCTGTAGCACGACGAAAGCGATCAGGGCGCCTGTCGAAAAACCCAGCAGGCGCAACACCGACAAGGCCCTGCGCTTGCGCTCGACGGCGGCCAGGGCGCTGGCGGTCATGGCCGCGAAGGCCCCGGCCAGGGCCAGGCTGGCGATGATCCAGAACACCAGGGTCAGGTTGTGGCTGAGGGAGCGCACCTGGGCGATGACGTCGGCCTGGGTCGCGACCTCAAGCCCGCGCTTGGCGAAATAAAGACGCAGGCGCTCCACGCCGTCCAGGTCCGCGGCGTAGAGACGGAACCCCGGATACACCCGCGCCGTGTTCGTTTGTGGCTGGTACCCAGGCCAGGCCAGACCATCGCGGTAGTCTTCGGCGGCTTCCAGCAGGGCCAGGGGCGCGAACAGCGCATCGCGCTGGAAGGCCGCGAGTGGCAAGACCCCCTGCACCCGCAGGCGGGTGCGCTGATATTCCTGGCGCCCGCCGACCTGACGGCCGAACGCGGCGCTCAGCACGTCGCCGCCCTGGACCCCGAGTTTCTCCGCCGCCCGCTGGCTGAGCAGGACCTGGTCCGGCGCATGGGGCAGCAGCGCGGGCGCCACCAACGGGTCGCCCGCGGCGGTGGGGATCATCTCGACCGTCAGCGCCTGGCCGGCCGCGTCCGGGTAGAGGTCGGCGGTCGCGGCGATCTGTCGGGTACGCGGCACAACGAAGGCCACTTCGGGACGATCGGCCAGCTCGGCGATGGCCTGGGCGCTGAAGCGCCCGCCGCCCATGGGCACCACTTCGCGCACGGCGGGGTCGCGCTCCAGGCGTTCGGTCAGGGTGGTGACCAGGCCGAACTTGAGGCCGAACAGCACCAGCAAAGGCGCGAGCACGGCGACCAGGGCCAGGACCGCGCAAGCCGACAGGCGCACCTCGGCGCGGTAGTCGTGCCAGGCCAGCAGGGCCATCAGGGCAAGCCGCATCAGCCACCTCCCGCCAGGGTCGCGGTGACCCCGCCATCCGCGCCGCGCTGCACCTGCAAGGGATGCAGCTGCAGCCCGGCACGCCGGGCCAGCGCCTCGTCATGGGTGGCGACCAGGATGCACACGCCGCGCTCCTCGGCCTGGGCCACCAGCAGCTGCATGACCCGTTCGGCGTTCAGCGGGTCCAGCGAGGCGGTGGGCTCGTCCGCCAGCACGATGCTCGGCCCATGGGCCAGGGCCCGGGCGATGCTCACCCGCTGGCGCTGGCCCACGGACAGTGCCGCCGGCAGCTTGTGCAACTGGTCGGCGATTTCCAGCTGCTCGGCCAGGCGCCTGACCGTGGCATCGGCCGGCAGGCCGAGCAGCGCCCGCGACAAGCCGATATTGCGCTGCACGTCGAGAAAACCCAGCAACCCGCCCGTCTGCAGCACATAGCCCATGACCCGGCTGCGCAGCCCGGCCAGCACATCCTGGCGGCCGCTGCGCCAGAGCCCGGCGACATCCAGCGTACGGTCGTCGGCGCGACATTCGAAAACGCCGCCCGGGTCCGGGGACAGCACCAGGGCCAGCAGGTCCAGCAGGGTGCTCTTGCCGCTGCCGCTGGGGCCTACCAGCGCCAGGCGCTGGCCCGGCCGCAGGTCGAGCCGGGGCACCACCAGGCTGTAGCGCTGTGGTCCCTCGCCACGGGTCTTGCGAATATCTCTGAGCTTGAGCATCAGGGCAGCGTCGCCAGGGGCACGCGATACAGTGCATCGCCCGGCTGGGCCTCGCCGAAGCGGACCCAGTTGGCGCTGTCGTTGTGGAAGGTCTCGTACAGGCGGATTTTCGACTCCAGTTCGTCGATGAAGTCCTGCTGCTCGGCCACGCTCAGGGACAGCCAGAGGTCCTGGGTCATGGTCAGCGATTTGCTGCGATACGGCAGGCCGTCCAGGTACTCGCCGAGAATGCCGCCTTCGACCAGGTTGCCGCCCTGCTTCAACCGCGTCGGGTCGCGGCTCATGTGGGCGCTGGCGCTGGCGATTTCCTGGAAGAAATCCTTGGGCGAGGTCTGGGTACGGCGGGCCGCATCGACAATCAGTTTCAGCGACTGCTGCAGGTCGTTGAGCTGCAGCTTGGTCAGCAGCACGCAGACCTGGAACGCCGGCAGCGAGGGGTTGGTCAGGTCGTGGTCGGAGGTCCAGGCGGTGATCAGCTGCGGTGCACGGACCGCCGACTGGCGACCGAGAAAGTCCATTTGCATGGCGTAGCCGATGGCCGTGGCCTTGCTCGCGACGCTTGGTGCCCCCTGTGGCGGCGGCAGGCTCGGCGCCTGGTTGTTGCGCGCCTGATGCACCTGTTCGGCGAATACCGAGCCGATCTCGGCGACCGTATCGCCGAAGCGACCGACATCGCCGCCCGCCACCGGAATGTACAGGTCGCCGATCTGCGGGTTGGCGTCGGCCGTCAGGCTACGGTACTGCTGCTCGGCGAAGTCATGGTTTTTCCGACCCGCCTCGGTGCGCAAGTGCAGCGCATAGATCTTGACCTGTTTACTGAGGGCGGCTTCGCGCACCTCGGCTTCGTTCATCTGGGTGCGCCCCAGCGGATCGTTCTTGCGCAGGGCGCCAGCATCGGTGACCAGCAGGATCAGCCGCCCGGCATAGGGACTCCAGTCCGTACCCTCGACCGCCGCCATCACACCGGCGAAGGCATCCTCATTGAAGGCGTGGCTGGACACCTGGGCAGCCTTGACCTGGCCAGCCAGCTCGAGGAAGCGCTGTGGATCGCGGCCCTCCTCCAGGCTCACCAGGGTTTGCGCCACATATTCCAGGCCCGGGGTTTTCTCGACATTGCTGCGAAACCCCACCAGGCCGAAGCTGACGCTGTCCAGGTCGCCACGGCTGGCGATCTGCCGGTGCAACGCCTGCACCACCTGGCGCACCCGGTCGATGTAGGGCTGCATCGACACCGAGGTGTCGACCACCAGCACGATCGCCGTGCGGAAGGCATCGCTGCCGACCTTGGCCGCTCCCCCGGCCTTGCCCAGGGGCGTATTGCCAGGGTCGATGGAGGCCACATTGAGCAGTTGCACCGGCTGACCGTCGGCATCGAAACTCTCGCGGGCCTCGAAAATCGGCAGCAGGTAGAACTGGTCCTGGGGGATGGCGCTGGCCACAGGCTCCAGCGCGACGATCTGCGGGTCCACGCTGCCTTCGTTCTGCGCCTTGTGCAGGGCCGCGCGGGCCTGCGCCGTGTCAGCCAGGAACCGTTCGAGGGTGCTTGCTTCACGCAGGAACATGACCGGCGAACGACCGGAGCGCTCGGTGAATTTCAGCACCAGGCTCTGCTTCCAGTCGCTGACCTGCTCGGCCGGCAACCAGCCATCGCGCTGGCCATCGCTGGCGGCGCCAACCTCCAGCCAGGTGCCCCCCGCCACCGCCTGGCGCTGATAGACATACAGCACCGAGAACGCCGGCAGCGCGGCACCGCTGGGCGCCGCCCCGGGCTGGCCGGACACCTGCGCGCCGGGCTTGCTCAGCACGCGCTGGAACAGGGTTTTCTTGCCCGGCATCAGCAGCGGCCGGTCGCCGCCGTCGGCGTTCGTCGCCAGCGGCGGTTGCGCTGCGCTGGCCGTCTTGGCGGACGAGCCCTGCTCATCGCCAGCCGGCGTTTTTTTGGCCTCGACCTGGCCGTTTTGCGGCTCCGTCGGCGGCGCCGAGCGCAGCCACCAGTAGCCCCCGCCAGCCAGGGCCAGTACCCCGACCACGGTCACACCGAGCAGCGCCAGCAACGGCCCGCGCGACCCGGCCGGCGGCTGTGCGCCGAGACTTGCGGCCCGTTCGGGTCTGTCCGTGGCGGCCGGCTCGGGCTCTGGCGCAGCGAGCGGCGGCATGTCCAGGGAAACCGGCGTCAGCCCGCCCAGGCCGGTCGTCGCGGATTGGCCGGCGGCCGCCGCGGCGGGCAATGGCAATGGGCGCAACTGCGTCGCCTCGGCATCGGCCGGCCCGGCGGGCGGCAGGTTGTCCAGCGCGGCGATCAGGGCATCGGCATCGGCAAAACGCTCGGCCGGATCCTTGGCCAGCAGCTTGCGCAGAATCCCCTGGTAACGGCCGTGGGTCATGGGCAGTTCGGGCAGCGGCTCGGTCAAGTGGGCCAGGGCCGTGGACAGCGAGTCGCTGCCGGTATAGGGCAGCTTGCCGGTGAGTATCTCGTAGAGCACCACCCCCAGGGCGTAGAGGTCGGTGCGCCCGTCGATCTGCTGGCCGCGGGCCTGTTCGGGACTCATGTAGCTGGGCGTGCCCACGGCGAAACCGGCCTGGGTGAACTGGGTGCTGTCCTCCAGGGACTTGGCGATGCCGAAGTCCGAGAGCACCGCCGAACCGTTGGCGCGGAACAGGATATTGGCCGGCTTGACGTCCCGGTGTACCAAGCCCTGGGCATGGGCATACCCCAGGGCCAGGGCGATCTGGCGCAGGTAGACCAGGCCCTGCTGCGGGCTGAGCCCCTCGGCAATCCGCTCCTTCAGCGTCCCGTTCGGCAGGTACTCCATGGCCATGTAGTAGAAGTGGCCGACATTGCCGATGTCGTAAATGGTCACGGTGTGCGGGTGGGAAAGCCGCGCCAGGGTCTTGCCCTCGCGCAGGAAGCGCTCGCAGAAGCTGCGGTCGGCGGCCAGCGCGGCGGCCATGACCTTGAGCGCCACCTTGCGCTCCAGCGAGCGCTGGGTCGCCAGGTAGACCGTGGCCATGGCGCCCTCGCCCTGCTCGCGCTCGATCCCATAGCCGGGAATGTCCATGTCCATGCTCGAGCGTTCTTCGGCTGATGCGTTTTCAGTGGGCATTGACGACTACCGCCGTGATGTTGTCGGGAGCGCCCCGGGTCAGCCCCAGGTGCACCAGGCTGCGGACCACCTCATAGGGGCTCGCGTTGCCCAGCACCTCGCGCAGTTCAGGGTCCTCGACGGTCTTGGTCAGCCCGTCGCTGCACAGCAGGAAGCTGTCGCCGGGACGCACCTCCAGGTCCACGGCCGAGAGTTCCAGCCGGTCCTGGGTGCCCACGGCGCGGGTGACGATGTTGGCCATGGGGTGCTCCCGCGCCTCGTCCTCGCTGAGCAGCCTGCTGTCCAGCAACTCCTGGACATAACTGTGGTCGTGGCTGATGACCTCCAGCTGGCCCTCGCGCAGGCGATACAGGCGGCTGTCGCCGGCCCACAGGCAGGTGGCGCTGTCGCCTCGGGCGGCCAGCAGCACCAGGGTGCTGCCCATGATGCCGACCCCGCGCTGCGCGGTTTCCTGGCGAACCGCCGCGTTGGCCTGCTCCAGCCCCGCCCGCAACGCCTGGACATAGGCCGCCAAGGAGGGCTCGGGCGGGATGGCGCGCAGCGTATCGACGATCAGGCTGCTGACGAAATCGCCCGCCGTATACCCGCCCATGCCGTCGGCCACCACCCAGAGGCCGGCTTGCACCGCATCCAGGCAGGCGTCCTCGTTGACCTGACGCACCATGCCGACATGGCTGTGGCTGGCGGATTCGTAATGCGTTACGGCTGACGACATGCCCCTAGCTCCTGAAATTAGTTCCCAAAATCAGCTCCTGAAATTAGCTCCCGAAATCGAACTGCGCGGTTTGCGCAAGCGCCGCATAGCCGCCCTCGCCCAGCAGAAAACCGCTGAAATCCTGCGCCGCCGGCAACCCCTGGCAGCGCAGCAGGCCAGCGGCGACCCGTCCGGAGCCCTTGCCCCACCAGAGGCTCGCGCCCTCGCAGGCGTGCTGCATCAGCACCGCCCCGCGTGCCGCCGCAGTCGTGGCGGCGAAACGCATCTGCCCCTCCAGCCCCGGCATTCCCGGCACCTGCGTGCTACAGACCGGGCGACCGAGGGCCGGCACCGCGGCCTCGAAGGCCTCGACAGCGGCCTCGGGCTCCAGGGTCGAGAGCAACAGGGCCTCGGCGGCCTCGAACCAGTCATCCGGGCCGGCCACCAGCGCGCCCAAATCGGTCTCGGCCTCCAGCTGCAGCGCTATGGTCAGCGGGAAGTAGCGCCCGACCCGGTCGACGCTGGGCATCATCACCCCCACCGCCGCCTCGCTGCCGAGCAGGCCCGGCGCCACGGCAAAGCGCCACAGCGGGCTGACCAGGTAGGCATCCAGCCAGGCCGCCCCCAGCGCCGCCTGGCTCGCGGCCATGCCGGCGGAGAGCCAGGCATCCCAACGCTCGATAAAGGTCGGCGACAGGCCGCGGTGGATGAAATCCCCGCGGCCGGCCAGCTTGCCGTAGAAACCCGGGCTGCTCACAAGCGCTCCGGCAGGCTGAAGCCGGACAACAGCCGGCCCTTGAACGGGTTGAACGCGCTGCTGGCGCGCAGCTCGCAGGAGATGCTGGCGCTGTCGACGCGCATGCGCAGGGTGAAGCGGTCCGGGGCGTTGCCCTGGGTCAGGTCGGACTGTTCCAGCAAGCGAAACCAGGCCCAAGGCCCCTCCAGGGTCAATCCCGAACGACCAGCGCTGGTGGGCGGCGTGACGGACAGGCGCACCACCCCCAGGCTGTTGGGGCTGGGCCATTGCATCGCCATCGGCCGGCTGGGGCCATGGTCGTAGCTGAGCTGCTGGCCGTCCAGGTCGAGCAGGAACTGGCTGATGGAGGCGTCCATGGCCACGGGCTTGAGCTCGAAGCGTACCGCCGGCTGGGTGCCTCCGGCCCGGAAGTAGGCATCGCGAATGGCCGCGGCGCGTTGGAAGGTTTGCAGCACGCCCGGGCCGATGCCGAGTTTTTCCGCGGCGCCCGGCTGCCAGCGCCAGTTGCTGGTCGAGGTGTTGACGTAGGCTTGCAGGTACTTGCGAAAGTAGTTGTCCATCACCCCGCCCACGCCGAAGAAATTGCCGAAGTCCTCCAGGGTGGCTTCCCGCGAACTGGAGTTGACCATGGGATAACGGCCAGCCAGGGACTGGCGGTAGACATTCACCACCTCACTGATCCAGGCCGCGTTCAGCTGGGTGCGGATGCTGCCCATCATGCTGCTGGTGGTGGCGCTGACCACCGAGTTGACCAGCTTCTGCACCAGTGGCGGCTGACGCTCGGCGCCGAGCTTGACCCGCGATGCCGTGGCCACCGCCTGGTTCTTCGCCTCGCCCAGCAGGGCCTCGCCGCTGGCGCCGCTCATGGCGCTGACCTGCACATAAAGCTCATTGAGCTGGGCCAGCAGGTCGTCGATCGGCGCGGGCCCATCCCCATGGGGGGTCACCAGGCTATTGAGCTCGGCGAAGCGCGCGCTGATGGGATCGACCTGCGAGGTTGCCGACGAATCTTCCTGGGCCGCTTGGCCGACCAGCGAGCCGAGTTGCTGCTTGAGTTTGTCCACGGTGCCGTCGGCGGCCTTGAGCTTCTCGGCCAGCAGGCGATCCTCTTGTTGCAGGTTGGTTTCCCTGGCCACCGCAGCGAGCAGTTTCTTCAGTGGCGAGTTTGGCCCGGAGAGCACCCGCAGCACATCGGCGGCCTGGGCGATGCCGTTGATCGCGACGAAGTCGAGATCGCCGAGCAGTGTTTCCCATTGGTTGAGGAAATCCTGGAAGTACAGGGCACGCACCTCCAGGGCCAGGCTGGCGACATCCTGGTTGTCGTTCAATGGCCGGCCGAGTACCCATTGTTCCTCGGCCAGGGCGCCGGACTGGCTGAGGCTGGCGACCATGAACGCCTGGCGGTAGCCACGGTAGGTATAGAAACCGGACAACGGATCGCTCAGCGGCTTGCCGCTCTTGCGCGTGAACACCAGGGCGGCGTCGCGCCCGGCCGCTTCGCTGAGGCGAAAATCCGCTACGCCCTCGGGCAGTTTCTGGCGTTTCACCCGGCTGTAGACCCGCTGCGCCACGGACATCTGTTGCAACTGCCGACGCAGGTCGGCCAGCAGCGCTTCATCCAGCCTCGCCGGCGGTGGCTTGTGGGCGAACAGCGCATTGAGATGCTCGGCCAGGGCCAGGCGCTGTTCCGGGGCCAGGTCGCGCGGCAGGCTGTGGTCCCAGTCGAGGTTGATCCAGGTCTTGATGGCATCGGCGTCATAGTGCTCGGCGCTGGCCAGCATCAGGTAGACCTTGAGGCCTTCGTAGAGAAACTCGGTGTTGCCGCCGCTGCGCAACTGTTCCTCGATGCGGGTCAGCAGACGCGGTGCGAGCACCGCGATCAGCAGCTTGCGGTACACGCTGGCGGCTTCGGCGCCGAGCATGTCGCCCTGGAACAGGCCATAGCCTTCGGCCCAGGACAGCGAATTGTCGGCGACATGGCGAACGGCGTTGAGCATCGGCAGCACGGCCAAGACCTCGCGCTGCGCCGGGCTGAGCGCTTCGACCTGCCCCTTGAGCGGCGCCAGGCGTGCGTCCACCTCGGCGATATAGGCCTGGTTGGCACGGTAGCTGGCGACCCAGATGGCCGTCACCGTCAGCAAGACCAAGGCACTGGCGGCGAGTACGCCACGATTGATCCAGCGATGCCGGCGCTCGACCTTGGGGTTGCTGCCGACCAGGCCGCGCTCGCCGAAGGCGACATCGCGGAACAAGCGGGTGATGAAGTAACTGCGGCCCGTGCCGGTCTGGCGCGCCAGGTGCTGGCGATCCAGGTTCATGCTTTGCGCCATGCTACCGATCAGACGGTCGATGGGGCTGCCTTCCTGGGTGCCGCTGGTGAAGTACAGCCCGCGCAACAGCGCCCGCTCTTCATAGGGATTGGGCTTGAATACCCCCTCGAGGAAGGACGACAGGTTGTGACGCAACGCCGCGAACTGCTGGATGAAGGCGTAGATCAGATCGCGTCGGTTGGGGTCGCGCTCCTGTTGCAGGCGCTCGACCAAGCGCTCGGTAAGACGCGCCTCGAGGGCGGTGAATTCCTCGTCGAAACGGGCCAGCGGGCCTTGGGGACTCTTGCCATCGTCCAGGGCAAAGGTGACGCCCCAGACCTGGGCGCGCTCCTCCTTGCTCAGCGCGTCGAAGAACTCCATGAACCCCGGCACCAGGTCGAACTTGGTGAGCATCACGTAGATCGGGAAGCGCACACCCAGCTGGCCATACAACTCCTGCACCCGCGTGCGGATGGCCCGGGCATGGGCGCTGCGCTCGGCCTCGCTGCCCAATAGCAGGTCGGACAGGCTGATGGCGACGAAGACGCCATCGATCGGCCGGCGCTTGCGCTGGTTCTTCAACAGGTCGAGAAAGCCCAGCCAGGCCGCCTTGTCCACCGCCGCATGGCTGTCCTGGGTGGTGTAGCGCCCGGCGGTGTCCAGCAGCACCGCTTCGTCGGTGAACCACCAGTCGCAGTTGCGCGTACCGCCGACTCCGCGGATCGCCCCACTGCCCATCTGTTCGGCCAGCGGAAAGTGCATCCCGGAATTGACCAGCGCGGTGGTCTTGCCCGAGCCCGGCGGGCCGATGATCACGTACCAGGGCAGCTCGTAAAGGTTGCGCCGCTCGTTACCGCCGAGCTTGCTGCGCTTGAGCAATAGCAGTGCTTCGTCCATGCGTTGCTTCAGGGCCGCCAGCTCTTCGGCGGTGGCGACGCTGGCCGCATCCGGCGCTACCGCCGCCAGGCCCTGCATGACCTTGGCGGCGTTGCGCCGGGCCTGGACGATGCGCAATACGCGCACCCCGATCCAGGCCAGGAACAACAGGCCGATCAGGGCCCAGCGTACGGCCGCCGGGGCCAAGGGTTCATAGGCCGCGACGATGATCAGCGGACCGAGGAACCAGATCACCAGGCTCAGGGCGAGCAGGCCGAGCAGCGGCACTACCCAGCGCACCAGGAAATTGATAAAGGCCTTCACTGGTTGCCCTCCGCTAGCACGGTGATCTCCACGCGCCTGTTCCTGGCGCGTCCGGCGGCGCTGTCATTGGAGGCGACCGGTTCCGCGTCGCTGCGCCCTTCGGCGGTGAAGCGCTCGGGTTGCCCGCTGCGGGCGGCGAGGATCTCCATCACTTGCTGCGCCCGATCCTGCGACAGCTTCCAGTTCGAGGGGTAGCGCAAGGTGGCGATCGGTCGGTTGTCGCTGTGCCCGGTGACCTGCACCGTGCCCTTGATCTGGCGCAGGGCATCGGCGACCCGCAGCAGCAAGGGCTGCAACTGTTCGGAAATGCTCGCGCTGCCCGAGGCGAACAACTCGTCGCCACGGATGGTCACCACCGAGCGATCCAACGCATCCTCCACGGCAACGCGCTGGGCCTTGATGTCCTCGGCGAGGAAGCGCGCCAGGCGCGGGCGCTCGATCAACCTGGGCTGCTGCGGTGGACGGTCGATGGCTTGCACCGGGATCTCGCCCAGGGCGTGGATATTGCGAAACACCGGCTCGGCGTCGGCCGCCAGCTTCAGGCGCAAGCCGAACAGCAGCAACAACAGCACGGCCAGGCAAATGGCTACGCCAACCCAGGGCGGCAGAAACTGCGACAAGCGATCGCGTACCACGCTGAGGCCCCGCCAATGCGGCGACAGCTCGCGCTCGAATTCGCCGCGCACGCTGCGAATGGTCGCGCTGGTGCGTTCGCGCAAGGCCTCCAGCTGGCTGCGGCCGTCATTCATGACCCGGTAACGGCCCTCGAAGCCCAGGCAGATACAGAGGTACAGCAGCTCCAGAATGTGCAGGCGCTGCTGTGGGTTCTGCAGACAGTGTTCGAGCAGCTGGAAGACTTTTTCGCCGCCCCAGGCTTCGTTGTGCAGGGTGATCAGCAGGCTCTGCTTGCCCCAGTCGCTGGTACTGCCCCAGGGGGTGCTGAGTACCGCTTCGTCCAGCGCGGTACAGAGCACATAACGGCTGAGCATCACCTCATCCTGGGCGACGCCGGCGGCGCGCGCCTGCTCCTCGAACTGGCGCAGGTAGGCCAGCAACTGGGCGCGCAGGCTGGCCGGTTGCGGGTGAGCGAGGGTGCTGCGCAAGCGGGTCAGCAACGCCAGTATCGGGCCGGCCGCCCGCTCCAGCGGGTTGAGGCCCTGGGCCAGGCTGCTCGCCACCGGCGCGCCCGGCATCGCAATGTGCGGATCGGCGGCGCTGGCCGCGTCCGTCCTGGGGGCAGAGGCATCGACGGAGCGCCCGCCGGGCCGCGGCATGATCAGGGTACGGTCGTTGCCGCCCGTCGAGACGCCGCCTGAAGTGCCACCTGCGCCAGAGTTGCCGAAGGGATCATCGATCGGGTGCATGACGAACTATCCTCGGATGGCCCAGAAGGCCAGGTTCAGGCCCGGGAACTGGCCGGCAATGTGAAAGGCGAAGCCCCCTGAGTGGGTCAACTGTTTCCAGTGTTCGCTGCCACGGTCCAGTTCGAAATAGCTCGAACCGGCGTGATAGGGAATCTGCCGCGGCGCCACGGGCATGGACAGCAAGGCGATGCCCGGCAACTGCAGATTGACCAGGTCGCGGATGTGCTCCACCGAGCCGATCTTGGCCTGCTGGGGGAAATGCGTGCGCAGGGTTTCGGCCGGCACCTCGGCCCGCACCACCAGGACGAAGCTGGCCATCTCCAGCAAGCTCTTGTCGGCCAGCATCGCCACATGCACGCCGTAGGATTTCTCGATGATCGGAATCGGCGTGGCGCGGGTATCGATGACCATCGACAACGCTTGCCGCAGATCGTGCATCACCGGGGCGAAGCTGCTCGCCAGGTCGTCGTGGGCATAGGCCGGGTAGTCGCTGGGGCGACGCCCGGCAGCGGAAAAGGTGGCGAACTCTCCCGCCAGGCAGACCGCCTCGCGATAGAAGTCCTGCGGGTGCAAGGGGCTCAACCGGGCCAGGTGGCTGAGCAGGGGCTCGGCGCGATTGACCAGTTGCAGTAGCAGAAAGTCGGCGATCTCCGAGGCGCCGCCGGCCCCCGAGGCCACCACCCGACCGGCCAGGGCCTCGCCGCGCTGGTGCAACAACCCTTGCAGCTCGCTGCGAAAGGCCGCCAGCACGCTGGAGGCGGCCACATCGAGCAGCGGCGCAATATAGTCGTCGTCCAGTTGCACGGCATTGTCCGCGCGTATTTCCAGCACCCGCAGCAAACCGAGGCAGGCATATTCGCCGAGGCCGTCGCGCTCGGTCAGCAGGCGCAGGGCTTTGCCGCCGATCGCCAGCGACGCCCGGCTCTCGAAGGCGGCGTTGTCATCGCGCACTTCCCGCACCTGGCTGATGTAGCGCGCACCACCCGGAGCTTCGCCCTCCCCCACGGTGTCGCGGCTGCCGGCCCGCTTGAGCGGCAAACCCAGGAAGACCTGCGCATCGCGCAAATTGTCGTTGACGTTCAGTGGCGGCGGCGGCAGATCGTCGCCGGGAATGTCGAAAGGCGTGCCATCGGGTAGCACCCCGCGCGCGCTGACAATCGCCACCTTGCCCTGGCCGAGCAGGGATTCGTCGATGCGCAGCTCGGAGAACCCCCAGCCCCCGGCGCTCAACGGGCGGCAACGGCCATCGATCAGGGCTTCCATGTAGCGATCATGTTGCTGGAGATGCTGCGGCCGCAGAAACATTCCTTCGGACCACACCACACGGTTATTCCAGGACATGGACTGGCTTCCTCGACAGGACTAATTCGCAGGTTTCGTGGCTGCCGCGCTGATCGCCCTGGCCTTCAGGGAAACCGTCAATGGCGTGGTTTCATGGCTCGGGATATTGACCATCTGGCGCCACACGGCGCTGTCCAGTTCACGGTAGGACACCACCAGGCCGAGCAAACGGCTCTGCTCGTCGAGCGTGCGCTCCAGGGTCAGCTGTTGACCCGGCTGGATCAGTAATTCGTCCTGCGTCACCAGGTCCGCGGACAAGGTCGCGCCGCTGGCATTCACCAGGGAGAAATAGTCGGCGCGACTGAAAGCTCCACCGCTCTTCAACTCATACAAACGCACCCGCACCGGCGTCGCCTGGCCGCCCGCCGAAAGATTCAGATCGGCAGCAGCCTGGATATGCATGACAACGACAGTAGGAGCAGCGGGCGGCGGCGGACTCGAAGCACAGGCAGTCAGCAGTAGTACTGTTGCGAACAACAAGAACTTTGGCATGTCGTCCTCCATGACGTTTGTTATTCCAAATCGAAACTACCGATCGCCGAACAAGATCAACTCACTATTTAATAGCCATTAGCCTTTATCCAACTAACCGAGGGCGCTCAGCCTTTTCGCAACTTGGTATTTTGTTCTTCATAGGCACGACTGAATTCGCGCCCGAACAAATCCTCGAAATCATCTTCAGCCTCCCTGGAAATGCTCGCATAGAGTTCCGTGAACAACTCCCAGTATTGCGCTTGACGTCTCCCGGGCAGCAAAGCGCCAATAGCCGAAGGTTGAGTTAAACGCGCTTCCAGTACCGCTGGCTGAAAACGCTCGAGCAGGTGTTTGATCGAGGCTTGCACGCCCGCCATGACGGCCAGTTGATGCGCTTTCAGGTCGTCGAAGCTTTCCTTGATCGCCTGGTCGGCCGGCATGAAGGCCTGGTTGCCGGAACGCAGCAATAACAGCAGCGCCTCATCGACATTGGGGGCGAATTTGAGGGGGTTGTTCTCCACCGGCCGGATCATGGTCTGGGCCATGCGGAACTCCCCCTTGAGGCTGGCACGGGCGCGCAGCACCTCGATCAACCCCGCGACCATATGCCGGTAGCTGCGGCCGATGGCCTCCATTTGCGCGCGGGTTTCGCCTCTGTCGATACGCAAGTGCTCGAGCCCCGCGCCCCTGAGAAAGGCTTCCAGCCCCTCCTCATTGTCGCCTCCGACTGCCGGCGCCAGAGGGGCAACCGCGGCCCGTTGCACGGCCGGTTCGGGTGCGCTGCCGGCCCTGTTCTCCGATACCTCTGGCAATGGTTGCGGCTGGGCCTGCGCGGTGGCTTGCACAGTGGCCGGCGCCACCGGCGCCGGGTGCGCCCCCAGTTCGGTGAAGGGGTCCCAATCCGCCGGAATCGCCGGCGCCGCGCCGGTTTCGCTGGCCGCAGGGGCGCTCGGGCGTTGTGGCTCAGGCGGGCGAAAGTCATGGCGTTCGGGCGGCACGTGGTCGGCCAGGGCCGGTGGGGGCACTGCCGGGGACGCGAGAAAATCGAACAGGTCGGGCTTGGTGTCCAGGGGCGAACCGCCCGCGTGGATCTGCACCCTGCCGGGGGGCGGCGCCGCGGCGGCGGGAATCTCGCCCGGCGCCTGGCGCTTGATCAGTGCATCGAAGCCGGTAAAGGGATCGCTCATTCCGGGTGCGCCGTTGGCGATTTGTGGCGCGCCGTTGATCTGCACCAGGATGTCGTACTCGCCGACGCGCAGCAGTTCGCCGTCGCGCAAGGGTTCGCTGTTGCCGCGGTGCATGCGCACGCCGGCATTCACCAGCTGTACGCCATTGGTGCTGGTGTCGGTCAGGTAGTAGGTGCCGTCACGCAGCTGAATGACGCAATGCTGGCCGGACACCAGGCGCTCCGGGTCTGGAAGTACCCAGTCGTTCTCGGGGTTGCGGCCGATTTTCAGCTCACCGCGATCAAGCTCGAACTCCGCGCGTTGGCCGGGAGTCAGCTTGTGATAACTGGTGATTGTCAAACGCAGCGGCATTGGAACTCCTTGTACGGTATTGCTCAATAACAACAGCTCGGGCATGCCAGCGAGTGCAAAGCGAGTATAGCCCCCTAAAAGATTTCCGTGCCCTCAAAGTTCCTGCACTTATATTCGCTTTTTTCAAATAAGCCCTATAACAAAAGAAACTAAAAAAACCGCCACCGACCGCCTATCTTCAAACATCACAGTGTTCCCCACTGGTCGGAGAGTTTCTTGACAACAATTGAACTGGGCTAAAACTTCAGGTCAATTGTTGAATTAAGAAATGACGCCAAACAGTGGCTCTGGATAGAGCACTTATTCGCAGGAAAAGGGATTTAATCGTGCGCTCACCCTGACCGGGCGCCGATTGCCGGGCCGATATGGAGATCACGTCCGTGGTGGATGTACAGCGCTTGTTGGAAACCATTTCCCCCGACTCCCCCTGTGGCGGCGACCTCGAGTACGACGCCGCCTTTCTCGAGCTTGAACGCGCGGCGCAAGGCCAACCCGAACGGCAGATGGGCGATGCCGTGTTAGCCGCCGCACCGCCGGAATGGCGCCAGGTCCGCGACCTCTGCGTCGAA
This sequence comes from Pseudomonas sp. NFPP07, assembly GCF_900115645.1. Lineage (NCBI taxonomy): Bacteria > Pseudomonadati > Pseudomonadota > Gammaproteobacteria > Pseudomonadales > Pseudomonadaceae > Pseudomonas > Pseudomonas sp. NFPP07. Next base: position 59,172 of record NZ_FOXG01000010.1, read on the forward strand.
CTGTTCACGCGCAGCAAAGACCTGCGCATCGCCAACTACTTCCTGCAAAGCGCCATTGCCCTGCAAGGCTTGCCCGGCCTGGTGCAAGGGTTACAGCTGATCCAGCAACTGCTCGCACAGTATTGGGACGACCTGCATCCCAAGCTGGATGCAGAAGATAACAATGACCCCACCTTTCGGATCAACGCCCTCGCCGGCCTCAACGCCGAGCCGGTCATTCGCCTGCTCTGGGGCATGCCGCTGATCAGCTCGCGGGCATTTGGCAGCATCGGCCTGCGGGCCGCGCTGAATGCCGCGGGCTTGCAGCGCTTCGCCAGTGAAAGCCTCAGCCCGGACCAGCTCGGCGCGGCCTTTCAGGACTGCGCGGGCGAACAGCTCGAGGCCTGCCGCACCGCCCTGAACGATGCCCATGGCACGCTGTTGACCATAGAGCGCGAGGTCAACGAACGGGTCGGCTCCACCCACGGCACGGACCTGGGCACGATCAAGCAACTGCTTCGGCATGCCGTGCAAATCATCGCCGAGCACGCCCCTCAGCCAGGCGTTTCCGGCGCTGTCGCGCAGGCCGGCGAGCCTGTCGATGCCGCCATGTCCACGGCCCCCGGCGCCGCCGCGCCGCGCATCGCGGGCGAGATCGGCAGCCGTGACGATGTGCTGCGCAGCCTCGACCGGATCCTCGGTTATTACGCCAGGCACGAGCCCTCAAGCCCGGTGCCGGTGCTCCTGAGCCGCGCCAAGAGACTGGTCAGCGCCGATTTCGCCACCATCGTGAGCAACCTGATTCCGGACGGCTTTTCCCAGTTCGAAAAATTGCGCGGGCCCGAGGGTGAATAGTCCGAGTGAAACGCTTTAACCGACGCCCATCCAACACAGCCGCATAGGCAGCGCAGGAGGAAAAATGGCTAACACCAGCAGCCAGAAATTCATCGCCCGTAACCGTGCTCCCCGGGTGCAGATCGAGTACGACGTAGAGCTTTACGGTGCGGAGAAGAAGGTGCAGTTGCCCTTCGTCATGGGGGTGATGGCCGACCTTGTCGGCAAGCCTGCCGAGCCGCTGCCGGCGGTGGCCGACCGCAAGTTCCTGGAGATCGATGTCGACAACTTCGACTCGCGGCTCAAGGCCATGAAACCGCGGGTGGCGTTCAACGTGCCCAATGCCCTGACCGGTGAAGGCAACCTGAGCCTGGACATCACGTTCGAGAGCATGGACGACTTCAGCCCTGCCGCGGTGGCGCGCAAGGTCGATGCCCTCAACCAACTGCTCGAAGCCCGCACCCAGTTGGCCAACCTGCTGACCTACATGGACGGCAAGACCGGCGCCGAGGACATGATCATGAAGGCGATCAAGGACCCGGCCCTGTTGCAGGCGTTGGCCAGTGCGCCAAAACCGACCGAACCCGAGCCGCAAGCCTGACAGAGGACGCAGACCATGGCCGAATTGATGAAAGACCCGCAGGCCCAGGCAGACGCCGCGACCGCACCGAGCGACTTCGCCGCCTTGCTCCTGCAAGAGTTCAAACCCAAGACCGAACACGCCCGCGAGGCGGTGGAAAGCGCCGTGCGCACCCTGGCCGAACAGGCCCTGAGCAAGACCGAGCTGATCTCCAACGACGCGATCAAATCCATCGAATCGATCATCGCCGCGATCGATGCCAAGCTCACCGCGCAGGTCAACCTGATCATGCATCACCCCGACTTCCAGCAACTGGAAAGCGCCTGGCGCGGCTTGAGCTACCTGGTCAACAACACGGAAACCGACGAGCAGCTGAAGATCCGCGTGATGAGCATCGCCAAGAGCGACCTGCACAAGACCCTGAAGAAGTTCAAGGGCACCGCCTGGGACCAGAGCCCGATCTTCAAGAAAATGTACGAAGAGGAATACGGCCAGTTCGGCGGCGAGCCGTTCGGCTGCCTGGTGGGCGATTACTACTTCGACCAGTCGTCGCCGGACGTCGAGCTGCTCGGCGAGCTGGCCAAGGTCTGCGCGGCGATGCATGCGCCCTTCATTAGCGCGGCCTCGCCGACGGTGATGGGCATGGGCTCCTGGCAGGAGCTGTCCAACCCGCGCGACCTGACCAAGATCTTCACCACGCCGGAATACGCTGCCTGGCGTTCGCTGCGCGACTCCGAGGACTCGCGCTACATCGGCCTGACCATGCCGCGTTTCCTCGCCCGCCTGCCCTACGGCGCCAAGACCGACCCGGTGGACGCCTTCGCCTTCGAAGAGGAAACCAACGGCGCCGACAGTTCCAAATACACCTGGGCCAACTCGGCCTATGCCATGGCGGCGAACATCAACCGCTCGTTCAAGCTCTATGGCTGGTGCTCGCGGATTCGCGGCGTGGAGTCCGGCGGCGAGGTGCCGAACCTGCCGACGCACACCTTCCCGACCGACGACGGTGGGGTGGACATGAAGTGCCCGACCGAAATCGCCATCGCCGATCGGCGCGAGGCGGAGCTGGCGAAGAACGGTTTCATGCCGCTGCTGCACAAGAAGAACACCGACCTCGCCGCCTTCATCGGCGCCCAATCGCTGCAGAAACCGGCCGAGTATGACGACCCCGACGCCACCGCCAACGCCAACCTGGCGGCACGCCTGCCCTACCTGTTCGCCACCTGCCGCTTCGCCCATTACCTGAAGTGCATCGTTCGCGACAAGATCGGCTCGTTCAAGGAAAAGGACGACATGCAGCGCTGGCTGCAGAACTGGATTCTCAATTACGTGGACGGCGACCCGGCCCACTCCACCGAAACCACCAAGGCGCAGCACCCCTTGGCCGCGGCGGAGGTGGTGGTCGAGGAGATCGAGGGCAACCCCGGTTACTACAGCTCCAAGTTCTACCTGCGCCCGCACTACCAACTCGAAGGGCTCACGGTATCGCTGCGGCTGGTATCCAAACTTCCGTCCGCCAAGGCGGTTTGATTCATCTCAGGAGGCATTCGCCGTGGTGGCGGGTGCCCTGCGACGCAGCGTGGCGAATCACTGGCACACAGTGGTGCAAACCACTTAAGGAGGCATGATGGCTGTTGATATGTTTATCAAGATCGGCGACGTCAAGGGCGAGTCCCAGGACAAGAACCACAAGGAGGAGATCGACGTGCTCTCCTGGAGCTGGGCCATGGCCCAGTCCGGCAACATGCATGTGGGCGGTGGCGGCGGTGCCGGCAAGGTCAATATCCACGACCTGACGTTGACCAAGTGGGTGGATAAATCCTCCCCCAACCTGATGATGGCCTGCTCCAGCGGCAAGCATTACGACGAGGCCAAGTTGACGGTGCGCAAGGCCGGCGGCGACGATCCGGTCGAGTACCTGACCATCACCCTCAAGGAGGTCCTGGTGTCCTCGATCGGCACCGGCGGCAGCGGCGGCGCGGATCGCCTGACCGAAAACATCGCGCTGAATTTCGGCCAGGTGCTGGTCGACTACCAACCGCAGAAGCAGGACGGCTCCAAGGACGGCGGCCCGGTCAAGTACGGCTGGAATATCCGCCAAAACGTCAAGGTGTGACGCCAGCCACCCTGCAGCCCTGCCGCAGGGTGCTCGGCTTGTACCAGGGGCCACGACGCAACAGGAGGTTCGATGATGGCCAGACCCGCGTTCATCAATCTGTGGAACAACTATCCGGCTGAAAGCCAGCCTTGCGATGGCGGTTGGGAAAATCAATGCGCGATCCGCCTGAGCATTACGCTCAACGCCGAGCGAAGCATCCTCGTGGATGGCCATACCTATTCGGAACCGCGCTGCAGCCACGGCCACGCCCGCGGTGCCGAGTCGCTGGCGAACTGGCTGTGGCGCCAGCATCTGGGCCGGCCGAGCATCTTTACCGACGCGGCCAAGGCCAAGCTGCAGCTCAATGAGAAGAACGGGATCATTTTTTTCAAGGATTGCTTTACCCGCAGCGGCGAGAGTCGCGCGGCCGGCGACCATATCGATCTGTGGAGCCGCGGTTTCACCAAGACCTACGACGACCCGGCCAACCACTCCGCCCAGGTGTGGTTCTGGGAGCTGTCATGAATCAGCACCTGCTGCGCCTTATCGTCGCGGGCCTGGCGGGTTTGATGTTGCCCGCCTGCGCGCAGAACCCGGCCGATAACGCCACCCAGGCGCGCTTCCTGGCCCGGGATCTGCTGCTGGAAGAGCGCAATGGCAACTGTCGTGTGCTGGTCCCGCAGCAACCCGGCATCGACCTGAGCCTGAAATGGCCTTGCCAGTTCCACCGTGACCCCAGCGGCATGCTGCGCACCAAGCAGGTGGGGACACGCCAGGTGATATTGGTGGAAAGCAGCGAGCAACTGCCCTCGCCCAGTCGGGATTGCCGTACCGAGATCCAGGCGATACGCAGCGGCTCCGATCAGACTCTGGAAGCCTCGTCGGCGGTGAGCCGGGTGACGGCCTGCCCGCCCTTCCAGTGGGATGAGAAAATGTTTATCGGCTTGTTCGAACCCGACGTTTGAGCGCACGCCAGGGCTCGGTTCGAAGCCTGCGAACTAAACCTGCGAATAAGGAGATGGCAATGGACGCCGAACAGCCGATGTGTGCAGGTCAGTTGGGCGGCGCCTTCCGGGCCCTGCGGGATCAACTGCACAGCCTCAGCTTCACCGACAGGGATAACCGAAGATGGCCGAGCTGACTCTGCAAGAACGCCTGCAACCCTCGTTGCTCGATCGCCTGACCGACGACGATCCGCACAACCCGAAAGAAGCCGCCGAGCGCCGCGTCATGTCGCTGACCCAGCTGAAAGCTTGCGTGCTGCGCGATCTGGCCTGGCTGTTCAACACCTGCGTGCTGTTCGATCCGGAGCAGGCCGCGCAGATGCCAGCGGGCAACTCGGTGCTGAATTTCGGCCTGCCGCCCCTGGCCGGACATACCGCCTCGAGTGTCGATGTTCAGGCCATCGAAGCCTTGTTCAGCGACACCATCGCCACCTTTGAGCCGCGCATCCTCAAAGGCTCGTTGAAGGTCCGCGCGCGACTCGACGGCAATGACATGAGTCACAACGCCCTGAGCTTCGAGATCGAGGGCGATCTGTGGGCCGAGCCGGTGCCCCTGCGCTTGCTGCTCAGCACCGCCCTCGACCTGGAAACCGGGCACGTCAAGGTGACGCCGGCCGAGCCCGCCAGGAGACGCCAATGAACCCGCGCATGCTCGAGTATTACAACCAGGAGCTGCAGCATATCCGCGAGAGCGCCGCCGAGTTCGCCCAGGAGTTCCCCAAGATCGCCAGCCGCCTGACCCTGTCCGGCATCGAATGCGCCGACCCCTATGTCGAGCGTCTGCTGGAGGGCTTCGCCTACCTGAGCGCGCGGGTCCACCTGAAGCTGGACGCCGAATACCCGACCTTCACCCACAATCTGCTGGAAATCGCCTACCCCCATTACCTGGCGCCAACGCCTTCGGTGGTGGTAGTCCAGCTGGTCGCCGACCCCAACGAGGGTTCGCTGACCAGCGGCTTCACGGTCGAACGCCACGCCGCCCTGCGCGGCCAGCTGGGCCATGGCGAGCAGACCGCCTGCGAATACCGCAGCGCCCATGCCGTGACGCTGTGGCCGTTGCAGGTCAGCCATGCCGAATACTTCGGCAACCCGGCCGCGACTCTCGGCCGACTGGCCGCCAGCGAACCCAAGGCCAAGGCCGGGTTGCGCCTGCGCCTGCGCTGCGGCGCCGGGTCGCCGTTCAACGCCCTGGCGCTGGACAGCCTGCCGCTCTACCTCAACGGCGCCGACGAGCAACCTTTCCGTCTGTACGAGCAGCTGCTCGGCAACGCCTGCGCGGTGTTTATCAAGAGCGTCGACGGCGACTGGGCCGAGCGCTTGCCTCTGGAGAGCCTCAAGGCGCGCGGCTTCGACGATCAGGACGCGGTGCTGCCGGTGGTGCCCCGGGCCTTCCAGGGGTATCGCCTGCTGCAGGAATATTTCGCCCTGCCCAATCGTTTTTTGTTCGTCGACTTCACCGGGCTGAGCGCCGGTGTGCAGCGCTGCGCCAGCCAGGAACTGGAGGTGGTGGTGCTGTTCGATCGCCTCGACAACACCCTGGAAGGCACGGTATCCGCAGCCCAATTCGTGCCCTTCTGCACCCCGGCGGTGAACCTGTTTGCACGCCGCACCGATCGCATTCACCTGAGCGAGCGGATGCATGAGCACCAGGTGATCGCCGACCGCACCCGGCCGCTGGATTTCGAGATCCATTCCCTGACCCAGGTCACCGGTCATGGCAGCGGCCCCGAGCAGCCGTTCCAGCCGTTCTATGCGATCCGCGATCCGCTGCGTTATGGCCGCGAGCAGGCCTACTACATCGTCCGCCGCGAGCCGCGTCGCTTGTCCAGCCAGCAACGGCGACGCGGGCCACGCTCGACCTATATCGGCAGCGAAACCTTCGTCTCGCTGGTGGATGTCAACCAGGCGCCCTATCGCCACGACTTGCGCCAGCTCGGTCTCAGCGCCCTGTGCACCAACCGCGACCTGCCGCTGCTGATGCCGGTGGGTACCGGCAAAAGCGATTTCACCCTGGAAGACAGCGCCCCGGTGCTGGCCGTGCGCTGCCTGGCCGGGCCAAGCCGGCCGCGGCCGAGCCGCGCGCACGATGCCAGCGCCTGGCGGCTGATCAGCCAGCTGTCGCTGAACTACCTGTCGCTGAGCGAACAGGGCCAGGGGGCCGCGGCGCTGCGCGAATTGCTGCGCCTGTACGGCGACCCCGGCGATGCGGCGCTGCAGTTGCAAATCGAGGGCCTGCGCCAGGTGCGCAGCACGCCCTGCACCCGCCGGTTGCCGATGCCGGGACCGATCGTTTTTGGCCGTGGCCTGGAGATCAGCCTGGAGTTCGACGAAAACGCCTTCCGCGGCACCGGCGTGTACCTGCTGGGCGCGGTGTTCGAGCGCTTCCTGGCCCGTTACGTGTCGATCAACAGCTTCACCGAAACCGTGCTGCGCACCACCGAGCGCGGCGAAATCATGCGATGGCAGGCGCACCCCGGATGTCGACCGAACCTCTGAAACCGCTGCACAGCATCGAGCGGATGGCCGACGAGCCCTGGGCCTACGACTTCTTCCAGGCGCTACGGCGCATCGAGTGCGAGGCCAGCGACCGGCCGCGCATCGGCCATTCCCTGCGCTTGCACGACGACCCGTTGCGCCTGGGGCAGAAACCCGACTGCGGCTTCGCCCCCTCGACCCTGGCCAGCATCGAGACCGGCCCCGAGGGCGCCGCGCCGCGCATCGAGCAGTTCTTTTTCGGCCTCACCGGGCCCAACGGCCCGCTGCCGCTGCACCTGACCGAATACGCCCGCGATCGCCAGCGCAACAACGACGACGCCAGCTTCACGCGCTTTCTCGACGTGTTCAATCACCGCCTGTTATGCCTGTTCTACCGCGCCTGGGCCGAGGCGCGGCCGACCGTCAGCCATGACCGCCCCGCCCACGACTACTGGTCGATGCGCCTGGCCGCGCTGTCCGGGCGGGGCATGACCAGCCTGCTCGGCCAGGGCCCGATCGCCGACTCGGCGCGCTACCACTTCACCGGCCACCTGGCGGCGCAAACCCGCTACCCGGACGGCTTGCGCGCCATCCTGGAAGACTATTTCGGCGTGCCGGTCAGCATCGAGGAATACGTCGGCCAGTGGCTGGAGTTGCCGCAGCGCAGCCAACTGGGCGTGGCGCTCTGCTCGCTCGGCAGCGACCTGAGCCTGGGCACCCACGTCTGGGATCGCCAGCATAAATTCCGCATCCGCCTGGGGCCCTTGAGCCTGGAGCAATACCGCCGCCTGCTGCCCGGCCAGGAAAGCTTCGGCGAACTGGCCGCCTGGGTCGCCGAGTACCAGGGCGAGGAGCTGGATTGGGAAGTCAATCTGCTGCTGCGGCACCAGGAAGTGCCGCGCATCGATCTCGACGGCCAGACCCGCCTGGGCTTCGACACCTGGCTCGGCAGCCCGTCGACGGATGCCGGCGACCTGCTGCTGGCCCGCGAATACGCCAGCCATACCACCCCCTCAAGGAGCAGCGATCATGAGTGAGATCAGCCGCGCCGCGCTGTTCGGCAAGTTGAACAGCCCGGCCTACAAGGCCATCGAAGCCGCCACCGTGTTCTGCAAACTGCGCGGTAACCCCTATGTGGAGCTGGTGCATTGGCTGCATCAGTTGCTGCAATTGCAGGACGGCGATTTGCACCGCCTGGTCCGCCAGTTCAGCCTCGACCCGGCGCGCCTGTCCAGGGATATCACCGACGCCCTGGACCGCCTGCCGCGCGGCTCGACCTCGATCACCGACTTGTCCTTGCAGGTCGAGGAAGCCGCGGAGCGCGGCTGGGTCTATGGCAGTTTGCTGTTTGGCGAGAGCCAGGTGCGCGGCGCCTACCTGGTCGTCGGCATGCTCAAGACACCGAGCCTGCGCCACGCCCTCTCGGCCATCTCCCGCGAGTTCGACAAGATCAAGGTGGAGAACCTGATCGAGCGCTTCGACGAGTACCTCGGCGATTCGCCGGAAAACGGCCTGGCCGCCAGCGACGGTTTCAACGCCACCGCCGCGCCGGGCGAAGCGAGCGGCGCCCTGGCGCCCAGCGCGCTGGGCAAGCAGGAGGCGCTCAAGCGCTTTACCGTAGACCTCACCGAACAGGCCCGCAGCGGCAAGCTCGACCCCATAGTCGGGCGCGACGAGGAGATTCGCCAGCTGGTCGACATCCTCATGCGCCGCCGGCAGAACAACCCGATCCTCACCGGCGAAGCCGGGGTCGGCAAGACCGCGGTGGTCGAGGGTTTCGCCCTGCGTATCGTCGCCGGCGACGTGCCGCCGAGCCTCAAGGACGTCGAACTGCGCACCCTGGACGTCGGCCTGCTGCAAGCCGGCGCGAGCATGAAGGGCGAGTTCGAGCAGCGCCTGCGCCAGGTCATCGAGGATGTGCAGGCCTCGCCCAAGCCGATCATCCTGTTTATCGACGAGGCCCATACCCTGGTCGGCGCCGGCGGCGCGGCCGGTACCGGCGATGCCGCCAACCTGCTCAAGCCGGCCCTGGCCCGTGGCACCCTGCGCACCGTGGCGGCAACCACCTGGGCCGAATACAAAAAGCACATCGAGAAGGACCCGGCCCTGACCCGGCGCTTCCAGGTGGTGCAGGTCGACGAGCCGTCCGAGGCCAAGGCGATCCTGATGATGCGCGGCGTCGCCTCGACCATGGAGCAGCACCACAAGGTGCAGATCCTCGACGAGGCGCTGGAGGCCTCGGTCAAGCTGTCGCACCGTTATATTCCGGCCCGGCAGCTGCCGGACAAATCGGTGAGCCTGCTCGACACCGCCTGCGCGCGGGTCGCCATCAGCCTGCATGCGGTACCGGCGCAAGTGGACGACAGCCGCCGACGCATCGAGGCGCTGAGCACCGAGCAGGCGATCATCGGCCGCGAGCAGGCCATTGGCATTGCCATCGGCACTCGCCAGCAGGAGGTCGAGGCGGCCCTCGCCGAGGAACGCCAACGCCTGGCGTCCCTGGAAGGTCGCTGGAGCGAAGAGAAGGCCCTGGTCGATGAACTGCTGGCGACCCGCGCCACCCTGCGCGCCGCCGCCGAACCGCTGGACGACACCAGCGGCGAGGCCGACGCTGCATCGCCGCGCCTGGGTGAAGCCGAACGCACGGCGTTGCGCGACAAGCTCGGCGACCTGCAGAGCCACCTCGCCACCTTGCAGGGCGAAAGCCCGTTGATCCTGCCCACCGTGGATTACCAGGCGGTGGCCGCGGTGGTCGCCGACTGGACCGGCATCCCGGTCGGGCGCATGGCGCGCAACGAAATCGACACCGTGCTCAGGCTCGACGAGCACATGAAAAAACGCATCATCGGCCAGGACCATGCCCTGGCGATGATCGCCAAGCGCATCCAGACCTCGCGCGCCGGGCTGGACAACCCCAGCAAACCGATTGGCGTGTTCCTCCTCGCCGGCACCTCGGGCGTGGGCAAGACCGAAACCGCCCTGGCCCTGGCCGAGGCCCTGTACGGCGGCGAGCAGAACATCATCACCATCAACATGAGCGAGTTCCAGGAGGCGCACACCGTCTCCACCCTCAAGGGCGCCCCGCCCGGCTATGTCGGTTACGGCGAAGGCGGCGTGCTGACCGAGGCGGTGCGGCGCAAACCCTACAGCGTGGTGTTGCTGGACGAGGTGGAAAAGGCCCACCCGGACGTGCACGAAATCTTCTTCCAGGTGTTCGACAAGGGGGTGATGGAGGACGGCGAAGGCCGTCTGATCGATTTCAAGAACTGCCTGATCCTGCTCACCACCAATGCCGGCACCGAGATGATCGCCAGCCTGTGCCGCGACCCGCAACGGCTGCCCGATCCCGATGCCATCGCCAAGGCGCTGCGCGAGCCATTGCTCCAGGTGTTCCCGCCGGCCCTGCTCGGGCGCCTGGTGACCGTCCCCTACTACCCGCTGAGCGACGAGATGCTCAAGGCCATCACCCGCCTGCAACTGGAGCGGATCAAGCAGCGCGTGGAAAGCGGACACAAGGTGCCCTTCGCCTACGACGACAGCGTGGTCGACCTGATCGTCTCGCGCTGCACCGAGATCGAGAGCGGTGGACGGATGATCGACGCCATCCTGACCAATACCCTGTTGCCGGATATGAGCCGGGAGTTTCTCACCCGCATGCTCGAGGGCAAGCCGCTGGCGGGCGTGCGCATCAGCCAACGGGACAATGCGCTGCATTACGCATTCGACCCGCATGTTGGCGAGACAACCGACTGACGCCCGAACGCGAGCCGGAGGAAGCCGTTTATGGCAATCACGCAAAGCACCCGCCTGGTGCAGGTCGACAGCCCCCTCGGCGGCGAGGTCCTGCTGTTGCAGGGCATGGAAGGCAGCGAGGAGCTGGGGCGATTGTTCCATTACGAACTGGACCTGACCTCCGAAGACCGGGCGATCAAGTTCGACCAGTTGCTGGGCAAACCGATGGGCCTGACCCTGGAGCTGCACGGCGGCGGCAAACGCTACTTCCATGGCATCGCCTGCGGCTGCCGGCAACTGACCGGCCACGGCCAGTTCGCCGGTTATCGGGTCAGCCTGCGGCCCTGGTTCTGGCTGCTCACGCGCACCTCGGACTGCCGGATTTTCCAGAACAAGACGGTGCCGGACATCATCAAGCAGGTGTTCCGCGACCTCGGTTTCTCCGATTTCGAAGACAACCTGAGCGGCAGTTACCGCGAGTGGGAATACTGCGTGCAATACCGCGAAACCAGCTTCGATTTCATCAGCCGGCTGATGGAGCAGGAAGGCATCTACTACTACTTCCGCCATGAGAAAGCGCGTCACGTGTTGGTGCTGGCCGACGCCTACGGCGCCCACTCGACGGTGGCCGACTACGCCTCGGTGCCCTTCTACCCGCCCGATCAGCAGATGCGCGAGCGCGACCACTTCTACGACTGGCAACTGGCGCGGGAAGTCCAGCCGGGCTCGCTGGCGTTGAACGACTACGACTTCCAGCGCCCCGGCGCCAGCCTCGAAGTGCGCTCCAGCGTGTCGCGCAGCCACAGCAACGGCGACCATCCGCTCTACGACTACCCGGGCGAATACGTCCAGAGCAAGGATGGCGAGCATTACGCACGCACCCGCATCCAGGCCATTCACAGCCAGTTCGAGCGCGTGCAGTTGCGCGGTCGTGCCCGTGGCCTGGGCTGCGGGCATCTGTTCAAGCTGACCGGCTACGAGCGCGCCGACCAGAATCGCGAATACCTGGTGGTGGTCGCCCGCTACCAGATCCGCCAGGAGCTTTATGAAAGCGGGCAACTGGACCTGGCCGAGCAGTTCACCAGCGAGCTGGACTGCATGGATGCCAGCCAGGCCTTCCGCCCCCTGCCCCTGACCCCCCTGCCGATTGTCCGCGGGCCGCAGACCGCCAGGGTGGTAGGCCCCGCCGGCGAGGAAATCTGGACCGACCAGTATGGCCGGGTCAAGGTGCATTTCTATTGGGATCGCCACGACCAATCCAACGAAAACAGCTCCTGCTGGATGCGCGTGTCACAGGCCTGGGCCGGCAAAAACTGGGGGTCGGTGCAGATCCCACGGATCGGCCAGGAAGTGATAGTCGGTTTCCTCGAAGGCGACCCGGATCGCCCGATCATCACCGGCCGGGTCTATAACGCCGAACAGACCGTGCCCTACGAACTGCCGGCCAATGCCACCCAGAGCGGGGTGAAAAGCCGCTCGAGCAAGGAGGGCTCGCCCGCCAACTTCAATGAAATCCGCATGGAGGACAAGAAAGGCGCGGAGCAGTTGTTCATCCACGCCGAGAAAAACCAGGACATCGAGGTGGAGAACGACGAGACCCACTGGGTCGGCCACGACCGCAGCAAGACCATCGACAACGACGAGACCGTGCACGTCAAACACGACCGCACCGAAACCGTCGATAACAACGAAACCATCACCATAGGCGTGGACCGCAAGGAAAAGGTCGGCAATAACGAGACCATCTCCATCGGTGTGAACCGTACCGAGGATGTCGGCAGCGACGAGAAAATCACCATCGGCGCCAACCGCACCGAGAAGGTGGGCAACAACGAGACCATCACCATAGGCGCGGACCGCACGGAAAAGGTCGGTGCCAACGAAACCATCAGCATCGTCAGCAACCGCACCGAGGACGTGGGCGGCAACGAGACCATCGACATCACCGGCAACCGCAACGAAACGGTCAAGGGCAACGAAGGTATCGAGATCAACGGCAACCAGAGCACCCAGATCGGCCAGAACGAATCCCGCGACGTATCCCAGAACCGCACCACCAACATCCAGCAGAACGACAGCCTGGACGTCGGCAAGAACTTCTCCCTCACCGCCGGCGACTCCATCACCCTGACCACGGGCGCGGCCAGCATCACCATGAAGAAGGACGGCACCATCATGATTCGTGGCAAGGACATCACCATCGACGGCTCCGGCGCCATCAACATCAAGGCCAGCAGGAACGTGGTGGTCAAGGGCCAGAAGATCCTGCAGAACTAGCACAATGGAGGCATGCAATGACGGTTCAACACCCGCTACCCATGCAAGCCCGCATCGATGCAGTGGTCATCGGCACCCTGCTCGAGCTGCCGCGCGCCAGTGCGCCCAGGGTCGTTTACCCGGGTTGCCCGGATGCCAGCGGCGTCGTTGCCCGTTGCACCGCGCGGCTGGGGCCTGCGGATATCGGTGGCCAGGTCGCGCTGATGTTCGAAGGCGGCGACCCGGCCTGCCCATTGGTGATCGGCCGCTTGCTCGGCGCGGATGCCCCGCCCGAGCCAGCCGCCAGCGTGCGACTGGACGAGCAGTGCCTGGAACTGAGCGCCGAACGCGAGATCGTCCTGCGTTGCGGCAAGGCCAGCATCACCCTGACTCGCGCGGGCAAGGTGATCATCCAGGGCGCCTACCTGTCCAGCCGCTCCAGCGGGGTCAACCGCATCAAGGGCGGTTCGGTGCAGATCAACTAGACAGGTATCCGGCCTATGGAACTGCTCAACGCCAGCCAACTGCTTGCCGCCTATACCCAGGGCCTGGCGCCCGATGGCCGCGAATCCCTGGTGGTGGTGGCCAAGGGCACGTTCAACCTGCCCCTGGACGGCCGCGCGGCCACCCTCGCCGACACCCAGCAACCGCTGCTGATGGCCGACACTTTTCTCGGCGAGCCCGGCCTCAGCGCGCCGCTGCAGGAAATGGACTTCGCCCCGGTCAAGCCATGCTGCGATGTCCTGGTGCGCGGCAAGGCCTACGCCCCAGGCGGGCGCCCCGTGACGCAGCTGACCGCGGGCATTCGCGTCGGGCAGATGAGCAAGGCTTTTTCCGTCCTCGGTCCACGGCAATGGCAATCGGGGCTGTTGGGCGTTGCTCCCGGCTTGCCGCAGCCGTTTACCGAGCAGGACATCTCCTACGCCCGGGCGTTTGGCGGCAGCCATCCGATCGCCAACGACCCCCAATTGCGCCACTGCTACCTGGACAATCCGACCGGTTGTGGCTGGTACCCGCGCAGCGCTGACAGTGCCGACATCGTCGGCATGCCGATGCCGAGCACCGAGGAGCTGGGCAAACCGATCGACAGTCCCTCTGGCAACTTTCGCCCCATGGCCCTCGGCCCCCTCGGCCGTGGCTGGCCACAACGCGCCCGCTTCGCCGGCACCTACGACGAGGCCTGGCTGGCCGACTGCTTTCCCTTTCTGCCGACGGATTTCGACCACCGCTACTTTCAGGCGGCCCCCGACGATCAGCAGACCCACTACCTGCGCGGTGGCGAGGATGTGCTGTTGCTCAACCTCACGCCCCAGGAGCGCGCGGGCTTTCGCATTCCCCAGATGGAGGTGCCGGTGACCTTCTTTCTGAAAAAAGGCGGCCATGAAACCGTGCAGGCGGTGATCGACACCCTGCTGATCGACACCGACACGTGCCAGGTGCAGTTGACCTGGCGTGTCTCCCGTCCGCTACAACGCAACCTGTTCGAGATCGCTCAGGTGCTGGTCGGCACTATGTCCACGGGCTGGTGGCGCGCCCGCGAACTGGGCAAGGACTACTACCCGTCGCTGTCGGCCCTGGTGAAAGCCAAACGCACACCCGAGGAGACGCCCTGATGGCCGCGCTGTGCATCATCGGCTCCGGCATGGTCAGCGCCGTAGGCCTTAGCGCCCCCGCGAGCTGCGCGGCGATCCGTTGCGCTATCGATAACTTCCAGGAAACCCGTTTCATTGACCAGGCAGGGGAATGGTTGATCGGCGCGCCCGTGATCCTGCCTGAGCCGTCCTCCGGATATGCACAACTGGTGGGAATGGCCAGCATGGCCATCGCAGAGTGCCTGTCCGGTCTGTCCGACGAGGACGTCCACGACATACCGCTGCTGCTCGGCGTGGCCGAGAGCGATCGGCCAGGACGCCTGGAGCGCCTGGACGAGTCCTTGCTGCAGGCCATCGAGGAGCGCCTCGGTCAGCGCTTTCACGAGCGCTCCTGTGTGATCCCGCGGGGCCGGGTGAGCGCCGCGGTGGCATTGATCAACGCACGTAGACTCATCGAGCAGGGATGTTCGAAGGTACTGATCGCAGGTGTCGATTCCTATCTCACCGGGGCGACGCTCGCGGCCTATCAGGAGCGAGACCGGCTACTCAGCAGTCATTGCGACAACGGCTTCATTCCTGGCGAAGGCGCTGCGGCGATACTGGTGACGGCCGTGCGGGCCAGCGAAGAGCCGCAACTGCTATGCCTTGGGCTTGGTTTCGGAAGGGAAAAAGCTACTGTCGAAAGCGAGGGGCTGCCATTTCGCGCGGACGGGCTCACTCAAGCGGTGAAAGCGGCGTTCGATGACTGCGGCTTCGGCTTCGAGCATATCGACTATCGTCTCGCCGACCTGACGGGTGAGCAGTATTACTTCAAGGAAGCCGCGCTGGCCCTGAGCCGGACCCTGCGGGTACACAAGGAGCGCGTCGAGCTCTGGAGCCCCGCGGACTGCATCGGCGAGTGCGGTGCAATGACCGGACCCGCGCTGCTGTGCATTGCCCTGGCTGCCTCGCGCAAAGGCTACGGCCACAGCGCGCAGGTACTCTGCCATTCGAGCAATGATGGGGGCGAGCGGGCGGCGATGGTGCTCGGCTACCAGCGTGTGAGGGCGAACTAGATGGCCAATGAGGTCTACGCCAATGGTCGAGAACTTTCCTGCAAGTCGGCCTCGGGGAAATCGATAGCCTCGTTTCCCGACGTCTGCTTCACCCCGCCACAGGCACCGCCTACCCCCTTGGGCGTACCGATCCCCTATCCGAATACCGGCATGTCGAAGGACACGACGCAGGGCACTCGGACCGTCAAGATCACCGGCAAGGAAGTGATGCTCAAGAATAAGAGCCATTTCAAGAAGAGCTATGGCGACGAGGCAGGTCGAGCGCCGAAGAAAGGCATTATCACCAGTACCAATACCGGGAAGGTCTATTTCATCTCCTGGTCGATGGACGTGAAGTTCGAGGGATTGAACGTCGTTCGCCATCTCGACCTGACCACCCACAACCACAATCCGCCTCCTGGCAACACGGCAACCTGGCCGCACACCTCGAAGATGAAGGCGGCCTTCAAGCCGGGCGGCAAGTGCGCCGGCATGGGACACCTGCGCCTGCAGCCCTATAGCAAGGCCTGTCCGAACACAGCGAGCGGAGCGGCGCAAACCGGCCACCATCTGATACCCGGCCGCTGCATGCGCGGCAAGGCCGGTTACAGTCACTCGAAAGCCCCGGTGATCTGCGTGTCGCGCGGCAACCAGCACCAGGGTTCGCACAAGCGCTGCCATGCGAAGTTCGATCCGGTCGAATTGGACCACTTCGACAAGGGCAAGCCGTTCAAATATGAAACCGCACGCAACACTGCGGCCGCCTCGGCAGGAGGCGCACTGAGCCCCCCGCGCGACCTGACGAAAAAAGAGCAGGAGTGCGTCGCCTTCCAGCTCGACCAGTACTACAAGGCCAAGCCGAAGAAAGGACCTGGCTGCACCAACACTTTGAACCTCCGTGCCTCGGGCGCGGCGGGCAAAGTCATACCACCCGCACGTTCCGCACCAGCCCCCGCAGGACGCCCATAGGATCTGAACCATGGCAAAGAGCGAAACCGCCCTCTACTTCACCAACATTATCGCGATCGGACCGGAGCAGGCGCTGCTCGGCGGGCATCTCTATCTGGAGGGCGCGGAACCCAGCGTAACCCGGGTGATGATGATCGACCAGGACGACTGGTTCCATGTCTACGACATTCCCGAGGTGGTCTACAGCGCTCTGCAGAGAGCACCGCTGCGCGGGCAGCAGAAAGGTAACTACTGTTTCCTCGGGCGGGCCGGGCTACTCCGTGAACACCCCTCCGGGCAGTCCAGCACCGACACCACGCTGGACATCGACAATGTCTACCTGATGGACCTCTGCGAGGTGGATGGCGAACTGTATGCCTGCGGCACACAGAACCAGGTATTGAGGCAAAGCAAGGGCGTCTGGCAGCGCATCGACCAGGGGCTCTATGTTCCATTGGTGGACGAGGTCACGGCTTGCCTGAACGGCATTGACGGGTTCTCGCGCGCCGATGTCTATGCCGTCGGCGATGGCGGCGCCATCTGGCACTGGGACGGTAAAGGCTGGCAGGCATCGGTGGCCCCCACCAACCTGCCGCTTTACTGCGTGCACTGCGCCGCCGATGGCGTGGTGTACATCGGCGGGTCCGGCGGGATCCTGCTACGAGGCAGCGCGCAGGCGGGATGGACAGATATCGGCGATCGCGACCTGTGCGCCGAAGTGCTGGAAAACATGGTTGAGTTCGCCGGCAAGCTCTACGTGACCGCAACCGACCAGTTGCTCGAGTACGACGGCGTGCAGCTGCGCGAGACCAAGGTGCCGCTGAGGGGCAAAAAGGCCTACTACGCCATCGATGCCAAGCCCGATGTGCTGTGGGTGGCAGGCGACGAATGCGTGCTCAGTTTTGACGGCAGCACGTGGCGGCGTCATGTTTGCCCAGAAAACTGATCGATGACGAGCCTCAGTATCGTCATCGACCAGCATATTGAGGAGGCCACCTTTCTGGCCGGCCTGCGCGACCTTGCCGTGCACGCCCCCCACTACGACCTGGCGCATCTGCTCGATCTCGACAAGCGCATCGAAGCTCATCTGGATGCTTTGCAGATAGGCGGGCTAAAGAGCCTGGACCTGGTGCTCCAGCAGCTCAACCCCAACGCCCAGGGCGAGATATTCGCGGCCACGGTGCTGGCCTTCGAAGCCGCCAATACTTGCGCAATGACCCAGTTGGCCGAACATCTGCGCGCCCACCCCGACGGTGCCCGTTATATGGGTGCCGCGCTGGGCTGGCTGGACTGGCCCCGAGTCGAACCCTGGGTGGAGAAGCTGCTCGGCTCGCCGCAAGCGTTGTTTCGCCGCATCGGCCTGGCCGCCTGCGGCTTGCACCGGCGTGATCCGGGGGCAGTGTTGATTGCGGGGTTGGCGCATGCCGATGCGGCCGTTATCGCCCAGGCCGCCCGAACTGCCGGCGAGTTGCGCCGGCGTGACCTGATGTCGGCGATTCGTGCCCACCGCCAGCATCAGGACGCAGCCCCACGCTTCTGGGCCAACTGGGCCACCGCGCAGATGGGCGACGAGGAAGCTTTGGAGCCACTGCGCCAGTTCGCCGAGCAACCGGGCGAGTTCCAGTACCGCGCGCTCTGCGTATGGCTGGCCTGGCAACAGCGCGAGCACAGCATCGCCTGGATCCGCCAGTTGATGCAGAACCCCGGGCAGCGGCGCATCGGCATCCAGGCCGTCGGGCTGCTGGGCGATCCGGTCAGCGTGCCCTGGCTGATCCAGCAGATGAGCGACCTGCCGCATGCCCGCGTCGCTGGCGAGGCCTTCAGCCTGATGACTGGCGCGGACCTGGCGCTGCTCGATCTGGAATTGCAGGACCTGCCGGATTTCGATGCCGGCCCGAACGACGACCCTGAGGATGCCAATGTCGTCATGGACCCCGATGAGAACCTGCCCTGGCCCGACCCGCGGTTGATCGCAGCCTGGTGGCAAGCCCATGCAGGCGATTTCCAGGCGGGCGTGGGCTATGTGCTGGGGCTGCAACAGAGCGAAAGCAGTTATCGGCAAGCGCTTGTCCGCGGCCAGCAACGCCAGCGAATCGCCGCGGCCTGCGGCATCGCGCGCTTGCGGCCGACCGAAGTGCTGTTCCCTACCAGCGCACCCGCCTGGCGGCAAAAGGCATTGCTGGGAGAGCCGGTGGCGTTCGGGCGGTGATGAACAGGCAGTTGCCCCGGACTGCCCCCGCTAACGCACTGCATTCTCCCTAGCGCTTATCGCGATCCCGGCACCACGCCGCGATTCAGCTGTTCGCGCAGGAACTCGATAAACACCTGCACCGGCCGCGAACCCTGGCGGTGCTGCGGGTAGACCGCCGACAAGGCCAGGGGCTCGGGCTCGAAGCCGTCCAGCAGCGACACCAGCCGCCCATCCTTTAGTGCCGCCTCGACGATGAAGGTCGGCAGGTAGGTAATGCCCATGCCGGCGATGGCCGCGTCCTTGAGCAATTCGCCGTTGTTGACCCGCATCCTGCCGGTGACGTTGACCAGCAAGGGCTTGTGGCCCTGCCCTTCGAAACGCCACTGCACCTGGCGGCCGTGGCCGTAAGGCAGGCAGTCGTGGCCTTGCAGTTCCTCGGGCCTGAGCGGGGTCCCGCGCTCGGCCAGGTACGCCGGGCTGGCGCAATACACCCGCTGGATCGAGGCGATGCGCCGGGCGATCAGCGTCGAGTCTTCCAGCACGCCGATGCGCAAGGCCAGGTCGTAGCCCTCGCCGAGCAGGTCCACCGGCCGGTCGCTGAGATCGACCTCGACCGCGACATCGCGATAGCGCCGCAGGAACAGCGGCAACAGCTCCCCCAGATGGGCCATGGCGAACGACAGCGGCGCGCTCAGGCGAATGGTGCCCCGGGGTTCGACGGTCTGGCCGGCGATGCCCTGCTCCACCTGCTCGACTTCGCTGAGCAGGCGCAGGGCCGACTCGTAGTAGCTCTGGCCCAGGGGCGTCACGTCCAGGCGTCGGGTCGAGCGATTGAGCAGGCGCACGCCCAGGCGTTCTTCCAGTTGCATCAGCCGCCGGCTGACGAACTGCTTGGACAGGCCCAGCTGATCCGCCGCCGCGGTGAAGCTGCCGGCGTCCATGACCTGGCAAAAAATACGCATGTCTTCGAACGGGTTCATTGTCACTCTCTGGTTGACAGCTGAACGCTTTATAGCGGCTTTTTCGCGTTCCGGCACCTCATTCCACCTGGAAAACCACATCGCCTGGTTTTACGCCGGCTACGCCGCCGATCGCAGCCTGCGGCAGCGGCTACAGGGACCGCGATGCCTGTGTAGCC
>NZ_FOXG01000010.1:79390-88676 GCF_900115645.1 Pseudomonas sp. NFPP07
CGCCGCCGATCGCAGCCTGCGGCAGCGGCTACAGGGACCGCGCTGTCCGCGAGGCAAAAAAATGCCCGCACAATGGCGGGCATTTTTTCAGCTCAGCGATGACGCGAAGCTTATTTGGCAGTGAACGCCGAGTAGCTGTTCATCAGGTTGCGGTAGTTCGGGATACGCTGCGACAGCAGGTTGGCCAGGCCTTCCATGTCGTTGCGCCAGTCGCGCTGCAGCTCGCACGCCACGGAGAACCAGTTGACCAGTTGCGCGCCGGCGGCTGACATGCGGGCCCAGGCAGCCTGTTGCACCACCTCATTGAAGGTGCCGGAGGCGTCGGTCACGACGAACACGTCAAAACCTTCTTCCAGTGCGCACAGGGTCGGGAACGCCACGCAGACGTCGGTCACCACGCCGGCGATGATCAGTTGCTTGCGGCCGGTGGCCTTGATCGCCTTGACGAAGTCTTCGTTGTCCCAGGCATTGATCTGGCCTGGGCGAGCGATGTAGGGCGCATCCGGGAACATCTGTTTCAGCTCGGGCACCAGCGGGCCGTTCGGGCCGGATTCAAAGCTGGTGGTGAGAATGGTCGGCAGCTTGAAGAACTTGGCGCAGTCGGCCAGGGCCAGCACGTTGTTCTTGAACTCGTTGGGCGAGAAATCCTGGACCAGCGAGATCAGGCCGGTCTGGTGGTCGACCAACAAGACAACGGCGTCATTAATGTCCAGACGTTTGTAGGGTACGTTGCTCATGTGAAACTCCTAGGTGGATGGATGTCGCTATGGGCGCCGGCCACTGTGGCCGGCACTGTTGTTGATCGTCAGAAGGCAAAGCACGAGCAGCCGAAGGCGCCCCAGAAACCCTGGAAGTCGCTGACCGGCACATTCGACAGGCGCGCCCGCTCGTGGCTGTGGGAGTGCACCGCGCACGGGCCGCTGCACTGGTGCACCTGAGCCACCAGCGGCGAAGTCGGACGCCAGTGCCCCGGCACCTTGACCACCGGCGACCAGTCCGGCAGCACCGGCACCATCGGTGGCGAAAGCTTGGAGAAGTCGCCGGCGGCGTACACCACCTTGCCGTCGACCACGGTCAGCACCGACTCGATCCACTTGATGGCCTCTTCCTCGACGCTGAAGAAGTCCGCGGACAGGGCCGCCAGGTCCGCCAGCTGGCCGACCTTGATCTGGCCCTTCTTGCCCTGCTCCGAGGAGAACCAGGCGCTGCCATGGGTGAACAGTTCCAGCGCGGTCTGCCGCGGCAGGCCTTCGGCGTGCAGCTCCATGCCGCCCACGGTCTTGCCGCTGACCATCCAGTACAGGGACGTCCAGGGGTTGTAGCTGGAGACCCGGGTGGCATCGGTACCGGCGCCCACCGGCACGCCTTCGGCCAGCATGCGCTTGATCGGCGGGGTCTGTTCGGCGGCCTTGGCACCGTAGCGATCGACAAAGTATTCGCCCTGGAACGCCATGCGGTCCTGGATCGCGATGCCGCCGCCCAGCGCCCTCACCCGCTCGATGTTTTTCGGCGTGATGGTTTCGGCGTGGTCGAAGAACCACGGCAGGCCATTGAATGGAATGTCGCGGTTGACCTTCTCGAACACGTCGAGCATGCGCGAGATCGATTCGTCGTAGGTGGCGTGCAGGCGGAACGGCCAGCGCTGTTCCACCAGATGCCGCACCACCGGTTCCAGTTCCTGTTCCATGGTCTGCGGCAGGTCCGGACGCGGTTCAAGGAAGTCCTCGAAGTCGGCGGCGGAGAACACCAGCATTTCCCCGGCGCCGTTGTGGCGCAGGAAGTCGTCGCCCTGGTGCAGCTTGACGCTGCCGGTCCAGTTCTTGAAGTCGGTGAGTTCTTCCTTGGGCTTCTGGGTGAACAGGTTGTAGGCAATGCGCACCGTCAACTGCTGCTCCCGGGCCAGTTGCTCGATCACCGCGTAGTCGTCCGGGTAGTTCTGGAAACCGCCGCCGGCGTCGATGGCGCTGGTCAGGCCCAGGCGATTGAGTTCGCGCATGAACTGGCGGGTCGAGTTGACCTGGTATTCCAGCGGCAGCTTCGGCCCCTTGGCCAGGGTCGAATAGAGAATCATCGCGTTGGGCCGCGCCACCAGCATGCCGGTGGGCTCGCCGTTGCTGTCGCGCACGATCTCGCCGCCCGGCGGGTTCGGCGTGTTGCGGGTATAGCCGGCAACGCGCAGGGCCGCGCGGTTGAGCAAGGCGCGGTCGTACAGGTGCAGGACGAACACCGGGGTGTCCGGCGCCGCCTGGTTGAGTTCTTCCAGGGTCGGCATGCGTTTTTCGGCGAACTGGAATTCGTTCCAGCCGCCCACCACCCGCACCCACTGCGGGGTTGGCGTGCGGTCGGCCTGGTCCTTGAGCATGCGCAGGGCGTCGGCCAGCGACGGCACGCCTTCCCAGCGCAGCTCCAGGTTGTAGTTCAGGCCGCCGCGGATCAGGTGCAGGTGCGAGTCGTTGAGGCCGGGGATCACCGTGCGACCCTTGAGGTCGATGACCTGGGTGGCGCTGCCGCGCAGGGCCATGGCCTCGGCATCGGTGCCCACGGCGACGAAGCGCCCCTGGCTGATGGCAACCGCGCTGGCGCGGGGCTTCTCGCGGTCGACGGTGTGGAATTGACCATTGAACAGAATCAGATCGGCGTTCATCGGATGTCCTTCTGAATGGGAAGAGGCAAGGGACAGGCGCGGCCAGAAAGCCGCCGCGGCGCTGAGCAAGGACCCGGCTGCGAGCAAGCGGCGGCGCAGCGGATCGGTCGGGTCATCGTTATTGGCCATGGCCGGGCTCCAGGTGTCGATCGGTGGCAGAGGCTTGCAACCAGGGGGCGAACAGCCGGGTCGCCAGGGGCATGAACAGATAGACCACCGACAGCACGATGGTCAGGGTGATCAGGAAAGTGGCGACCACGTAATTGCCAAGCCAGGCATTCAGTTGCAGCACAGGCCCCCAGATCAGCGGCACCAGCAGGGTGTGCGGCAGAATTACCAGCATAGTCAACAGCGCCTGTTTCCACCGTGGCGGTGGCGAAGCGGTGTCGGTCTGGATGGAAAACCAGAATTCATGGACCGGGTGGACTTCGGTCTGGTCGCCGTCGGCCAGCATCGGCGCGGCTTCGTCCACCAGTGCCCGACGTTGCGGCGAGTCGAGCCAGCGCTGCATCGCCTCGGTGGAGCAAAAGCGCAGCACGCAGGTGAACAGGTCGAGGCCGCCGCTCTTGCCGCGAATCACGTCCACGCCCAGATGCCCCTCGTACTGTCCGGCAACCCCGACAATGCGCCGCAACCAGGCTTCATAGGGCGCTTCCAGGCCAGCCTTGACCCGGTGCTTGACGATCAGCGTCACGACCTCATCGGAGTCCGGCCGCGCAGTGGCTTCGAGGCGATTGGAATCAGACATAACGCAAGGCTCCGGCGAAACGATCATTGAGGGCCAGCCGTCCCGGGCCGGCGATAAGAATGCTGCTGAACAGGATCAACAGCAGCCAGGCGAACTGGCCTTCGGCCAGGCTCCATTGCGGGTGCACCACCAGCAGTGCCACCAGCAGCACCGCGAGGATCGGCAGGCACGCCAGGCGCACCGCCACCCCGGCGACAATCAGCAACGGGCACAGCACCTCGGCGAAAATCGCCAGCATCAGCGTCAGGTTGGCGCCCAGCCGGAACGGGTCTTCGATGCGTTGCAGTTCCGCGCTGTAGTCGAGCAGCTTCGGCAGGCCGTGCACCCACAGCAGAAACAGCCCGGCGCTGACTCGCAAAAACAGCAGCCCGAGGTCCCGGGCCCGTTCATCCCAAGGTGAAGCGTTCATTGGCGCACCCGCACAATTTGAAAGATCCCCGGCATCGCCGCCGAGATTGCATGGTGCCGCTGCGCGGGCGGGAAAAATTGAATGTATGTGCTCTCTTGCCGCAGAGTCCGGATCGACCGCCCGCACCTAGGCCGCGTGGATCTTCAAGGGCTCGGACATGAACTGGGCGATTCGCGAGCGCAACCAGCGCTCGGCCGGATCGTTGTCATGCACCCCGCTCCAGGCCATGGACAGCTGCGCCGCCTCGATGGCGAACGGCGGGTCCTCGGCGCGCAGGGCGCAGCCTTCGACCAGGGCACAGGCCGCGTAGTCGGGCACGGTGGCGATCATCTCGGTGCCGGCGAGCAAGGCCCGCAGACCACTGAACTGCGGCACGCCCAGGACCACGCGGCGGGTGCGCCCGACCTTGGCCAGGTCGAGGTCGATATTGCCGCTCAGGTCGCCAGAGAACGACACCATGGCGTGGGGCCGCCGGCAGTATTCATCGAGGGTCAAGGGTTCGGGCCGGTTGTCGCCGCGCAGCACCTTGCAGCCGATGTCCCGCAGCTTCTTGCGCTTGGCATTGGCCGGCAACTCGGTGGTGTAGCTGACCCCCACCGAGATCTCCCCCGAGGCCAGCAAGGCCGGCATCAACAGGTAGTTGGCCCGACGCACCACCACGACTATGCCCGGGGCCTCCTCGCGCAACCGGCTCAACAGCGGCGGAAACAGACCGAACTCGGCATCGTCCGAGAGGCCGATGCGAAACAGGTCGCAGCTGGTCGCCGGGTCGAATTCCTTGGCCCGGCTGACCGCGCCCGAGATCGCGTCCATCGCCGGTTGCAGCTCCTTGAGGATCACCAGCGCCCGGGCCGTCGGCTCCATCCCGCGGCCGTTGCGCAACAGCAGCGGATCGTCGAACAGGTCGCGCAGGCGGCCCAGCGCGGCGCTCACCGCGGGCTGGCCCATGAACAGTTTTTCGGCGACCCGGGTCAGGTTTTTTTCGAACATCAGGGCCTCGAAAATCACCAGCAGGTTCATGTCGATGCGGCGCAGATCGTTACGGTTCATCGGTACGGTCCCCTTGTGTGTTCAGCCAGCGCACGTCACTCGATCATCGGCACCCTGGCCGCCCGCTGGTAAGGCCCGTACTCGGCCGGCACCCACTGGAAATGCCCGCCCACCGCGGCGATATGGCCCACGCCCGGGAACGGCAGGTGCGCCGCGGTCACCCAGGTCTTGCTGCTGGCCGCCTCGCTGAAGACCTTGGCCCGGCTCTTGATCGCCTGCCGGTTGTCGACGTCGAAACGGATCGACACTTCCGGATGCTCGAACTGCACCGCCAGGTTATGCACCAGGTCGCCCATGAACAGGATGCTCTGGCCCTGGGAAGTAAAGCGGTAGGTGGTGCTGCCCGGGGTATGCCCGGCCTCCAGCCGGGCCTCGACGCCCGGCACCGGCGACTGGCCGCTGGCGAAGGTCTTGAAGCGTCCGGCGGCGCGGTACGGGGCGGTGGAGTCCTGGGCGATCTTGAAGAACTCCCGGGCACCGGCGGGCGCCTTGGCCAGCGCCTGCGGATCGAGCCAGTAGTCGGCTTCGGCCTGGGCGGCGTAGACCGTGGCATTGGCGAACAGCGGCTGCTGCTGGCCATCCACCAGCCCGCACACATGGTCCAGGTGCAGGTGGGTGAGCAGGATGGCGTCGACCTGCTCCGGGCGATAACCGGCGGCCTGCATGTTCGCCGTGAGCATGCCGGCGGTGGCGCCGATGCACTGGCCGGCGCCGGTGTCCACCAGGATCAGTTGCTTGCCGGTATTGACCAAAAAGGCGTTGAAGGCGGTCTGTACCCCCGGGGTCTCGATCGAGCGACGGGCCAGCAAGGCGCGGATCTGGCCCTGGGTCATGCCCTGGAGCAGCTTCGGCGACAGGTCGTTGTAGCCATCGAACAGCGCCGTCACTTCGTAGTCGCCCACCGCCAGGCGGTAGTAACCGGGTACCTGGGTGCCCTGGACCGGTGCCTGCGCCTGGGCGCCAAGCGATGTCAGGGCCAATGCCAGGGCTGCTCCGCGTAGCGTGCACAGCAGAGAATGCGTCATGCCTTCACCTTTTCGATCGAGTCAGAAAAACGGCCACTCCCGAGCCAGCCGCACCCGGTCGATCATGCACCGCCAGCGCACCGCGAAAATTGCAGGCATGTGCTCAGTTGCCGCGAATACGCAACCTGCGGCTGAGCGGAATTAACAACGTTTAACTCGCAAGCCCCCGCCCTGCCACCAAGAATGGAGCCCTCTGCGCAGACCTGTTTTCTAAATCGGGAAGCGCCCGGCCCACCCCGCGGTGCGCCGGCGCATGCCCACCGACACGGAATTTCGTCATGGCCCACGCTCAGCACAACGCCGTCAGGGCACCCGCCCCGCAAACCCGAAAAACCACCCCCGGCGGCCTTTCTCCCTGGCGCGAAAGCCTGGTCAAGCAAATGATCCTCGACGGCCTGAGCGACACCCTGGAAGTCACCGAACTCGCCCGCGCCTGCGCCCTGTCCCGCAGCCATTTCTCCCGAGCCTTCAAGTGCAGCACCGGCCTGTCCCCCCAGGAGTGGATTCGCTGCCAGCGCATCGCCCGGGCCAAGCAACTGATCCGCAACACCGACCTGACCCTGACGCAGATCAGCCTGGAATGCGGCTTCTGCGACCAGGCGCACTTCTGCCACATCTTCACCCACAGCGAAGGCATCAATCCGTTTGCCTGGCGGTGTCGGGTCCTGGGCGCCCGCCCCTGCCTCGACCAGGCGAGCGCATAAGGCCGCGGTTCGAATCTTGTCGTATCACGGGCTTGAATCTGGCAAGCCGCACGGAGATAGCCAAGGCTGCTGTGGCTCATTGAGCGCGAGACCGGCAGGAGGGCAATTGGGAAGCCCCCCTTGTTGCTTCGTTCTACCCTATTGCATCGATGTCCAGATTGAAGGTGGTGCCCGGGACGTGGCCGCCGACCAAAGCAGCAATCGCACGATCGTTGCTGTCGGCATCTGGCGGCGCCATCGCAAGTTGTTCCTGCGTGCGATTGAAGGAGTGCGCCAGCCAGCGGTCCAGACTCATCACCAATACCTCGGGCTGCTCGGCAACCCGTCCGTATACCTTCGCCTCGGTTACACGTTCTTCGCTCAGGTCTTTCAGTCGCGCGGCGGTCTCTTGCAACCTGCCGATTTCAGCGCGCAGCGGACCTACGATCTGGCGTTCCCTGACAGAACCGCGTGCCGCCGCCTCCTTTTCTCTCAACTGTGTCTCGAAGTCCTGTAGCGCTTCATGGACCCGATCATACTCAGTCGAAGTCACCAGGGTGCGCCCCTCCTGCAGAGCCTCTTGCGCACGGCGCAAGGAGGCCCAGCAATGCGGGATGTAGCTGACGACCATCTTGTGGTGGGCGTTATCCACCATTTGTTGCAGCAGTCCCCCTCGCTTTGGCAAACCATTCTTGGCATCCAGCGCCTTGGCGCAGACCGCCGCACCACCCCGCTCGGTAATCGTTTTACACCCGGGCGTCCAAAGGATTGCGGACTTGTGGCCATCGGCAAACGACACTGGCATGAAATGGCGCAGAGTGCCGTGGTGTGTGTAGGGTTCGCCGGTGATGTTGATGGGACTGAGGAACAAGACCACCCCCCCGAGGGCAGGATTGAAGAACGTAAGCACAGCGCCCATCCCCGACATACGCCAGGAGGTGTTCATCCAGGTCGCCGGGACACTCGGCACCGGGTCGTTCTGGTTGACTATGCGGTGGTGCACCAAAGCCTTAGCGTTTTCCACGAAGGTCTTGTCGCCTACGCGTGGGCTGCCGTAGGTGTAGAGCACAATATTTGCAGCATATTTTTGGTTGCTCCGCAGCATTTCAGCGACCAACAGGGCCACCGCACCGCCCAGGCTGTGGCCGGTGATCACCAGCTTTTGCCCACTGTAGAATTTGTCCAAGTAAGTGGTGACGAATTCATGGACCACTTTGGCAGAGCCATAAAAGCCGTTGTGCACCTTGCCGTTGGTCTTCTCGAAGGGCACTTGTGCAGCATCCAAATCGCGCAGCACATCAGCGCCGCCGGCTGTACCCCGTACCGCTAGTAAAATCAGTTCATCGTTATGGGTGATGAACGCCTGAGAATCGGTGCGATTGTCTTTTTTCGCATCGTCAAAGTAGTGAAGCCTGTCGGGATGCTCCTGTCTCACCCCCAGGTCGGGGCTGTTCACATCCGGGTACAACT
The DNA here is from genome assembly GCF_900115645.1 of Pseudomonas sp. NFPP07. NCBI lineage: Bacteria > Pseudomonadati > Pseudomonadota > Gammaproteobacteria > Pseudomonadales > Pseudomonadaceae > Pseudomonas > Pseudomonas sp. NFPP07. The sequence goes on from NZ_FOXG01000010.1 coordinate 87,420, forward strand.
CTGGGTCGAAGGGTACGATCTCTAGACGTTTGGAATACGCTACATCGGCATACAAGGGGTAATAGGTCTTCCCGCCCGCCTGTTGCGCGTCCACTTGCCAAAGCTCATCAGACTTGGCCAAGGCATCGCCAAACCAGTTCCCGACGCTGGGTTGCGTCGGGAAGCTCACGCTATCGCTCACCACCGGCTGTGTAGCAGGGACCTGACCAAACGGGCTGTAGCTCAGGGTTGCCATCAGTGCCAACTGGTACAGATTGAGTGAGCAGAATTCTTCGCCCGTGGACAGGACCGGACTCAGTGCCCGCAGCGGACGCACCTCCAGCACATGGTGTTTGTTCGGTAATAGCGCAATGCCCTGCACCTTAGGAGGCGTGGGGCCAAATCCCAATTCCGCCATGGCGGCCGCTTCTGAGGGCCGGCGCATCAGCGAGTGCACATGGTGCTGGGGCGGAAAATTGCGCGGTGCCAACGGCGGTAGGTGGGCACGATGCGCCACCAATTCGCTCACCTCGACCTGGCAGAAGAAACCGGCTTGGGCTTGCGCGGGGTTGGACTGAGTACGAGCGCCGCTTGAATTCAGAAAGCGGGTCTTCTCGGCGCGCACTTGCAACTCAGTGATAGGTAGCGGGTAGTGTTCTCTTCCGACTTTACGTACATATGTCTTATCACTTCCCTGATAGGCTTGATCAACCTTGAGCACCACTGGCCCACAATAGTGTCGATTGACCTTGCCTGATCCTGTTTCGTCCAGGATCCCCAAGTAGATGGCGCCTTCATAGTCGGTGGCCTCATACGCCAAACCGGCATAGGGTGTACCGTCGCCCGTTTCATCCACCAACTGAAAACTGGTTGAGTGTGTCTGCATCGGACAAGCATGCATACGCGTATCGAAGAAAGGCCGCTCCCATTCTTCCATCGGCTCAAGGCTCATGGGGTCACCTCCTTGTCTTCGGTGCAGCCCGGATAGATGGTGCAGATGCGGCCGCCGGGCATTCTGAAGGTACTGAAATCCTTGTAGTTGCCAAAGCAAAACGCATCTTGATCTTCGAAACTTTCGCCCATGCAGCGTTTCCAGCCACCGGGCACCTTGACCCAGGTGTCCTTCATGTACGGCCTCTCCTCGTCGGCCAGCTTGATCTTCATCTTCACGGTTTTACCCGGCAGTTCGTCGAGGGTATAGGCCGCAAAGGGGCGGCTCTTCAATCGCTCGCCGGATGCATCCGTTTTTTTGCAGTCGAGAATCTTGGTGATATAGCG
>NZ_FOXG01000010.1:89416-295119 GCF_900115645.1 Pseudomonas sp. NFPP07
GCATACTCACGCCCAAAGTCACTCCGGTCCGGCCCATAGGTCGCGTTGATTTCCAGCTCGACGTAATCGATCACCAGTTCGCAACCCTTACGAGTTCGACGTATCTCGATTTGCGCATCCGGCTTGTATTCGGTGCGCCACTCACGGTTGAACTGCGGCACCCGATTGTCTGCCCTCGGCACGGTGCAGGTTTGCCCTTTGGCGGGCACGTAATACACCGACGCGACATAGGCGAAGTCCGGTGGCAGGTCAGCCGTGAGGGTGAAGCTGTTGGACTTGCCCAGGGCGGCGCAGCCCTGTACCAGCGCCAGGCTGCTGACAAGAATCAGGCGTTGAAGGGTTCGGTTCATACGGCGGCATCTCCTTGCCAAAACTGCACTTGCTGATATACACGCTGAAAATGCGTCAGGGGTGTTTCGTCGAGTTGAGGTAACCAGGACCTGGGCAGTGCTTCCCCCGGTGCTTGCAAACGTTGAACGAGCAGGAACCGGACTTGCTCAGGCGCCTGCCAGCCCCACGCGCGGGCCAACTCTAACTGAGCCTGTAGCCAAGTGTCCGCATCCTGTTGCCTGGCAAGTTCGGCCAGCCGCTCCATCTGCTCAACCATCAGGTAGCGCCGGGCGTTATCGAATCGTATGCCTGCCGCCGTGTCCGCGGTCGGCGGGACATCGAGCCACGCCGGGGCGGGTGGTACCGGGTATTCGCCCGGGGCGGGATTGTAGGCGGCCGCCCATTGCCCATCCTGCCAGTAACACACGCTGACTATCGGCCCGAGGAATTCGCTGCGTTGTTCGGGGCGCAGGTGTGCCAAGGCTCGCCCCAGGACACGATTGTCATGAAAACGATAGAGGGCCTGGTTCGGCCGCTCCCCCGTTACCAGGCGGGCGCGCCAATGGCGGGCCAGTTGATCCAGATCGCCGCTTGCGCTGCTGGCCAGCCAGCCCCAATGACGCTCCGGCGTTTTGAGCAAGACCTGGATCGCTGGATGATCCAGCGTATCGAGCTGAAAAAGGTATGGGCCTATTGCTGCCAGCGCGCTGGCGGGCGTACCGCTGTACAGATTGCTGTACTGGTCGTCATCCCTCTCGTTGAGCAGCGCATTGCGCTCATCCAGCTGACCAACGGAATCCAGTATCAGGTAGAGGCGCTGGCCGAGCTCACCCTGGACGCGCATCCATTGTTCGGGCGTACTCATGCAACCTCTCCAATAGCGCACTGTCCGTCGCGGCAGGCTTCGCAGAGTGGGCAGAAGTCCGCAGCGCGTTGCCTGGCGGCGGCAACGAGCGCCAACGAATTGGCAACGCTGGTCTGCGGCTCCTCGGCCAGTGCCTGTAGGGTCTGTTGCGGCGCAATCCCTGCCACCGGGGCTCCGCCCTGAACGATCGGCACGCTGCTGAAGATCCCCCCAGGGGTAATGACGATGTGCTGGCCGCCTGCTTTAAGCGTCAGGCTTGTACTCGCATCAACCACCACATGGGTGGCGGTGACACGGGCCTGGGGCCCCGCTTGCACGACCCAGGTTCCGCCTACGGTGATGCTGCCATTGCCCGAGATGGAGAGCAGTTCATTGCCGCCAATCTGCGTGTTCCGTACGCCTTGGGTAGTGTGCAGTTCGTCACCCTTGACCAGGCTGGAGCTGTTGCTGTCCACCTGATCAAAGCGGTCGTTGCCGATCAGGCTATGGCTGTCCCGGATGATCTGTTCGCGCCGGTTGTTGCCGATTTGGGTGTCGCTGTCATTGAGGATCAGCTGCTCGATATCACGTTGCGCGCGCAGGTAGATTTTTTCCTGCCCGGCACGGTCCTCGATCGACAGTTCGTTGTAGCCGCCACTGTCTGGCGTGCTGCGACTGCGTAACACGGTCTTGCTTTTGTTCGCCGGTAACGCGTAAGGCACGGGTGTGGTCTTGTTCGGCACAACGCCCGTAATTAAAGGATTGTCCGGGTTGCCTTCGAGGAAAGTCACCACCACTTCCATGCCGATTCGCGGGATGGTCACTGCACCAAAGTTCTCCCCCGCCCAACTTGAAGAAACCCGTAGCCAGCAGCTGCTTTTGTCGCTGCCCAGCTCCCGTCGGTCCCAATGGAGTTCGACCTTCACCCTGCCAAACTCATCGCAGAAGATTTCCTCGCCAGCCGGGCCGGTGACCCGGGCGGTCTGGCAGCCCAGCAGGGGCCGGCGCGTCAGCAGCGGCGGACGGAAAAATACGTCCCACGGAATCGCAGTGAAGCTGTTGCGATAGCCCTGGGTGAAGCCGTCTTCGGGTTGGGTGTCGCTGGTGACGGACTCTTCGAGTGACTGCGGTTGTCGGCCGCAATGCGTGACGCTCAGCAACAACCACAAGTCGTTGCAGCTGTTGCGCGGGTGTTCGGTCAGATTGAAGAAGTGTCCGCTGCGCAGCGTCGGCTGATCGCTTTGGCCTTCGGCCAACTGGTAATCGACACGGTGCCGCTCCAGGGCCTGCCTGGCCAACACTCTGCCGCGCTCCAGCGTGGTGATCGGTGCGGGGTAACTGTAGTCCTCAAGCACCGGCTGGAAGTCCGCGGTGAATTGGCTTTCGAGCAGCAGACTCGGACGTTTCAGATCGTAGTCGCGACGCGTCACGGTGCTGGTACGAGTGCTGAAGCGCTGGGAGAACCGGCTGACCACCGGATGGTCCGCTGCCGTGCCGGTGTCCTGCTGATAGGGTGTATCCCCCAACAGGGGGAAACAGGTCTGGTCATCGGTGAACACCAGCCGATGGCCCTCCGCCGAGTGCTGGTGGTGCCAGGCGATGCCGTCCTCGGCGCACAGCCTCTGGACAAAATCGAAATCGCTTTCCCCGTACTGGGTACAGTATTCGCGCTCCGGACTGGTACTGACATTGAAGCTGTAGACGTCGGCCTGGATGCCGTGGCCACCCAGCACCTGGGCGATGATTTGCGGCACTGTCAGGTGCTGGAAGATCCGCTGGTTGCAGCTGAATTGCAGGTAGTGCAGCACCGGCACCAGGGTCAGGTGATAGCGCGTCAGGCGCTTGCCTGCCTCGCCCACGTACAGGTCTTCGATATGCCCATGAAGGCCTTCGCCATTCAGCCCGAACCGAAGGAAGGCCGGCTGATTGAGCAGGCTCTCCAGGTCGACGTCAGGGTTCTCGCTGACCAGCTCGACGCGGATCCCATAGAGGGTGCTGAGGGCTTCGGTGCCGTCGAAAGCCAGTACCTTGAAGTCATGGCGGACGGCTGGGATCGACAGCGTGAAGTGCGCGGTGTTGGCGGGCGCAAACATTTAGCTTTTCCTTAAGCGAGACAGCGGGCCTTTCAATGACCCGGAGCAAATGGCTGGCAGGACATTAGCAATGCCGCACCCCCAACGTCTGCGGGACTTTACTTAAAGTCGATGGGGATTTTGAGAGGATTCCAAGGGCCGAATAGGCGTCAGGCGGTCGGCAGTCAGGTCAGGTTTCGCAAAGCACCGGCATAGGTTGAACTCGTCCAAGCAATTGACAAACCTGCTGTATCAGACTGCGGCGTAGTCCAGCAAACTTCGGTACTGGAATCATCGTGAAAATAAAAAACGCCGGGGGGCAAAACCTCCCGGCGTTTTTTTATGGATCAGGCGCAGGTCGCCGAACCACTCAGGCCTCGATGAACGCCAGCAGGTCGGCGTTGAGCTGATCCTTGTGGGTGTCGGTCAGGCCATGGGGCGCGCCTGGGTAGACCAGCAGCTTCGCGCCCTTGACCAGCCTGGCCGAGGCGATGCCGGCGGCTTCGATCGGCACGATCTGGTCGGCGTCGCCGTGCACCACCAGGGTCGGCACGTCGAACTTCTTCAGGTCTTCGGTGAAGTCGGTTTCGGAGAAGGCCTTGATGCAGTCATAGGCGTTCTTGTGGCCCGCCGTCATGCCCTGCATCCAGAACCAGTCGATCATGCCCTGGGACGGCTTGGCGCCAGGCTGGTTGAAGCCGAAGAACGGCCCGCTGGCGACGTCTTTGTACAGCTGCGAACGGTCGGCCAGGGACGCTTCGCGCAGGCCGTCGAAGACCTCGATCGGCAGGCCGCCGGGGTTGGCCGCGGTCCTGAGCATCAGCGGCGGCACCGCGGAAATCAGCCCGGCCTTGGCGACCCGCGCCGTGCCGTGGCGACCGATGTAGCGCGCCACTTCGCCACCGCCGGTGGAGAAGCCGAACAGCACCGCGTCTTGCAGGTCCAGGTGTTCGATCAACTGCGCCAGGTCGTCGGCGTAGGTGTCCATCTCGTTGCCGGACCAGGGCTGGCTGGAACGGCCATGCCCGCGGCGGTCATGGGCGATGACCCGGTAGCCCCTGGATGCCAGGAAGATCATCTGCGACTCCCAGCTGTCGGCATTCAGCGGCCAGCCATGGCTGAAGACGACGGGTTGGCCGCTGCCCCAGTCCTTGTAATAGATCTCGGTACCGTCGCGGGTGGTGAATGTACTCATGGCGTTTTTGCTCCTTCAGGGGGTGGGGTGACTCAAATCGATGGATGGGCCATACGCTCGGCCAGGCGCGCCACCCGCTCGCCCAGGTGCACGGCGGTGCGGCGGTCTTCCAGGGGCGGCGCGTGTTCGGGGGACTGTTCGACATTCGACTGGGCCATGGCGCCCAGGGAACTGCCGAGGCGATTCAACTGGCCATCGAACACCCCGCGGCTGGAGCGCGCCGGCAGCAGGTCGAGGCCGACCCAGATCATCGAGTGCTGGGCCGCGAAGACCGCCATCTGCACCAGGGTGTTGAGCTTGTCGCCACACAGGCAACCGGAATTGGTGAAGCCGGCGGCGAGCTTGTCGCGCCAGGGCTGGGCCAGGTAGAACGCCGCGCTGGCCTCCATGAACCCCTTGAAGGGCGCCGAGGCGCTGCCCATGTAGGTCGGCGCGCCGAAGATGATGGCATCGGCCTGGTGCAGGCACTCCCACTGCTCGTGCACCTCCTCCACCGGAATCAGCCGGCAGGCGCTGCCCAAGTGGCTCTCCACCCCCTGGGCCACGGCTTCGGCCATGACCCGGGTATGGCCATAGCCACTGTGATAGACCACCACCACCTTGCTCATTCCGGCATCCTCCAGAGGTGTTCATCCCTTTTTCCTGCGCGCGGCACACCCGACCGTCGCTGCGGTTGGCGACCGTGAAGGTCTGGAGTTTTGGCCGTAGGGCGGACCCAGGGCGAGTTAAACGTTGTTAATTTTCAAGGGCCCAGGCACCGCCCCTGCCCGCTCGTCGCCAAGGCAGCGGCCAATAAATACGGGGCCCATCACTGGCAAGAAGATTGCTGCGGCTAGCGCACTCGAGGCACGCCCGTCCGCGTTGCGTTGCGTTGTTCGGGAAACCTGAGGAACATGCTCGAAAACCGCGGGATAGAAGGCCGTGCCCTTCGTCCGCCCGCCCCGCGCAGGTGCCACGGGGAGGATAAAAAAAACAGCAACAGGAGTGAGCCGTTGACCCTACCCCCCGAACAGGCTGTGCATTTCGGCCCCTACCGGATCTACCCGGGGCAACGCCTGATACTGGAAGCCGAGCGGCCCTTGCGCCTGGGCCGCCGCTCCATGGACATCCTGCTGATCCTGCTGGAGCACGCCGGCGAGGTGGTCAGCAAGCAGCAACTGATCGCCCGGGTCTGGCCCAGGAGCGTGGTCGAAGACACCAACCTGCGGGTGCACATGGCGGCGCTGCGCAAGGCCCTGGGCGACGGCCAGGCCGGCCAGCGCTACATCGTCACCGTGGCCCAGCGCGGCTACAGCTTCGTCGCGCCCTTCTCCCTGGAACCCTTCGCCCCCGAGCGCTTCGAGCAAGGCCCCAAGGACCCTTCGGTCGAGCCGGGCGGGCATAACCTGCCGGTGCGCCGCACCCGCCTGATCGGGCGCCAGGCCCTGGTGGACAATGTGATGACGCAACTGGCGCGCCAGCGCTTCATCACCCTGGTCGGCCCCGGCGGCATCGGCAAGACCACCGTGGCCCTGCGGGTCGCCGAACAGCTGATCGGCCAGTACCGGGACGGCATCCGCCTGCTGGACCTGGCCCCGCTCAACGACCCGCGGATGATCACCAGCCACCTGGCGACCCTGCTCGACCTGGCGCTGCACGACGACGAACCGCTGGCCAGCCTGGCGAACTTCCTGCGCGAGCGGCAGATGCTGCTGGTGATCGACAACTGCGAGCACCTGCTCGATGCCATCGCACCGCTCTGCGAAAGCATCCTGCGCGCGGCGCCTCAGGTGCATGTCCTGGCCACCAGCCGCGAGAGCCTGCGCGCCGAGGGCGAATTCGTGCAGCGCCTGGAATCCCTGGATTGCCCACCGCCCATCGCGGTGCTGGACCGCGACCAGGCCCTGACCTTCTCGGCCCTGCAATTGTTCGTCGAGCGGGCGATGGCCAGCCACGACAGCTTCGAACTGAGCCAGGACGAACTGCCCCTGGCGATCGAGATCTGCCGGCGCCTGGACGGCATTCCCCTGGCCATCGAACTGGCCGCCGCCCAGGTCGGCAACCTGGGGCTCGCGGGCCTGCTCAGCCAGTTGCACGGCAGTTTTCGCCTGCTGACCCAGGGCTGCCAGGTCACCCCGGGCCGTCATCAGACCCTGCGCGCCACCCTGGACTGGAGCTTCGACCTGCTCAGCGCCTGCGAGCAGACCTGCCTGCGCCGGCTGGGCGTGTTCAGGGGCGGCTTCACCCTGCCATCGGCCGCAGCGGTGATCGTCGACGCGCACATCGAAGCCAGCGTGGTTTTTACCGCGATCACCCAGTTGGTGGCCAAGTCCCTGCTGAACGTGGAGGTCGGCGACGAGGAAGTGTTCTATCGCCTGCTGGACACCACCCGCAGCTATGCCCTGGAAAAACTCGAGCAGGCCGCCGAACTGCCGGCTACCCGCAGGCGGCACGCCGAACGTTGCCTGGCCTTGATGCATCAGGCCCGGGACGACTGGGAGCAGACGCCCTCGACGCTCTGGATCGAGCGTCACGCCCGCAGCCTGGAAGACATCCGGGTGGCGCTCGACTGGGGCTTGAATGCCCAGGGTCCGCAACAGCTGGCGATCCACCTGGCCGCGGCCTCCGCACCGCTGTGGCAGGAGCTGTCGCTGCTCAAGGAACACGGCGGCTATGTGCGCCAGGCCCTGGCCCTGCTTCACGCGGCGGGCGAGGCCTGCCCGCGCCTGACCCAGGCCCTCAAGCTGGCCCTCGGCAGCGCCTGCTACCACACCCAGGGCAACAGCGCCGAGGCCATCGAGGCCTTCGTCGCGGCCAGGGCCCTGGCCGAAAGCACCGACGACGTGGCCGCCCAGCTCAAGGCGGTGTCCGGGCACATGGCGGTCAACCTCAGTTGCGGTCACTACCAACTGGCCCTGGAGCAAAGCCGGCAGTTCGACCACCTGGCGCTGCGCGATGCCGGCCCTGCCGCGATGTCCCTCAGCACCCAGCGCCTGCAGGTGCTGGCCCTGCACTTTGCCGGCGATCAGCCGCAGGCCCGGGACAAGGCCGAGCAAGTCATCCAGCTGATGGCCCAGAGCGGGCATATGAACCGCTTCACCCGCGGCTTCGGCGTGCAGTACGACCAGAGCGTCGCCGCCCTGACGATCCTAGCGCGGATCCTCTGGCTGCAAGGCCACCCGGAAAAAGCCTGGCGCACCGCGCGCCAGGCCCTGGACATCGCCCTGCAGATCAACCACGGCACGTCCATCTGCTACACCCTGGCCCTGGCCGGCTGCCTGATCGCCCACTACAACGGTGACGCCGCGACTGCCCGCGAACTCCTGCGCCTGCTGCTGGAGCAGGCGCAGAAGCATTCGGTGCTGCTGTTCTACACCTGGGGCCGGCACTACGCGCAGGTCATCGAAGGCGCCCCGGAGTTCTCGCCGCCGCAATCCGGCACCGGGCTGATCGGCGAAATCATGGTGACCCTGGACGGCGCTTTCATCGACAACGCCTTGCTGCAACGGGCCGAAAGCGGCACGGCCGGCTGGAGCACGGCGGAGATCCTGCGCGCCAGGGCCGAGGCGCTGCTGACCGACAATGCGCCTGACGCCGCCGAGGCGGTGCTGCACCAGGCGTTGGCTGTGGCCAGGGCCCAGGGCGCGCTGACCTGGGAATTGCGCAGCGCCACCTCGCTGGCCCGGCTCTGGCAGCGCCAGGGCCAGGCCCGGCGCGCCCATGAGCTGCTCGAACCGCTCTATGCCCGCTTCACCGAGGGTTTTGCCACGCCGGACCTAACCCGCGTCCGGGAACTGCTCGATGAGCTGCAACGACAGGTGCCTGACTGACAGCCAGCGGGCCTTGCCGATGGCGTGGGCATGCCGCCTTTCGAACACCCGCAGTTGCCCGCTGTGTTCCAGCTTTTGCAGCGCGTAGGCGCGGGTGGTGTCGAGAAAGCGGTAATGCGCCGTGCCCTGGCCCTGCTCCACCGCCAGCAGCGATTTGCGCGCCAGCTGCGCCATCACCTCGGCCACGCACTCGGGCCGCAACACCGCACAGCTGATGACGTCGGTGGCGGCCCGCACGGTGAAGGCCGTGTCGAACACCGCCAGGCGCTGCAACAGGGTCTGCTCCAGCGGGCTCAGCCGTTGATAGCTCCAGTCCAGGGCGGACTTGAGCGTCTGGTGCCGGGCCACGGCCGTGCGCCGGCCCTGGGTCAACAGTTGAAAGCAGTTGTCCAGCTGCGCTTGCAGCCCCACCAGCGCCAACGCGTCGATCTGCGCCGCCGCCAGTTCGATGGCCAATGGCAAGCCATCGAGCCGCCGGCAGATCTCGCGCACCGCCCTCAGGTCCTGTTCCCGCAAGGCAAAGCCTTGCTGGCGCGCCCGGGCACAGCTGACGAACAGCTGCACCGCCGAATGGCTCATGACTTCCGCCACGCTGTGCAACGACGAGGCCGGCGGCACCGACAAGGCCGCCAGGCCATGCACGGTCTCCCCCGAAGCCCGCAGCGGCTCGCGGCTGGTGGCCAGGATCGACAGCCGTGGCGCCGAGGCCAGTAACTGCTCCACCACTGTCTGGCAGCGTTCGAGCAGGTGCTCGCAATTGTCCAGCACCAGCAAGGCATGCCGGGTTGCCAGCGCCTCCAGGCCGGCGTCCAGTTCGAGGCTGTGCCTGACGTGCTCGACCAGTTGCGCCGGGTCGTCGATGCTCGCCAGGTCGATGAACCACACGCCATCGCGGTAGTGCTGCAACAGCAGCTCGGCGACCCGCAGCGCGACCGTGGTCTTGCCGATCCCCGCCGGACCGACCAGGGTCATGAACCGGCGCACCGGCAACTGCCGGACCAGGCTGCCGACCACCGGGTCGCGACCGATGACCGGGGTCAGCCGTGCCGGCAGGTTGTGCTGGGGCCTCTGCAGGTTCACGAGCGCGAGCGGCTCTGCTTGCGCCTCGCGCAGCACCGGGGCGGTGAAGCAATAACCGCGCTGTGGAATGTTGACGATGTAGCGCTGCCCGTCCTGGCCGTCGCCGAGGGCGCGCCGCAGGGCGGCGATGTGCACGCGCAGGTTGATGTCCTCGACCACCGAGTCCGGCCAGACGCAGGCGATCAATTCATCCTTGCCCACCACCTGGCCGGCGCGCTCGACCAGCACCCGCAGGATGTCCAGGGCACGCCCGCCCATGCGTAACGGCCGGTCGCCGTCGAGGACCAGCCGCTGCCGCAGGTGGAAGGCGTAGGGGCCGAACCGCAGCAGCCCATCGCCGTTCAAATCTCTGATGCTGTTCATGCCCATCCACATGCTGGAAACCTGGCCGGCGCCAAGCTCCCGCACCTCCATATCCAGGAACTCCCCGGTATCTTGGCAGGCAGCGATGACGGTACAACCGCCCTGGAGGGAGCGTCACGGCCATCCCGGTGCGCCAGACGGACAAGCCGGCGCTAGCTGAACTGTTCGCGGTACTGGGTGGGGGTCAGACCGAGCTTTTCGCCGAACAGGAAGCGCATGTGCCGCACGCTGCCGAAGCCGCTTTTGTAGGCCACGGTCTTGAGCGGCAGGTCGCTGGTCTCCAGCAGGTTCCTGGCGCGGTCGATGCGCGCGCTTTGCAGGAACTCCATGGGCGTCATGTTCACCTCCCGGGCAAACACCCGGGCGAAATGCCGCGTACTCATGTTCGCCAGGCTGGCCATGCGCTCGATGCTGAAGGCTTCGTCCAGGTGTTCGAGCACATGGTTCTGCACCCGGGTCACCGGCGTCTCCTGCGGCGCCACCGTGGCCATCAATGGGCTGAACTGCGCCTGCCCGCCCTGGCGCTTCATCACCACCAGCAACACCTTGGCCACGTCCTGGGCGACTTTCTTGCCGTGGTCCCGGGCAACCACCGCCAGCGCCAGGTCGATGCCGGCGGTGACCCCGCCCGAGGTAATCAGGTTGCGATCCTCGACAAAGATCTGGTCGGTCTCCACCGTCGCCTCGGGGAAGGCCCGGATCAGGCGTTCCGTGTAGTGCCAGTGGGTCGTCACCCGAAACCCGTCGAGCAACCCGGCATGCCCGAGGATGAAGGCCCCGGTGCAGATCGAGCCATAGACCGCCGAGCGGCGTACGGCCGCCGCCAGCCAGTCGAGCAAAGGGAGGTGCTTTTCGTTATAGGCCCCCGGCCCCCCGGGCACCAGCAGCAGGTCATAGCTGTCGTGCGCCTGGTCGATATGCAGATCGGCCTGCACCTTGACGCCGTTGGAGGCGCGCAACGGACCGTGCTCGGTGCCGATCGTCGAGAGCTGGTAATGGTCCTTCGGCTCCAGATAACGGTTGGCGATGGAAAACACCTCCATGGGCCCGGCCATGTCGAGCAGGAGAAAGTCCGGAAACAACACCATTGCCACGGTCTTCATGGGTAAATATCACTGATATCAAAGGGTTGGAAGCGTAACGCCGACCCTGGACATTATGCCCGGACGGCGCGCGCTCGTCGGACAAGAATACGTGATTCAGCGCACAAAATTGTCAACCTGAACGGGACAGTATTTCAGTTTCCATCTACTTATTGCGCCACAGAGTAAACATTAGCCTTCTCCTCAACCGGACGAATTCCCGTTCCGACAGGAGATTCCCTCATGCTGACCCTTCGCAAAGCCTCTGATCGCGGCGCCGCCAACCACGGTTGGTTGAAGTCGTTCCACACCTTTTCCTTCGCCAACTATCGCAACCCACAGGAACAGGGTTTTTCCGACCTGCTGGTGATCAACGACGACCGGGTCGCCGCCGGCAAAGGCTTCGGCCAACACCCGCACCGGGACATGGAGATTTTCTCCTACGTGCTCGAAGGCGCCCTGGAACACAGGGACACCCTGGGCACCGGTTCGGTGATCCGTCCTGGCGACGTGCAACTGATGAGCGCCGGCAGCGGCGTGGCGCACAGCGAGTACAACCACTCGGCCACCCAGCCGGTGCACTTCCTGCAGATCTGGATAGTGCCGAACGTCAGCGGCGCCAAGCCGCGTTACCAGCAAGAGCATTTCAGCCCGCAGCAAAAACGCGGCCGCCTGCAACTGATCATCTCCCCCGAGGGGGCCGACGGTTCGCTGCAGGTGCGCCAGGATGCGCGGGTGTATGCCGGGCTGATCGACGGCCAGGAAAGCGCCACCCTCAAGCTCGACGCCGACCGCTACGCCTACGTGCATGTGGCCCGCGGCTCGGTCGACCTCAACGGCCTGCTCTTGCAGGAAGGCGATGGCGTGCGGGTGCGCCAGGAGCAGGCGCTGACCTTGAGCAACGGCGTGGATGCCGAAGTGCTGGTGTTCGATCTGCGGGCGCAGGAACTGCCGGAAATGCCGTGACCGGCACCGGCCCGGGGGCTTGCGCCTCCGGGCCTTTTTTCGACGTTGACAGGCGGCCAGGGGCCAGTGGAAGCCCTCGACTGCAGCGGCTGACAGCCGCTAGCGCCTATTCGTTCGCGTCAACCAGCCTGACCGAGTTGCGCAAGGGGCGTTCGCCTTTTTCCCCTGCCCCTCTGCGGCCGTTCGGCCGGCATGCGATGCGCTCCCGCCTCAAAACGTCTGCGCTGCTCCCTGGCTTCGCGCGCCATCCAGCAACGCATCCACCACCGCCCGCGCCATCTCCACCGAATGGATCATCGACCAGATCAAGCCCCGCTCGATGCCGCTGGCACTGGTGATCTCATCCGCCGTCTCCTCGGCGCACTTGAGCAACAACGACACATGCAACAACGCCTCCTCGGCGCTGACGCCAGGGCGAACGGCGAATAGCGGACGGCCGTTGCCGTCGCGACAGCCGAAAGAGCTGCTGCCGGTTTCCTGCAAGCTACGGTGCAAAGGCTCGCCGCCATCGCTGCGTTCCAGCGCCTGACGGAGGGTTTGATTGGGGATTTCCAGTTGGACGATCCGCTCGCGGCTGGGCGAAAGAATGGGCGGATCGGGGACGATCTTTTTCATGACGCGGCTCCTTCTTTGATGAAGACCGCCAGCATCACTTGCAGATGATGGGTGGCGGCTACGTGCAGGTCTGCAAGACCGGGAAGAAGAAGCAAACCCGGCAGACCCGAAAGTCTCCCGCACGCAGCCACCATAAATCGCGATGACATCTCAACGATCCTGGGTGTGCGTCCAGCGCTTCTTGCTTGTTCGGGCTTGCAGTCCCGGCCGCTGATTTTGCAGCGACCGGGGCAGCCTAGCCCCGAACATTCAGCAGACACAAGACGCCAAAACCACAGAAATGTAACCCCGCGATTCTCTCGGAAATACCCTACAAATCAAAGAGAAAAACCGCTCAAACCGCGAGCTTTTTTCGCGAGCAATCGAGCGTCGACCGGCTGCTCCTACAAAGGCCAAATGCACAACCTGAGAACGCCCCAATCCCTGTAGCCGCTGCCGCAGGCTGCGATCGACCGCATAGCGGGCGCTGGGTCTTGAGACCGCTGGAGGACCTTCGGTCCTATCGCAGCCTGCGGCAGCGGCTACAGGTACGTGAAAGCCCGCATCCGACCACCAGGCGCCCCTTCAGCCCTGCCCCTTGAGCAAATGACGGATCCGGATCTTCACCCCGTCGCTCTGGAAGCGGCGGGCGGCGGCCTCGATCTTCAGCTCGGCGCGGGTCACCCGCTCATGGTGACGCAGGTGGCCGACCCAGGATTCGTCGAAGAACATCTCGCACCACAGGCGCGGGTTTTCGCTGTCCTGCAGCAGGCACCAGGAAAACGAACCGTTGCGCTGGCGCATGCGCCGCACCGGGTTCATCGCCTGCTGGAAGGCCTGGGCGTGTTCGGGGGCGATGTCGTATTCCAGGCTGATCATCACCGGCCCGCGTTCCAGGTCCTGGTCGTCACTGAGCAGCGGTTGCGGCCAGTGCAGCGACGGCGCCAAGTCTTCGGCGCTGCGCTGGGGCAAGCCGACCCGCCAGGTCAGCCCGACCCCGGCCAGCAGCACCGCTGCCGCCAGGCTCAGGGCAACGCTCATGGACAACAGGCTGGCCACCCAGCCCCAGAGCAACCCGCCCAGGGCCATGCTGCCGAAGAACATCAGGATATACACCGCCAGCGCTCGTGCCCGCACCCAGGCCGGCACCGAGGTCTGGGCCGCCACCTGGAAACTCGAGAGCACGGCGATCCAGGCGCCGCCGCTGATCAGCATCACCGGGATCAACAGATAGAAGTCGCGCAGCCAGGCCAGGGCGAACAGCACCAGGGCGTAGGTCACGCTGGCCAGCGCCACCAGGCGATCCACCGCCAGGCGCTGGCGCAGCTTTGGCAACAGCATCGCCCCCAGCACCGCGCCGAGGCCGACGCTGCCGAGCAACACGCCGAACTGGGTCGCGCTGCCCTGCAACTCGCCGCGCACGATCAACGGCAGCAAGGACATGCCGGCGCTGGCACCGAAGAAAAACCCCAGGGTACGAATCAGCACCCGTTGCAGAGGGTGGGAACTGCGGGCGTAGCGCCAGCCCACGCGGATCGCACTGAACAGCCGCTCCGCCGGCAACACCGCGACCTTCGGCTCGCGCCGCCAGCAGGCGAGCACGGCGATCACCGCAAAGAACGACAGCGCATTCACCGCGAAGGTCGCCCAGGGCCCGGCCAGGCTCACCAGGACGCCGGCGATGGCCGGGCCCACGGCGCGCGCCACGTTGGTCCCAACGCTGCTCAAGGCGATGGCCGCGGGCAATTCGCCGGCGGGCACCAGTTCCGGGGTCAGGGCCGACCAGGCCGGCATCATCAGGGCCGTGCCGATGCCCATGGCCAGGGTCAACAGCAGCAACAAGGGCACCGTCATCAGGCCGCTGAGGGTCAGGAACGCCAGGAGCATGGCGACGCTGGCCATCCAGCCCTGCACCAGCAACAGGTAGCGGCGCTTGTCGACGATATCGGCCAGCGCCCCCGCCGGCAGCGCGAGGAAAAACATCGGCGCCGCGGCGGCCACCTGCACCAGCGCCACCGTCATCGGGCTGGCCGACAGCGAGGTCATCAGCCAGCCGGCGCCCACCTCGTGCATCCAGGTGCCGATGTTCGAGGCGATGCTGGCCAGCCACAGCCCGCGAAACAGGCCATGCTTGAGCGGGCTCCAGGGCGAAAGGGAGGCCGCGCTACGGGAGGAATCGAGGGTCTGTTTCATGACGGTCCTTGAGTCGTGGGAACGCTGTGCAGTCCGGATGTTTTTTACCGCTAACGACCATCGGCCGAGGCAAGCAGGTTGCGTCGGCCGATGGTCGTTGGCGACAGGCTTACTTGACCTGACGCTGCGGCGCCTTGTGCACCATGGTGTAGGCATAGTCCACGCCCATGCCGTAGGCACCGCTGTGTTCGCGCACCAGGTCCATCACCGCGTCGTAGGTGTCCTTGTGCGCCCAGTCGCGCTGGAACTCGAGCAGTACTTGCTGCCAGGTCACCGGCACCGCGCCGGCCTGGATCATGCGCTGCACCGACATGTCGTGGGCTTCCTGGCTGGTGCCGCCGGAAGCGTCGGTGACGATGTACACCTCATAACCTTCGGCCAGGGCTTCCAGGGCCGGGAAATTCAGGCAGACCTCGGTCCACAGTGCGGCCATGATCAGCTTCTTGCGCCCGGTGGCCTTCACCGCGTCCACCAGCTTCTTGTCTTCCCAGGAGTTCATCGAGGTGCGCTCGATCGGCTGATGGTCGGGGAACACGCTGAGCAGTTCCGGCCAGATGTAGCCGCTGAAGCTTTCGGTTTCCACCGAGGTGAAAATGGTCGGCACGTTGAAGATCTTCGCCGCCTTGGCCAGGCCCACGGTGTTGTTCTTCAGGGTCTGGCGGTCGATCGACTGCACGCCGAAGGACATCTGCGGCTGGTGGTCGATCAGGATCAGGGCGGAGTTGTTTGGGTTGAGCAGTTCACGGATAGACATGGCGCGTTCCTTTTGCTGTCGAGTAGGTTCAAGCGTTGAGTTGCACAATTCGGGAGCTCGGCGCGGGTTCCGCTGCGGGAGGCTGTGCGGCCGGCTTGGTGGCTAATTTAGGGGTCAAAACAAAAAGGGACAATCCAGCAAAACTGAGAATCATTGATTCCAAAAAAGGGGACAATTCAAAAACTGCCGCAGCGCCCACTGCGAACGGCACCTGTCACCTGCCCGCCCGCGCAAACGGCCGAATGCAGCACAGCCGTACAATCCCCGCGCTCTGTAATAGGCAACCATGCCTCGCCTCGATCCGATGGCCACGCCGAGCGGACGCGGGTTGACCGAAGGCGTGCCGGCAGTTGCCGGAACCGCGGCCAGCCGCGTCCTGGGCCACCCACCTTGACGCGGGAAATCAGCATGCTGCTTGCCTCGAAACACCTCACCGCCCCAGGGCCGATGCGCCTGCGCCTGAAGCCGCTGTGGCTGCTCGCCTTGCTCGGCGGCGGCGCCCCGGCGCTGGCGGCACAGAGCGCGCAGGACACCCCCGGTTTCCTTGAGGGGGCGAGCCTTGAAGTACTCAGCCGCAACTTCTACCTCAACAACGACTATCGCTCCCCGACCCCGGCCGGCAAGAGCTACAAGCAGGAATGGGCCCAGGGCTTCATCGCCTCGTTCGAGTCCGGCTTCACGCCTGGCACTGTTGGCGTGGGCGTCGATGCCCATGGCTTCCTGGGCTTGAAACTGGACGGCGGCAAGGGGCATTCCGGGACCGGCCTGTTGCCGCTGGATCATGACGGGCGCAGCGAAGACAGCTACTCCAGCGCCGGCGGCGCGCTGAAATTCAAGACCTCGCGAACCACCCTGGCGCTCGGTGAAATGAGCGTGGCGACCCCGGTGTTCGACACCGCCGACAAACGCCTGCAACCGGAATACGCCAGCGGCCTGCTGCTTTCCAGCCGGGAGTTCGAGGGGGTCGAGCTGCAGGCCGGTCACTTCAACGCCTTCAAGAACCAGGACGCCTCGACCGCCAAGGGTGACTTTTCCGGCTACGGGGCGACGACCCGCCACGCCAGCATCGACTTCATCGGCGCCGACCTGTTCGCCGGCCAGGCGCTGGGCGGCGCCCTCTACGCCTCGGAGCTGAGCGACACCTGGCGCCAGTACTACGCCAACCTGCATACCAGCCTTGGCCAACTGTTCCTCGACGGCAACCTGTACCGCACCCGCGACCAGGGCCAGGCCGCGGCCGGCGCCATCGACACCACGGCCTACAGCCTTTCCGGCAAGTACCGGATCGACGCCCAGGCATTCACCCTGGCCTATCAGAAAATCCACGGCGACACGCCCTTCGACTTCGTCGGCGGCGACTCCATCTACCTCGCCAACTCGATCAAGTACGCCGACTTCAACGGCCCCGGCGAACGCTCCTGGCAAGCGCGCTACGACCTCGACCTGGGCGCCCTGGGCATTCCCGGCCTGAGTTTCATGGCGCGCTATGTGAGCGGTCGCGGCATCGACGGCAGCCACGCGCCCCAGGGCGGCGCCTACAACCCCTTCGACAGCGCCAGCGGCACCTACAGCCCGCAACAGGGCCGGGGCGGACGCCATTGGGAACGCGACCTGGACCTGCACTACATCGTGCAGTCGGGCCCGGCCAAGGACCTGTCGCTGCAACTGTCCCACGTCAGCCACCGGGCCAACGCGGCCCAGGCCGGCGACGACATCGACCGGCTGTACATCGTCATTCAGTACCCGCTCAAGCTCGGGCCGTTCTGATCCTGCGCGGCGGGCCGAACCGGCTCGGGCCGTGCGCCGGGGAGGCCCGCTGGCAGCGGCCAGATCGCCGCTAACCCAAGGCATGGGCCACCTGCGCCTCTGGCACTGTCGCGTCCCGCAACACCCGCGCCAGCAAGGCGCCGGGCTGGGCGCCCGAGACCCGGATGTCGCCGATGCGAAAGGCCGGCAGCACCCCGCCCGACCAGTCCGCGGCATCGCATTTGTGGCGCTGCAGCGCGGCCGATCCTGCGCCGCTGCGCAGGTAGTCGAGCAGCCGCTGCTGTTCGCGCTTGCTGTCCCCGCCCAGCTCCGCGAGCACCCGCGCATCGCCAATATCGCGACCCTCGCAGAAATAGGCACGGAAGATCCGCGCGAACAGCGCGGCGCAATCGCCACCGCGCGCGGCCCGCTCGAGCATCAGGCTGTGCGCCGGGTCGCTGTCGACCAGGCGCTCGATTCGCTCGAAGGCGAAACGCAGCCCCAGCGCCTGGCCGGCCCGGGTGATCTGCGCTTCGAACAGCCGGCTGCGCGACAGGCTGCCGAACCGGCGCCGGGCGTACTCGCCCTGCTCGATGCGGCTGGCGGGAAGGTCGAACGCGCAGCGGCTCGGCACATAGACGATCGGCCGAGGCCGGTGCGCGGCCGCCATGGCCTGGCGCAGGTTCAGCTCGCCGATCCAGCACCAGGGATTGATAAAGTCGTACGCCAGATGAATGACGTTACCCATAGCGACCACCTTGCTTCTACCCATGATGGCCAGACTCTAGGCGCACACCTGCCGGACGAGTAGCCACAGGGCGCGCAACGCTGTCTTGCTCAAGACCCGAGCGAGGCTCAGGCGGCGAGGATTTCCTCGAGGAACTCGATAAACACATTGATGCGACTGGAGCCGCGATGGTTGGGCAGGTACAGCGCGTTGATGCAGGTGCTGGCGGTGCCGGGATTGACCTCGTACTGCTCCAGCACGCGGGTCAGGCGGCCCTGGCCGACATCGTCGCGCACCAGCCAGTCGGCCAGCAGCGCCACGCCGCCACCGGCCAGCGCCGCCTCGCGCAGGATGTCGGCGTTGTTGCTCTGCAACCGCCCTTGCACCCCCAGGCGCTGGGGGTTTTCGTCACCCTGGAAGGTCCAGTCCTGGTGCACGCCGCCATAGTCGAAGCGCAGGCACTGGTGTTGCAGCAGGTCGCTCGGCTGGCGCGGCAGGCCGGTGCGTGCCAGGTAGTCGGGGCTGGCCACGACCCAACGCTGGAAGTCGCCGATCTTCTTGCTGACGATGTCATCGCTGACCACCGAGGAACCGAGGCGCACCGAGACATCGATGCGCTCGCTGATCAGGTCGCTGACCCGGTCGCTCAACGACAGGCTGATCTCCAGCCCCGGATGGCGTTCGAGCAGGCGCCCCAGGTGCGGGGCGATGATGCGCCGGCCGAACTCCACCGGAACGCTGGCCCGCAGATGCCCCTGGGCCTCGCTGCCACGGTCGGCGACGCTGGCGTCGGCTTCGTCGATGGCTTCGAGAATCGCCACAGCCTTGTCGAAATAGGCCTGCCCGGCGAGCGTGACACTGGTGTTGCGCGTGGTGCGATTGAGCAGGCTGGCGCCCAGTTCGCTTTCCAGCCCCGCCACCTGCCGCGTCACCGAAGACGTCGACAGGCCGAGCTTGCGCGCCGCCGATGAATAGCCGCCACAGCGCACGGTTTCAACGAACATTTTCAGCGCCAGCAACTTGTCCATAAGCCGATTCCGAGAGCGAAAAATCACGCCAGGGACTATGCCTGAGCACGCATCGAGTGTCTTGTACGCTTGTGCTCAAGCGCCGCGGCCTGCGCTTGCACCTTCGCCCCGGATCCTCAGCCCTGGCGGTAGTGACGGATCAGAAACAGCAGCAGCGCCAAGCCAGGGACCGCGGCAATCGAGGTCGCCGACAGGCTCCACCCCACCTGCTCATACAACGGGCTGGCCACCAGCGAACCCAGGGCGCCGCCGACGAAGATGCTGGTCATGTACACCGCATTCAGGCGCGCCCGGCTGTGGGGGTCAATGGCGTACACCTCACGCTGGCCAAGCACCATGTTCAACTGCACGGCAAAATCCAGCAGCACCGCGCACACCACCAACCACAGGTAGCCACTGCCCGGCAGCGCACCTATCAGCAGGGACAGCGGCGCCAGCAACAAGGCCACGAAAGTGCCGCGCTGGCCATGCCCGGCGTCGGCCAGCCGGCCGGCGATCGGCGCCGCAATCGCCCCCACCGCGCCCACCAGGGCGAACACCGCCACCTGTGCCTGGCTGAAGCCGTGCTGGCGAATCAGCTCGATGGGCACGATGGTCCAGAACAGGCTGAAGCTGGCGAACAACAAGCCCTGGTACAAGGAGCGCTCACGCAGGCCGGCATGGCGGCGCGCAAGGGCGAAGACCGAGCCGATCAACTCGCCATAGGAAGACTGATGCGTCGGCATGCGCCGTGGCAGGGCAACGGCCATGACGCAGGCGATCACCGCCATCAGGCCCGCGGCGCTGAAGAACACGCCGCGCCAGCCGAACGCCTGGGCCAGCAGGCTCGACAGCGGGCGCGACAACAGAATGCCCAGCAGCAGCCCGCTCATGATGTTGCCAACCACCCGCCCACGGCTTTCCTCGGGCGCCATGTGCGCGGCCAACGGCACCAGAATCTGCACCGCCACCGAAGTCAGGCCGATGAGCAACGACAGCGCCAGGAACAGCGAAGGCGACTCAGTAAAGCCCGCGGCGATCAGGCACAGGCTCACGGCGAGCGTGAACCCCACCACCAGGCGACGGTTTTCCATCAGGTCGGCCAGGGGCACCAACAGCAGCAGGCCCGCGGCGTAGCCGAGTTGGGTCAGCGAGACAATCAGGCTGGCATGGGCGTTCGACAGGCCGATCTGCGGGGCGATCAGCTCGACGATCGGCTGGGCGTAGTAAAGGTTGGCGACGACCGCGCCACAACAGAAGGCCAGCAAGGCCACCAGGGCGCCAGAGAGGGTGGCGGGCCGCTCGCCCTTCACCGCCGTGCTGGCCGTCGTTGCAAAGTTGCCGGTAGGCATGATGAAACCTCGTTCGCGTGGAGAAAAGTTTCGCCAAGGCTAGGCGCGACGCTCAATCGGGAGAATCCACCGCCGGGGCAATTGAGCGATGCGCATCACGCAACGATCCCGGCGTTGCCGATGGCGCAAAAGGCCTTTGCGCGGTTTGCCAATACCGCCATCCCTAGCCCTTCTCTACCCTTGGGCACTTGCCACCGGGCGGTCCGTCACCGCTCTCCTCAGCGGCTCAAGGAGACTTCCATGACCCCGACTGCATCACTGTCCGCCCACGCGGATTCCACGGACCAATGAAGGGTGACCCGATGAACGCCAGGCAGTTGTGGCTGGGCGCTGTGGTTCTCGCCACGGCAGGCGCAATAGGCGCCGCGCTGTTGATGTGGCGCCCGGCGATCGCGCCGGCCGAACCGCCACAACGCTTCGACGCCGCCCAGGTGCAACGCGGCGCGCGGGTCGCCGAAGCCGGCGATTGCGCGGTGTGCCACACCCGCCCCGGCGGCCGCTACCTGGCCGGCGGGCTGGCGCTGGTGACGCCCTTTGGCACGCTCTACAGCACCAACATCACCCCGGACGCCGAGACCGGGATTGGCCAATGGTCATTGCCGGCCTTCGAGCGGGCGATGCGCGAAGGGGTCGCCCGCGACGGGCATTTGCTGTATCCGGCCTTCCCTTACGCCTACTACCGACGCATGACGGACGGGGACATCACGGACCTCTACGCCTATCTGATGAGCGGCCCCGCCGTGCATTCGCCGGCCATGCAGAACCGGATGAATTTCCCGATGAACATCCGCCCGCTGGTGTCGTTCTGGAACCTGCTGTTCCTGCACGCGGAGCCCTTGGCGCCCGTGGCACAGCAATCCGCAACCTGGAACCGTGGCCGCTATCTGGTCGAAGGCCCCGGCCATTGCGCCGGCTGCCATTCTCCGCTCAACCCGCTGGGCGCCGAGCAGTCCGCCCAGCATCTTGCCGGCGGGATGGTGGACGGCTGGCAGGCGCCGTCCCTGCTGGGCCTGGCCGACCGGAACGCGCCCTGGAGCCGCGAGCAATTGGCCGGCTACCTGCGGGCTGAGGTGGTCGAGGACCATGGCACCGCCGCCGGGCCGATGCGACCGGTCAGCCTCAGCCTGGGCACCATGCCGGGCAGCGACGCCGAGGCCATTGCCGACTACCTGCTGAGCCTCAAGGACCCCGCTCCCGCCGCACCCGCTTCAGCCACCGCGCGCCCTGCCGAGGTGGTCGAGCAGGCGCCTGGCGCCCAGCTGTTCCAGAGTGCCTGCGCCGGTTGCCATGGCCCGGCCGCGCCGATGCGCCAGATCGATGGGCGCCCGGCCCTGGCGCGGACGTCGGCGCTGCATGCCTCAAGCGCGCGCAACTTTCTCAAGACCGTGCTCGAAGGCGTGCCCGCCACCCCGGGGTTGCCCGGCCCGGTCATGCCGCCCTTCGCCGCCAGCCTGGACAACCAGCAGCTGGCGGCGCTGGCCTCGTTCCTGCGCGAACAGGCCAGCCCGGGCCAGCCGTGGGCCGACCTTTCCTCCACCCTTCACGAATTACGCCAGGAGGCGCAATGACCCACATGACCCTCAACGTCAACGGCTCGCCCCATGCGCTGGAGCTGGAGCCCGACATGCCGTTGCTGTATGCGCTGCGCAATCACCTGGGGCTCAATGGCGCCAAGTACGGTTGCGGCCTGGGACAATGCGGAGCCTGCACGGTGCTGGTGGATGACCAGCCGGTCTTCTCCTGCCTGACACCCTGCAGCGGCCTGGAGGGCAAGGCCATCCGCACGGTGGAGAGCCTGGGTACGGCGGTGCGTCCGGGGCCTTTGCAAAAAGCCTTTATCGAGGCCCAGGCCGCCCAGTGCGGCTACTGCATCGCCGGCATGCTGATGCGCGCCCAGGCGCTCCTGGAGCGCGACCCTCATCCGGACGAAGCCACCATTGGCGAGCATATGGCGAGCAACCTGTGCCGCTGCGGCACCCACCTGCGGATCATCGACGCCATCGGTCGCGTGGCCAGGCAAGAGCGGAGCGCCCCATGACCCGGCACGATGAAGTCGACCAGGGACGCCGCGCGTTCCTGCGTGGTGGTGCGCTGATACTGGCGTTCACCCTGGTCCCGGCGGCGCGCCAGGCGCTGGCCGACAGCGAAGTCGATACCCTCGGCACACTGGTGCTGGCGCCCGATCTCCCGGGCAGCCTGCGCACCAATCCCTACCTCGATGCCTGGATCCGCGTCGCGGCCGAAGGCGTCACCGTGTACACCGGCAAGGCCGAATTGGGGACGGGGGTGAAAACCGCGCTGTTGCAGATTGCTGCCGAACGCCTGGACCTCGCGCCAGGCGCGATCACGCTGCTTACCGCGGACACCGCCCTGACGCCCAACGAAGGCTACACCGCCGGCAGCCACAGCATTTTCGACAGCGGCACGGCCCTGTTCAACGCCGCGGCCCAGGTCCGGCAATTGCTGCTGGCGTCGGCGGCACGCAGTTGGGCCGTCGACGCCGCGCTGCTGACGACGCACGATGGTGTGATCCAGAGCCCGGCCGGGCAGCGCATGCCCTATGCCGAGGCGGTCAAGGGCGTGGACCTGCACCACTATGCGCAGGCGCAATCGCCCTCGATGCCGCCGTCCGCGTTCAAGCTGATCGGCCATTCGCTGCCTCGCCTGGACATCCCGGCCAAGGTCAGTGGCGGCGCCGCGTTCGTCCAGGACCTGCGCCTGCCGGGCATGCTGCATGCCCGGGTGATCCGCCCGCCCCGCCCTGGCTGCGCCCTGGAAGCCTTCGATGCCGAGGCGATCAAGGCCCTGCCCGGCGTGGTGCGGGTGGTGCAGGACGGCAACTACCTGGCGGTGGTCGCCCGGGATGAGTGGCAAGCCATCAAGGCGATGCGCAGCGGCTATGAGCTGGCTCGCTGGAGCGCCGGAGAAGCGATCCCCGAAGCCCGGGACATCCACGCGCTACTGACCCGCCTGCCCGCGCGCCGCTACCCGATCAGCCATGAAGGCAACCCGGCGGCCGGCGCCAGCACCCGCTATCGCGCGCGGTTCAGCAAGCAGTACCTGATGCACGGCTCCATCGGCCCGTCCTGCGCCGTGGCCTGGTTCAAGGACGGCGTGCTCACGGTCTGGACCCACACCCAGGGGGTCTACCCGCTGCGCGCGGGGATTGCCGAGATGGTCGGGCTGGCACCAGAGCGGGTGCGCTGCATCCATACCGAGGGCTCCGGGTGCTACGGCCACAACGGCGCGGACGACGCGGCGGCCGATGCCGCGCTGATCGCAATGCGGCTCGTCGGCACGCCGGTGCGGGTGCAGTGGATGCGCGAGCAGGAAAACCTCTGGGAGCCCTACAGCAGCGCCATGCTCACCGAGGTCCAGGCCAGCCTCGACGCCCAGGGCCGATTGCAGGACTGGGCCTATGAGCTGTGGACCACGCCGCACAACGAACGCATCGTCAATGCCGGCCGCTTGATTCCCGCGCGGCTGCTGGCCCGGCCATTCGTTTCCGCGCCGTCGATTCCCATCGCCCAGCCCGAAGGGGATGGCGATCGCAATGCCGTGCCGCTGTACACCCTGGCGTCCACCCGCATCGACATGAATTTCGTCACCCGCATGCCGTTTCGCACCTCCGCCATGCGCTCGCTGGGGGCCCACATCAATATCTTCGCCATCGAAGCCTGCATCGATGAACTGGCCGCCCGGGCCGGCGCCGATCCGGTGGCCTTGCGCCTCGCCCACCTGAGCGACCCGCGGGCACGGGCGGTGGTCGAACGGGTGCGGGACGCCAGCGGCTGGCCGCACAAGGGCCAGGAGCCCGGCGCGGGCATCGGCTTCGCGTTTGCCCGCTACAAAAACATCATGGGCTACTGCGCCATCGCCGTCCTGCTGCGGGTGCATCCACAGACCGGCGAGGTCCAGCTCGATCGAGTGGTCACAGCGGTGGACGTGGGCCAGATCGTCAACCCCGATGGCCTGCGCAACCAGGTGGAAGGCGGCATCGTGCAGTCCGCCAGCTGGACCCTGTTCGAAAAGGTCGGCTACGACCCGGGCGGTGTGCGCAGCTACGACTGGAGCGGTTATCCGATCCTGCGTTTTCCGCAGTTGCCCCGGCAGGTCGAGGTGCATTTGCTCGATCAGCCGGGACAGCCGTTCCTCGGCGCCGCCGAGATCGTCCAGGGCCCCATGGCCGCCGCCATCGGCAATGCCGTGGCCAATGCCACCGGCCGGCGCTGGCTGAACCTGCCCCTGACCCGCTCCGAGCAGCCGGCCTAGCCTGGAGTCCGGCCGCCACTTCGGTGGCGGTCCTTTCGCACGCTGCCAATGTCTCGAGGATCGAGCGGGCCAATCGCCGCGCTCACCGTCGGCTGCCCGCTCGCCGCGCCATGCATCCGTTGCCCTTCAGGGCGTTGCGTTTCACGCAATGCAGCGTAGAGCGGCGGCTGGATTATCAACCACGGCCCGGCGGATTAGGTTAGTGCCCAGCAAAGACACGCATTCGGCAATCACCTGTTGTTCAACCAGGCACCGTCCGCCTGAGCACCCACCGCATCCCGATCGATGCCCTCATAAGGAAATACCCCATGACTCAGCACCTGTTCCAACCCCTTGCGGTCGGCCCCTACACCCTGGCTCACCGCGTGGCCATGGCCCCTCTGACCCGCTCCCGCGCCGGCCAGCCGGGCGACCTGCCGACCGCCATGAACGCCGAGTATTACCGGCAACGCGCGAGTGCCGCGCTGATCGTTACCGAGGCCACGCAGATTTCCCGCCAGGGCCAGGGCTACGCCTGGACCCCGGGAATCTACAGCGATGCCCAGGTGGCGGCCTGGCGTCAGGTGAGCACCCAGGTGCACGAAGCCGGCGGGCTGATTTTCATGCAGCTATGGCATGTGGGGCGTGTCTCTCACCCGAGCTTCCAGCCTGACAACGCCCTGCCGGTGGCGCCCAGCGCACTGCCGGTTCCAGGCAAGACCTTTATCGTCGACAACGAGGGCAACGGCGTCTGGGGCGATGTGCCGGTGCCGCGCGCCCTGCAAGTGGCGGAGATCGCGCAGATCGTCGACGACTATCGGCGCGCGGCGCGTAACGCCCTGAAGGCCGGCATGGACGGCGTGGAAATCCACGCGGGCAACGGCTACCTGCTCGACCAGTTCATCAACAGCAACAGCAACCAGCGCGAGGACCAGTACGGCGGCAGCGTGGAAAATCGCGCCCGGCTGTTGCTGGAAGTCGTGGAGGCCGTCGCCGATGAGGTGGGCGCCGAACGAGTGGCGGTACGCCTCACTCCCATGGGGCGCTTCATGGGCATGGGCGACGCAACGCCCGAGGCCACCTTCGGCCATATCGTCCGCTCCCTGAACCGCTGGCCCCTGGCCTACCTGCACCTTGTGGAACCGGCTGTGGTCGGCACCGTCAAGGACGAGAACTTCGACCCGCGCTGGGACGCGATCATCGGGCAACTGCGCACGGAGTGGAAAGGCGTGCTGATGCTCGCCGGCGGCTACGATCCGCAATCGGCGGAGCAGGCCCTGGCCGCCAACCGCGCCGACCTCATTGCCTTTGGCCGCCCCTTCCTGGCCAACCCCGACCTGCCCCGGCGGATCCGCGACGGGCTGGCGCTGAACGCACCCGACCCAAGCACTTTCTTTGGCGGCGACCAGCGCGGATACATCGACTACCCCGTTCATCCATAAGGAGCGATCCCGGGGACCCTGCTCCCGGGTTCATCGAATCGGCCGCACTTGCGGGGGCGGCCGATACCCGGCGTGCAAAGGGCGGCTTCGGCTTATCGGGGCTGCTCGGGGCCGGTTCCGCCTGCCGGGCTGGACGCGATAGCCTGCCGAAGCGTTTCCAGTGTCGCGGGCTTGAACAGAATCTCGTCCATGCCAGCGGCCTTGCAGCGCTCCACCGCACTCGCCTCGATGCTGGCCGTCAGGGCAATGATGCGACAGCGTCGCAGGCCGCTGTGGGACTCCTCCCAGCGGATCCGCCTGGCGAGTTCGAAGCCGTCCATTCTGGGCATCATGCCGTCCGTGAGCACGATGTCGAAGTCCGCGCTCAGCCAGCGTTTGAAGGCTTCCTGCCCGTCTTCCGCGACCACGACTCGATGCCCCAGGGTCTCAAGCTGGGTGTTGAGGGTGACGCGATTGAAGGCGTTATCTTCGGCCAGCAAGATGGACAATGGCTGCACTTGGGCAGAAACGGGCGGCTCCTGCTGCGCAGCTTCGCCCTCGACAGCGGCTGGAGGGTCGCAGATGGGCAGGCTCAATTCGAGGCTGAAGCAGGATCCTTTGCCAGGTTCGCTACGCGGGTTGATCGTGCCCCCCATCAGTTGCACCAGGCGGCGGCTGATGTTCAGCCCCAGGCCACTTCCGGACATCTGCCCAGTGCCTGGTACGCCCACCTGGGAGAAGGGCTTGAACAGCTTGCCCATGTCTTCGGCGCCAATACCGATGCCCGTATCGATGACATCGAGGTCCAGGCGCAAGCTGTCCCCCTCACGGCGGGCGCGGGCCTGCAGGGTGACGCCTCCGCGCTCGGTGAATTTGATGGCGTTGCTGAGCAGGTTGAACAGCACCTGCTTGAAATGCAGCGGGTCCAGCAGCACCCATGCCTGCAGGTCGCCTTCCATCTTGACGTCCAGGGTCAGGCCTTTTTGTCGCGCCATGCCCGCGACAACCGATACGACGCCTTCAATCTGGTTTTTGATGAGCACCGGCTCAGGAAACGAATCGATCTTTCCAGACTCGATGCGAGAAATATCCAGCACATTGCCCAGCAGCAACAGGAGCCCCTGGGCCGCTTCCTGGGCCACGGACAGGGATACGCTGTCGGCCTCCCCCTGGTTCGCTCTGCGCAGGGCGAGTTCCTGCAGGCCGATGATCGCGTTCAGCGGCGTGCGTATCTCATGGCTCATCGTCGACAGGAAGACGCTCTTGGCCTGGTTGGCGGCCTCGGCCCGTTCCTCGGCCGCCCGGGTCCTGCGGACCTGGCGTCGCAGGTAGAAGGCCCAGATCAGCGAGATGGCGATCAGGATCGCGAAGAGGCTGCCCAGCTGGAGAATCTTGTCGCGATGGTCACGCCAGAAGTCGCTCCCGCCCCTGGAGAAACGCGGCTCCCAGGCTTTGACTATTTCCGCGACCTCTTCAGGCGTGATTGCCAGCTGCGCCTTCTCCAGGATGCTGCGCAACTCCGGCTGGTTCTTCGCCACCCCGATGCCAATGGGCGTGGAGGTGCTTTGCAGGATCCCGGTGACCTGGATGCGATTGTCGAAGTACTGGGCCGACAGATAGCGGCCGGTGTAGTCGCTGCTCAGGTACACCTCGTTCTGCCCAGAATCGACCGAGCGCATGGCCTCGAGGAACGTGGGGTATACCTTGAGCTGAATCGCCGGATAGTCACGTCTTATGGTATCGATGAAAAAGTAGCCTTCACCCGTCGCCAGCGTCTTCCCATTCAGATCGGCAAGCCCGGTGAAACGCCTGCCGGCGTGGCGGCCAGCACCGGCCGCGGTCATCAGCACGGTGGAGCTGCGCAGGTACGGCGGCAAGACATCCAGTGGCGTCTCGAACAGCTCGGACTGAGGCATGGCCGGGGTCAACAGCACGCGCCCCTCGGCGATGAGCTTGTTGGTTTCAAGGGTGTTTGGCGTGCCCAGGTAGGAGAACTTCAGGCCGCTGCGCTGGCTGATCAACTCCAGGTAGTCGCGGCCAATGCCGGTGACGTCGCGATCCCGTCCCAGCTCGCCCAGCGCCCCAAGCGAGTAATTGATGGCCACGGGGACCTGCGGGTGGCTGTCCAGCCAGCGCTGTTCCGCGGGCGCCAGCTTCACCCGCGCTTCGTCGATGCTCAAGCGGCGGCCGGCGCTCCAGCTGCGCAGGATGTCGTCCCCATAGCGCTTGGATATCCTGGGGATCGCCCGGTCGATGATGCCCCTCAGCGGCTCGTCGCCCGGACGCAGAAGGAAGCGGAAACCCTGGCTGTCGACAGGAGCGAAGTTGTCGATGCGCAGGCCCAGCAGGTAATGGGTTTGAATCAGGTAATGCGAGGACAGCGCATCCCCCAACACTGCGTCGACATCTCCCAGTACCAGCGCTTCGAGCGCGCGTTGGGGCGAGTCGAAAAGCTCGACCTTGCTATGGGGATAGACCTCCCGTACCGCCTGTTGCTGAAGATAGCCGACGGTCATTCCCAGAACGCTACCGGCCTGGTCGGGATCGAAGGGCTGGGCCTGCGACGTCACCAGCACCGGCCGGTCGGGCAGATAAGCCTCGCTGAGCAGCAGGCCATTTTCCCGGCCTTCGACATCGCTGCCCACGCCCAGCAGGTCGATCTCGCCACTGCGCAAGGCCGCCAGCGCGGAGGCCCGCGACGAGTAGGCGCGCACCTTGGGCGGCCGCTCGAACATCAGGGCCAGATAGTCGGCGGTGATGCCCTGGTAGCGGTCGCCATAGAGCACTGACAGGGGCGGATAATCGAGACGCACGACCCCCACCGTGAGCGGCCCCCGCCCTTCCAGCCACTGCCGCGTCCTGGCATCCAGCCAGGGGTGACTGCTGGTGGTCATCCGACCGGACAACGCGATGTCTTGCGCGTGAGCCGGAAATATCGGTGAAAGAAAACCCAGCAACAGAATGCCGATAGCTGCGAGGGACCTCAGTAGCATGGGGGAACCTTCCTTGAGGTACTTGCGGGATTTGCGGCAGGTGGCGATCCGCAGGCGGTCACTGCGGCGCGGTCGAAAATGTCGTGAACTCAACTGCAACTCTAGGTCTTGGTGGCTTTGCCGACAGCAAATAGCCCATCCTAGACCATCGAAGGCAGGGGCTGACAGACGAATACCGCACAATGAGCAGTACTGCCTCTCACCCCCTCCATGATTTATCTGAATTGGTCAGCCCAATTCGCGTTGGCTTGATATTCCTGTCGGCAGGCTTGCTGGGGCAGATCTACGGCAGCCTCGTTGCGGGGCGTTGGGGCCTGGGTTACGCCCTCATGCCACGGGTGGTGATCTATGCCGCGACCGCGTTGCGGCTGGCCACGGTCCCGGAAGGAACTCGAGGGGTACCTTCGAATGGCTCGATGTGGGAAGGATATCGGCCCATCTTCACCTTGCTCGGTGTTCGCTGGAGAGGGTGGCCGGATTGTTCTCGCCAGAGGTCAATATCGAGGTCGAAGCGGTATTCGCATTACCTGGCTGAGTTCGGCCACGGAAGCTGTGGATGGCCCTCATCGAAGAAGAGGCGCCATCCCGGTATCGCCTACCCGTTTTGTGCCAGCAATTGGCATGCCCGGCGTTCATGCTCGACTCCAGGCAGGACACCGAGTACAGCCAAAAGTCATAAGACGTCCTCTTGCCAAACCAGAATACCCAACTAATGTTCCCACCAATCAATCCATGCCTGAACACACCGGTTTGTGAGTCGAAAACCATCTCCCACAAGCCTCGATACAACGCCATTTAACCTAGACACCGACCAGGGAGTTTCGCAACCATCATGGAAGAAACCCTTATCCTGGTGGATCAGGATGATCGCCCGACGGGCTTTGCCGAAAAGCTCTTCGTCCATCAAGAAGGGCTCTTGCACCGGGCATTCTCGATTTTCATCTTCGATCAACAGGGCCGTTTGCTGTTGCAGCAGCGAGCGCTCACCAAGTATCACTCTCAAGGTTTATGGACCAATACCTGCTGCGGCCATCCCCGCCAAGGCGAGGAAACCTGCAGCGCCGCCAGACGCCGGTTGCGTGAGGAAATGGGCATAGCGTGCGAGCTCCGCGCCGTGGCGCATCTGCTCTATCGCGAGCCGGTCTCCAATCAATTGATCGAACATGAATATGACCATGTGTTTGCCGGTATCTACTCTCAAGACCCGGCCGCCAATCCCGACGAGGCCCAGGCCTGGCAATGGCTGAGCCTGGCCGAACTGTCGCAGCGCATCAGCGTTGCCCCACACACGTTCAGTGTCTGGTTTCGCAAGATCTTCGAGCGTCACGCAATCGCCGGCCTGCAAGATTGGCAGGCACAGGCGCAAGACAAGCTCCTCTAGTCGATGCGGCCACTGCTGTGTCACGCCGCAGAAGCAGCAGCCGGGGCCGATCCCTCGGCCCTGGCCATGGCCAGCACTGCGTTGGAGATTGCGCCTTCAAGGCACCGCCCCCCGTTGCAAGCTCCTGGCCTCAGGACAACTCGTATTGCTGACGGTTGTTCAATACCCGTTGAGCCTGTTCGCGGTCCAGGTCGCCGACCTTATCGGCCACCACCACGGTGGCCACGCAATTGCCAATCAGGTTGCCCGCCGCGCGTGCCATGCCGATGAACCAGTCAATCGACAACACCAGCACCAGGCCGATCACCGGAATGCTTGGGACTGCGCTCAGGGTCGCCGCCAGGATCACGATGGCCGAGCCCGGCACGCCGTGCGCGCCCTTGGATGTCACGAGCGACACCCCGAGCACCAGCAGCAGGTCACCTATCGACAAGGGGGTATTGGTGGCCTGGGCAATAAAGACCACCGCCAGGGTCAGGTAGATCGAGAAGGCATCGAGGTTGAACGAATAGCCGGTGGGCACCACCAGCCCCACCACTGATTTTTTCACGCCCAGGACTTCCAGCTTGCGCATGATCTGCGGTAGCACCGAGTCCGAGGAGGCGGTGGCCAGCACGATGGTCAGCTCCTCGCGCAGGTAGGCAATGAACTTGAACACGTTGATCCCGGCATAACGCAACACCGCCCCCAGGATCACGAACACGAATATCAGGATCGAGGCGTAGAACAGCACGACCAGGGAAATCAGCTGCTTCATCGAACCGACGCCGTACTTGCCAACGGTGTAGGCCACCGCCCCTAGCACGCCCAAGGGCGCCAGCCGCACGATCAGGCCCATGGCCTTGAACAGCACCTTGGAAATATCGTCGATGAACGAGGTCACGCGCTCCGCGCTTTTACCCCCCACCAATGCCAGGCTGATGCCGAACAGCAAGGCAAAGAACAGCACCTGCAATACATCGTTGCGGGCCAATGCATCGATTGAGGTCGTGGGAATGATGTTCAGGATGAACGAACCGATGCCGCTGCCCTGGAGCTTGTGGGCATTCTCCGAATAGCTGCTCATGGCCCCGGCATCCAGGGTCGTGGTGTCGATGTTCATGCCATGCCCGGGCCCGAATACGAACGCCAGCAGGATGCCGAGAGCCAGGGCGATGGTGGTCATGATCTCGAAGTAGATCAGCGCCACGCCCCCTACCCGCCCGACGTTTTTCAGGTCGCCCGTACCGGCGATCCCGTGCACCACTACACAAAAGACGATGGGTGCGACGATCATCGAAATCAGCTTGAGAAAACCGTCGCTGAGCACTTTCAGCTTTACCGCGAAATCAGGCACCAGTACGCCGAGCACAATCCCCAGCAGCAGGGCCAGCAACACCTGCGAAAAGAGTGATCCATACCAGGCCCTGGCCGGCGGTTTGACTGCGCTCACAGCATTTGAGTCGTGGTTCATGATGTTTCTCCGTCAAGAATCAACCGAGTCCCTCGCGGCTCGACAACGCTGTCGACCCGCGGACTGCCCCCCTCTTCAGCGACTCAGGTCGACTTCTGCCCGGATGAATATCGGGCGACCGAACCACAGCGAAGTCACTTGAAGAATGCATCGTGCAAAGCAGCCCCCATGCCACTTCCCGCGGAAAATCATGGATTTATTATTTACCGATCGAAAAACAAGGTCTTACAGGTCTGACCAGTAAAAGAAGCTGTTCGACTCGTCAGTTTTCTCCAGACTCGCAATCGTGCGCAGGTGGAGGCCCACGCCTCAAGACAGCGCAATCTCCCCCGCCGCCCGGGCCATGGAAGCGTGCACGAATGCTCTGAAATGGGGAGTTCAAGCCGTGAGCAGGACTGCTCGGCTACAAAGATGGCAGATGGATGAGTCCCACCCTTCATAGAGACTCGATCCAGATAAAGCTTGCAGGGTATCCCGGCGGCGGCCAGCGCCGCTGGCGGCAGGTTAGCAACAGCCCTGGCTGGTTGTCGGCCGACGTACCTGACCGTACACCGCCAGGCAATGCACCTGGCTGACCCAATGGCTGGGCACGGGCGTCCAGGACTGGGGGTCGTTGCCGGCCTCATCGGTCGGTTGAATCACCTCGCCCTCCAGCAGCGGGCGATAACCTGGCTCTGGTGTGGGCCGCACGCCAATAACGCCGCCCGCCGCTACGCCTGGGGCAACATCCAAAGGTTGTTGCGTAGAGCGCTTCAAATCCATGCCGCTGAACTCCTGTGGGATGACGTTCAAGCGCGAAGCAAAACGCGCGCCACAGACTTGCTCAGGCAGGTGCGAAAACTAATGCGACGAGACATAGACAGATGGCGTGGACGGCGCAGGCAACGCATAGGTCGCCTTCATCCATTCGATCTCCGCCTGGGGCGTTCGGCCGAAGAAGCGTTTGAACTCGCGGCTGAATTGCGAGGCGCTTTCGTAGCCTACGTTGAAGGCCGCCGTCGAAGCGCTCATGGCGTTGCGCAGCATCAGCAGTCGCGCCTGGTGCAAGCGCGTCGACTTCAGGTACTGCATCGGAGAGGCGTTCGTCACGCTGCGAAAGTGCAGGTGAAAGCTGGGCACGCTCATGCTCGCTTCCTGGGCCAGGGACTCCACGTCCAGGCGCTCCTGGTAGCAACTGTGGATCTTGCGGATCGCGCGAGTGACCTTGCCGAAGTGCCCCTGGCGATTGAGCGCGACATGCATCGAGCCGCCCTGCTCGCCCGTCAGGATGCGGTAATAGATTTCCCGCACCAGCGATGGCCCGAGTATCTGCGCGTCACCTGGAGTACTCATCGCCTCGAGAAAACGCAGTATCGAGGCGCGCAGCAGATCGTCCATCGGCGAGGCATACATCCCCTTGGGCTGGGCGTCGCTGGGCCCGAGGACTTCATCCATTTGCAGCATCAACTCGCTGGCCACCTGCAAGTCGAGACGCATGTAGACCGCCAACATAGGCTCTGCCTCACTGGCGTCAGTCTCCATGGTGAACGGCACGGGGACCGACACCACCAGGTAATGCTGGGCGTCATAGACGTAGACGTCATCACCCAGATAGCCACGCTTGCGCCCTTGGCACAGGATGACGATGCCCGGGTCATACAAAACCGGAGTGCGAGTCAGGGGCCGGTTCGAACGCAGGAAACGGATATCCTCCAAAGCGCTGAGGTTGTAGCCCTCGATCGGAGCCAGCTTTTCCATCAACTGCACCATGCGCGTAGTCTGTGAATCGGCCTGATTCATTGACGCCCCCTTGGCTGACCGTTCAGCCATCGGTCGAACGGCTCAGCGCTTCCCATTGATCGATCTCATTGGCCGCCTGCTCCAGTCTGGAACGCACCAGGCTCAAGGCATCGCTGCCCAGCAGCAGGTGTGCGGGTGGCGTCGGACTGGCGATGACCTGCAGCATCGCCTGCGCGGCTTTCTGCGGGTTGCCCAGCTGCCTGCCGCTCTTCTCTTCGCGGGCTTTGCGCAACGGGTCGAAACTGGCGTCATAGTCGGCAATGCTCCGTGGAGTGCGCTGCATCGAACGACCGGCCCAGTCCGTGCGAAACGAGCCTGGCGCCACGGCGGTCACGAAGATATTGAACGGCCGCAATTCTTTGCTCAGCGTATCGGAGATGCCTTCGAGCGCAAACTTGCTCCCGCAGTAGTAGGCGATACCCGGCATAGTGACTGTGCCGCCCATGGAGGTGATATTGAGAATGTGACCGGCACGCCGCTTGCGAAAATAAGGCAGGAACGCCTTGGTTACCGCGACCGCGCCGAACACATTGACGTCGAACTGGCGACGCAGCTCCTCCAGCGGCGACTCTTCGAAGATGCCCTCATGACCATAGCCGGCGTTGTTGACCAAGACATCGACCGGGCCATGAACGGCTTCGACAGCAGCGACCACGCTGTCGATCCGCTCGAAGTCAGTGACATCCAGAATCACCCCATGGGCACGATCCGCGGAAAGCGCCTGAAACGCCTGCAAGGCCGCTTCATTGCGCACAGTGCCGATAACCCGATGCCCCGCGGCAAGCGCTTGCCGCGCCAGCGCATTGCCAAAGCCGCTGCTGACACCCGTGATGAATAGGGTTTTTATGCTGTTCATGGCGAGCTCCGATAAATAGGGACGAGGCGGCCATGCTATCCAGGGAAAACCCGGTCACCTATGCCGGTTTGTCTTTGAGCATTGCCTATTCCTATCAGGACCAGTAGTTAAGTGGGTACGCGTTTAACCACACAACATGTGTTGGCTGTACGTCTCCCTGAAAAACAGTTCAAACAGAGAACGAATGGAAGGGCCCAACCCAAAACTGAATCAACCCAAGCAGCACCGTCTAAGTTCGGGGTGACAGGAAGCAGTTAGCAGCAAAGTGACTCTTTATCGCGGGCCGACCAGCAACAACTAGTAAGCAATACATCTGTTTCATCCCTCTCCGTCATGAAGACATCCATACCTCAAGACAAAAGGGGCAACATAGAGTAAGAACCTAGCCCCTACTCTATGTTGCCCCCCAAGAAAGGTCGGCTCTCGCACTAGCAGTTGGAGGCTACGAAATAACCTTCGTGGCAAACCGCCCCGACTCGAGAGCACTCACCGGGGAGAAACCAGCCGTCTTTTTAAACGTCATGTTGTGCACGAAGTTTTTCATGGCATCGGAAGGGTCAATAGCCTCCACGTTGAGAGTATCAATAGTGGAACGAGAGAACGCCACGCTGAGGACTGGCTGCTCCTCCATGTGGCCCGTTGAGCTATTGAGCACGTTGTCCAATGCAGTAACGATCACCAAATCGTCCGGCAGGATTGCCAGAAGTTCGCGCCCCACACGCAAAGCGCAGCTGCAGACATAGTCTTGGTGAAGTTCGTTAAACCGGCCTAAGGGCATGGTCTTGGTCGACAGCTTGCCACTCTTAAGCAGGGATTTGACCTCCGTCGGAATCACGTGGGAACCATGAATCGACAACTGGGCCTCCAGGATGCCGCTTTCATGGACAATCATCTGAATGGCTGATCCGAGATGTGAGATTTCTGCGAAGGGCTCGAACGCTTCGATGGCATCAAGCTTCGCCTGACGATCACTCTCCAGGATACGCTTGGCGAGATCTCGC
Source organism: Pseudomonas sp. NFPP07 (assembly GCF_900115645.1). NCBI lineage: Bacteria > Pseudomonadati > Pseudomonadota > Gammaproteobacteria > Pseudomonadales > Pseudomonadaceae > Pseudomonas > Pseudomonas sp. NFPP07. The sequence continues at coordinate 124,666 of NZ_FOXG01000010.1, forward strand.
TCCTCCGCCCAATCAGAGTGAGCGACTTTCCACTCTTCCAACTCTGCTTGGTACCGATTCTCGTCCTCCATCTGGGCAGTCCCGATCTTTATGACAAGTGCTTCTCGCTGACGAGTATCCAACTTGAACAGGCGAGCCCAGAAATTCGGTCGATAGGTTGCGCTGGCATGTATAGCAGCTTGCTCGAACGTGCCGTTCTTCTGAGGTTTCTTAGGCTCGGGCTTGGAGAGAAGTTGCTTCCATTTGATGGGCTCGCCACATTCCTTGTGCATGGAGAGGAGAACCTCAAGGTGATTTTCATACACCTCAACTTCGTGCGCTGCTTGCTCAAGAGCCTCCATGCGAGAGAACTCTTTGCTTTGCCGCTCCAGTTCACGCTGCCGACGATGAGCGTTGCGCTCAGCTCGTCGTGCTGATGCCTGCAGTGAACGCACAGTCCCTTTCCACCCCATCTCTACTCTCCCTAGTTTGATCAAGCAAATGGAGGGGCCCCTCGCAGCGCGCCCCCTCTTACAATGAGTGCTATTAGTATTCGCGTTTTTGGCGAATCGCTTTCTCGATCCTCAATCGGCCTGCATGAGCAAGTTTGCTAACACCCGCCTCTTTAGCAACTGCATAGACCAACGTTTCGCCCTCATGGCCTCTTAGAGCCATCTCTTCAGCGAGAGCAGACAACTCTGGAAGGCAAATCTCAGCAAGCCCTCGAGTGGAGTCATCGTCACCCGCTCTACGGAACACGACACTGTTGTCTGTTTCGAGATGAGCAGGCCAGAAAAAGGACCCAATCTGCTCTTCCTCGTGCGATCTGAACCGCGCACGAGCGATCTGATCAACGCGATCACGTATACGTGAGCCCGTGCGAACCCAACCATGTGCCCGAGCAATACGCCTCGCTAGCTCAGTGTCCAGTACCGGCCCTTCTTCAGACACCACGTAAGCAATCATCTGCTCCAGCGTGGGCGTGTAGCTCGGATCAAAGAAACGATCTGGATCGACACCTTCGACTGCTTGGCTTGGGTCTGTTTCCCTGTATAGCGGATAATTCTGCACAGGGGTAAACGCAACCACTTCTTCAGCAACGCTCAATGTCGCCGCCTTGGCATATTTCAACTCCGGTAGTGCGCCTTCAAGGTCATTGGCAACGGGGGTGGTCTCTTCCGCCATTACAATACTTACCTGATCTACAACCTCAATGACCTTGGCAACAGCTGCGTCTATTTTCAGTCGCTCTGCCTCTTGCGCAGCATCAATGACCGCCTGCTTGGCACGCGATTCAGCCAGGATTTCATTCAAGCGCTGATGAACCTTCTCAGCCGTCCCGACGGCATCAACCCACCAATCCGTTGACCAAATCCGTACGATCTCCCAACCCAACCCCCGCAGCACGAATTCACGGAGCTTGTCACGATCTCGAGCTGTGGCACTACGGTGATAGGTGGCGCCATCACACTCCACTCCAGCAAGGAACCGACCAGGTGCGTCTGGATGAACGATACCCAAGTCAATACGGAACGAAGATACGCCAATCTGCGTATGTACTTGCCAGCCCTTCTTTGCAAGCGCGGCTGCGACTGCTTCCTCGAACGGACTATCAAAGCCACCAACACTCCCAAAATTCGCCTCCGCCAGGGCTCGAGGACCACGCTCAGCGAATTCCAGGAAGTGTTTCAAGTCACGCACACCTACCGCCTGTGTGCGAGCCAGATCAATGTGCTCTGGACGTAAGGTAGAGAACACCACCAGCTCCTGACGGGCGCGAGTGATGGCTACGTTCAAGCGACGCTCGCCACCGGGACGATTCATCGGCCCGAAGTTCATGGACAGAACGCCCGCAGCATCTTTCCCGTACGTGGTCGAAAAGTAGATGATGTCTCGCTCATCACCCTGAACGCTTTCCAGGTTCTTGACAAACACTGGTTCAAGCTCGGACTCAGAGAAGTAAGAGTCCAGCGAAGGATCCTTTCGGCATGCCTCATCCAGCATGTCCATGATGAGTTTCTGCTGCTCGCCATTGAAGGTTACAACCCCCACGGTCCGTCTGCTTTCACGGAACGTTGGTGACTGAAGACGAGTGATCAGATCGGCAACCAAAGCTCGTGCTTCAATCAAGTTTGTTCTCGACCCGCCTTTGTCATAGACACCCGCAACTGAGCAAAGCCTTACCGCTTTATCAGCTGTAAACGGCGACGGGAAGGTCACCAACTTAGACTGGTAGTAGCGCTGATTCGAGAAGGCAATCAGGCTTTCATGACGACTACGGTAGTGCCAGTTGAGATTACGCATTGGGAGATTCGCACTAATACACTCGTCCAGGATGCTCTCCAAATCAGCCTCAACATCCTCGTCATCAGCCGTCGACTCAGCTCGGTCAAAGAAGGACGTCGGAGGAAGTTGCTTGGGATCACCTACCATCACCACCTGACGCCCTCGAGCCATTGCACCGATAGCGTCCCAAACAGGAATCTGAGAGGCCTCATCGAAGATCACGAGGTCAAATGGACTGGAAGCAGGAGGCAGGTATTGGGCGATGGATAGCGGACTCATCAGCAAGCACGGCGTCAGCTTGGTCAGCGCCTCCGGTGCACGATTCATTAGCTCGCGCAATGGGATGTGCTTCGTCTTCTTGCCCATCTCGTGACGCAACAGCCCCCATTCCGAAGAACGACTCACGCTGTCTTGGCTTGGAAGATCCGCGCACAAACGAGCACGAAGCCAATCCTTGGTCAACGCTGTGAACTTATCATCCAATGTCCGGAAATCGCGAATGCGCTGCTCGTGCTCGACGCTGACGAATGTCCGGATCACTTCCTCGTTGTCCACCGTGGTGTTCAGCCACCAGCGAGCATAGTTAACTTCCAGCACGCGACGGACTTTGCCTGAGGAGATAGCACCGGTTTCCATCGCTTGAACAATCGGTGCCAAGCCAACGGCATATGCCTCGTCGCGAACTTTCCGCCAGGCACACCATGCTTTGAGTCGTGATTCGGACGAGACAACAATTTCGCAGTTTTGCTTGAGCTCACTCAGCCCCAGATCAACTGCTTCGTTGATACCCGACTCAGTGAAGTGCCCTACTGCCATCAAGTGTTCTGACCGGCCGCCTAACTGCTCAAGCTTCTCGCGAAGACTGACGCCCGCAATAGCAATGGCACCCTCTGGCTCTAGTAATGCGTTGCCATCCCCCAGCAGAGTGTGAAGCGGCGATTTATAGCCAGCGACTTGCTCAGGATTGAGCGCTAGTTTGGCAATCGCGATGGCCAGCCGGCCCTGGAACTCAATCGCCTGTCGAGCAGGCTCGACCTTTGTCTGCAAATCGTTCCAGAGTGGAATAACTTCACGCAGGTCGACCAGTTCCGACAGCTCTCGTTCAATCGCCGACCTTTGTTTCAGTAACTCGAGGTCGCCTTTCAAAGAGGATCCGCAGCCCCCTTCCTCCACTTGAGGGTGATCATCAACCAGACGGCCACGCTCCTCAATGTCACGTCGTTCAGCTTGGAAGCGTAGCGCTGCAGCCAGCAACTCGGTGTCGGAGTGCAGGCCTTTCCAAAGTTCAGCAGTATCAGCACTCAGATCTGCCAGCTCGCCGAGATCAATGTCGAAACGAGTGATGGTACGCAGCCGGGCGAGCTCTGCCTTCAAAGCTTCACCAAGGTGGCCTTGCTCAATCAGCTGGAACTCCTCATTCACCCAAGTGTCATCATCTTTCTGATGCCTGATGGCCTCCTGTAGTTTGATTGCCGCTGCGAGGTGGGCCGCTTCGGATTTCGCACCTTGCCAAACAGCAACGCACTCATGACCCGGTTCCAGTTCATCAATCGCTCTGCGTACCGAGCGGATCTCAGTCCATGTGGTGAGATCCTTACCAATATCTGCTTCATCGGTGGCGGTCTGAGTCGAGGTCATTACTCCGGTAATCCTGCGCTTGCCGAACCAAGACTTAGGCCAGAAAGCCTCCTCTGCTTCTTTCCACTCGCGCTGCAGGAGCTCTACATCTAGAGCCTCAATTGCGTCTCCATATTTAACTGTTAGCTGCTGCTTGAGACCGTCAATCCGACTCAGCATCTCCAACGCTTGATGGAGTACCTCTGTGACGGTTTGCGGCCAGGCTGGGCCCAGCTCTGCAAAGGTCGCGCGACGTTGCTTCAGAAGGTCGATACCACGTTTGACTTCAGAAACAACGCGGGAAGACCAAATAGGTGAGAGCCTGGCATTGATGTCACGATGCTGTTCGACCCAGGCGCAACCGTCACTCAGCCGCTGAGACAATGAGCGGGCATCTGGCCGCAAAGCGAAGCGCCAATCCTGGCCGGCAGCCGTAGGTAGCACTTGCGAGAGTATCGACAGCCCCTCAAGGGTAGAAGGTGTGTATGCCGTAGCAGGCAGTCCGGACAACTCGACGAAGCGATCGGCAGATCGCTGTGTTTCAAGGACAGCGGGAAGTACATCACGGGCCGCCTGTACGAATTGCTGCTGCCAATGAGGCGACCACTCCGCCTGGCCAACAGCCGACAAGGCGTTGCCAGTTAACTGACCATAACCCACGGCTTGAGCATTAACCTCAAGACGGTCGCCCAGCTCTCGGAGCTCAAGCATGGCTTTCTGGTCATGTACGTCAGGGGATGCCCAGCCGAGTGGAGCTACTGGCTCATCAGTACCTGATGTAACCACACCAATCGCATCGTAAATTGAGTAACCGTTGCGATGCCGGCGGTGCAGACGCTCGACATAAATATTGAGGCCATCTCGAAGCGAGGCGAGTCGCTGCGCTTCCACTTCCCACGCAGCAGAGTCGACCTGCCCCTTCGCTTCCCAAGCGGACTGCAATTGAGCCAGAACATCAGTCTTTCGAGCCTTACTGGAATGAAGCTCGAGGCAAAACTCACCGAGACCAATCTCACGTAGACGCCTATATACAACATCCAGAGCTGCAATTTTCTCTGACACAAAAAGTACACGCCGCCCCTGTGCTATCGACTGAGCGATCATGTTGGAAATTGTCTGACTTTTACCGGTACCCGGCGGGCCTATAAGAACGAAGTCCTTACCCTTTGCTGCGCCCATCACTGCAGCAAGCTGGGATGAGTCCGATGGCAGCGGGCAGAACACATCGGTTGGGCCATAGTCGCGATCCAGCGACTCAGCTTCGGGGAAAGGAGTGTCGGAGATGAACGAATCTCGCGGCGTATCGAGCAGGTGCTGGACAACAGGACTCTGCCGAAGGTGTTCTGCGTTCTCGGCAAGATCTTTCCACATGAGATACTTGGCGAAAGAGAACATCGAGAGCACGACGTCCTCACTCAGTTCCCATCCAGCGATGTCCTTGATCGCATGACCGACCTTTTTCCAGATGCCTGCGATGTCCAGGCCCGAATCATCCCGCGGCAGCTCGTGCTCTAGCGATCCAAGACCAAGCTCGAAGTCCTGACGCAACATCTCAATCAGCGTCGGGTTAAAGCGTGGTTCGTCATCATGCAGCACCATGGTGAAACCGGAACGAGCGCTCTTGCGCTCCAGGGTTACTGGTACTAAGACCAAGGGCGCTCGATACTTCTGGCCAGCCCTATCCTCTCGCGTCCAGCTCAGGAAACCGATGGCCAGGAACAAGGTGTTGGAACCGCCCTCCTGTAACGCGGTTCGAGCGCTTCGATAGAGTTCGGTAAGTCGAACATCCATCTCCGTGGCAGTCAGTGCCACAAACACCTCTTTGCGTTTCAGGGCATCCTCAGCATGACGGCGACGAACATCCTCTCGTTCGCGCTGCTCATAGAGCGCACGCTCGCGCGGGTCTGCTCCATCCATGAGATCAGGCCTGGTCAACAGTTTCAATGCCTGTCCACTGGAGAGAATGTCCTCCAGCGCTCCTGGATCAGGAGACTCAAGTTTCAGCGCCCGCTTACCCATTTTGAAGTTGAGCAAGTTGTTTCGGAGTGAAAGATCTAGGAGTTTGCGCTGCCACCGACCTAGGCGATCTGCCGAGTCAAGCTTGGACAGATCCTCAACCTGAACCTCTCCGTTATCGTCCGAAATGTCGAGGCCTTCCTCGACCAACAACAATGAGTTTTCATCTGACTCAGCAATAGCTGCACGCGCTATCTGCGCCTCTGAACTGGCTAGCGGCTTGATGCGTTGCAAACGAGCGCGACGAATATCCAACAGCATTTCAAAGTCGCTTTCGGTGTCTTCAGCTATCTGTTTGCTGCCCTGCTCTACTGCGTACGAAAATGGTGGTATTGGACTGTGAGTAATCAGCGTGGTCTCAAACAGCACAAGCTCCTGGAGTTTCACACGTTTACGCACGGCAGTGACGTCATCCACTAACGTAGTCGTGAACTCTTCAGGCTTGAGCCACAAACCTGCGAAGGCATGCCCACGGGTGAAGACAATAACCGGGTTGAGGCCAACTTGCTCCAATGCCGCACAGAAGAGCAGAGTGAGGTCTAGGCAAGTGGCCAAGCCGGAATCGGCAATTTGACTGGGACTGCGAACCTTCTGCCCTGACTGTTCGAAGCTCGCTGGCGGTAATGCATAGTCCAGCTTCATCCGTGCCACTGCCCCCCAGACTGCCGAAGCCAACTGCCAGGCACGCTTGGGGCCACCTTCATAACCATTGAGGGCAGATGACTTATCGCTCAGGCGAAGCAGCTCAGCGGCCTGTTTAAGCAGACGCTCTACGGCTGCGTCATTGGGCTGGACGAAAGCAGCGGTCATATCTGGGATATGCCTGAGGCCGCCCCATTGATTCCTGGGAAGAAGATCGACAATTTGCTCAAGCCGAGCAACTTCCCTCCGGCCACCCTCAGCTTCCTTGTCATCGACCTCAAGAACAAACGTGAAGGTGGACATCTCGGCTTCTGTCAGACGGGTCAACAGAGGACCGTCCAGAACCAGATCAATACCTGGTATTACTCGAAAGGTGTCAGGAGCGATCTCATCAATTCGCCAAACCTTCGACTTGAATATCTCAGGAGATGAAGTAAGTGTGAGGGTGGCGCTGACGAAGCGATAACTAGTCTCATTCGAAATACGAAGCTCTCGAATCACCGGGATGGCGTTCTGGAAATCTGCGAGGTTCAGCTTCGCCACTAAAGTGGCGAGGATCTTAATCTCTTTTGGCTGTTCTTCGAGGGGAGTGACAGACTGAACGATGTCGTCCATACGCAACTATCCTTGTCGTAATGCCCAAGGGAGTGCAGGCGACTGCCCGGTCAATTGGGCCCCGCTTGAGCTGATGGCGAGATGATAGCCTGTCTGCTCACAGCCGTAATGGGCCTTTAGTCGCCGATCTCCACTTCCGCGAGTCAGGTCCGCTCCAGCGTGGCAAAAGGGAAAGAAGCAAAAAGCCTCGGAACAACTAAGCAAGATCGTCGTAGGCTATCGAGGGAAAAGCGCCCTTCCTCAAATCCGCTCTAGTAAAAAGTCACGTCATGCCAAGGCTGCTACGTCCAAACGAGTCTTGAACCAAGGGGTGACGGAAAACAGACAGAGAAATGCACTTAAAACCACTGGATACTGCTGGAACGCAGCCGACGTCAGTGGAATACCGCACAAACGAAAAAAGGACCCGAAGGTCCTTTTTTCGATCGCTGCAGAATTCAGTGGAGCTCTGTAGCGCTATGTTTGGAGCGGGAAACGAGACTCGAACTCGCGACCCCGACCTTGGCAAGGTCGTGCTCTACCAACTGAGCTATTCCCGCGTCTTGGTGGTGTGCATTCTATAGAAATTCGAAACTGCGTCAACCCCTTGATTCAAAAAAGTTTTATTTCTTTTCTACATCGGTCTTCAGGTGCGGCCAGGCAGCGCGCAGGTACTGCAGCATGGACCACAGGGTCAGGCCTCCCGCGATCAGCAACAAGGCATAACCCAGCAGCACCCAGAAGGTGAAGGCCGGCGGGTTGGCCAGCAGGATCACCAGCGCCAGCATCTGCGCGGCGGTTTTCCATTTGCCCATGTTGGACACCGCCACTTGCGCGCGGGCACCCAGTTCGGCCATCCACTCGCGGAGGGCGGAAACGACGATTTCACGTCCAATGATCACCGCCGCCGGCAGGGTAAGCCACAGGTTGCCGTGCTCTTGCACCAGCAGCACCAGGGCCACCGCCACCATCAACTTGTCAGCCACCGGATCGAGGAAGGCCCCGAACGGTGTGCTTTGCTCCAGACGCCGCGCCAGGTAGCCATCGAGCCAGTCAGTAGCCGCGGCGAACGCGAAGACGGAACTGGCGGCCATGTAGCTCCAGGAGTAAGGCAGGTAAAACAGCAAAATGAAGATCGGGATGAGCAGAACGCGTAGAACGGTGATCAGATTAGGGATATTCATCGGCACAACTGGCTACGAGGTGAGTTGGCAATCTACTCGAAAAAGACAGCAGATGAGCTAGGCACGGCCATTCTACGGGCTTCTCGCACAGCGTGTCTAACACTGTTCCAACACGTTGAGCCCCTCGAAAGCGCAACTTCCTGGGGCCTGCGCGCGCAGTATCAGACTCAGTTCGCAAGTCTGCTGGAACCGTCGTATGTAGACGTAGTGCGGTGGCCATGCAGATTTTCCAGCCAGACTCTCAGACCTCGCTAGACTCTATCCAAGTTCAGAATCGTCCTAAAGCCTTGCCCATCGCCGCTTGCTAGGTTTGCGCGGCTCTACAAAGAGCCTCGCGGATCAGTCAACGCAGGGACGATAAAATGCTCTCTTCTGCTCGCCTGGGCGACAAACACGTCTGCCCTCTTCCCGGTCACGGCACCACTCCTATTGCTTCCGCTTCTGGTGACATCAACATCAACTTCATGGGAGCAGCCCGAGTCGGTGACACTTGCGGTTGTGGCGCAGTCATCACCACGGGGGTTCCCTCGATCATCCTGAATGGCCGCCCTATGGCCCACTTAGGGAGCCCGACCAGTCACGGTGGGACGATCATCACGGGGTCGGGTGATACTTTCGGTGGTTTTGTCATGGGGCCTGCTCCTGGGGCTGCCATCATCAACTTCGCAGCACTCGGCGTGTTTCGCCCGGATGGCTCGGTGGACGATGAAAAGATGGCGACCTTGTTGGCTGATCCGAAGCTGACCGAGAAGGCGACCGCGGCAAATGCCTTGGTTGATCCCAATGAGGCCTCTAAGGCGCCTGAAGAGAAGCCGAAGGAGAAGGTCTGTACCGACCCCGACCGCATGGAGGAACTGGCGAGCTACATTGCGGGCGAGATGAATACCAATATCAACAGCCCGTCTGTGCGACAGATGAAGGATTTGAATAACTTTGACCCAGCAATGGAAACACGAAAATACGCTGAGCTTCCGTTCTACATGCGGCTCGGTCCCGGCCCAGACTTCTACAGTTTGGCGCTCGGAAAGAAAGCCAAGGCTTTTGCTATCTGGACTGAGCGAGTGGGGCAGAACCGGCCTTGGGACCACAAGCCAAAGCTGAAAAATCTCTTTGGTGAATACCCTTGGCATAAGCAAGGTGCCTATGAATATTTCTACGATATCTGGTCGAACATCCACTACGGATATGTTGGTGTCGCAGGTGGGCTTTCTGAGAGTGTCTTATTGGACGGTGCTGGTGTAGAGCAAATTGGATCAGACACTTGGCGCTTCATCAAAAACCCTAAGAGATTTGATGGCCCGCAAAGGACCCAGGGTGTTGAAGGTATGCGCGCATGGGATGATGTACCCGACAGGGTCTCGATTATTATCCGGATGAGCCTATACAAGGAATATCCAAATGGCGGCCTCACAGGGAAAATCATTATGGACAAAGTGTTGGCAGTACCCATAAGCGACTGGGCGAAAGGAGTTCAACCACATGTCTGCAAGTGAGAAAAAGCGCTACTTAGGGCGGTGGATTACAGGATTCGTTTGCGTCCTCATTGCATGCTGGTATTTGGCTTTGCCAAGGGTCGTCATTTACTACTCAGACGATGGCTCAAAAGAACTCAAATACGTCTTCAATACGCAGCATTCAATATTTCGACGAGACTTGATGCCGGGTGAGACAACCGGTGATGCAGGGCATATTTTCCCCGATAAGGATTTCTTTATGATGTTCGATTGGTGGGCCGATACGACCCCGGCCCGTTGCATCTACATCACGCCAAAACGGTGGAGAACAATGGGCATTTACCTTGATGGGAGCGCTAAGATCGACATCACGAAAACAGCCCCTGATGTTATTGCCCGTCTGAAACAGTGCCCCGGTCAGCCCGACCCTTTCCGCCCCTGAACTCTCCCCTACTCGCTATGCAAGTTCGCATAAATCAGTTCAGCGAGCTTTTTACTGATCCCCGGCGCCTTGGCGATCTCCTCAATGCTGGCGCGAGACAGTTCCTGCAATCCGCCAAAGTGTTTCAGCAGGTCGCGGCGGCGCTTGGGGCCGACGCCGGCCACGCCTTCGAGGGTCGAGGTGCGGCGGGTCTTGCCGCGACGCGCGCGGTGGCCAGTGATGGCGAAACGGTGAGCCTCGTCGCGGATCTGCTGGATCAGGTGCAGCGCCGGTGAGTCGCCCTTGAGGGTGAACTCATGGGCCGCATCGTTGAGGTAGAGGGTTTCGAAGCCGGCCTTGCGCGTCGCGCCCTTGGCCACCCCCAGCAGGATCAGGTCGGGCACCGCCAGCTCGTTGAGCACATCGCGGGCCATGGATAGCTGGCCCTTGCCGCCGTCCACCAACAGGATGTCCGGCAGTTTGCCCTCGCCGTCCTTGAGTTTGCTGAAGCGTCGGGTCAGGGCCTGGTGCATCGCCGCATAGTCGTCGCCGGCGGTGACGCCTTCGATGTTGTAGCGCCGGTAATCGGACTTCAGCGGACCTTCCGGGCCAAATACCACGCAGGACGCCACGGTCGCCTCGCCGCTGGAGTGGCTGATGTCGTAACACTCCAGGCGTTGCGGCGGCTCGTCCAGGTTCAGCACTTCGGCCAGGGCTTCGAAACGTGCGGCCACATGCTGCCGATTGGCCAGCCGCGCGCTCAGGGCCTGCTCGGCGTTGGTCACCGCCAGTTGCTGCCAGCGCGCCCGCGTGCCGCGCACCCGGTGGCTGATGCTCAGCTCACGGCCGCGCAAGGCCTGGATCGCAGTGATCAGGGTCGGGAAATCTTCATGGACCACGTTGACGATCAACTCGCTGGGCAGGTCGCGCTCCGGGCTGCTGAGAAAGTACTGGCCAAGGAATGCCGACATGACCTCGGCCACCTCTTCCTCGATACCCACCTGGGGAAAGAAGTTCTTGCTGCCCAGCACCCGGCCGCCACGCACGCTGATCAGGTGCACGCAGGCGCCGCCCGGGTTGACGAAAGCCGCCACCACATCGACGTCGCCGCTGCCGCCTTCCATGCTCTGCTGGTCCTGCACCCGCCGCAGCAGGGAAATCTGGTCGCGCAGCTCGGCGGCCTTCTCGAAGTCCAGGGTGCTGGCCGCCTGCTCCATGCCGGCGGACAGTTCATCGGTCAGGGCATTGCTGCGGCCTTCGAGGAACATCACCGAGTGGCGCACATCCTCGGCGTACACCTCGGCTTCCACCAGGCCGACGCACGGCGCCTTGCAGCGCTTGATCTGATATTGCAGGCACGGCCGGGTGCGGTTCTTGTAGTAGCTGTCCTCGCACTGGCGGACCATGAAGGTCTTTTGCAACAGGCTCAGGCTCTCGCGAATCGCCCCGGCGCTGGGGTACGGGCCGAAGTACTTGCCCTTCTGCTTCTTCGCCCCACGATGGATACTGAAACGCGGAAACTCGCCGTCCGACAGAAACACATAGGGATAGGACTTATCGTCGCGCAACAGGATGTTGTACGGCGGCCGCCATTCCTTGATCAGCGTCTGCTCCAGCAGCAGGGCTTCGGTTTCGTTGGCGGTGATGGTGGTTTCGATCTGTGCGATGCGCCCCACCAGGGCAGCGGTCTTCGGCGCCAGGCCGGTCTTGCGAAAGTAGCTGGCCAGGCGGCTCTTCAGGTTCTTGGCTTTACCGACGTAAAGCAGACGTGCATCGCCGTCGAACATGCGATACACGCCAGGACGGCCACTGCAGGTGGAAAGAAAAGCACTGGGATCAAACGGGTCGGTCATTGTCAGGCGCTGGCATCGACCATGCCGTGGCGAACCGCCAGCAACGTCAGTTCGACATCACTGCTGATCGAGAGCTTCTCGAAGATACGGTAACGGTAGGTATTCACGGTTTTCGGAGACAGGCACAGCTTGTCGGAGATGATCTGCACTTTCTGGCAGCCGACAATCATCAGCGCAATCTGGATCTCGCGCTCCGACAAGGCGTCGAACGGTGAATCACTGGACGGCTGGAATGACTTGAACACCAGTTGCTGGGCAATTTGCGGGCTGATGTAACGCTGGCCGGCAAACACCAGACGGATGGCCTGCACCATTTCGTTGAGACCCGCGCCCTTGGTCAGATAACCCGCCGCGCCGGCTTGCAGCAAGCGAGTCGGGAACGGATCTTCTTCACACACGGTGACGGCCACGACTTTGATATCCGGGTGACTGCGCAACAACTTGCGCGTGGCTTCAAGACCGCCGATCCCGGGCATCTTGACGTCCATGAGGACCACATCGGGTTTCAATTCCCGGGCCTTGATCAGGGATTCCTCCCCTGACTCGGCCTGACCGACCACTTGCAGGCCATCGATGTCAGCCAGCATTCGTGTAATACCTGTACGAACGAGATCATGGTCATCGACTACTAGCACCCTAATCAAGCAGACACCTCGCGATTTGGTCTTATAGGTTGCCGGACACCTTAGCAAAAAAGCAGCGTGCTGACCTAATGACAAACACCATATAAAAAGCACTTGTTCACCAGGGGTATCCGGTGGATGGTTGATGCGCTGCGAACGCCCTGCCCTAAGGCTCTCGGGCGTCCGCCTTTCTTTTCATGAGGCTGGAAACCGAAAGCTCGGCAAGGGTATGGGTCAGGTGCCGGATCGCGTCCTGATCTTCCTTGTACAAAGCCCGATAACTGACGAGAATTTTCTCTTCGCTCTGGCTGAGGTTATCGGCCCTGGTCGGGGTTCGCCTGCCGGTCACTATATAAAGGACATCGACCCCTTTTGCCGCCACCCGGGACAAGTAATCCGCCTTGGGCACACGGTCTCCATTTTCATATCTGCCTTGGGCATTGGCTTCCACGCCGCCAACTTCACCAAATTTTTTCTGCGACAACCCCAGGCGTTCCCTTTCCTGTCTTAACCGCGAACCGATTCCACTCATTTGGATGTATGATCCTTTTTTATGCACCCCTAGGGGTGTTACACCCTTCAAGCATTGAACAAATTTGAACGGTTTTGAACTATGCCCGGTATCCGCACTGCCGCACAAGCCAAGGCCTGGCTTGAACATCAAGGTAAATCGGTTCAACAGTTCGCCCGTGAACACGGGGTCGACCCAGCCACCACCTACCAGGTATTGGCCGGCCGCAAGAAAGGACGACGCGGAGAGGCGCACAAGGTGGCCGTATTGCTGGGTATGAAAGACGGCATCATCCTCGCCGAGCCGGAGGGTCCCGATCAGGCGCCCGCCTGATCCTCGACTGTCGCCACACTGCTCGGGACGACCGCCGCCCCGCACAAAAACCAGCGGCTACGCATCCGCGGCGCTGCTTCGCTCCATCCGTAGAAAGCACTCGTCTTCCCCGACCACCTTCAGCCCCATGCGCCCATAGAGCGCCTGCGCCGGGTTGTCCTTGAACACCGTCAGCCGCAGCAGCCCGCGCCGTTCGCCGCGCGCCATCGCCCGCACCTGTTCGATGGCCCAGGCCCCGGCACCTTGCCCGCGAAACGCCTTGAGCACATGCAGCTCGCGAATATACAAGGCCCTGGAATCGCGACTCAGGCTGACGAACCCCAGCACCTCGGCGCCCTGGCAGATCAGCAGGTTCTCCCGCCCGGCCCAGGCCACATCGAAGGCTTCGTCCAGCCACAACAGGTCGTGACGGATGTAGTAGCCCAGCATGGTGCTGCGGGTCAGGTCGCGGGCGAACAGCAGATCCTCCGGGGTGTTGGCCGGACGCAGTTGGAAACTGTTCAAGGCGCTTCGACCGTCACTTGTTGACCACTCCAGCGACCGGCGTCGCGCCGGGCGATCAGCAACTCATCGCCAGTGCCCGCCGCGACTACGATCAACCCGCCATCCGGCCCCCAGATCGCGCTGCGGCCCGCCGACACCCAGCCGCCGGTCGGTCCGCCGTGGTTGGCCATCAGCACCGGCATTGCATGCTCCGCGGCATAGCCCTGCAACAAGGCACTGTCCGCGGCGTAGCCGTTTTCGCTGATCAGCACGCCGGCGGCATAAATACCGGCACCGGACTGCGCCGCCGCACGCGCGTGGCTGGCCTGGGAGAAATCGGCGCACATCGCCAGGGCCACCCGGTCCTCGGCGAAGCTCAGGTTCGCGCCACCCGCGCCTGGGCTGAACACCAACTCCTCGCCGGCATGCAGATGCTGCTTGCTATAGACCGCCAACGACCCATCGGCCGCCAGCACCAGGGCGCCGATCAACAGCGGGCCCTCGGCCGACAGGCGAATGGGCATGCCCACCACCGCCGTCACCCCCAGCTCCCGGGCCAGATCGCGCAACGGTTGCAACAACGGGCTCTGGGGCAAGACCGCCAGCTCGGCCGCCAGGGTGGGCTCGTAACCGGTCAGGGACAGCTCGGGAAACACCAGCAATTGCACGCCCTGCTCCGCCGCGGTGCGGATAAAGGCCTGGTGCCGGGCAATATTGCCCGGCAGGTCTCCGGCAACGGAAATCGATTGGGCGGCGGCAAGGGTCAGGGAGGTCATGATTCATCCTGAATGAGCACAAATGAGGGCGTGGCGAGTTTGTCATAAAACTTCAAAGCGCTTAACTCATAGGCACTTACTGGTCATGTAATAGGAATTTCTGATTGAACCACCACCCCGGCCTCTAGTAAGCTCGGCCCACTTCACGGAGAAACAGCATGTCGTCCCTCACCCTTTCCATGCATCGTCACACTGCCAGCGCCTCGCGCGTCGGTGCGGCTGCCTGGGTGAAAAACGCCTGCGCTCCGGCGAGCTTTTATTTTGGGTATTGGTTTAGCCACTGGCGCGCCTGATACCCAAACGGCGCCCACTTGAACGGGTCGCCTACCAGAGAAAATCTCACCCCCGGTCGGCCTCCCGACCGGGGGTTTTGTTTTTCTGGGCCAACGATTTTTAACCACGACTTTCAGTAACACACCGAACTTACCGAGGATTGAAACCATGAACTACGCCACCTATTACCGTTACGACACTTGCACCACCTGGCGATTTAGCAGCCTCCGTTCGGGACAGCCTGCCGCCTCCGATCGGTCACCTACTGGTGGCAAACACACCTGCACAGCCAATCCGGCCAATTGTCGAACACCCCAGTAGGGCCGCGCGCGGGACACTACCCGCCGCCTGCCCAGGAAGCCTTGAACATGAACTCGTCCGTCTCCGCTCTGCCGCTGTCCACCCGCCACTGCGCCAACGAAACCCTGAGCCAGCGCCTGCCCAGCTCGCTGGAGCTCAAGCAGCAACTGCCGCTCAGCCCGGCCCTCGGCCAGCAAGTCGCCGCCCATCGCCAGGCGGTGCGCGCCATCCTCAACGGTGAAGACTCCCGTTTGCTGGTCGTCGTCGGCCCCTGCTCGATCCACGATCCCCAGTCCGCCCTGGAATACGCCAGCAACCTGGCCAGCCTGGCCGCCGAAGTCAGCGACGACCTGCTGCTGGTGATGCGCGCCTACGTCGAAAAACCGCGCACCACCGTCGGCTGGAAAGGCCTGGCCTACGACCCGCGCCTGGATGGCAGCGACGACATGGCCGGCGGCCTGACCCTGTCCCGTGAACTGATGCGCGAAATCCTCCGCCTGGGCCTGCCGATCGCCACCGAGCTGCTGCAACCCATGGCCGCCGGCTACTTCGACGACCTGCTGAGCTGGGTCGCCATTGGCGCGCGCACCACCGAATCGCAGATCCACCGGGAAATGGCCAGCGGCCTGGGCATGCCCGTGGGCTTCAAGAACGGCACCGACGGCGGCGTCGGCATCGCCTGCGACGCCATGCGCTCGGCAGCGCACCCGCACCGCCACTTCGGCGTCGACAGCCAGGGCCATCCGGCGGTGATCCAGACCCCGGGCAATCCCGACACTCACCTGGTGCTGCGTGGCGGCCATCGCGGCCCGAACTACGATCGCCAGAGCGTGGCCCAGGTCCAGCACGACCTGCAGAAGCTGAAGATCCCGGCGCGGATCATGGTCGATTGCAGCCATGCCAACAGCGGCAAGGACCCGCTTCGCCAACCGGCGGTGTTCGACGAGGTCCTGGAGCAGCGCCTGCAGGGCGATTCGTCCCTGGTCGGGGTGATGCTGGAGAGCCATCTGTTCGAGGGTTGCCAACCCCTGAGCCCGACGCTGCGCTACGGGGTTTCGGTGACGGACGGTTGCCTGGGCTGGGACGCCACCGAGCAGCTGCTGCGCAATGCCGCCCGGCAACTGCGCAACAGCCGGCAAGCCATTCCGGCTTCCGCCTGAACCTGCACCGTAGGAACGAGGCTTGCCCGCGATGAACGATAACGAGGTGTAACTGACCTTTCGCATCGCCTATATCGCGGGCAAGAGCTGGGCCTGTAGCCGCTGCCGCAGGCTGCGATCGGGGTGCAGCCCCGTAAACCTGAGGATGCGGCATGCCTGGGCTGCGCGCTCGTCCGGCCAGGCGACCGCCGGGCGGTCGATCGCAGCCTCGCCAGGGCTCGGCAGCGGCTACAGGTGGAGCTGCCGGCCATCCTTTGCTGCAACGCTTTGACGGAACTTTGACGAGAATTAGGCTACACAATCCGGTAGGCTCACCACTTTCTTGAAAGGAGCAACTCCCCATGGCCAAAGCCACTGCCCGTCACATCCTCGTTGCCAGCGAAGCCAAGTGCAACGAACTGAAAGCCGAAATCGAAGCCGGCGCCGACTTCGCCGAAGTCGCCAAGAAGAACTCCACTTGCCCATCCAGCCGTGACGGCGGCAACCTCGGCTCGTTCGGCCCAGGCCAGATGGTCAAGGAATTCGACACCGTGGTGTTCAGCGCCCCGGTCAACGTCGTGCAAGGCCCGGTGAAAACCCAGTTCGGTTATCACCTGCTGGAAGTGACCAGCCGCCAGGACTGATCCTGTCGCGATTTGCGTAAACGACGGCCCGCCCTTTGGTGGGCCGTTGTGTTTGGGCTACGGCCCGCGCTGGTCAGCAGCGCGCCGGTAGCGTACAAATCGTGATCATCGATCACCCGGCTCTTAAGGCTGACAATGCGACTGCTTTTCCCCTCCCTGATCTTCACCGCCCTGGCCCTGCTGCTGGGCACCGCGAGTGCCGACGCCGCACCGCAACACGCCTTGACCGTCTATGGCGAACCGGCCAAGTACCCCGCCGGCTTCAGCCACTTCGCCTACACCAACCCACGGGCGCCCAAGGGCGGAAGCATGCGCCGCTCGGCCATCGAGATCGGCCGCTTCGACCACGTGCTGCCCTACATCGACAAAGGCATCGGCGTCTCGCAACTCGACGGCTATATCTACTCGCCCCTGGCCCAGCGCTCGCTGGACGAGCCCTACACCGTGTACGGCCTGGTGGCACAAAAGATGGAGCGCGCCGACGACGGCCTGTGGCTGCGTTTCTACCTCAACCCCAAGGCGCGCTTCGCCGACGGCCAGCCGATCACCGCCGAAGACGTGCGCTATACCTACAACCTGCTGATGACCCAGGGCAGCCTGCGCTATCGCACCCAGTTCGCCGACGTCAAGGACGTCGAAGTCGAGTCGCCGCGGGTGATCCGCTTCGACTTCAAGAGCAATGAAAACCGCACCCTGCCCCTGGATATCGCGACCCTGCCGGTACTGCCCGAGCACTGGTGGAAGAGTCGCGACTTCGCCGGCGGCGGTGGTTACGAAGCGCCCCTGGGCAGCGGCCCGTACAAGGTGAGCAAGGTCGATAACGGCAACAGCATCACCTTCACCCGCGATGCCGACTGGTGGGGCAAGGACCTGCCGGTCAGCCGCGGCCTGTACAACTTCGACCGCTTCAGCATCGAGTACTTCGGCGACACCGACGTCGCCCGCCAGGTGCTGCGCGGCGGCGCCTACGACTACAACCGCGAGTTCTCCGCCACCGGCTTCTCCATCGGCTACGACAGCCCGGCCCTGAGCGACGGCCGCCTGCAAAAGGCCCACCTGGCCAAGGAGGCGCCACAACCGGCCCAGGGCTTCGTGTTCAACCTGCAAAAACCGATGTTCCAGGATCGCCGCGTGCGCCAGGCCCTGGCCATGCTCTGGGACTTCGAGTGGAGCAACCGGCAGATGATGCGCGACCTGTACATCCGCCAGCAGAGCTTCTTCTCCAACAGCGCCCTGGCCGCGCGGGCGCTGCCGGATGCCGAAGAACTGAAGATCCTCGAACCGCTGCGCGGGCAGATTCCCGACGAAGTCTTCACCCAGGTCTTCGAGGCGCCGAAAACCGACGGCAGCGGCCTGATCCGCGATAAACAGCTGCAAGCCCTGGCCCTGCTCGAAGCGGCCGGCTGGAAACCCGACGGCGACCAGCTGGTCAACGCCGACGGCGAGCCGCTGCGCTTCACCTTCCTCAACAGCCAGAACGGCATCGAACGCCTGCTATTGCCCTACAAGCGCAACCTGGCGCAGATCGGCATCACCCTGGAGATCCGCCGCATCGACGCCTCGCAGTACGTCAACCGGCTGATGGCCCGCGACTACGACATGATCGTCACCGGCTACCCGGTGACCACCTCGCCGGGGCTGGAGCTGTACAACTACTTCGGCTCGGCGGCGGCCAACGACCCCGGCTCCAGCAACCTGATGGTGCTGAAGAACCCGGCGGTGGACAGCCTGATCAGCGGCCTGGTCAAGGCCACCAGCCAACCGCAGATGCTGCGTTACGCCCACGCCCTGGACCGGGTGCTGCAATGGAATTACTACTGGATCCCCAACTACTACCCGCCGGGCACCTCCACCGTGTGGTGGAACCGCTTCGGCATGCCGGCCATACCCGCCAGCAATGACGAAGCCATCGAAAGCTGGTGGGAAATGAGCCGCACGCCCCTGACCAACGAGCAAATGGCGGCCGAGCGCGTCCAGCGCGGCAAGCCCGGAGGGCCGCACTGATGCTGGCGTATATCCTGCGGCGCCTGCTGCTGATCATCCCGACCCTGCTGATCATCCTGCTGGTCAACTTCGCCATCGTCCAGGCCGCCCCCGGCGGTCCCGTGGAACAGGCCATCGCCCGCCTGCAAGGCATAGGCGGTGGCGGCAACCTCGGTGGTTCGAGCGACGGCATCAGCGGCAACTCACGGGCCAGCCGTGGCCTCGACCCGCAGCTGATCAAGGACATCGAGAAACAGTACGGTTTCGACAAGCCGGCCCACGAGCGCCTGTGGCTGATGCTCAAGAGCTACGCGCAGCTGGACTTCGGCAAGAGCTTCTTCCGCGGCGCCACGGTCACCGAGCTGATCCTGCAGAAAATGCCGGTGACCATTTCCCTCGGGCTCTGGGCCACGCTGATCACCTACCTGGTGTCGATCCCCTTGGGGATTCGCAAGGCGGTGCACCACGGCAGCCATTTCGATATCTGGAGCAGCACCGCGATCATCATCGGCTACGCCATGCCGGCCTTCCTGTTCGCCATGTTCCTGATCGTGATGTTCGCCGGCGGCACCTCGCTGAACTGGTTCCCGGTGCGCGGGCTGGTCTCGGAGAACTTCGAGCAACTGAGCACCCTGGGTAAGATCACCGACTACTTCTGGCACCTGGTGCTGCCGGTGACCTCCCTGGTGATCGGCGGTTTCGCCACCCTGACCATCCTCACCAAGAACTCGTTCCTCAACGAAATCACCCGCCAGTACGTGGTCACCGCCCGGGCCAAGGGCCTGAGCGAACGCCGGGTGCTCTACGGCCATGTGTTCCGCAACGCCATGCTGCTGGTGGTCTCGGGCATTCCCCAGGCCTTTATCAGCGTGTTCTTCGCCGGCTCCCTGCTGATCGAGGTGATCTTCTCCCTCGACGGCCTCGGCCGCATGAGCTACGAGGCCGCGGTGTCGCGGGACTATCCGGTGGTGTTCGGCTCGCTGTTCATCTTCACCCTGTTCGGCCTGCTGATAAAACTCATCGGCGACCTCTGCTACACCCTGGTCGACCCGCGTATCGACTTCGCCGCGAGGAACGCCTGATGCTCAAGCTCTCCCCGCTGGCGCGCCGGCGCTTCGACCGTTTCAAGAAAAACCGCCGTGGCTGGTGGTCGCTGTGGCTGTTTATCGGCCTGTTCATCCTCACCCTCGGCGGTGAGCTGATCGCCAACGACAAACCGCTGGTGGTCAGCTACCAGGGCTCGCTGTATTTCCCGGTGTTCAAGCGCTACACCGAGCAGGAGTTCGGCGGGCAGCTGCCGTTCCAGGCCGACTACCGCAGCGACTACGTGCAGCAGCTGATCCGCCAGGACGGCGGCTGGCTGCTATTCCCGCCGATCCCGTTCAGCGAAGACACGCCCAACTACGACCTCAGCCGCCCGGCCCCAAGCCCGCCGACCGCGGTCAACTGGCTGGGCACCGACGACCAGGCGCGGGACGTGCTGGCCCGGGTGATCTACGGCGCCCGGGTGTCGATCCTGTTCGCCCTGGCCCTGACCTTTATCAGCGCCCTGATCGGCATCGCCGCCGGCGCCCTGCAGGGCTATTACGGCGGCTGGGTCGACCTGCTGGGCCAGCGCCTGCTGGAAGTCTGGTCGGGGCTGCCGGTGCTGTACCTGCTGATCATCCTTTCCGGTTTCGTCGAGCCGAACTTCTGGTGGCTGCTGGGGATCATGGCGCTGTTCTCCTGGCTGGCCCTGGTGGACGTGGTGCGCGCCGAGTTCCTGCGCGGGCGCAACCTGGAATACGTCAAGGCCGCCCGCGCCCTGGGCCTCAACGACCGCAAGGTGATCGTGCGGCACATCCTGCCCAACGCGATGAACGCCACCCTGAGCTACCTGCCGTTCATTCTCACCGGGGCGATTTCCACCCTCACCGCCCTGGACTTCCTCGGCTTCGGCATGCCGGCCGGCAGCGCCTCCCTGGGCGAACTGATCGGCCAGGGCAAGCAGAACCTGCAAGCGCCCTGGCTGGGCCTGACGGCGTTTTTCACCCTGGCGCTGATCCTCTCGCTGCTGGTGTTTATCGGTGAGGCGTTGCGCGATGCCTTCGATCCACGCTCCTGAATCAAGCGGACTGTTAAATGACTGACAACCTGATCGAAATCCGCGACCTCAATGTGGCCTTCAACGGTCAGAAAGTGGTGCGCGACCTGTGCCTGGATATCCGCCCCGGCGAGTGCCTGGCCCTGGTCGGCGAGTCGGGGTCGGGCAAGTCGGTGACCGCCCATTCGATCCTGCAACTGCTGCCCGACTGCGACACCCAGAGCAGCGGCAGCATCCGCTACCGTGGCCAGGAATTGCTCGGTGCCGAAGCACGGACCTTGCAGAAGCTGCGTGGCGACCGCATCGCCATGATCTTCCAGGAGCCGATGACTTCGCTGAACCCGCTGCACAGCATCGAAAAGCAGATCGGCGAAACCCTGCTGCTGCACAAGGGCCTGGGCGGCAAGGCGGCCCAGGCGCGGATCCTCGAGCTGCTGCGCCTGGTGGGCATCCAGAAACCCGAGGAACGGCTCAAGGCCTACCCGCACCAGCTTTCCGGCGGCCAGCGCCAGCGGGTGATGATCGCCATGGCCCTGGCCTGCGAGCCGGAACTGCTGATCGCCGACGAACCGACCACCGCCCTCGACGTAACGGTGCAGCGCAAGATCCTGTTGCTGCTCAAATCCCTGCAACAACGCCTGGGCATGTCGCTGCTGCTGATCAGCCACGACCTCAACCTGGTGCGCAGCATCGCCCAGCGCGTCTGTGTGATGAAGGCCGGACAGATTGTCGAGCAGGCGCCGTGCGAAACCCTGTTCACCGCGCCCCAGCACCCCTACAGCCGCGTGCTGCTCAATGCCGAGCCGGAAGGCGAAGCCCTGCCCCGGGACGAGCGCGAAGTGGTGTTGCAGGTGGATGACCTCAACGTGCAATTCCAGATCGGCGGCGGGCTGTTCCGCCGCAAGCACTACCTGCGGGCGGTGGACGGCATCAGCCTGAGCCTGCAACGGGGCAAGACCCTGGGCATTGTCGGCGAGTCCGGCTCGGGCAAGTCGACCCTCGGCCAGGCGATCCTGCGCCTGCTGGACTCCGAAGGCAGCATCCGCTTCCAGGGCGAGGCCCTCGACGGCCTCAACCAGAAGCAACTGCGGCCGTGGCGCAAGCAGATGCAGGTGGTGTTCCAGGACCCGTTCGGCAGCCTCAGCCCGCGGATGTCGGTGGCGCAGATCATCAGCGAAGGCCTGGAAGTGCACAGCCAGTCCACCGCCCAGCAGTGCGAACAGCAGGTGATCCAGGTGCTGGAAGAAGTCGGCCTGGACCCGGCCAGCCGCCATCGTTACCCCCACGAGTTTTCCGGCGGCCAGCGCCAGCGCATCGCCATTGCCCGGGCCCTGGTGCTCAAGCCGGCGCTGATTTTGCTGGACGAACCGACCTCGGCCCTCGACCGCACCGTGCAGAAACAGGTGGTGGCGCTGTTGCGTCAGCTCCAGGAGCGGCATGGCCTGACCTACCTGTTTATCAGCCACGACCTGGCGGTGGTCCGTGCCCTGGCCCACGACATGATCGTGATCAAGGACGGCAAGGTGGTCGAACGCGGCCCCAGCCACGAAGTGTTCGACGCGCCGCAACATCCCTACACCCAGGAACTGCTGGCCGCCGCCCACCCCGCCTGAACCCGCATTCCCCTGTAGGAGCGAGCTTGCTCGCGATGCAAGCACCGCGGTATTGCAAGCCCACCGCGCCGAACCCACCGCAGGCACAGAAGCACCACTCTGTAGCCGCTGGCGAAGCCTGCGATCGACCGCGAAGCGGGCGCAGGGTCTGGAGGCCGCCGGAGGTCCTTCGGACCTTTCGCAGCCTGCGGCAGCGGCTACAGGGATAGCGGCAACCCTGATGGTCGCGTCGCTGTGAAGATTCCCGGCATAATCGGCGCCGCGCTCCCTTCAGGACCTCCCCCATGAACGACACCGAAAGCCTCAAGGATTACCAGCGGGTCCGCCAACTGGCGATCCGTTCGCTGTTCGAGATCATCGAGCAATCCAGCGAGGGCACGGTGATCGTCGACCGCGACGCCAACATCGTCTGGATGAACGAGCGCTACGCCCGGCGCTTCGGCCTGGAGTCGGCGGCGTTCGCCATCGGCAAGGCCTGCGAAAGCGTGATCCCCGGCAGCCTGTTGCGCGAAGTGGTGCGTACCGGGCGGCCGATCCTGCTGGACATGCAGGACACCCCCAAGGACCCGCTGGTGGTGATGCGCCTGCCGATCCACGACGACGCCGGGGCGGTGATCGGCGCCATCGGCTTTGCCCTGTTCGACGAGCTGCGCAGCCTGTCGCCGATGCTCAAGCGCTACCTGAGCATGCAGGAAGAGCTGGCCTCGACCCGCTCGCTGCTGCGGGCGCGGCAGGCCAAATACAACTTCGCCCACTTCATTGGCACCAGCGCCGCCAGCCTGGAAGTCAAACGCCGGGCGCGGCGCAGCGCCAGCGCCGACTCGCCGGTACTGCTGCAAGGCGAGACCGGCACCGGCAAGGAGCTGCTGGCCCAGGCCATCCACGCCGCGTCGCCACGGGCGCACAAGGCCTTCGTCAGCATCAACAGCGCGGCGATTCCCGAGGCCTTGCTGGAGGCCGAGTTCTTCGGCACCGCCCCCGGCGCCTTCACCGGCGCCGACCGCAAGGGCCGCGCCGGCAAGCTGCAGATCGCCCAGGGCGGCACGCTGTTTCTCGACGAGATCGGCGACATGCCCCTGCCGCTGCAAAGCAAGCTGCTGCGGGTGCTGCAAGAGAAAGAGTTCGAGCCGGTGGGCTCCAACGAGGTGATCCAGAGCGACGTGCGGGTGATCGCCGCCACCTCCACCGACCTCGAAGCGGCGATCAAGCGCGGCGAATTTCGCGCCGACCTGTATTACCGCCTCAATGTGCTGCCGATCCAGGTGCCGGCGCTGCGCGAACGCCTCGACGACCTGCCAGCCCTCAGCGAAGCCATCCTCGAAGAACTGCGCAGCCAGCACGAACTGACCCCCGATGCCCTGGCCCTGCTCGGCCAGCACGCCTGGCCGGGCAATATCCGCGAGCTGCGCAACGTCCTGGAACGCGCCGCCCTGCTCAGCGACGACCTGATGCTCAACGCCGGTGACCTGCGCGCGGCCATCGGTACCTTCAGCCCGGTGCCGCGCGCAGCCAGCCCCCAGGCCGCCGAGGTGCAAGCCAACGAAACCTTCGCCGCCGCGCGCGAGCGTTTCGACCGCCAGGTGATCGAGTCGGCCCTGGCGCATTGTGGCGGCAAGGTGGTGGAGGCCGCGGCGCGCCTGGGGCTGGGGCGCTCGACTTTGTACAAGAAGATGGCGGCGCTGGGGATCGAAGAGTCTCAATAAAGAGACATAAATCTCTATACAGAGACAGCCTTGAGCGCTTCGCGCTCATCGCGAGCAAGCTCGCTCCTACAGGGGTTCACACCGTCCCTGTAGGAGCGAGCTTGCTCGCGATAGAAGTTTCCCGGCCAACACGTCTCAGATCAGAGACAAATATCCTCAAAACTTTCCAATAAAAACAAGAATACCTTTATAAATCAAACGCTTAACCATCTGGCACAAAACTCGCTATAGCCCCTCCCACACCCGCAACACCCTACAAAAATAACAATCCTGGAGAGACACACCATGAGTGTGATCATTGCCCTAGCAGCCCTCGCGCTGCTGATGTTGGCTGCTTACCGTGGCTACAGCGTTATCCTCTTTGCCCCCATCGCCGCCCTCGGCGCCGTCCTGCTCACCGACCCGTCCGCCGTGGCGCCCGCCTTCACCGGCGTGTTCATGGAGAAGATGGTCGGCTTCATCAAACTCTACTTCCCGGTGTTCCTGCTCGGCGCGGTGTTCGGCAAGCTGATCGAGCTGTCGGGCTTCTCCCGCTCCATTGTCGCGGCGGCCATCCGCCTGCTCGGCACCCGCCAGGCGATGCTGGTGATCGTGCTGGTCTGCGCCCTGCTGACCTACGGTGGCGTCTCGCTGTTCGTGGTGGTGTTCGCGGTCTACCCGTTCGCCGCGGAGATGTTCCGCCAGAGCAATATCCCCAAGCGCCTGATCCCGGCGACCATCGCTCTCGGCGCGTTCTCCTTCACCATGGACGCCCTGCCCGGCACCCCGCAGATCCAGAACATCATCCCCAGCACCTTCTTCAACACCACCGCCTGGGCCGCGCCCTGGCTGGGGGTGATCGGCACCGTCTTCGTGTTCTGCGCCGGCATGCTGTTTCTCCAGCGCCAGCGCAACAAGGCGCACAACGCCGGTGAAGGCTACGGCAGCGACCTGCGCAACGAGCCGGAAACCGCCGCCGACATCCAGCTGCCCAACCCCTGGATCGCCCTGTCGCCACTGCTGCTGGTGGGCCTGATGAACCTGCTGTTCACCCACTGGATTCCCCAGTGGTACGGCAAGACCCACAGCCTGGCCCTGGCCGGCATGGCCGCCCCGGTGCAGACCGACGTCGCCAAGCTCACCGCCATCTGGGCGGTCCAGGCCGCCTTGCTGGTGGGCATCATCATGGTCCTGGTGTTCGGCTTCTCGGCCATTCGCGGCAGGCTGGCCGAGGGCAGCAAGAGCGCGGTCAGCGGCGCCCTGCTGGCGGCGATGAACACCGCTTCGGAATACGGCTTCGGCGCGGTGATCGCCTCCTTGCCGGGCTTCCTGGTGCTGTCGGACTGGCTGAAAAGCATCCCCAACCCGCTGGTCAACGAAGCCATCACCGTGACCCTGCTGGCCGGCATCACCGGCTCCGCCTCGGGCGGCATGAGCATCGCCCTGGCGGCCATGTCGGAGACCTTCATCAGCGCCGCCCACGCCGCCAACATCCCGCTGGAAGTGCTGCACCGCGTGGCCGCCATGGCCAGCGGCGGCATGGACACCCTGCCGCACAACGGCGCGGTGATCACCCTGCTGGCGGTTACCGGGCTGACCCACCGCCAAGCCTACAAGGACATTTTCTGCATTACGCTGATCAAGACCCTGGCCGTCTTCGTCGTGATCGCCACTTTCTACGCCACCGGCATTGTGTGAGGTATTCATGAGCAATCTTGCGGGCAAGACCGCCCTCGTCACCGGCTCCACCAGCGGCATCGGCTTAGGGATCGCCCTGAGCCTGGCCAAGGCCGGCGCCAACCTGATCCTCAACGGCTTCGGCGATGCCTCGACGGTGCTCGCCGAGGTCGCACGCCTCAATAAAGACCACGGCGGCAAGGTCGGCCATCACCCGGCCGACGTCAGCGACCCGGCGCAGATCGCCGACATGCTCGCCTACGCCGAGCGCGAGTTCGGCGGCGTCGACATCCTGGTCAACAACGCCGGCATCCAGCATGTGGCGGCGGTGGAGGAATTCCCGGTGGAGCGCTGGGACTCGATCATCGCCATCAACCTGTCGTCGGTGTTCCACAGCACCCGCCTGAGCCTGCCCGGCATGCGCGCCAAGGGCTGGGGGCGGATCGTCAACATCGCCTCGGTGCATGGCCAGGTCGGCTCGGTGGGCAAGGCCGCCTATGTGGCGGCCAAGCACGGGGTGATCGGCCTGACCAAGGTGGTCGGCCTGGAAACCGCCACCAGCAACGTCACCTGCAACGCCATCTGCCCGGGCTGGGTCCTGACCCCGCTGGTGCAAAAGCAGATCGACGACCGCATCGCCGCCGGGGTCGACCCGCAACAGGCGCAGCATGACCTGCTGGCGGAAAAACAGCCGTCCCTGGAGTTCGTCACGCCTTCGCAGCTGGGCGAGTTGGTCCTATTCTTGTGCAGTGAGGCCGGCAGCCAGGTGCGTGGCGCGGCGTGGAATATCGACGGCGGCTGGCTGGCGCAGTAAACCGTTGTAGCCGCTGCCGCAGGCTGCGATAAGACCCGAAGAGTCTTTCAGCGCCAGTGATATCGCCACGACCGTTCCGGTCGATCGCAGCCTTCGGCAGCGGCTACAGGTAGAGTTGGACCCGTTTTGTGTGTGCATTAGAAAAACAAGAGGCCACCCATGTCCGAATTACTCTGGCAACCCAGTGCCGAGCGCATCAGCAAGACCCGCATGGAAGCCTTCCGGCGCTTGATCAATCACCGTCACGACCTGGACCTCGACGGCTACCCCGCCCTGCACCAATGGAGCATCGAGCAGCGCGAGGACTTCTGGCAGGCCATCGTCGACTTCTTCGATGTCGAGTTCCATGCGCCCCCCAGCGCGGTGCTGATCGAAGGCCGCGGCATGCCCGCCGCCCAGTGGTTTCCCGACGCCACCCTGAACTTCGCCGAACATCTGCTCAAGCGCCGTGACGACGGCGTCGCGGTAAGCGCGATCAACGAGAACGGCCAGCGCGAACAGCTGACCTACAACCAGCTGGCGGCCCATGTCGCCGGCCTGCAACAGAGCCTGCGGGCGGCCGGCGTCGGCCTTGGCGACCGGGTCGCGGCCTGCATGCCCAACACCTGGCAGACCCTGGTGGGCATGCTCGCCACCGCCAGCCTCGGGGCTGTCTGGTCCAGCTCCTCGCCGGACTTCGGCACCCAGGGGGTGATCGACCGTTTCGGCCAGATCGAACCCAAGGTGCTGATCACCTGCGCCGGCTACCGCTACGCCGGCAAACAGATCGACCAGACGGCCAAGGTCAACGAGATCCTCGAACGCCTGCCGTCCCTGCAACAGCTGATCATCGTGCCGTACGCACGGCCCGAGGCTCGCGCCGAAGACTTCCGCACCTCGGCCAGGGTCGCGCGGTGGGACGACTTCTACCGCCCCGGCGGCGAGCCGGCGTTCGTCGCCGTGCCCTTCGCCCATCCGCTGTACATCCTCTATTCCAGCGGCACCACCGGCGTGCCCAAGTGCATCATCCACAGCACCGGCGGCGTGCTGTTGCAGCACCTCAAGGAGCACGGCCTGCACACCGACCTGCACGCCGGCGAAGTGCTGTTCTACTACACCACCTGCGGCTGGATGATGTGGAACTGGCTGGTCTCCGCCCTGGCGGTGGGCGCCACGGTACTGCTGTACGACGGCTCGCCGTTCCACCCGGCGCCCGAACACTTGATCGACCTGATCGACCAGGAAGGCATCAGTGTCTTCGGCACCAGCCCCAAGTACCTGGTGGCCCTGGAAAAGGCCGGCATCGAGCCGCGCCAGAGCCACTCCCTGGCCAGCCTCAAGACCCTGCTCAGCACCGGCTCGCCGCTGTCGCCGCAGAGCTTCGACTACGTGTACCGCGCGTTCAAACAGGACCTGTGCCTGGCCTCGATGTCCGGCGGCACCGATATCATTTCCTGCTTCATCATCGGCAACCCGCTGCTGCCGGTGCACCGCGGCGAAATGCAGGGCAAGGGCCTGGGCATGGCCGTCGAGGTCTGGAACGACCAGGGCCAGGCGGTGATCGGCGAAAAGGGCGAGCTGGTCTGTACCCGGCATTTCCCGGCCATGCCCATCGGCCTGTGGCACGACCCGCGGCACGAGAAGCTGCGCGCCTCCTACTTCAGCCAGTTCCCCGGGGTCTGGGCCCAGGGCGACTACGCCGAGCAACTGGCCCATGGCAGCTGGCTGATTCACGGCCGCTCGGACGCGGTGCTCAACCCCGGCGGCGTGCGCATCGGCACCGCGGAAATCTACCGCCAGGTGGAGAAACTCGAGCAGGTCCTGGAAAGCCTGGCCATCGGTCAGCAATGGGACAACGACGTGCGGGTGGTGCTGTTCGTGCGCCTGCAGGACGGCGTGCAACTGGACGACGCCCTGCAGGAGCAGATCCGCCAGGTGATCCGCGCCAACACCACGCCAAGGCACGTGCCGGCGAAGATCCTCGCGGTCAGCGACATCCCGCGGACCATCAGCGGCAAGATCGTCGAACTGGCGGTGCGCAACGTGGTGCACGGCCTGCCGGTGAAAAACACCGACGCCCTGGCCAACCCCGAGGCGCTGGAGCAGTTTCGCGATCGCCCTGAGCTACGGGACTGACGGCCGCCCCTGTAGCCGCTGCCGCAGGCTGCGAACGACCCGCAGGGGCGCGATCTCAGGACCGCTGAAGGCTCTGCGGGCCTTTACGCAGCCTCGCAGGCTCGGCAGCGGCTACAAGGGCTGGGCGCGGTGCCAGTTGTAGCCGCTGCCGCAGGCTACGCCCGGCACCGCAGGGGCCGGTTCAAACCGGGCAACCCGGTCCACCAGGACCGGGGAAACCGCCCTCGCACCGGCTACGCCGTCGATCGCAGCCTGCGGCAGCGGCTACAATGCCGGCGTGATGCACGCTCAGGACACCCCCGACATGAACGCCTCCCCCTCCGGCAGCGAAGCCGAAACCCTGATTGCCCGGCTGGACTGGGCCGCCACGCCGCTGGGCGCGGTCGACCACTGGCCGCAGAGCCTGCGCACCGCGGTGGACATCGTGATTCACTCGCCGATGCCGATGCTGCTGTTGTGGGGCGCGCAACTGACACAGATCTACAACGACGGTTTCGCCCTGCTGGCCGGCAACAAGCACCCTGGCGCCTTCGGCCAGTCGACCCACCTGACCTGGCCGGAACTCCAGGACTTCACCGCGCCGATCTACCAAGCCGTGCTGCAAGGCCAGGTGCGCACCTTCAGCGAAAAACCCTTCACCCTGCTGCGCCACGGCCGTGAATCGGACGTCTGGCTGGACCTGACCTACAGCCCGATCCGCGACGAAAGCGGCGAAGTCGCCGGGATCCTGGTCACCAGCATCGAAACCAACGAGCGCCGGCGCATCGCCCTGGAACTGGAGCAGCGTTCGGCGGCCAGCCTCAAGGCCCAGCACGAAACCGAAGAGCGCCTGCAACTGGCGCTGGCAGCGACCGATGCGGTCGGCACCTGGGACTGGGACATCGGCGACGACCGCTTTATCGCCGACGCCCACTTCGCCCAACTGCACAGCATCGACCCGGCCCAGGCCGGGCAACTGCCCATCAGCGACTACCTCAAGGGCGTGCACCCGGAAGACCGCGGCATGGTGGCGCGCAGCATCAAGCACTGCATCACCCACGGCACCGAATACGCCGAGGAATACCGCCTGCAACAGCCCGACGGGCAGATCCGCTGGGTCTTCGCCCGCGGGCGCTGCTACAAGGATCACCACGGCCGGCCGGTGCGCTTCCTCGGCGCCGCCCTGGACCTGACCGACCGCAAGCAGATGGAACAGGCGCTGCGCCAGAGCCAGACCGAATTGCAACTGATCATCAACGCCATGCCGGTGCTGATCGGCTACGTCGACCACGAAGAGCGCTTTCGCCTGAACAACAGCGCCTACCTCGACTGGTACGGCCTGACCCCGCAGGAGCTGTACGGGCGGACCATCCGCGAAGTGGTGGGGGACGAGATCTACGCCACCCGCGCCGACAAGATCGCCGCCGCCCTGGCCGGCAAACCCTGCAGCTTCGAAGCCAACTCGCCGCACCGCGACGGGCGCGCGCGGCACGCGCTGATGAAGTACCTGCCGCGCTACGGCGCCGACGGTGCGATCAATGGTTTCTACATCTTCGTGATCGACGAAACCGAGCGCAAACAGACCGAGGAAGCCCTGCGCAACCTCAATGAAACCCTGGAAGAACGGGTGGCCGAGCGCACCCAGGCGCTGGCCGCCGCCAACCAGCGCCTGCAGAGCGAGATGTTCGAACGCGAACGCGCCGAAAACGCCCTGCGCCATGCGCAGAAGATGGAAGCCGTAGGCCAGCTCACCGGCGGCATCGCCCACGACTTCAACAACATGCTCACCGGCATCATCGGCAGCCTGGAGCTGATGCAGCGCTACATCGACGCCGACCGCAGTGCTGAAATCGGCCGCTTCACCGAAGCGGCGATGTCCTCGGCCAAGCGTGCGGCCGCCCTCACCCACCGCCTGCTGGCGTTCTCCCGACGCCAGTCGCTGGACCGCCGGCCGCTGGAACCGAACCAGCTGGTGCGTTCGCTGCAGGACCTGTTCAACCACACCAAGGGCGAACATATCGAGCTGAAGATGAACCTGGGCGCCAACGTCTGGTCGATCAACAGCGACGCCAGCCAGCTGGAAAACGCCCTGCTCAACCTGGTGATCAACGCCCGCGACGCCATGCCCGACGGCGGCGTGCTGACCATCGAGACCGCCAACAGCTACCTCAACGGCAGCGACCTGGGCACCCTGGAACCGGTCAAGGCCGGCGACTACGTGATGCTCGGCGTCAGCGACAACGGCGCCGGCATGACCCCGCGAGTGCTGGCCAAGGCCTTCGATCCGTTCTTCACCACCAAGCCCATCGGCCAGGGCACGGGCCTGGGGCTGTCGATGATCTACGGCTTCGCCCAGCAATCCGGCGGCCACCTGACCATCAGCAGCGAACCGGGCCAGGGCACCTGCGTGCGCCTGTACCTGCCGCGCCTGTACAGCGGTGCCCAAACCGCCAGCCCGGCACCGGCCAGCGTCGAAGCGCCGTATGCGGTGGCCGGCGAATCGGTGATGCTGGTGGAGGACGACCCGGCGGTGCGTATGCTGGTGCTCAACGTGCTGAGCGAACTGGGCTACAGCGCCTTCGAGGCCGAGGACGCCAAGAGCGCCTTGCCGTTGCTGGAGTCCGAGCGGCGCGTCGACCTGCTGGTGACCGATGTCGGCCTGCCGGGCATGAACGGCCGGCAACTGGCGGAGATCGCCCGCCAGCAGCGGCCGGAACTCAAGGTACTGTTCATGACCGGTTACGCGGAAACAGCCGCCGAGCGCCAGGGCTTTCTCGACGCCGGCATGGACCTGATCGCCAAGCCGTTTTCCATCGAGGCGCTGGCCCAGAAGATTCGTCAGATGATCGGCCGGCAGGGCTGATTTCAGGCATAATCCGCCCCCGCCGTCCGCACCGTTCCAAGGTAATTACCCCATGAAAGCCCAAGCCCGCCACATCCTGGTGAAAACCGCCGAAGAGGCCGAACAGCTCAAGCAGCGCATCGCCAAGGGCGAAGCCTTCGACGTGCTGGCGAAGAAATACTCCACCTGCCCCTCCGGCAAACGCGGCGGCGACCTGGGTGAAGTGCGGCCGGGACAGATGGTCGGGGCCATCGACCAGGTGATCTTCAAAAAGCCCCTGCGCACCGTGCACGGGCCGATCAAGAGCAAGTTCGGTTACCACCTGGTGCAGGTGTTCTACCGCGATTGACCGCGTCGCTCACCACGCTTCGACCACGCCCCTGTAGCCGCTGCCGAGCCTGCGAGGCTGCGATCGACGGCGCAGCCGGCGCAAGGGCGGTATCCCCAATCTTTCAGGTAGACCGCGCTGCCAGGTTTTGCGGCCCCTGCGGTGCCGATCGCAGCCTCGCAGGCTCGGCAGCGGCTACAGGCTGGCGTCAGGCTCTTGGGATCAACGCCCCCGGCACCTGGATCACCCGGCTCGCCAAGCGATGCCCGGCCTGCGCCGCCTGCTGCGGACTGCCGCCTTTCAAGCGGCACGCCAGATACGCCGCACTGAACGAATCCCCCGCCGCCGTGGTGTCCACCACCTGCTCCACCCGCTGCGCCGGCACCTCGAACGACTCGCCGCCACAGCGGATCAGGCACGCTTCGGCGCCCCGCTTGAGCACCACTTCCGGCGTGTCCGCGTAGGCCGCCAATACCGCCTGACTGTCGGCATAACCGAACAGCGCCTGCTCGTCATCCACCGTCAACAGCGCCAGATCGACATAGGCCAGCACCTGGCGATAAGCCGCCTGCGCCTGCTCCACCGAGGCCCAGAGCCGTGGCCGGTAGTTGTTATCGAAGACGATCTGCGCCCCACGCTTGCGTGCTTCAACCAAGGTCTCGATCAGCTTCTTGCGCCCCAACTCGCCGAGCACCGCCAGGGTGATGCCGCTGAAATACAGCACCGCGTAGGCCGGCAACGCCGCGAGGATCGGCTCGGCCGCGGGGGTGGTGAAACAGTCGCGCACCGCCGCTTCGTTGCGCCAGTAAAGAAAGCGCCGCTCGCCCTTGGCGTCGGTCTGGATGCAATACAACCCGGGCAAGCGCCCCGGCAGGCGCTGGACCATGCCCAGGCCGATGCCTTCCTCGGCCCAGCTGTAGCACATGGCGTCGCTGAAGCTGTCGTCACCGAGGGCGGTGACATAGTCGACATGGGCGCCCTCGCCCAATTCACGGGCCAGGTACACGGCGGTGTTCAGGGTGTCGCCGCCGAAGCTCTGTTGCAGGCTACCGTCGGCGCGGTGTTGCAGTTCGATCATGCATTCGCCGATCAGGGCGATGCGTTTCCCGGTGCTGGAAGTGTTCATGGTGGAGGCGTCTCTGACAGTTTTTTGTTGTTGGGGAGAACGTCATCGCGGGCAAGCCGGATCGTCGACCGGCCGTTCCTACAAGGGCAATGCGGTCCTTTGTAGGAGCAGCCGGTCGACGCTCGATTGCTCGCGATAGCCGCAACGCGGCGATGGTCGCCTTAGAAACAGGTCTCCATGCTCTCCAGCACATCCATCCGCTCATCCACCAGCAACCCGGTGCGCCACTTATCAAAGGTCAAACACGGGTGCGAAGTACCGAAGGCAATAATGTCCCCCACCCGCAACTCAACCCCCGGCGCCACGGTCATGAACGCATGCTGGTCCATCACCGCCGTGACCTTGCAGGCACTGACATCATCACCTTTGGCCGGCAGCACGCCCGGCTTGTAGCGCAACAATGGCACCGGCAGACCGGCGTCATAAGCCACGTCGCGCTTGCCCAGGGCGATCACCGCGAACCCCGGCTCCGGCAGGGACTGCACATGGGCCCAGACCTCCAGCGCCGGGCGCAGGCCTTCGTGCAGGTCGCTGCGCCGGTCGAGCACGCAGCACTGCGCCTCTTTATAGATGCCATGGTCGTGGGCCACGTAACTGCCGGGGCGCAGCACGCTGAGGAACCGCCCCTGAGCGTTCTGCGCCTCGAAGGATTCGGCGATCAGGTCATACCAGGCCGACCCCGAGGCGGTGATGATCGGCTTATCGATAGCGAACAGCCCGTCCTCCTGCAACTGCACCGCCAGGCGCACCAGGGACGCGGCGAACTCCCGAATGCCACTTACCGCGTGATCGCCATGGATCACCCCTTCGTAGCCCTCGATACCACACAAGGCCAGGGCCGGTTGCGCCTTGATCGCCTGCGCCAACGCCAGCACTTCCTGCTCGCTGCGGCAGCCACAACGGCCGCCGACCACGCCGTACTCGATCATCACGTTCAGGCACACCCCGCGCGCGGCGAAGAACTGCCCGAGGTCGGCGACGTTGTCCGGGTGATCGACCATGCAATAGAAGTCGAACGTCGGGTCGGCCAGCAGCTCGGCGATCAGCCCCATGTTCGGCGCGCCCACCAACTGGTTGGCCATCAGCACCCGACGCACGCCGTGGGCATAGGCCGCACGGGTCTGCACCGCGGTGGCCAGGGTGATGCCCCAGGCGCCCGCCTCCAACTGCCGACGGAACAGCGCCGGGGTCATGCTGGTCTTGCCGTGGGGCGCCAGCTCGGCGCCGCTGTCGCTGACGAACTTCTGCATCCAGCGGATGTTGTGTTCCAGCGCCGCGCGGTGCAGCACCAGGGCCGGCAGGCTGACATCGCGCACCAGGCTGACGCCCGGTTGAGCGGCGCCCTTTTCCACCGCGGCATTGATCAAGGCAGAAGACA
This sequence comes from Pseudomonas sp. NFPP07, assembly GCF_900115645.1. NCBI lineage: Bacteria > Pseudomonadati > Pseudomonadota > Gammaproteobacteria > Pseudomonadales > Pseudomonadaceae > Pseudomonas > Pseudomonas sp. NFPP07. The sequence continues at coordinate 159,414 of NZ_FOXG01000010.1, forward strand.
TATTCGAACTCCTTACGGCGCAGCCACAGGGGCTGGCATTAGTCGTTGATGCGACGGGCCAGGCGATTCGCGCTGTCGATCAGCACCCGGCGGTAGTCGGCGTAATTGTTCTGTGCATCGGCCCGTGGCGCGACGATGCACAGGGTGCAGATGCACACCCCGCGCTCGTCCCGCACCGGAGCGGCGAAGCAATGGGTAAAGGTGTCGGCCACACTGTCGAAGGAAAAGAAACCGTCCTGCGTGGCCTGGCGGATTTCCTTCAAGAAGGTCGCCACAGGCAGGCGTTCCCCGTCGGGGAGCATGAAGTCGCGCTCGTCGATCAACTCGACGATCTGCTCATCGCTCAAATGCCCCAGCAACAAGCGCCCGGAAGCGGTCCAGGGAATCGGCGCGTTCTCGCCGATATTCGAGGAGATGCGGAAATGCCGCTCGCCCTCCTTCATCAGCGCCACCGTGTATTTGCGCCCGTTGAGCAGGCACATCTGCGCGGTCTCGCGGGTCTGGCTGACGATCTCCTGCAAGGCCGAGTCGGCCTCGCGGGTCAGGTCGAAATGGCGCAGATGGGCCTGCCCAAGAAAGTACAGCTGACGCCCCAGGTACACATGCCCATCCTGGCCCACCGGCTCCAGAACCCGCCGCTCCAGCAAGGACGCCACCAGTTCGTACACCGTGGACTTGGGGCTGCCGATCCCCTTGGCGATATCGTTGGGCCGCAACGGCTGGCCGATCTCCTTGAGGAAATCGAGAATATCGAACGCCCGGTCCAGCCCCTTGGCCCGACGCTTGATGGTGTCTTCAGTCATCTTTGTGCCTTTTGCAAAACTGCGAAATTTCCGGCGCCCCAAAACCCCGGCACTGCCCCTATCCCCGTAGCCGCTGCCGAGCCCGCGAGGCTGCGATCGACCGCAACGCGGGCGCAGGCTCTTGAAGTCGTCGCGCCCCCTACGGGGTCGATCGCAGCCTCGCCAAAGCTCGGCAGCGGCTACAACAAACCCCACCCGCCCCTGTAGGAGCGAACTTGCTCGCGATCAGCGGTCCACAGTCCTACTTCTTCTTGTAAGCCACGCAATCGATCTCGACCTTGCAATCCACCATCATGCTGGCCTGCACACAGGCCCGCGCCGGCGCATGCTCCGGCTTGAAATACTCACCGAACACCTTGTTGAAACTCCAGAAATCCCGCGGATCCTCCAACCACACCCCAACCCGCACCACATCCTCCAGGCCATACCCCGCCTCCTCCAGAATCGCCACCACATTGCGCATCGTCTGATGCGTCTGCTCAACGATCCCGCCATGAATAATTTCACCATCCAGCGCCGGCACCTGACCGGACACATACAACCAACCATCGGCCTCAACGGCACGAGCGAAAGGACGAGGCTGGCCACCACCGGCGGTGCTGCCGGTGCCGTAGCGAGTGATGCTCATGGGTGTTTCTCCTGATTGAAAAATGAAGGGTTGAAAACCTGGTTGCTCAGAGGCCAGAGCAAATGCAACCACAAAAACGCACGCCCTCAACAGACAAAAGCCGTGATGCATGACAATACCGGCCAACCAAATAATTCCGCTATAACGGACACAAATTCGTGATACCGGATTAAACAACAAAAAATGATCCATAGGCAATGCCCATGAGATCGGAGACGGAGGAGTAGGGAAAATTTTTGAGACGTAGGGGGATAGGAAATGGACGCTAGGAAGATGCATGAAGTGATACAGAAGGACGCAGAAGATCACGTAGCGGTACAGGTAGATGATTTTTGCATGTAGATTAAAACACCTCAGAATTTAGTTCTCACCTATCAACCCCATGATCAAAAAGCAGACACCACTTTTGAAAAATAGTGTTATTCAAACAGAACCAAGAACTATCAATATCGCAGAGGCACTTACTAGCAAAACTTTGCAAAACAATAAATCATTGAAACACAAAACACACACTACCAATGTAAAACTTAAGAACAACCAAACCTAAAGCATTAGAAAACATAGAGCCGCACTAGCAACAGTTATTAGAAAATCCCCTCCCGAACCCCGCTAGCTACATTACAACCTTCAGATTGACGTTTACATCAACCGACCCACACACATTTCATAAAAGCCACAATACCTAAAGAAACAGATCCGTTAAATCCAGTTAGCTCGCCCAGAGCCGGGCAGATTAAATCATTAATCTACCCATGCCGAAAGATAGCGCTTGCGGCCTCACGAAACCGTTACCTTTGAATTCTAATCTCAGGGTTTTCTGGCACTCCCTCAGGTAAAGTCTCAGGGGCTGGTTTTTCGGTAGGAGGTATCGCCTCTATTACACCTACATGCTCCACTACTGACTGTTCGACATGTTGATGGAGCCCTTCAGGCTGCTCCACTCTTAGAGTCGGCACCTCTGCACTATTAAATATAGAATCCACTAAACGACTTCCAGCCCCTACCACTTTAGCTAGCACACGAAGCTGCTCCTTACAAGCAACACTTTCAGTTGGGCTGGGGTAATTCAAAGTATGATCAACCTCACCCCATATCTCTTCAAACAAGGTTCTCACTTGAACCTCACAAACCAAGGGGGACTCAGCTCTAGGTCGAATAACATAGTGAACACTTGTATAGTGACTATCTTTAACCTTAGTTCCTATCCCAAGAGACTCGAAATAAGAAGCAGAGTCAGGATCCCACGTGTAAGCCTTGGGCTCTTCATGGAGAGCCCAATCACCAGAATTTATTTTCTTAATAATCTCAGAGTGCACAGCACCATACTGCTTTTGATGCAGAAGAAGAACCCTCACCCCAGCAAGATCTGTTAAGCTCCCAAAAACTTCAAGCGAAATCCAACCTTCTCTTTCTTCTGCTTGATTTATCGCATCCCCAATTAGCTTTCTAGAAATCTTTTCTGCGAGATGGTCTCTATCTTTTAAGCGACTCTTAACTGAATGCACTATTGGGGGCTTGCACTTAGAAAGCTTAGGATGTGTATCAAACCAACCTTGAACTTGGCTTTTAAACAAAGACAATTCATGCTCTATCTCCCCAAACTGCTCAAGACAATATGCCGTCACTTCCTCTAGGCTAGCCATTAATTCACCCTAATGTAGCAATTCTAGAGAGAACATCATTACTGAAGGACTCATATTTTTCGTAAGTACCTTCATACACTGACTTGTTCGCTGTAACAGTGCTGTAATCATCTCCAAGATTTGAGTAACCCGGCACATCCCACATAGGTAGATGATATTTCTGAGACATACCCGTTAGTGTGTTATGGGTATGCATAATGGACGTCCCACCTATGGGGTGCGCCATAGTATTTTCAGGAACATGATTTCTTACTTCACTTGGGATATAAGAAATTATCTCCTGAGGAATCTGCATTGCATAATTATAATGTGCCTTTGCCAAATCCCAAGGAGAAACCCCCGTATATTTTTTTGCATTATAGATTGTAAACCCTAGAAGACTAACAAATCGCTCCGGAAACTGACTTCTTTTTTCATCAGATAACAATTGATATATAGTATTAAACTGCTTTTGCCACATCCCCAAAGCGCTACCCAAATTTCTGATCCCGTACAATGAAAACATATCAGGAGCGCACGGTATTAAAAAACCATCCGTAGTCGATATAACCACCTTATTTAATGCCCCAAGACTTGGAGAGGTATCCATAATCACATAGTCATAATCATAAATTTCCGCATATTGGTCGGCAAGCTCTCGAATCCGAGTAATTGTTCTTATGGCCAAAGGATCGCCTTGGTAAACGTCACTCCACCTACTAGAAATTTTGTCTTCATAAAGGTGCATAGTTAATCGCCCAGGAATAAGATGAAGATTAGGCGCCAATAGTACGGGTGGAGGTAACACATCTAGCTCGGCAGTACCTTCCTGTGTCGGCATCAACAAATAATGAACAGTCCGAGTACTTCTATTCATCTTGGTAAATGAATCACCAGCCCGTTCCCTTGTACTTTTGAAATCCTGTATGTAACCATCTTCACTTTCCCAGACTTTTAAAAGCCAATCCTGAGGAACAGATAGAGCAGTAATATTACATTGAGGATCAAGGTCAAATATAAGAACCTTTTTACCCATCGAAGAGAGGGCGTGAGCCATATGATAGGTAAGAGTTGTTTTGCCAACACCACCTTTATTATTAAATACAGAAATCGTCTTCATCTCACCCCATCCAATCCAAGATCGCTAAAAATCCAAAACCCATCAAGCAAACAATATAGATATCTTTTAAGGTTTCTTGATACTTCTAAAAGTAAAATCAAGAATAACAACCTTTTTGACTTTCGGAAATCAACAACAAAGCTAGCAAAAAGCCATGACTACGTCCACCGTAACTTTTCAATATTCTTTGCTCAAATAACTCAAATCATTTTTAAAGCCAATCCCTTATGCAGATAGATATTCCCTATATTCCTAGTGAGCAGACGCAACTGTCTTGCCCCTTTCCCTCTATACCCTTATAGTCTGATCCGTCGCTGCAAATTCAGCGACCTGACTTGGCCGTCAGCATCCTAAGCGCACAGGCGCTCCCCATAACAAGGCAAGCGCTTTTTTTGCGCTCGCACGTTCGTGTTATGGCGACTGTGCGTGGGACACCTTCGGGTGTGCCGGGATGCTTAGGCCCGGTCGGCCAACCCGCGTACAGTTGCCACCCTGCTTCGCTTGGCCGCGATTGGTGGTAGCTACCTAAGTTATGGAGCGTCACTGATATGGATTACCAACCTTTCACCTCCTCCAACACCACCGACCATCCCGTCGCCTTTATCAACCCGCAAGCCCCCTTGCTTGACCTGCTGACCTACGCCGGCCTGCGCATCCGCGCTGCCCGCGACATGCTGGACAGCGTGTCCGGCATGACCAGCCGCAACGCCGACGACCTCGACCTGATGCGCTTCTCCAGCGCGGCAACCTTGTTATTGCAGGACGGATGCGATGTGTTGCACGTGGTTGAACAACGAGCAATGGACCTGCCAAAGCCTTAAACCACGGCGCCTAGCCTTTGCTCTTGCTGTGCTTTGGTTTTGGCTTTGTTTTTGATCTTGATCCACCCGCCCCATCGGGAGGCCGAGTGGAGGTTCTGCGCAGTGGGCAACTCGGCAAGGATGCCGAGTTAGCCGCCCCAGGCCATGGATGGCCTGTGGCGGCGGCCCACGGAGCAGGACCGGAGCGAGGGAACCTGAGCGCAGCGAAGGCCGTACGCAGGGGCAAGACTTTTTGGTTACTTTTGGGGCGTTTGCCAAAAGTGACCCGCCGTAAGGGCGGAACCATAAGTAGCCGTGACCGCAGGAATGGATATGTACCCCGTCCCAAAAATGCAGCGCCAGCACAGACGCCATCGCGGGCAAGCCTCGCTCCTACAGAAGCTTGTAAAAAGTGCCCCGCCGTCAGGGCGAGACCATAAGCCGCCGTGACCGCAGAAACGGATATGTACCCGTCCAAAAAATGCAGCGCCGGGACGGACGCTATCGCGAGCAAGCTTCGCTCCTACAGGTCGGTGTCATACCGAGAAATCGTGGCTACCGCAGTAACACCCATGCAGGCCACCACCCTATTCCACTGCTCAAATCGCGGATTCAGGTTTGGCGGGCGCTAGCGCCCGATCGCAGCCTGCGGCAGCGGCTACAGAGTCCGTGGTGTTACCTATGTGCTTGAACGAATCTGCTACCCATGTGGGTGAACCAGCCCCCAACAAAGGACCATTAGCGCGGGGATGCATAGGTATACCGGCCAGCACCACCAGTGACGCCACTACCGTCATCGCGAGCAAGCTCGCTCCTACAGGGTGGAAGCGTGGGGCCGGGGCTCTGCCCTGGTGGATCGCAAGCATTATTGCAATCCCCACAACAGCTCATTGCAAAAGATAGCTAGCTAACTATCAAGAATTCTTATTACCCTCCGGTCTCCAGCCAAATGCTGTCCGCAGGGGCTCTAGCCTGCCTATCCGGACAGCATCGATTACTGATGAGGTCACCCATGGAACCAGGCAGTTATCAATTGAGCATGAGCGTGCTCATGACGCCCGACAAAGCCAATTTCTCCGGCAACGTGCACGGCGGCGCTCTGCTGAAGTTGCTCGACGAAGTGGCCTTCGCCTGTGCCAAGCGCTATGCCGGGCGCTATGTGGTCACGCTGTCGGTGGATCAGGTGATCTTCAAGGAGCCGATCCATGTCGGCGAGCTGGTGACCTTCCTCGCCTCGGTCAATTACACCGGGCGCACCTCGATGGAGGTCGGGGTCAAGGTGATGACCGAGAACATCCACGAACGCACGGTGCGCCACACCAACAGTTGCTACTTCACCATGGTCGCCGTCGACCCCGACGGGCGCCCGCACCCGGTGCGCGCCTTCGTGCCGGAAACCGCCATCGAACAACGCCGCTACGCCCAGGGCTTGCTGCGTAAACAGCAGCGCCAGGAGTTGCAGGAACGCTATCGGCAGATCCGTAACTCGGATTGAACCCGCCCTGCCCGCCTGAACCCATGTCTTGCGATTTGCCCAAGGAACGACCATGAAGATATCGCTGCTCAGTCGCTACGCGACCCTGACCCTATGCCTTGCCCTTACCTTGTTCGGCCTGTTGTATTGGCCCGCCAGCCTCTGGGGCCAGGGGCTGATCGTGCTGGCCGGGGTGCTCAGCCTGGTCGGCCTCAACGACCTGCTGCAAAGCCACCATGCGGTGCGCCGCAACTACCCGGTCATCGGCAATATCCGTTACCTGATCGAGTCGATTCGACCGGAGATCCGCCAGTACCTGCTGGAAGGCGACGACGAGAAGCTACCCTTCTCCCGCTCGCAGCGTTCGATGGTCTACGCCCGCGCCAAGAACCAGCCCGCGGAAAAGGCCTTTGGCACCCTGGCCGACGTCTATCAGCCCGGCTTCGAATTCATCAGCCATTCCATGGTCCCGGGCGATGCCTGTGACCCCAGCCAGTTCCGCGTGGTCGTAGGCGGGCCGGATTGCCTGCAGCCCTACAGCGCCTCGGTGTTCAACATCTCGGCCATGAGCTTCGGTGCGCTGAGCGCCAACGCCATCCGCGCCCTGAACAAAGGCGCCCGACTCGGCGGCTTCGCCCACGACACCGGAGAAGGCAGCATCAGCCCCTATCACCAGGAATTCGCCGGCGACCTGATCTGGGAAATCGGCAGCGGCTACTTCGGTTGCCGCACCCTGGACGGTCGTTTCGATGCCCAGCGCTTCTCCGAGCAGGCCAGCCATCCGCAGGTGAAGATGATCGAGATCAAGCTCAGCCAGGGCGCCAAGCCCGGCCATGGCGGCATCCTGCCCAAGCACAAGGTCACCGCCGAAATCGCCAAGACCCGTGGCGTGCAGATGGGCCATGACTGCGTGTCGCCGGCGCGGCACTCCGAGTTCAGCACGCCCATGCAACTGCTGGAGTTCATCGTCAAGCTGCGCAACCTGTCCGGTGGCAAGCCGGTGGGCTTCAAGTTCTGCGTGGGTCATCCCTGGGAGTTCATGGCCATCGTCAAGGCCATGCTCGAGACCGGCATCCAGCCGGACTTTATCGTGGTCGACGGCAAGGAAGGCGGCACCGGCGCCGCGCCTCGCGAGTTCACCGACAACATCGGCATGCCCATGCGCGAGGGCCTGCTGTTCGTGCATAACACCCTGGTCGGCGCCGGCCTGCGCTCACAGATCAAGCTGGGCGCCAGCGGCAAGGTGATCAGTGCCTTCGACATCGCCAGCGTGCTGACCATCGGCGCCGACTGGGTCAATGCCGCGCGCGGTTTCATGTTCGCCATCGGCTGCATCCAGTCGCAAAGCTGCCACACCAACAAATGTCCCACCGGCGTCGCCACCCAGGACCCGCTGCGCCAGAAAGCGCTGCAGGTCACGGACAAGGCCGAGCGGGTGCACAACTTCCATCGCAACACCCTGGTCGCCCTCGGCGAGATGCTCAGCGCCGCCGGCCTCGACCACCCGGCGCAGTTGCAGGCCAAGCACCTGGTACGGCGCCTGACCACCACCGAGGTTCGACTGTTCTCGCAGATCCACGTGTTCCTCGAACCCGGCGAGCTGTTGCAACGCCCCATCAGTTCGGAGTTCTACGCACGCATGTGGAACATGGCCCAGCCCCACAGCTTTGCGCCGCTGGTTGTGGCTACGCCCGCCAGGATTGAGCGGCTGACGCCGGCTTAGTTTTTGAAGGACGCGGTGGCCGCTCGCGCTGGATGATGGGTGTCAGGTCCAGGGTTGAAGGGTGGCGGCTGCCGGCGTCAGCGCATTCCAGAAGTCAGATCGTGACGGGCGCAAGCGCCCGATCGCAGCCTGCGGCAGCGGCTACAGGGGCCACAGACCATTGCGGATAGTTTGAGCTTCTCCTGGCTGACTAACGCTTCCTGGCTTGCTGATAGACACTCCCCCGCTCCCGCTTGCCCACGGCAATGACCGTCACCACCAACACCTCATCCACCACCCGATACACCAGGCGGTAGCCCGCCGTACGTAATTTGATTTTGTAGGCATTGCCCAAACCGCTCAGGCGATCAGCCGGAACATGGGGGTTGACGAGTCGTTCCTGCAGCTTCTTCTTGAATTGCTCTTTCAGCGTGGGGCCCAGCTTTTGCCATTCCTTCCAGGCTTTCTCGGAGAACTCCAGCTCATAAGTCATCGAGCGAAACCTTGATGGTCGGATCATTCTCTCGCTCACGGCACAAGGCGAGCAGCTCCATATCCTCCAGACGCTCCATCATCGCTTCGTATTCCTTGGCCGGAACGCAGTAAAACGCCGGTTCATTGCGATTGAGAATGGCCACGGAGGAACCACCACCGGCCGCAACGGTGCCCATGGGGTTTTTCTTGAGCTCGGAAATGCTCGCGACGACATTGGACAGAAGAACATGGGTCATGGAGTGCTCTCACGAGTGCTGTTAAGAGCACTCAAAATAGCACTTTTGCGTAGACAAGTACCTTGAGAGCAGACGAGAAGTGTCAGGGAACGAGCGCTAGCGGAAGAATTCTCCAGGCGTGGCATCGAACTGCTGGCGGAACGCGGCGATAAAGGCCGAGGTCGAGTCGTAGCCGCAGGCCAGCGCCACGTCCGTCACCCGCTCGCCGTTCTCCAGGGGTGTCAGGGCGCCCAGCAGGCGCAGGCGCTGGCGCCAGGCGCGGAAGGTCAGGCCGGTGTCCCGCAGGAACAGCCGGCTGAGGGTTTTCTCCGTCACCCCCAGTTTCTCGCTCCACTGCCCCAGGGTGGTCGGCTGGTCCGGGTGCGCTTGCAGGCTGCGGTAGATCTGCCGCAGGCGCGGGTCCTGGGGCAGCGGCAACATCAGGTCCAGTTGCGGCGCGGCGGCCAGTTGATCCAGCAGGACCTGGGCCAGGCGCCCATCGGCGCCGTCTTCGGCGTATTCCACCGGCAGCTCGCTGAAGGCGCGGATCAATTCGCGCAGCAGGCTGCTCACTGCCAGCACCTGGCAGGTTTCGCCGGCCCAGGCGGTGACGCGGCAATCCAGGTACAGGCTGCGCATTTCAGTGCGCGGCGAGCTGAACACTTTGTGCGGCATGCCAGCGGGAATCCACACCGCCCGTTGCGGCGGGGCGATGAAACGCCCGGCGCTGGTCTGCACTTCCAGCACGCCCTGGATGGCGTAGGACAGTTGCACCCAGGGGTGGCTGTGGCGCCGGGTCAGCGCCCGATTGGGCAGGGATTCGGTGCGCCCGTACACCGGTCGCGGCAGGCTTGGCAGACCGGGAATACTGCGGCGGACGATCTTTTCATGTCCTTTAGGCGGCATTTACTGGCTCATTGGCGTTAGTCGGCAGTCCGCCATCACGTTAGAGTCGGCCCACCGCCCTGGCAACCCCTGGATGATCCCGATATGAGTCGCTCACGTCTTTTGCCCGACAATTTCACCCTGACCCTGATCGGCGTGGTGCTGCTGGCCAGCTTCCTGCCCGCCAGCGGCCAGGTGGCGCTAGGCTTCGGCTGGCTGACCAACGCCGCCATCGCCCTGCTGTTCTTCCTCCACGGCGCCAAGCTGTCGCGCGAGGCGATCATCGCCGGGGCCGGCCACTGGCGCCTGCACCTGCTGATCTTCAGCCTGACCTTCGTGCTGTTCCCGATCCTCGGGCTGGCGCTCAAGCCGCTGCTGTCGCCGCTGATCGGCAACGAGCTGTACCTGGGCATGCTCTACCTCTGCGCCCTGCCCGCCACCGTGCAGTCGGCGATTGCCTTCACCTCCCTGGCGCGGGGCAACGTACCGGCGGCGATCTGCAGCGCCGCGGCGTCCAGCCTGTTCGGGATTTTCCTCACGCCGTTGCTGGTGACCCTGCTGCTGAATGTGCACGGCGATGCCGGCTCGACCCTGGATGCCATCGTCAAGATCAGCGTGCAATTGCTGCTGCCCTTTATCGCCGGGCAGATCGCCCGCCGCTGGATCGGCGCCTGGGTCGGCCGCAACAAAAACTGGCTGAAGTTCGTCGACCAGGGCTCGATCCTGCTGGTGGTCTACGGCGCCTTCAGCGAGGCGGTGAACGAAGGCATCTGGCACCAGATCCCGTTGTGGAACCTGGCCGGGCTGGTCTTGGCCTGCTGCGTGCTGCTGGCGTTGGCACTGTTGGCTTCCAGCCTGCTGAGCAAGCTGTTCGGCTTCAACCAGGAAGACCGCATCACCATCCTCTTCTGCGGCTCGAAGAAAAGCCTGGCCACCGGCGTGCCCATGGCCCAGGTGCTGTTCGCCGGCAGCACCATGGGCGTGCTGATCCTGCCGCTGATGCTGTTCCACCAGATCCAGCTGATGGTCTGCGCGGTGCTGGCCCAGCGCTACGCCAAACGCCCCGAGTCGGTGCCGGAGTTGATGGCGCAGGTCGATCCCTGAGTGCGGCTCCTGAACTGCATGTCGCCTTTGTAGGAGCGAGCTTGCTCGCGATAAATCGTCAACGAAAACGCGCTGCGGATTCAGTGCTTCAGTTACTAACGATTGAGGCGCCCGCGATTTTTAGGGCTCACCCTGCAATGCATGGATTTCTGCTTTTGTTGACTGCGGCAAGTCGATAGCATAACGCCACTTTTTTCTGCCGCCCGGCGACTCTACACGGAAGTTTCCATGCATCCCTTGCTTGTGCCTTGCGCTTTTTCCTTTCTCGTTGGTTGCAGCAGCAAACCACAGCCCACCCCCACAAACCTGCCGGGGGAAGTCCATTGAAGACCCTGCCCAACGGCCGTTTGCTGGAACACTTCGATGAGTTGACGTTTGCCGAAAGAATCTTGCTGGAACATGCGGCATCTGGCTCCCTGGCCAGGATCGCCGATAGCCGGCCAGAAACCGGCACCAAGAAGAACAGGGTACGCGCTGACTTCCTGCGCTTTCTGATCCTCGGTGGCGATGCTGAAAACCCCGTGCACGAGCGAGGCATCAACCTGCAAGGCGCTTATATCGTCGGAGCTCTGGACCTTCGTGGTGCCGAGATAGGCATAAGCGTAACGCTGGAGCACTGCCTGTGCTTTCAGCCGCTTTACCTGGAGGGTATGCAATTAAAGGGGTCGCTGAACCTGAATTACAGCGCGATTCCAGGGCTTCTCGCCTCTCGCGTGTCCATCTCCGGCTCGTTGTCCCTGAATCAGCTCTATTCCCATGGACCGATCTATCTGGTGGCAGCCCAGATAGGCGGCTCAATCTACGTGCGGGGCAGCTACCTATACGGTCTCGGAGACACCGCTCTGAAGCTGGACGGTGCCTATGTCGGAACCGTAGTACGGATTGAAGACTCCTCCCAGGTGATTGGCGGGTTTTCTCTGATTAGCGCCTCGATAGACAACCAGTTGAGCTGCAAGAACTGCACATTTCGAGCAATCAAAGGTTCAGCTTTCAACGCAGACAACATCATTGTCAAAGGTGGGGTCTACCTGGGATTCCATAGTATTGGCATGACGCGTATCTCTGGTGCCCGTATTGCAGGACAACTGAGTTTCCGCGGCGCGCACTTTCAAGGAAATGGCGGGAATACGCTATCGGCCCAAGGCATGCGGGTAGACAGCTCTCTGGTACTGACCGAGTTTCCTGTGCCGCTGAGCAAAGCTGCATTCAGCGGTTCCCACGTAAAAAGCTTGATTGACGATGCAAGTACCTGGGGCGACAGGCTATTGCTCAACGGCTTTACCTACAACTTTATAAATAGCCGAACCCCGCTCACCGCAGAAACACGCATTGCCTGGCTGGACCGTCAAGACGCAGCCTACAGCGGACAAGACGGCCTCAAGGGCAGCGACAGCAAATTCCGCCCTCAACCCTGGCGACATCTGCAGAAAGTTTTCGAAGAAATGGGCCATTCCGAAGAGGCTCGACAGGTTGGGATCGCCTTCGAGAAGCGCCTACGCAAAGTGGGGCTGGTCGGCCAGGGTACCGCTCGATGGTGGCCAGGGTTGCGCTGGCTCGGCAAGGTCCCCCACGTGCTCTACGGCGCTCTTACCGGCTACGGCTACCGCCCCATGCGCCTGCTGGCCTGGATACTGGGCATCTGGCTGTTATTCACCAGCATCTACTGGTACGCCGCCGTCGAACACAAGGTCTTCGCCCCCAGCAACCCGCTGGTGTTCCAGAGCGAGACCTACGCCAGTTGTACCGCGGAATATGGCGAGGCCTGGAAGCAGCAGCACCCTAAACAGGACCTGCCTTCCGATATCGGCAACTGGTACACCTGCGATGCCTTGCGCGGTGAGTACACTGGCTTCAGCCCTGGTGCCTATTCGCTGGACATCCTGTTGTCACTGGTCGATCTGCAACAGGAGAAGGACTGGGGACCGATCACCACTACCCCTTCCCCCAACGCCTGGGTGGAGTTCTGGAACTGGGATTGGGGACATAGCATCCGCTTTCTGGTGTGGCTCGAAACCCTGATCGGCTGGGGCATCAGCCTATTGCTGGTGGCGATCGTCTCCGGCCTGACTCGGCGCAAGGAATAAGCGTCTATACCTGCACGGGCCTCGAACGGGGCCTGCTCGATACCCTTCACGGTTCAAACAAGGAAGCTTCACATGAGCGCCATCGGCAATTTTCTCTGGTTTATCCTCGGCGGCATTTTCATGGGCCTGTGCTGGTGGCTGTGGGGCATCCTGGCCTTTATCAGCATCGTCGGCATCCCTTGGGGCCGGGCCTGTTTCGTGATCGGTGCCTTCTCGTTCTTTCCGTTCGGCAAGGAAGCGATCAGCCGGCGCGAGCTGAACAACAAGGACGATATCGGCACCAGCGGCCTGGGAGTGATCGGCAACGTGCTGTGGTTTGTGTTCGGCGGGATCTGGCTGGCGCTGGGACATGTGATGTCGGCGCTGCTGTGCTTTATCACCATCATCGGCATTCCCTTTGGCATCCAGCACCTGAAGCTGGCGGGCATCGCCCTGGCGCCGATCGGCAAGACCATCGTGAGCAAGGAAGTGGCCGCCGCGGCGCGCACCTTCAATGCCCAGGATGCGGCGCTGAAACAGCGTCAGCCGGGCTGAGCCAAGGCTGACAGGCGCGGTAACAGGCACCCCATACGGGCCAGGATGGTTTTATACCGCTCACCCGTAACCCCGCCGTTCACCGGTGCAGGCACTCAGGGGGCCAGCGCCTTGATCGGCGGGTCCTGGTAGCTGTCGTCGATCTCGATGCCAGCGGCACGCAACTGCTCTTCCACCACTCGCCGCGTCTCCCGGTCCTTGGCCAGCTTGGCGGGCATCAGCTCCTTCCAGCGCGGTCGCTCGTTCTCCTCGAAACTGGACAACCAGAAATCGTATTCACTCTGGAACTGCAGGGTGGTCAGACAGGTCGCTCGCTCCATGGGTGCCTGCTGGTCATCCCAACACCAGGACCAGACATGCAGGTAGGCGTCGTCCCGATGGAAGTACCAGCTGTAGAAGGACTTGTTGTGCAGCCAGCGCTCGAGCGGTATCGGGTAGTCCGGGTCGAGCCAGGGATGGTTGAGCATGGAGTGGCCCAGCACATTGTCGCCAGAGGGAATCTTGTCGGCCTGGGAGCCGGAAACCCGCGGGTTCGAAGGTAGGTAGTAACGCTTCCAGCCAGCGCTCTTGAGCTCGGCAATACGCTGGAGAATGAAAGCCTGTTGCTCGGCGTAGGGACTTTTATCCGGCAGGCCTCGCAACGTGATGTCGATATTACTGACCGTATCTCCAAGGTCCTCGTCGATCACCGTACTGATGTCCGAGACCTGTTCGATCCTGAGCCCATGCTCACCACCGCCGATCAGGACGACCGGCAGGTTCTTGTCGTTGCTGGAACGCTCGATTTCATACCAGCACATCCTGACGGGCTTCAGACAGTCCTTGGAAAACGGCAGCGGGCTCCGGGCGAGCACCTGGGCAATGGGCTCATGCAGGGCCATTTCCACCACCGGGTGCGCCACCGCGGGGGCCTCATCCTGGTCATCACAACCGCCAAGCAGTGCCAGGGTAAACAGGCAGAATCCCCCCATGACGGCCCTGCCGCGTACCGCGCCCATGCAAACCTTGCGCATACTTCTCTTCCATCCATTGAACAAGCGGGCGGCGATGGTGCAGGAATAGACACGAGGCTTCAACAGCGGCGACCGCACCCAGGCAACTGGCCAACCTCGGCTATTCGCCCGCGGGTCTGAGCAGCACCCGGGTCACTCGCCGCTCTTCCACCGTCACCACCTGCAGCGTCCAGTCCTGCCATTGCAGTCGGTCGCCAATCACCGGCAAGCGGTCCAGCAGGCTCATCACCAACCCGGCCAGGGTCTGGTAGTCCTCGGTCGGTTCGGCGTCGAAGCCGGTACGCTGGCGGATCTGCGCCAGGTTCAAGGCGCCGCTGACCATGAAACCGCCCTGCTCTTCGACAATGTCCGGGCCTTCGATTTCGCTGGCGTCGGGTAGCTCGCCGGCGATGGATTCGAGGATGTCGGTCATGCTCAGCACGCCGACGAAATCGCCGAATTCGTTGATCACGAACGCGATGTGGGTCGAGGCTTTACGCATCTGCTCCAGGGCGTTGAGGATCGAGAAGCTGTCCAGCAGGTTGATCGCCGTGCGCGCCAGGTGTTCCAGGTTCGGCTCGTTGCCGGCCAGGTATTCCTTGAGCAGTTCCTTCTTGTGCACGAAGCCCAGCGGCTCTTCCACCGCGCCGTCGCGAATCAGCGGCAGGCGCGAGTAGGACGAATGCATCAGCCTGTTGCGGATGGCTTCGGCATCGTCGGCCAGGTCGATGTAGTCGACATCGGCGCGCACCGTCATCAAGGTGCGGATCGGTCGTTCGGCCAGTTGCAGCACGCCGCTGATCATCACCCGCTCGCGGCGGTCGAACAGCTCCGCGCTCGGCGCTTGGCCATTGTCCAGCAGGTCGGCGATCTCTTCGCCCACCTCCTCCACCGCCAGCTGGCGACCGCCGAGCAGGCGCATCACCGCATGGGCCGTGCGCTCACGCATCGGCCGCAGGCCCTGCATGGATTTCTTGCGACGGGCACGGGCGATCTGGTTGAACAGCTCGATCAGGATCGAGAAACCGATGGCCGCGTACAGGTAGCCTTTCGGAATGTGGAAGCCCAGGCCTTCGGCGGTCAGGGCAAAACCGATCATCATCAAGAAGCCCAGGCACAGCATGATCACCGTCGGGTGGGCGTTGACGAAGCGGGTCAGCGGTTTGCTGGCGACGATCATCAGGCCGATGGAAATGATCACCGCGATCATCATCACCGCCAGCTCGTCGACCATGCCCACGGCGGTGATCACCGCGTCCAGGGAGAACACCGCATCGAGCACCACGATCTGCGCGACGATCGGCCAGAACAACGCGTAAGCGGCATTGCCGGCGCGCTGGCTGACATGGCCTTCCAGGCGCTCATGCAACTCCATGGTGGCCTTGAACAGCAGGAACACACCGCCGAACAGCATGATCAGGTCGCGACCGGAGAAGCTCTTGCCGAACACCTCGAACAGCGGCGCGGTCAAGGTCACCAACCAGGAAATGCTCGCCAGCAGGCCCAGGCGCATGATCAGCGCCAGGGACAGGCCGATGATCCGCGCGCGGTCACGCTGGTGGGGCGGCAACTTGTCCGCGAGGATCGCGATAAACACCAGGTTGTCGATCCCCAGCACCAGCTCGAGCACGATCAGGGTCAACAGGCCAAGCCAGGCCGTGGGGTCCATTATCCATTCCATAAAAACGACTCTATCTCTCCAGTGAATTCAGGCAGCCGGACACGGCAAGGCAAGGCCACAAGGCCTTTGAACGGCAAACGCAGGCCAGCGCCCAACGGTCGCGACGACCGGCGGCGAGCAGCGAAAAACAGCGAGTTCGGGGTAACGGCCGCGCCTTATGACTGACGGAAGGCACCGCGAGGCGGATCGAGCGGGGAAAGGCTGAGGCGTCCAGGAATAAGGACGACTGGGAGGCTCCGAGAGGGTGTTCATGCAAGTCCTGTGAAGAAAAACGGACTTGAATCCTACAACCCCAAGGGGAATTTCCCATGAGGGAAATCATTTCAAGATCTTATCGGGGTGTCTGGCCACGGCTATGGCAGGCAAGCTCGCCCCAGCAAAAGCGAGCCTGCCTGTGCGACTCAATAGCGTCCGGGCAACAGCCCGAGTTCCACCAGCTTGATATCGGTGTCACCCACCACCTGCACATGCTGGACGTTCTTCTCGTCCATGATGCCGGGGCAGGCAACGACGATGGTGCCCTTCGATTGAGTGGGACGCAGCTCGGCGACCTCCGGAAAATCGGCCGCCGACAGAGGGTGCGGGCAATAACCGATCCAGCCGATAGTCTGCCGGTCCTGGAACACCCGCTGCTTGCGAAAGTACTCGTTGGGAGCGGCCACGCCCCAATAGATCTCCGGCCAGAGATCGACCGCTGCGTTCATCAACTCGACAATGCCCTGTCGAGGATCCGGCAGGCAACGGACCAGTGTCCCGGCTTCGGAAAACTCGATGCCCGCGGGCAACGAACCGCCGCTTCGGGCGTGATAGGTGATCGAAAGCCCGCCCTTCAGCGGATCAGGTATCCCGTTCCACAACACAAAGCTCATGTCGTTGACGTCGAAGTCCGAGTCTTTCCAGGAGGCTATTTCCCGCCGCAAGCTGCTCGGGTCGAGGAGCACATTGTGCGTCAGGCCGTCATCCTTGCCTTCGGCGCACAAGAACCAGTTCTTGAGAATGGGGTCGATCTCGCCTATCGCCTTGAGAAAGGCCAGGCTCCTGTCGATTTGTTGCTGCTCGGTAACCTGGGCAATCTTCTGCTTATCGAAGCTCAGCTTGAAATTGAAACGCTTGAATGTGTCCATGAGTACTCCATACGGTCTCAGGCAATTAAATCCGGGTTCTGCTTGTAGTACTCGTCCAGCGCCTTTTTCTCCTCGCGACGCATTTCCTGGTACTCCTCATCATCCTTGGTGCCAGGCATCGGGTTCCAGTAAGCCGTCAGGTTGGTGAGCCCACCTTCCTCGTACTTCTCGGAACAATACTCGTAGACCTCGCGCTGAAGAAAATGCCACTCGAGCCTCACCGGCGGGCTGGGTTTGGCCTTGTCTGCCTGCTTGAACGCCTTCACGATCAGGTCCTTCTCAAGGTTCTTGGCAAACTTAGGGTGCTTGAAACCGAGTATGAGCATGAATTTGTAGTTGGCCTTGGCCTCTTGCAAGGTACAGCGGTTTTTCACAAAACCGTCCCAGTCCGTAGTACTCCACAGCCACTCCCAGGGAAATGGGAAGTTGGTCACCCAGTTTTGGTACCTGCTCGACAGGTCACTCATGCTGTGTCCCTTCCCGTTGACCGGAATGTACATATGCCCGTCTTCGGGCGGGCACTTCACGCAGTCTTTCTTCTGGGTCTTGCACTCTCTTTCCGCCTCCTTCGTCCGGTCCCGGGTGCTTGCCGGCGCATCCGCCTTGGGCAGCGCCTCGGGCTTGGTCCCGGGTAGCGGCAAAGGCTGCGGCACCGGTCTTGGGCTCGGTAGCGGCCGGGGGACGACTTCCGGGGGCGGAACCGGCAACGGTCGTGGCGGCGGCATCGGCAATCGAGGCGGCGCGGGAATGGGTATATCGAAGGGCAGCCTCGGTCCACTGCGAGGTAATGGCAAACGCACCCCACTGCTTATGGGAGGTGCCAGTTGCGCTACGGCTCCACTGATGAAACTGGTCATTCAGGCATCCCTGTCTTGAGTGCTGCACGCCAGGCGCGTTGCCCCTGGACGAAATCCATGACGCTTGCGTAATCGCGAAAACGCTGCTCCGGGGTGTCGTTTACCGGCCTTTTCATCCATCGGATAAACCCGGGTGTTTCTTCGAAACCAGGAAATTGCAGGCCAAAGCGCATGAAGCTTTCAACCGTATCGGGCTCTTCGATTTGCAGCGCCCAGGCTTTTTCCCGGTAGTCCTTGAGGTACTGGATCGTCTGCCACTGGCCCTTCTGCTCGAGCCATTGAGGATTGTGCTGACGTATCTCGAGCATGATCTTCTCGATCACCTCATTTTGCCGAACCTGCTCCAGCGCTTTCAGCTGGTCTGCCGTCAACTCAAGCATGGCGAGCCTCCTGCCCGACCCGGTAATACGTCTGGTACGCCAGGACCAATGGCTGCCAGATCTGCCAGCGATCAAGCGGCAACATCAGGGCCATTCGCTGTTCGCTGTCCAAGACAGCCTCCAGGCTGCGGCGGACGATCGGGTTGTAATAACGAAACAACGCCATCCGGCCATCCGGCAGACGGCTGAACAAATGGGATTTGAGATGGTTGCTCAGCGCCTCAAAGGAACGCTCGCTCCACAGCCATGAAACCAGCGGCGACTTCTGGTCGCGCTCGATCAGCCAGTCGAGCAGTTGCGAGGCCTCGTCGCTATTTGTCATGAACTCCACCAGCGCTGGTCCCCCACGGCTGATTTCGTCCAGCTCGGTAGCGGCCAGCAACCACTCGACGCGGATCGCCGCCCCGGCCGCGTCCAGGCGGTTCTCCAGGGTCATGTACCGGGCGCCATCCACCAGCACATAGAGCCGGGTTTCAGGGTGCTGCTCCAGACAGTGGCGAATATGGGTACGAAATTGCAGAACATTCGGATCAGTCCGGCGTCCATTGCCAGGAACACTCATGATCAGTTCCCCAGGCTTTGCAGCGGGACAAAGGCTTCATTGCGCTGCGCCGCCGCCAACAGGCACGGCAGGCAAAGCCCGGGAATTTTGATCACGGGAGCGACAGCCGCGGCACTGACCTGCTGCCCGATGATCACGCTTCCCGACCCGCTCACCACCACATTCCCGTGATTACCGGTCGTGCCCAGGGTCGCGACCGGCAAGCCATTGATCAGCACATTGGCAACCACCCCACTGACCAGGGCACTGCCGCAGGCCGTGGTGTCGGTCATCCGCGCCGCGCTGAGCCCATCGAACAATACGTCGGGCGATCCCGAGACAATCGGGTTACTGGCGTGCCCGGGCAACGGGCAAGCGGTCATATCCGTGACACGTGCCGCAGGTTTTCCACTCATGGCAATCTCCTTTATCCGTTAGGTATTGCGTGTTGTCCCTAGGCCATCGATCTGGAAGAGACCAAAGCGCCAACAGGCATCCTCCACATCGAATAATGCGAGCTGGCTGGCCGTCGAGCCGGGGGCCTTGAACGGGGGCGACATCTGCAGTGCTTCGGCAACCGTCCGCTCCATGGCCGCTGGCGCCCAATCGTCCAGTTCGTTGAGCTGCCGGTTGTAGTCCGGTGCGCCAACACTTTTATAGGCACTTAGCAGGTACTCGGGTAATTCCGTGTCCGACCATTGCAGGTAATAACCCTGATCATCCAGGACCGGCCGGGTCCAGGCCGTCAGCCCGACCGGAATCACTTCCTGTTGATCGATACTGAGGAGGCAGTCGTCCTGGGCGGCGAAACCCAGGCAGATATTGAGTTTCAACCAGCCATTAGCCTGATTGAGGAGCTGGGAAGGATCGAACGATCGAAGTGGCACCACACGATAGTTGCGCAGATGGGAAGCGCGCAGGTAGATCTCCGCGTCCAGCCGGGAAATGAACACCCGGACGGTGGGTGCATCGAGGTCGCCGACGCAACTTATCTGCACCGGATCCAGGGCAGGCTGGTCGTGAATACCGGTGACCGTGACCAACCCATAAAGACGAATTGAGGATCTCAGTCCTTGAAATCGAACCATCCCGCTCCCTCCCGAGCAGCGCGATCTGTCAGGCGCTTGTCAGTCGTTCCATTGAGCCCGCCACTCTAGCAACCATGAATTGCGCAAGAAGTTGCGCAGTTGCGCTCGAAGCCTTATGCCTACAGGCTCCGAAGAATTTTTTACAAAACATTTCAGGCGCTGCTGGCCGGCTTAGAGCAAAACTACCTCAGCGGCCGCATCGCCCCTACCCCCGCAATGTGCCTCTGACCTGCTCGATATAACGCGCCACCGCCGGGGCCTTTTCGAAGCGGCGGTGGATCAGCGACAGCCAGGATGAAGCCGTGCTGCCCTGGATCGGCCGGTACAACACATTGGGCAGCCCCACGTGCCCGACCACCGATTCCGGCACAACGGCCACCCCCTGCCCCAGGGAGACCAGGGCCAGCACCGCCACCAGGCCGCCGGGCTGCGCCCCCAGTTTCGGTGCGTAACCGCCCTCGGCGGCGACCTGCAAGGTGCCGCTGATCTGTTCCGGAAGCACGAAGGTCTCGTTGTGCAGATGGGCCGGGGCGATCTCCGGCAAGCGTCCCAGCCAGGACTCGGCGGGCAGCGCCAGGACAAAGCCCTCGCCATCCAGGCGGACCGCCTCCACCCCTTCGGGCAAGGTCATGGGCGAGCGGATGTAACCGATGTCGAACCGCCCCTCGGCCACCAGTCCGGGCAACGCCGCCATCGGGCTTTCGCGCACGCTCAGGCTGACGTCCGGGCAGTCCTGGCTGAAGCGCTGCACCTGTTTTTGCAGAAGCCCCGAATACACCGCCGAGGCCACGTATCCCAGCTCGATATGGCCGATTTCGCCGCGCCCGGCGCGCTGGGCGTTACGTTGCGCGAACTCGAACTGGCGCACCGTGGCCTCGGCCTCGCGCACCAGGGCCGCGCCGGCCTCGGTCAGGCTGACCTCGCGCTGCTGGCGCACAAACAAGCGGGTGCCCAGGGCCTGTTCCATGTCCTGGATCTGCCGGCTCAGGGTTGGCGGCGCGATGCCCAGTTGCTCGGCGGCGCGGGTGAAATTGCGTTGTCGGGCCACCGCCAGGAAATAGCGGAAATGACGGATTTCCATAAGTGTGTTAGCTCAAAGGTAATGAAGTGCTCCAGCTCGCCTAACAGAATGGGCGAAAGCCCGGGATAAGCTGGCCAGACCTTCACAGTAGAGAGCCCACGCCATGCACGTCAAACCACTGTTTCTGGCCATGATCACTTGCTGCAGCGTGCCCACGACTTTCGCCGCCGAGAAAGACGCCGACGTTGCCCAGAAGGCAATCCTCAATTTCGCCACCGCCCAACAACTGCTCAAGGCCGCCCAGGACACCGCCTCGGCCAAGGGCTGGCCCTGCGCCGTGGCGATCGTCGACGACGGCGGCTGGCCGATCCTCAGCGCGCGCATGGACGGCGCGCCGGTGGTGGCCGGTATCGAACTGGCCCAGGGCAAGGCGCGGACCTCGGCATTGTTCAAGCGCCCCTCCGGCGACCTGGAAAACGCCATCAACGGCGGGCGCCAGGCGGCCATCACCTCGGGCCTGCTGATGATGAAAGGCGCGCAGCCGATCCGCGTCGACGGCCAGGTGATCGGCGCCATCGGCATCAGCGCCGACACCCCGGCCCATGACGATGAAATCGCCCAGGCCGCCCTCGCCGCGCTGGGTCAACGGGTGCAGCCATGAGGCCGGCCAGCCCGCGCCTGACCCTGCTCACCGCTTCCGGGGTGTGCTCGCTGATCGTGCTCGACACCAACATTGTCGCGGTGACCCTGCCGAGCATCGCCCGCGACCTGGGGGCCAACTTCGCCGATATCGAGTGGGTGGTCAGCGCCTACATGCTGGCCTTCGCCGCGCTGCTGCTACCGGCCGGCAGCCTGGCTGACCGCTTCGGGCGCAAGCGCACCCTGCTCTGCGGCCTCGGGCTGTTCATCCTCGCCTCCCTCGGTTGTGGCGCCGCGCCCAACGTGCTGTTGCTCGACATCGCCCGGGCGATCAAGGGGGTCGGCGCGGCGCTGCTGCTGACCTCGGCCCTGGCCACCATCGGCCACACCTTCCATGACGAGGTCGAACGGGCCAAGGCCTGGGCGTTCTGGGGAGCCTGCATGGGCGTGGCGATGACCGCCGCGCCCACCGTCGGCGGCCTGATCACCGAGTTCATCGGCTGGCGCTGGATCTTCTACCTCAACCTGCCGGTGGGCGGGCTGCTGGTGCTGATGGTGTTGCGCGCGATACCCGAGTCCCGCGACACCCAGGCCGCCCGCCTCGACCCCTGGGGCAGCCTGGCCTTCAGCGCCAGCCTGCTGTGCCTGATCTGGGGCCTGATCGAAGCCAATCGCATCGGCTGGAGCCACCCGCTGACCTACGCCCGGCTGCTGGGCGGCATGGTGTTGCTCGGGCTGTTCGTGCTGATCGAGCGGGTGCAGCACCGGCCCATGGTCGACCTGCAGTTGTTCCGCCATCCGCGCTTCATCGGTGCCCTGCTGGGGATGTTCGCCTACGCCGGCTGCGCCCAGGTGATGATGACCCTGCTGCCCTTCTACCTGCAGAACGGCCTGGGCTTCTCGGCGATCGCCTCGGGGCTGGGCATGCTGCCATTTGCCCTGACCATGCTGATCTGTCCGCGCATCGGTGTGCGCCTGGCGACGCGTTATGCCCCGGCGACCCTGATGGCCGCCGGCCTGACCCTGGTCGGTTGCGGCAACCTGCTCGCCGCCTGGGCCGTGCAGGCTGGCGGCTACCTGAGCTTTGCCCTGGCCATCGCGGTGACGGGTGCTGGCGCCGGCCTGCTCAACGGCGACACGCAGAAAAACATCATGGCCTGCGTGCCCCGCGACCGCGCCGGCATGGCCTCGGGCCTGAGCACCACCATGCGCTTCAGCGCCATCATGCTGGCCATTGGCGTGTTCGGCGCCCTGCTCGGCAGCCATACCCAGCAACGCCTGCACGCCAGCCTGGGCGCAAACGCCGCGCAATGGCTCGACCAGGACCAGGCCATCGCCTCCCGGGTGGTGGCCGGCGACATGCCCGCAGCCCTGGCATTGCTGCCCGACTCCGCGAAAGAACTGGTCGAACCACTGGCCCGCCAGGCCTTTATCGACGGTTTCGGCATGGTGCTCTGGGTGGCCGGCCTGCTGGCGCTGCTGGCGGCAGTGACGGTGGGCACGCTGATGCGCAATCCCATCCCGCAGCCGCGGCCTTTGACGCTGAGCGTGGAGTGAACACTCATGGGGCTCGCCCCCTCTCGCGCTCAAGGTGCGACAACTCTGTATCAGGCCAGTCATGATCTGCCCAGCACCAATAAAACCTCAGGGTGTTCTATCGCCCATTCTTTTGAGGCCAACTGCCAGGCTATTAGAAATACTCACAACTTGTAAGCCTACCCGCCCTCTTATGGGGCACCGATAAACTTCCATATGGGAAACAGGCCGCTTTGCTATCCAAACAGCAATAGATAAGGCGAATTATGAAGGTACGGTTAAATTCATATATTTATCCTCCCGAGCATTCCTGTAATATTCGCCCACTTAACGTCTTCACCAACGCCAATGGCAAAGTGCCTTCAGGATTCAAGAGTTACGTTAAAGGCGCTCGGCATCGAAACAGCCATTTCCGGGACCTAGCTCGGAAAGCGGCCTGCCAACTATCTCTCGCAAGAAAACAGCCCCATCTCATGGTTTTTTTCTGGCAACGAGTGGCGCCCATCGGCAAGGAGCCTCATCACGGGGGCAGCCCTGCATGCATGCTCCGTCTGGGGTACGGCATGACAGGGTTAGGATTCACATGAATTAGAGGTGTGCTGATTTTGAATATTGTTCCCCGGCCTCAGATGAATGCTGACGCGGATGAAATTGATCTGTTTGCATTGTTCCAATCCGTCTGGCAGCAAAAGATGCTGGTAATCGGTTGTACCGTTGCCGTGACACTGGTGGGTATGGCTTATGCGCTATTGGCTCCCCGTGTATATGAGGTGAGCAGCGTATTACGCCCAGCCGCCCTGAATGAACTCGACGCCCTCAATCGCTCGGAAGTCTACAAACTGCCGCCCGCAGATGCCTTGTCCAAGGTCGGCGCAGCACTTGAGTCCTATGAAACACGACTGGAGTTCTTCCGTTCTCATCAGGATCTGTTCCAGGCCTTCAAACGCCCAGGACAAACACTCGAACAAAGCTTCGAGGACTTCAACCGCGACTCGATAAAGCTGGTTCAGCCAGATCCGAAAAAAGACAACGCCCTGAGCAGCTACATCAAGCTGGAAATGCAATATCCCAAGGATGTCAACGGGGTACAGATCCTCAACGGTTTCGTCGAATACGCCATCGATGCTGAACGGGAACGCATTGGCGCCGACCTCAAGGTCATCGTCAACAACCGGCTCAATGAACTCAAAGGCAAGATTGCCGCGGCGCGCTCCAACTATGAAACCGACAAGGAATCGAAAATCGCGGCCTTGCTCGAAAGCGATAATATTCGCCGCGCGCAGCTCGAGGACGAACTCAAGGCCTTGCGCGGGCAGTTGAAAGAACAGCGCAAGGATCGTCTGGCCGAACTGGCCGAAGCGATCACCATCGCCAAGTCGATGGGCATCCGCACGCCAACCACGCCGTCCTCGATGTCCGACGCCTCCCGCGCCGGCTCGACCCAGGTGATGCGCACCGAGGTCAACACTCAGAGCATCCCGTTGTATTTCATGGGCTATGAAACCCTCGAGGCCGAGCGCGCAGCCCTGCAGAAACGCACCTCTGACGATTTCACCGAGAAGCGTATCGCCGAAATCGGCAAGGAACTGCAGATGCTGCAGGTCAACCGCCAGGTGCAGGAACTGAACAAGCGCTCCAACGAGGACATTTTCCTGAAGGACGTTTTTCCGCTCAGGGCTGAAGTGGCTCGCCTGCGCAACCTGAACATCGATATGGACCGGCTGAAACTGGTCACCATCGATCGCAAGGCCTTGCAACCGGTGAGCCCGCTCAAGCCGAAGCCCGCCCTGGTCATCATCCTGTCGCTGGTACTGGGCCTGATGCTCGGTGTGGCCATCGCCCTGATTCGTCACTTCGTCCACTCGTACCGTGCATCCCACCACGATGCCTTGCTCGCCACCCCAGTATTGCTGGACCAGTCCGGCAACATTCGGGGCAAAGGCAACGATACGCCACAGTAAGCGGTTCGATCCGCCAAACCTGAAACACCTTTTGGGCGACCGCGATGGTCGCCCAAATTGTTTCAGGCGCCCCGAAACACAGATGGCTCAGAACACCCCACCCTTGATCGATGCCATGACCCGCTCGGCGTTCTCGGAACAATCCATGCCTTCCGGGCGGTCGCGGATGTTGTCGATGATCTCCAGCAGTTGCGCCTTGCTCTGGGCCTGGTGCCGCTGCATGTCCTCGATCTGCCCGACCTTGCGCTCGAGGCTTTGCAGCAGGGCCTGATGGTCAAGGTCACTCGACTCGCAGCCCGGCAGCAGTTGCTTGAGTTCCTCCAGGCTGAACCCGGCCTGCTGGGCGCACTGGATGATCTTCAGGGTCTGCAGGATCTGCGGTGGGTAACGGCGATAGCCGTTGGCCTGGCGCTGGACCTGGGGCAGCAGGCCCTGGCGCCATCGGCAGTGGCCCTGGACATGGGGCAGTTCTCGAAAATGTTCGCCGAACCCAGGTCCATGAGCGAAGAGGACATCGCCGAGATCATCCAGCGCTTCGCCAATAGTGCCTGGCTGGCCGAACAGGCCGGTTTTTCAGGGGTGCAGATCCATGCCGCCCACGGCTACCTGATCAGCCAGTTCCTCTCACCCCTGACCAACCGCCGCAGCGATCAATGGGGCGGCTCGCCGGAGAACCGCGCGCATCTGCTGGTGGAGGTGATCAAGGCGGTACGGGAGAGAGTTTCGGCCACGTTCTGTGTCTCGGTCAAGCCCAACTCCGCCGACTTCCAGCGCGGCGGCTTCGATGCCAGGGACGCGCGCCAGGTCATCGAGATGCTCAACGGCCTGCCGGTGGACCTGCTGGAGCTGTCCGGCGGCAGCTACGAGTCCCCGGCCATGCAGGGCGAAGTGCGCGACGGCCGGACCCTGGCGCGCGAAGCCTACTTCATCGAAATGGCCAGCGAACTGGCGCCCGTGGCGCGGATGCCGGTGATGGTCACTGGCGGCATCCGCCGCCTGCCGGTGGTGCAACAAGTGCTGGACAGCGGTATCGCGATGGCCGGCATCGCCACCGCCCTGGCCCTCGAGCCGGCCCTGTCCCGGCTCTGGCGCAGCGGCCAGCACAGCCATCCGCAACTGCCGCCGCTACGCTGGAAACGCAAGCCCCTGGCCTCCCTGGCGACCATAACCATCGTCCGCCTGCAGATGCATCGCCTCAGTCGCGGGCGCGCGCCCAAACCTCAAGTACGCCCCTGGCTGGCGCTGCTGCTCGACCAGTTGAACAGCCCCAGGCGCACGCGCCAGTACCGACAGGAAATGGCCAGGTAATAGCCGATGCAAGAGCGCAAGCAAGGGGACACTCTTGCCCGCGCTCAAGGGAAAGGACGGGGCGCCCGAGCAAACGCATCCGTCCGTCGGCTGGTAATGCTCGATTCGCGCAGCGGATCGCAAAAAACATCCAGGGCACCCAGCAAAAAAATACGCCGCTGCTAGGATTTCCGGCGGACCTCACCCTAATAAAGGAGCAACACATGAGAGTCGTCCCCCTTGCCTTGGCTTGTGCCCTCACCCTCGGACTCGCCGGTTGCAATTCGATCGCCGGCAAGACCAATACCCTGAGCGATGAACAGATCAAATCCCAGACCAGCGGCGCCCTGGGTTATGCCCCCTCGGACGTCAGCATCGTCAGCCGTCGCACCGAAGGCACCAACACCTATGTGGCCTTGAAAACCAACGACAACAAGGAGTTCAACTGCATCATCAACGGCGGCAACCTGCTCACCCTGGGCATGACCAACCCGCCTTCCTGCGCCAGGAAAGGCGAAGCCATCCGTTCCGCTCCTTTCGGCGGCTAAAACGCTGATCCGGGGGCAGTCGTCGGCCGGCTCACGGCCGGACTGCCCTCACCCCATCACACCCCATCGATATGCCGGTACTGCGCATCCAGCTGCTGCGCCAGCTCGCGAGCGCGGCCGAGGCGGATCGGCCCGCGTTCGATATCGATCAACAGGGTCGGGCAACCCAGGCGCGCCAAGGGCGGCAAGGTCTTGAGCCGGCCATCGGTGAGCAGCAGTACCCGTTGCTGCTCGGCCGGGTAACGCTTCTGCCGCGAGACCAGCCACCGTCCCGCCTCGGCCAAGGCCGCCAGCAACGGCGTGCCGCCGCCCGCGCCCAGCCCGTCGAGCCAGTCGCGCAAATCCTTCGAAGCCTTCAAACCCTGCACCTGCCAGTTCGGCGCGCGGCCGCTGGCGGTCAGCAGGGCCAGGCGCGCGCGCTGCCGGTAGGCATCATCGAACAGCTGGGCCAGCAGCCCCTTGGCATCGCTCAGTGCCTGATGGCGGCGGGTCGAGGCCGACGCATCGACAATCACCAGCCACAGTTCATGGGGCGAACGGCTGCGCAGGTACCACAACAGATCGTCACGCTGGCGGGGCCGGCCATTGAGCAAGGTGCCGGGCCAGTTGATCGAGCCATGGACGGCCGTGCGCGCGCGGCCTTGCCTGCCCTTGTCCAACCGCCCGGCGCAGGACTTGGCATTCGCCCCCGCGTCGGACCGGGGGCGAATGCCTAGGGCTTTTTTGGCCAGCTCGGCACTTCACGCCGGGCGCCGGTGGCCAGCGTCTGGGCCGGCAGCTCGCCCCATTGGCCCTGGCCTTCGGCGGGGCTGGATTGGGCCGGGGATGGCGCGGAAGACGGCTGCGGCTGATGCGCCGCGCTCGGCGGGTGGTCGCGACGGCGATGGCGCAGAGCGAATTCGGCCACCGCGTCTATGTCCTGCTCCTCGATAGCCCGGGCACCACGCCAGGCCGCATGAGCGCGGGCGGCACGCAGCCAGACCAGGTCCGCGCGCAGGCCATCGACGCCGGCGGCGAAACAGCGTTCGGTGATCCGCTCCAGCGCTCGATCGTCCAGGGCGATCTCCGCCAGCAACAGACGCGCCTGCTGGCAGCGCTGGCGTAGCGCCGCCTGCTCGGCGGCCCATTGCTGGCAGAAGTTCTGGGGATCGCTGTCGAAATCCAGCCGCCGGCGAATGATCTGCCCCCGTTCAGCGGGCGGCGTCTGCCCGCTCAGGGCGACGTTGAGGCCAAAGCGGTCCAGCAGTTGCGGGCGCAACTCGCCCTCCTCCGGGTTCATGGTGCCGATCAGCACGAACCTGGCCGAATGCCGGTGGGAAATACCGTCGCGCTCGATCAGGTTGGTGCCGCTGGCGGCCACGTCCAGCAGCAGGTCCACCAGATGGTCCGGCAGCAGGTTCACCTCGTCGACGTAGAGCACCCCGCCATCGGCCTTGGCCAACACCCCCGGGGAAAACTGCGCCCGGCCTTCGCCCAGCGCCGCGTCCAGGTCCAGGGTGCCGACCAGGCGCTCTTCGGTCGCGCCCAGGGGCAAGGTGACGAACTGCCCGCTGGCCAGCAGGTCCGCCAGGCCGCGGGCCAGGGTCGACTTGGCCATGCCCCGCGGGCCTTCGATCAACACCCCGCCGATTTTCGGGTCGATGGCCGTCAGGCACAGCGCCAGTTTCAGGTCATCGGCGCCGACCACGGCGGACAGCGGGAAATGTGGGGTATCGCTCATGTCGGTTCTCGGTAAAGGGGTGCACGAACATCAATCGATGTAGCCGCTGCCGCAGGCTGCGATTGACGACGCAGTCGGCATAAAACAGACGACGCTTTGGCATCTGACCGGCCGCGTCGCCTGCCCCAGCGGGCCCTGCGGGCCCGATCGCAGCCCGCGGCAGCGGCTACAGGAGCATCAGCCATCTTCTTCAATATCCAGCAGCAGGTTTTCCAGGGCCTCGCGGTACTCGCCGGGCGCCTGCCACATCCCGCGCTGCTGGGCCTCGAGCAGGCGCTCGGTCATGTCGCGCAACGCATGGGGGTTGTGCTGGCGGATGAATTCGCGGGTCGCCGGGTCCAGCAGATAGGCGTCGGCCAGCAGGGCGTACTGGTGATCGTCGATCAGTTCGGTGGTGGCGTCGAAGGCGAACAGATTATCCACGGTGGCGGCCATTTCAAAGGCGCCCTTGTAGCCGTGGCGTTTCACCCCTGCGATCCACTTCGGGTTGGCCGCGCGGGAGCGGACCACCCGGCTCAGCTCTTCCTTGAGGCTGCGGATCTTCGGCAGGTCCGGCTGGCTGTGGTCGCCGTGGTAGCTGGAGGCCTTTTCGCCGCTGAGGCTTTCCACCGCCGCGAGCATGCCGCCCTGGAACTGGTAGTAGTCGTTGGAATCCAGCAGGTCGTGCTCGCGGTTGTCCTGGTTCTGCAGCACCGCCTGCACCTGGCTCAGGCGCTGGGCGAACTGGCCACGGGCCGCGGTGCCTTCGTCGGCGCCGCCATAGGCGTAGCCGCCCCAGTTCAGGTAGACCTCGGCCAGGTCCTCGCGGCTCTGCCACAGGCGAGCGTCGATAGCGCCCTGCACGCCCGCGCCATAGGCCCCGGGCTTGGCGCCGAAGATCCGCCAGCCGGCCTGGCGCTGCGCGGCCTCGGCATCCAGGCCGGACTGCAGCAGCGCTTCACGCTCGGCGCGGACCTTGGCCGCCAGCGGGTTGAGGTCGTCCGGCTCGTCCAGCGCGGCCACCGCCTGCACCGCGGCGTCGAACAGGCGGATCAGGTTGGCGAAGGCATCGCGGAAGAACCCGGACACCCGCAAAGTCACGTCTACCCGCGGGCGGTCCAGCAGGCTCAGCGGCATGATCTCGAAGTCGTCGACCCGCTGGCTGCCGGTGGCCCACACCGGGCGCACGCCCATCAGCGCCATGGCCTGGGCAATATCGTCGCCGCCAGTGCGCATGGTCGCGGTGCCCCACACCGACAGGCCGAGCTGACGCAGGTGGTCGCCATGGTCCTGCAGGTGCCGTTCGAGGATCAGGTTGGCCGACTGGAAACCGATGCGCCAGGCGGTGGTGGTCGGCAGGTTGCGCACATCCACCGAGTAGAAATTGCGCCCGGTGGGCAGAACATCCAGGCGCCCGCGACTCGGTGCGCCGCTGGGCCCGGCCGGCACAAAACGCCCGCCCAGGGCATCCAGCAAGCCACGCATTTCCGCCGGGCCGCAGGCATCCAGGCGCGGCGCCACTACTTCGCGCAGGCTGTCGATGATCGCCTTGACCTCGCTCCAGCCGGGCTCGCTCAGTTGCTCGACCTCACCGGCCAAGGCCGCTTCTATCAAGCGCCCGGCAAACAGCTCCAGACGCTCCCGCGTATCCCCGGCGCTACGCCACAGCTGCTCGCTGATGTCCTGCAAGGCCTGTGGCCGGCGCCCGCTCCAGGGCTCGGCCAGGGCGCAATCCAGCGGATCGAAACCCAGCTCGAAAGCCTTGGCCAGGGCCCGCAATAGGCTCGACTGCCCGCCCCGGCCATCGCCACGGGGAATGCGCAGCAAGGCCAGCAAAGTGTCGATACGCAGACGGCCCACCGGCGATTCGCCGAACACATGCAGGCCATCGCGGATCTGTGACTCCTTCAGGTCGCACAGGTAGGTATCCAGGCGCGGCAGCCACAGCGCCGCGTCGGCCTCGCCGTCGAGCTGCCCGTCCAGCTGCAGTTCGCGGTCGATCCGGGTCACCCGCACCAGCTTGAGAATGTCTTTCTGCAACTCGCGGGCGCGGCGCGGATCGAGCAACTGGGCTTCGTAGTACTCGTCGGCCAGCAGTTCCAGGTCGCGCAGCGGGCCGTAGGTTTCGGCGCGGGTCAGCGGCGGCATCAGGTGGTCGATGATCACCGCCTGGGTCCGGCGCTTGGCCTGGGCGCCCTCGCCCGGGTCATTGACGATGAATGGATAGATATTCGGCAGCGGCCCCAGCAGCACGTCCGGCCAGCAGCTTTCGGACAGGCCGACGCCCTTGCCCGGCAGCCACTCCAGGTTGCCGTGCTTACCGACGTGGATCAGCCCGTGGGCACCGTAGGTCTGGCGCAGCCAGAAGTAGAACGCCAGGTAGCCGTGGGGCGGCACCAGGTCCGGATCGTGATAGACCGCGCTCGGATCGACCTGATAACCGCGCGCCGGCTGGATGCCGACAAAGGTCAGGCCAAAACGCAGGCCGGCGATCATCATCCGCCCGCCGCGGAACATCGGGTCGTTTTCCGGCCCGCCCCAGCGTTCCGTCACCGCCAGGCGATTGGCTTCGGGCAGCGCGTCGAACATGGCCTGGTACTCGTCCAGCGCCAGGCTTTGCTGGCACGGACGCAGGTCGAGGCTGTCCAGGTCGTTGCTGACGCCGCCGAGCAGTTGCTGGATCAGCGCCGTACCGCTGTCGGGCAACTCGGCCGGCAACGGGTAACCCTCGGCTTGCAGGGCGCGCAGGATGTTCAGCGCCGCCGCCGGCGTATCCAGGCCCACGCCATTGCCGATGCGGCCGTCGCGGGTCGGGTAGTTGGCGAGGATCAGGGCGATACGTTTTTCAGCATTGGGCAGCCGGGCCAGATCGACCCAGCGCCGCGCCAGTTCGGCGACAAAATCCATGCGCTCGGGGGCCGGGCGGTAGCAGACCACGTCCGACTGGCTGCGCTCGCTGCGCCAGGCCAGGTCCTTGAAGCTGATGGGCCGGCTGATGATGCGCCCGTCCAGTTCCGGCAAGGCAATATGCATCGCCAGGTCCCGCGGCCCCAGGCCCTGCTCGCTGGCGCGCCAGCCGGGTTCGTTGTCCTGGGCGCAGATGGCCTGGATCACCGGGATATCGCGGCGGAACGGTCGCAGGTGCGGCGCCTCCGGGCTGGACTGGGCAAAGCCGGTGGTGTTGAGAATCACCCCTGCCTCAACTTCATCCAACAGGTCCTCGACCACCGCCAGGCAACCGGGCTCTTTCAGGCTGGCCAGGGCAATCGGCAGCGGGTTCAGGCCCGCCGCCAACAAGCGCCGGCAGAACTCATCGATAAAGGCGGTGTTGGCCGCCTGCAAATGCGAGCGGTAGAACAGCAGCGCCGCCACCGGCTGGCCGGCCCGCCAGTCGGCTTGCCAATCGCTGAGGGCGGCGCTGCTTTTTCGCGGGTGGTAGATCGCCGTGCGCGGCAGGGTCTGCGGCTCGGACCAAGGGTAATCGCGCCCCAGCCAGCCACTGGCCAGGCAGCGGTACAGGTTCAGCGCATTGCCCATGCCGCCCTGGCGCAGGAAGTGCCAGAGGCGCTCGCGGTCGCCGGCGGGCACCGTGCTCAGGTCGCTCAGTTCCGGGTCCGGGCGGTCGTCGCCCGGCACCAGGATCAGCTGCACGCCGCGTTGCGCCAGCTGCACCAGTTGCTCGATGCCATAACGCCAATAGGCGATGCCGCCGTGCAGGGAAAGCAGGATCACCTTGGCGTGGCGCAGCACCTGGTCGACATACAGGTCGACCGAGGCATGGTTCTGCACCTGCATCGGGTTAGCCAGGCGAAAGCTCGGGTAGTCCTCCGGCAATTGCTGCGCCGCCTCGGCCAGCAGCGCCAGGCTGGAGTCGCCGCTGCACAGGATCACCAGCTCGGCGGGGGTTTGTCCAAGGTCGGCAATGTTGTCATCCGACACGAAACCGCCGGGCTGGGTCCTGAGCAGGTGCATGGCTTACACGCTAAGCGCAGCGCGCAATTGCGCTTCGAGCAGCACAGCGTCCAGCGCCTGACCGATCAGCACCAGGCGCGTGGTACGGGCTTCGTCGGCGCCCCACTGGCGGTCGAAGTGCTTGTCGAAACGCGTGCCCACGCCCTGGATCAACAGGCGCATCGGCTTGTTGGGAATCGCCGCGAAACCCTTGACCCGCAGGATGCCGTGCTGCACCACCAGTTGGGTCAGGGCGTCCAGCAGCAGGCTTTCGTCGGCCTGGGGCAGCTCGATGGAGATGGAATCGAAGGCGTCGTGGTCATGATCATCATGATCGTCGCCATCGTGGTGATGATCGTGATGGCTGTGGCGGCCGTCGATGTGTTCTTCCGAACCGTTGCCCAGGCCCAGCAGCACGTCCAGCGGCAGGCGACCGCTGCTGGCTTCGATGACTTTCACCGCCGGCGGCAGCTCCTCGGCCACTTCCAGGCGCACCTTGGCCAGGTCTGCCGGGTTGATCAGGTCGGCCTTGTTGAGGATCACCAGGTCGGCGCTGGACAGCTGGTCGGCAAACAGCTCATGCAGCGGTGACTCATGGTCCAGGTTCGGGTCGAGCTTGCGCTGGGCGTCGACCTGGTCCGGGAAGGCGGCGAAAGTGCCGGCGGCCACGGCCGGGCTGTCGACCACGGTGATCACCGCGTCGACGGTGCAGGCGCTGCGGATTTCCGGCCACTGGAAAGCCTGGACCAAAGGTTTTGGCAGGGCCAGGCCAGAGGTTTCGATCAGGATATGGTCGAGGTCGCCGCGACGGGCCACCAGCTCGCGCATCACCGGGAAAAACTCTTCCTGTACGGTGCAGCACAGGCAGCCGTTGGCCAGCTCGTAGACGCGACCACTGGCTTCTTCCTCGGTGCAACCGATGGAACACTGCTTGAGGATCTCGCCGTCGATGCCCAGCTCGCCGAACTCGTTGACGATCACCGCGATGCGTCGGCCCTGGGCGTTGTCCAGCATGTGCCGCAGCAAGGTGGTTTTGCCCGAGCCGAGGAAGCCGGTAACGATGGTGACGGGAAGTTTGGCCAGTGTTTTCATCGGATGCCCTTTGGCAAGGTGGCGGGCATACGGGACGAGAACCGCGCAGGCAGCTGCACGGAAAGGTTCGCCACCGGATCACCCCGCCCGGTTGTAGTGAGAATCAGGTCCGAGGCAGGTCTCCTGGCTGACGGCGTGCCGGTCGTTCGACTGGCCAACGATGCGCCTTCCCGCCGCCTGGCAGTGGCCTTGCATCGTTCATCACCGTTTACAGTTGCGGGGGCAGCCGCGGCTTGGACCGCGTTCCCTTCTTAGCTTCGGCAGACGCCGAAGAACCTCGAAAGCGCAAGGCTACGCAGAGCTTGGGGGGCGGTCAATGTTCATGCAGCGCAAGGACAGGCCAATTGCGATCGAAAACGAGAACCCTTGCCAATTGACGCCCCTCCCTCGCCCATGCTCTCCTACACACCTTGTTACGGGTGCCCTTCACAGGGTGAAACGGGAAACCGGTGCGTCACAGGCCAAAAGCCTTGATCAGTCCGGTGCTGCCCCCGCAACGGTAAGCGAGCGAAGAATCAGATCCACTGTGCCAGCAGTCCGGCATGGGAAGGCGATTCTTGCAGGCCAGGCGCAAGCCCCGCCCCTCGCGAGCCCGGAGACCGGCCCGCTACACAGTCATAACAAACCCGCGGTGGGCGGGCGCTGTTAATTCCCTGCGAGCCCGTTTCGCGGGGTTTTGCTGCGCTCGATTCACCCGCTGACACACCAGAGGGAAGCGCCATGTCGATCATCAGCAGCACCAGCCACTCCAGCAGCAGTACCGCCACCCTGAGCCAACGCCTGGTCGCCTCCATCGGCGCCTCGATTCTCGGCGCGTGCCTTGTGTATTTCGCCGGTTTCTCCCATATCGAAGCGGTGCACAACGCCGCCCACGATACCCGTCATAGCGCCGCCTTCCCTTGCCACTGAGACCTGCCGAGATGATCAAGCGTATCGCGCAAACCGCGGGGTTCACCGGGTTGCTGGCGGCCCTGCTGCTGACCCTGCTGCAAAGCTTCTGGGTCGCGCCGCTGATCCTGGAGGCGGAAACCTATGAGAAGGCCCCGGCCGCCCAGCATGAAGCAGTGCATGAGCACGCCGCCGGCAGCGCCGCCCACAGCCACGAGGCCGAAGCCTGGGAGCCGGAAGACGGCTGGCAGCGCGTGCTGTCCACCACCGGCGGCAACCTGGTGGTCGCCGTGGGCTTCGCCCTGATGCTCGCCGGCCTCTACACCCTGCGCGCGCCAAACCGTACGTCCCAGGGCCTGCTCTGGGGCCTGGCCGGTTATGCGACCTTCTGCCTGGCGCCGACCCTCGGCCTGCCGCCCGAACTGCCCGGCACCGCCGCCGCGGACCTGGCGCAACGGCAGATCTGGTGGGTCGGCACCGCCGCTTCCACCGCGGTCGGCATTGCCCTGATCGTCTTCGCCCGGAACTGGCTGCTGAAAGTGCTGGGCGTGGCCATCCTCGCCGTGCCGCATCTCATCGGCGCGCCACAACCGCAAGTGCATTCGATGCTCGCCCCGGAGGAGCTCGAGGCGCAGTTCAAGATCGCTTCGCAGCTGACCAACGCCGCGTTCTGGCTGGCCCTGGGCCTGATCAGCGCCTGGCTGTTCCGCCGCAAGAGCGACGATCAGTACTCGGCATGACGCACGCCAGCACAGCGCCGACCCTGGTGGTCGGCCTGGGCTGCCAGCGGGGCTGCCCGGTGGAGACCTTGCGCGCCCTGCTCGACCAGACCCTGAGTGCCCATTGCATCAACCTCGGGCAGATCAAGGCCCTGGCCAGCATCGACCTGAAATGCGAGGAACCCGGCCTGCTGGCCCTGGCCGCGCAGCTGGACCTGCCCCTGACCTGTTTCAGCAGTAACCAGCTGACGCCTTATGTGCTGCAACTCAGCCATCGTTCAGAGATCGCCTACGAGCGCACCGGCTGCTACGGCGTCGCCGAAAGTGCCGCCCTGGCCCTGGCCGAACGCCTGGCCCGAAGCCCGGCAAAGCTGCTGGTCCCGCGGCAGAAATACGCCCAGGCGACCCTCGCCTTGGCCTGCTCCGGGTAAATCTTCGATAATCCCCGCCGCTGATCATGAGCAATCTTCATCTGTGAGGTTGCCTCGCCCTTTTTTCACAGGAGAACGCCATGACCGTCTTTTTTATCGGCGCAGGTCCCGGCGATCCGGAACTGATCACCGTCAAGGGCCAGCGGCTGATCCACAGCTGCCCGGTCATCATCTATGCCGGCTCCCTGGTGCCCGAAGCCGTGCTCCAGGGCCATCGCGCCGAACAGCTGGTCAACAGCGCCGAGCTGCACCTGGAACAGATCATCGAGCTGATCAAGGACGCCCATGGCAAAGGCCAGGACGTGGCCCGGGTACATTCCGGCGACCCGAGCCTGTACGGCGCCATCGGCGAGCAGATTCGCTGTCTGCGCGAGCTGGGCATCCCCTTCGAGATCATCCCCGGCGTGACGGCCACCGCGGCCTGCGCGGCCTTGCTGGGGGCCGAACTGACCCTGCCGGACGTCGCCCAGAGCGTGATCCTGACCCGCTATGCCGATAAGACCTCGATGCCCGCCGGCGAGGCGTTCGCCAGCCTGGCCGCCCACGGCACCACCATGGCGATTCACCTGGGGGTCAACCATCTGGAAAAGATTGTCGCCGAGCTGCTGCCCCACTACGGCGCCGATTGCCCGATTGCCGTGGTGCACCGGGCGACCTGGCCGGACCAGGACTGGGTGCTGGGCACCCTGGCGGACATTGCCGAAAAGGTCCAGGCCAAGGGTTTTCGGCGCACGGCGCTGATCCTGGTGGGCCGGGTGCTGGCCACCGATGCCTTCAGCGAGTCATCGTTGTATCGCGCCGGGCATGCGCACCTGTATCGGCCTTGAGGGTGTATTGCGAGCAAGCTCGCTCCTACAGTTGATCGTGCCCCCCTGTGGGAGCGAGCTTGCTCGCGATCCA
This sequence comes from Pseudomonas sp. NFPP07, assembly GCF_900115645.1. NCBI lineage: Bacteria > Pseudomonadati > Pseudomonadota > Gammaproteobacteria > Pseudomonadales > Pseudomonadaceae > Pseudomonas > Pseudomonas sp. NFPP07. Next base: position 196,215 of record NZ_FOXG01000010.1, read on the forward strand.
GGCGCCGCAAGACACCTGGAATAATGGGCATAAAAAACGGCGCTCACGGGGCGCCGTTTTTCATGTTCGCAGCGAACGCCTTAGTAGTAGGCGTTTTCTTTCTGCGTGTGGTCGGTGACGTCACGTACCCCCTTGAGCTCGGGAATGCGCTCGAGCAGGGTGCGCTCGATGCCTTCCTTCAAGGTCACGTCGGCCTGGCCGCAGCCTTGGCAACCACCACCGAACTGCAGCACGGCGATGCCGTCCTCGACCACATCGATCAGGCTGACCTGGCCGCCGTGGCTGGCCAGCCCCGGGTTGATCTCGGTTTGCAGGTAGTAGTTGATGCGCTCGTTGACCGGGCTGTCGGCGTTGACCATCGGCACCTTGGCGTTGGGTGCCTTGATAGTCAGCTGGCCGCCCATGCGGTCGGTGGCGTAGTCGACCACCGCGTCATCGAGGAAACCTTCGCTGAAGGCGTCGATGTAGGCGGTGAAGCTCTTCAGCCCCAGGGCTTTGTCTTCGGGTTTCTCTTCACCCGGCTTGCAATAGGCGATGCAGGTCTCGGCGTACTGAGTCCCTGGCTGGGTGATAAAGATGCGGATGCCAATGCCCGGGGTGTTCTGCTTGGAGAGCAGATCAGCCAGATAATCGTGGGCGGCGTCGGTAATGGTAATAGCGGTCATGGAAATTCCTCGCAGGCGTGGGCGCAGTTTACGCCAATCGGCGTGCCGGACAAAGTCCTAGTATTTTTGTCGGGATAGACCTTGGTCGATAGGCCCGCGCTGCGTGGTCAACGCAACGCCTGGGATTTTTTACAAGGCTTTTCCGGAATGGGCCGGGCCGCAACCTGAGGGCTGCGACCCGGGATTTCAAGGGCTTGGCGCCTTCAGAGGTTCTCGTAGCGGTTCATGTCCAGTACGCCCGCCTCTTTCGGATCGGTCTCGAGGATGTACTGGGTCTGGTCATGGAAGTACTGCCAGAACTGCGGATGGCTGCGACGGATCCCCCAGCGCTCGACGATTTTCTCGAAACGGTGGGCGTCCTTGGCGTTTTCCATCTCGGCCACGAACTCCGGCACCTGCCCGGCGGGAATGTTGAATATGAAGTTCGGGTAGCTGCTGAGCACGCCCGGATAGATGGTCAGGGTGTCCAGGCCGGGCTGGTAGCGCAGCGACTCGCCCAGCAGGAACGCCACGTTACTGTGGGCGCGGTTGCGCAGCATGCTGTAGAACACCCGCTTGCCGCTCGGTGCCTGGATGCGCAGCATGGTGGCCTCCGGCAACAGGTCGATGACCCGCATGCCGGCCGCTGGCCGCGAAACCAGGCCGCTGAGGGCCTGTTCGGCGTTCTGCAGCGCCGGGTCGATATTCGGCCGCGAGCAGTAGGCGCCGTCACAGCGGTTGATCGGATCGGGCCGCGCATTGAGGTCGCCGTAACGGTTCAGCAACTGGTTGGCGAAGTCGCGTTTCGGATCCTTTTCGTCCAGCACCAGGGCGCTGGCCTTGTCGTCGTCGATGGACTCGTAGTCCAGCCACATCTTGAACTTGCCGCTGTTCTGGTACCAATCGTCAAGGAAGTCCTCGCGGGTGCCGGCGGGCATCAGGCGCAGGAAGTTCTGCTCGGCGCCGTTGCGGATCAGGTCGAAGTACAGGCGGGTCTGCGCCTGGTGCGAGACGTTGCCGAACACATCGAAGTTGACCGCCAACTGGTAATAGGTGCGCTCCAGCAGCGGGTAGTCGAACAGCCACATCGTCTGCGGCACCTCGCCGATCAGGCCCTTGGTCACCGAGGCGCTGTCGAAGTGACGGAAAATGCTCAGCAACGCGTTGTCGTTGCCCGCCCATAGGGTCGACCAGCTTGGCGGCGGCGCATCGGCGTAGGAATCGCGACGCAGGATCTCGTATTCGTTGCGCTTGTCGCGGTAGGCCAGCCACAGGCTCAGCACGCTGCCGACGTCGTCGTTCTGCCCGGGCATGGCCAGCAGCGGCGTGGCCTGGCCGCGGTAGGCCGGGTCGGTGATATAGAGGTCGTGTTCCGGGGCCTGGAACAGCGCCCAGAAGTTGTCGCGGATCACGTCGGTGGCAATCTGCCCGCGACACACCGGACCGCGGATAAAGGTGCGCACGAAGTACTCGGCGTTATCCAGCATGAACTGGTAGCGGGCCTTGGCCGGAATCGCCTCGAAGGTCTCGAACGGGTTGGCGCGGCGGCCCGGGCCATAACCCGGCAGCGCGGTGACCTGGTAATCGCCGCTGTAGAACAGGGTCTTGACCCGCGCCATCTTCGCCGCGCTCAGCGGGTAGGTGATGTGGGTCTTGTGCACGATCACCCCCTGCACCGGCCACAGGCGGTAATACACCTGGGTGCCCGGGTCGTCGTTGGGCCGACGGGTGTTGATCAGGTCGATCGGCTGGCCGCTCGGCGTGCGCGAACGCACCCACTGGAAGAAATGCCCCGGCTCGCCGCCCTCGAAGTAGATATGGGCGAGGAACCAGTGCTCGAACAGCCAGCGGGCCACCAGGCTTTCCCGGGCGCCCGGGGCATTGAGCAGATTTTCCCACTGCAGCACCTGCATCGCTTCCCTGGCGCTCGGCGCCAGGCCCTGCTCGTCGATCGGCGCACCGGAGGCCAGCCAGCGTTGCAGGGTCTGGTATTGCTGATCGGTCAGGCCGGTCACCGCCAGCGGCATGCCTTCGCGCGGATGGGCCTTGGCATAACCATCGAATTCGGCCGGTTGCGCACACATGTTCTCGCGGTTCAGGCCCAGGACGATGTTGTCCGGCAGCTTGGCGTTGGGTTGCAACGGCGTCTTGTGGCCCAGCTCGAGCATGCGTGCCATCAGCGCCGCCTGGCTGCCCTGGGCGTCGAGCACCGAGTAGAAGCCCATGCCCTGCCAGGCGTGCTTGCCGGAAGCGTCGTAGAACAAGCGGGTCGGTGTCTGCGCCTTGCTGCGTTCGCCGTCGTACACCGGGATCTTCGAGGCGCCGCGGGCCGCGCCCTCGCCGCTGCCGAGGTTGAGCTGGCAGGCCGAGTCGTAGCAGGCGTGGCAGGCCACGCACTTCTCGGTGAAGATCGGCTGGATATCGCGGGTGTAGGAGATCGCTGGCGCGGGACCCTCGGCACTGGCGAGCGAACTTAAAAGCAGCAACACACTGCCGATGACAACGCGGTAAGACATATCCCTGGTCCAATCCATAAGAAAATCCGGCGATTCTACCGGGCCAGCACGGCCACCAACATGAGCGATATTCATGCAAAAGCGCCGCATGCTCTAAAAGCGCACAGGTTTGCTATGATCCTCGCCCTTCGTAATGGCCCTTCCAGGTAGTCTTTCATGTCCGATCGCAGCACGCGCCTCCAAGCCCTTCAGCAAGCCCTCAAAGAGCGCATCCTGATTCTCGACGGCGGCATGGGCACCATGATCCAGAGCTACAAGCTCGAGGAGCAGGACTACCGTGGCAAACGCTTCGCCGACTGGCCGAGCGACGTCAAGGGCAACAACGACCTGCTGGTGCTGACCCGTCCGGACGTGATCGGCGGCATCGAGAAAGCCTACCTGGATGCCGGCGCCGACATCCTCGAGACCAACACCTTCAACGCCACGCAGATTTCCATGGCCGACTACGGCATGGAAGCGCTGGTCTACGAACTCAACGTCGAAGGCGCGCGCCTGGCCCGCCAGGTGGCCGACGCCAAGACCCTGGAGACCCCGGACAAGCCGCGCTTCGTCGCCGGCGTCCTGGGCCCGACCAGCCGCACCTGCTCGCTGTCGCCGGACGTCAACAACCCCGGCTATCGCAACGTCACCTTCGACGAACTGGTGGAGAACTACACCGAGGCCACCAAGGGCCTGATCGAGGGCGGCGCCGACCTGATCCTGATCGAGACCATCTTCGACACCCTCAACGCCAAGGCGGCGATCTTCGCCGTGCAGGGCGTGTTCGAAGAGCTGGGCCTCGAACTGCCAATCATGATCTCCGGCACCATCACCGACGCCTCGGGCCGCACCCTGTCCGGGCAGACCACCGAAGCCTTCTGGAACTCGGTGGCCCACGCCAGGCCAATCTCCGTCGGCCTCAACTGCGCCCTTGGCGCCAGTGAACTGCGCCCTTATCTGGAAGAGCTGTCGAACAAGGCCAGCACCCACGTCTCCGCGCACCCCAACGCCGGCCTGCCCAACGAATTCGGCGAGTACGACGAACTGCCGGCGCAAACCGCCAAGGTCATCGAAGAGTTCGCCCAAAGCGGCTTCCTGAACATCGTCGGCGGCTGCTGCGGCACCACCCCGGGGCACATCGAGGCCATTGCCAAGGCCGTCGCCGGCTATGCCCCGCGGCAGATCCCGGAAATTCCCAAGGCCTGCCGACTGTCGGGCCTGGAGCCGTTCACCATCGATCACCAGTCGTTGTTCGTCAACGTCGGCGAACGCACCAACATCACCGGTTCCGCCAAGTTCGCCCGCCTGATCCGTGAAGAGAACTACACCGAAGCCCTGGAAGTCGCCCTGCAGCAGGTCGAAGCCGGCGCCCAGGTGATCGACATCAACATGGACGAAGGCATGCTGGACTCGAAGAAGGCCATGGTGACCTTCCTCAACCTGATCGCCGGTGAGCCGGACATCTCGCGCGTGCCGATCATGATCGACTCCTCCAAGTGGGAAGTGATCGAAGCCGGCCTCAAGTGCATCCAGGGCAAGGGCATCGTCAACTCCATCAGCATGAAGGAAGGCGTCGAGCAGTTCATTCATCACGCCAAGCTGTGCAAGCGCTATGGTGCCGCCGTGGTAGTGATGGCCTTCGACGAAGCCGGCCAGGCCGACACCGAGGCGCGCAAGAAGGAAATCTGCAAGCGCTCCTACGACATCCTGGTCAACGACGTCGGCTTCCCGCCGGAAGACATCATCTTCGACCCGAACATCTTCGCCGTGGCCACCGGCATCGAGGAACACAACAACTACGCGGTGGACTTCATCAACGCCTGTGCCTACATCCGCGACGAGCTGCCCTATGCGCTGAGTTCCGGCGGCGTGTCCAACGTGTCGTTCTCCTTCCGCGGCAACAACCCGGTGCGCGAGGCGATCCACTCGGTGTTCCTGCTGTATGCGATCCGCAACGGCCTGACCATGGGTATCGTCAACGCCGGCCAGTTGGAGATCTACGACCAGATCCCGCAGGAGCTGCGCGACGCCGTGGAGGACGTGATCCTCAACCGCACCCCGGAAGGCACCGACGCCCTCCTCGCCATCGCCGACAAGTACAAGGGCGACGGCAGCGTCAAGGAAGCCGAGACCGAAGAGTGGCGCAACTGGGACGTCAACAAGCGCCTGGAGCACGCCCTGGTCAAGGGCATCACCACCCACATTGTCGAGGACACCGAAGAGTCGCGACTGTCCTTCGCCCGCCCGATCGAAGTGATCGAAGGCCCGCTGATGGCCGGCATGAACATCGTCGGCGACCTGTTCGGCGCCGGCAAAATGTTCCTGCCCCAGGTGGTCAAGTCCGCCCGGGTGATGAAGCAGGCCGTGGCCCACCTGATCCCGTTCATCGAGTTGGAAAAAGGCGACAAGCCGGAAGCCAAGGGCAAGATCCTCATGGCCACGGTCAAGGGCGACGTGCATGACATCGGCAAGAACATCGTCGGCGTGGTCCTGGGCTGCAACGGCTACGACATCGTCGACCTCGGCGTGATGGTGCCGGCGGAGAAGATCCTGCAGGTGGCCAAGGAACAGAAGTGCGACATCATCGGCCTGTCCGGCCTGATCACCCCGTCACTGGACGAGATGGTCCACGTCGCCCGGGAAATGCAGCGCCAGGACTTCCACCTGCCGCTGATGATCGGTGGCGCCACCACCTCCAAGGCGCACACGGCGGTGAAGATCGAGCCCAAGTACAGCAATGACGCGGTGGTCTACGTCACCGACGCCTCGCGCGCCGTGGGCGTGGCCACCCAGCTGCTGTCCAAGGAACTCAAGGCCGGTTTCGTCGAGCGCACCCGCGAAGAGTACGTGGAAGTCCGCGAGCGCACCGCCAACCGCAGCGCCCGCACCGAGCGCCTGAGCTACCCGGCGGCCGTGGCCAAGAAGCCGCAGTTCGACTGGAGCAGCTACCAGCCAACCACGCCAACCTTCACCGGCGCCAAGGTGCTGGACAATATCGACCTGCGGGTCCTGGCCGAATACATCGACTGGACGCCGTTCTTCATCTCCTGGGACCTGGCCGGCAAGTTCCCGCGCATCCTCGAGGACGAAGTGGTGGGTGAAGCCGCCACCGCGTTGTACAAGGACGCCCGGGAAATGCTCGACAAGCTGATCGATGAGAAGCTGATCAGCGCCCGCGCGGTGTTCGGCTTCTGGCCAGCCAACCAGGTGCAGGACGACGACCTGGAAGTCTATGGCGCCGACGGCCAGCTTTTGGCCAGGCTGCACCACCTGCGCCAGCAGACCATCAAGACCGATGGCAAGCCGAACTTCTCCCTGGCCGATTTCGTCGCGCCCAAGGACAGCGGCGTGACCGACTACGTCGGTGGTTTCATCACCACCGCCGGCATCGGCGCCGAAGAAGTGGCCAAGGCCTATCAGGACAAAGGCGACGACTACAACTCGATCATGGTCAAGGCCCTGGCCGACCGCCTGGCCGAGGCCTGTGCCGAGTGGCTGCACCAGCAAGTGCGTAAAAACTACTGGGGCTATGCCAAGGACGAAGAGCTGGACAACGAAGCGCTGATCAAGGAGCAGTACAGCGGTATCCGCCCTGCCCCGGGTTATCCGGCTTGCCCGGACCACACCGAGAAGAGCACCCTGTTCGCCCTGCTCGATCCCGAGGCATCCGAAGGCAAGGCCGGGCGCAGCGGCGTGTTCCTCACCGAACACTTCGCCATGTTCCCGGCGGCGGCGGTCAGCGGCTGGTACTTCGCCCATCCGCAGGCGCAGTACTTCGCCGTGGGCAAGATCGACAAGGACCAGGTCAGCAGCTACAGCGCGCGCAAAGGCCAGGACCAGGCCGTGACCGAGCGCTGGCTGGCGCCGAACCTGGGCTACGACAACTAAATTGTAGGAGCGAGCTTGCTCGCGATAGACGTCAACGATGACGCGGTGAATCTGAAGAATCGCGCTGTCTTGACGTTTTGATCGCGAGCAAGCTCGCTCCTACAGAGTGTGTGGGCGGGAGCTACGCGAATATTGTCTATGCTTTCCCCACACCCATTTGTGTCGAGGGATTTATGGACGACCCCACCAACGACAAGCCGCCGACCCTTTGGCAGATGCTGCAAAGCGTCGCCGCTGCGGCCTTTGGCGTGCAGAGCGGCAAGAACCGCAAGCGCGACTTCACCCACGGCAAGCCCAGCCATTTCATGATCCTGGGCATTCTGTTCACCGCGGTGTTCGCCTTGACCCTGTTCGGTATCGTCAAGCTGGTAGTGCACCTGGCGGGGCTTTGAACGCCTGTCAGTGCAGTAATAGATTCAGCGAGAAGGGATAAGGGTAGCCGGCCGGCTTGCCCTCGGCCGACAACCCGCGAAAGTCCACGCCGTATTGCTGTGTCCCCTGCAACTCCAGCAGACGCTGCGCCTGGACCTTGTCCAGGAGCTGGAACACGCCCAGTTGCCAGCTCGGGCCACCATGGGCCGCAGGGTTCAGCCCCCGGGCATCATCGTTGAGCACCACCATCGCCCAGCCCCCCAGGGTGAAGTGCCCGGCGATCAGCGCCGTCAGGCGTCCGTCGATCAATGCCTGCAAGGCCTGCGGCGAGCTGTTCAGGGCGCTGAACAGCACATCCTTGCCCGGTCGCCGCCCTTGCTGTTCCAGCGCCTCCATCGCCCCCAGGGCCATCTCGTCGTTGGCCGACCAGATCAACTGCGTCTGCGGATAGCGCTTGAGCAACTGCTGGGCCTGCTCAAAGGCGCGCTGGCGATTCCACTCGCCATACACCATCTGCCGCAATCGCACCTCGGGGTGCTCCGCCAATGCCCGCTGCAAGCCTTGTTCGCGGGATTGCGCCACCGGGGTGTTCTTCACGCCCGAGAACGCCAGCAGGTCGATGTACTGCCCGGGAGCGAGCGGGCCATGACGGCGAATCAGCTCCTTGAGCATCAGGTAGCCGGCTTCTTCGTCGTTGCCGATCATGCTGCCGATCCAGTCGGGATAACGGCTCTGGCGCTCGTCCAGCAAGCGTTGCTGATTGGCGGTCAGCGCATTGTTGACGACGAACAGCTTCACCCCGCTGCCCTGGGACAGGCGCAGGATCTCCGGCGCGACATATTGCTCGTTGACCACCACCAGGTAATCCGGCCGGTCCGGGCCCTGCAGGGCTTCCCGGGCCTGGCGGATGGTGGTTTGCGAATCGCGCTGCGAATAACGCACGCGCAGATCCAGGCCGAGGTCGTTGGCCGCGGCCTGCATGAACTGTGAATAACCGACCCAGAAGGTTTCAGTGGAGTGGCCCGGGTTCAAAAACACCACCGAGGTGGCATGGGCCATGGCCCAGAACGCTGGACTCAGTACAAGCAGCACCAGCAGCAGACACTTACCAAACGCCTTGAACATTGCGACCAGAGTCCCGGAATATTGCCCCGCAGTATAACTGGCAAAATACTGGCCAATGTCGGCAAATCGTCATTTCCCACAGACAATTCGGACTCTGCTCATCGCTTGACCGCAACTATTGATGACTGACCCAGAACACCGCCGTTCCCACGACCAGAATGATCAGAAAGAGAATGGCCCAAGCATCGACAGCGCTGTCGCTTTTCCTTGCCTTGGTTGGATTGCTCATAGCATCGCCTCTTGTCGGTTTTATCGGTGATTGCACAAAGACTCGAGCACAGTTAAGTCGAGGATTGCCCTCACCACAAATGTGGGTTTGAGCCGGTCGGATACCGTTAGTCGTTTTGGTTCTTTGCATATACTCAAACATCACTTTTGCGCATAACTGCAAACTGGTATCTTCGCCCGGCTCCGTTGGGAGTGCGCGGCCGTGCGCGCAGAATTTCTTGGGTGACATCCGCCTCTGCGTCACCTGATAAGCCTGAGAACAGGATCTATATGTACGTATACGACGAGTACGATCAGCGGATCATCGAGGACCGCGTCAAGCAGTTCCGTGATCAGACCCGGCGCTATCTGGCAGGCGAGCTGAGCGAAGAAGAATTCCGCCCTCTGCGCCTGCAGAATGGCCTCTATATCCAACGTTTTGCCCCGATGCTGCGGGTGGCGGTGCCTTATGGCCAGCTGACTTCGCGCCAAGCACGGATGATGGCCAAGATCGCTCGCGACTACGACAAGGGCTACGCCCACATCAGTACCCGGCAGAACGTGCAGTTCAACTGGCCGGCGCTGGAAGACATCCCGGACATCCTGGCTGAGCTGGCAACCGTGCAGATGCACGCCATCCAGACCAGCGGCAACTGCCTGCGCAACGTCACCACCGACCAGTTCGCCGGCGTCGCCGCCGATGAACTGATCGATCCGCGCCCCTGGTGTGAAATCGTCCGTCAGTGGACCACCTTCCACCCTGAATTCGCCTACCTGCCGCGCAAGTTCAAGATCGCCATCAACGGTTCGACCTCGGACCGCGCGGCCATCGAAGTCCACGACATCGGCCTGGAGCCGGTGCACAACGCTGCCGGCGAGCTGGGCTTCCGGGTCCTGGTCGGTGGCGGCCTGGGCCGGACCCCGGTGGTCGGCGCCTTCATCAATGAGTTCCTGCCGTGGCAGGACCTGTTGAGCTACCTCGACGCCATCCTGCGGGTCTACAACCGCTACGGCCGGCGTGACAACAAGTACAAGGCGCGGATCAAGATCCTGGTCAAGGCCCTGACCCCAGAGGTGTTCGCCGAGAAGGTCGAAGCGGAAATGGCTCACCTGCGCGGCGGCCAGACCACCCTGACCGAAGCCGAAGTGCATCGCGTGGCCAAGCACTTCGTCGATCCGGACTACAAGGCCCTGGTCAACCAGGACGCCGAGCTGGCCGAGCTCGACAAACAATATCCGGGCTTCGCCCGCTGGCGCACGCGCAACACCCTGGCCCACAAGAAGCCGGGCTATGTCGCCGTGACCCTGTCGCTGAAACCCACGGGCGTAGCCCCGGGCGACGTCACCGACAAGCAGCTGGACGGCATCGCCGACCTGGCCGACCGCTACAGCTTCGGCCAGCTGCGCACCTCCCACGAGCAGAACGTGATTCTCGCCGACGTCGAGCAGAGCCAACTGTTCACCCTGTGGGGCGAGCTGCGCGAACAAGGTTTCGCCACGCCGAACATCGGCCTGCTGACCGACATCATCTGCTGCCCGGGCGGCGACTTCTGCTCCCTGGCCAACGCCAAGTCGATCCCGATCGCCGAATCCATCCAGCGCCGTTTCGACGACCTGGACTACCTGTTCGACATCGGCGAGCTGGACCTGAACATCTCCGGCTGCATGAACGCCTGCGGCCACCACCACGTGGGCCATATCGGCATCCTCGGGGTGGACAAGAAAGGCGAAGAGTTCTATCAGGTTTCCCTCGGTGGCAGCGCCAGCCGCGACGCCAGCCTGGGCAAGATCCTCGGCCCGTCCTTCGCCCAGGACGACATGCCCGACGTGATCTCGAAGCTGATCGACGTGTACGTGGAGCAACGTACCGAAGACGAGCGCTTCATCGACACCTACCAACGTATTGGCATCGACCTCTTCAAGGAGCGCGTCTATGCAGCGAATCATTAAGAACAACGAGGTCATCGACGAAACCTGGCACCTGCTGCCCAAGGACGCGACCCTCGACGGCATTTCCAACTGCGACGACCTGATCGTGCCACTGGCCCTGTGGCGCGAGCACGCTCACGCCCTCAAGGCCCGCGACGGCGGCCTGGGCGTGTGGCTGGACGCCGATGAAGAAGCCGAGGAGATCGGCGATGACGTGCAGCACTTCCAGGTCATCGCCCTGAACTTCCCGGCCTTCACCGACGGCCGCAACTACTCCAACGCCCGCCTGCTGCGCGACCGCTACGGCTTCAAGGGCGAACTGCGGGCGATCGGCGATGTGCTGCGCGACCAGCTGTTCTACCTGCGCCGTTGCGGGTTCGACGCCTACGCCCTGCGCGCCGACAAGGACCCGTACGAAGCCCTGGAAAGCCTCAAGGACTTCTCCGTGACCTACCAGGCCGCCACCGACGAACCGCTGCCGCTGTTCCGTCGCCGCTAAGGCCCGCGCCAACAAAAAGCCCTGGACCGGGAAACCGGTTCAGGGCTTTTTTGTGTCTGTCAACTTTAAACGCGGCATCTTTAACGCGGCGCCCGCGATCGCGGGCAAGCCTCGCGCCTACAGAAGAAACTCGTTCCCGCGGTGTCCCTTACCAGAAACGCTGCTGGGTCAGGCGGCTCCACCAGGTCAGCAGCACACGGTCGACAGAATTGCTGGCCGCCAGCCCTACCCGCTCCTGCAGGCTCTTGCGCTCGGCGTAGTGCAGGTGGAACAGCTCGGCGCTCTTGGCGCGCTCGGCCAGATATTCGTCGCTGGTTTTCAGCTCATCGACCAGTTTTTTCTCCTGCGCCGCGACACCCAGCCAGACCTCACCGGTGGCCACTTCGTCGATGACCAGCTGTGGCCGGTAACGGGAGACGAAGTTCTTGAACAACTGATGGGTGACATCCAGGTCTTCCTGGAATTTCTCCCGGCCCTTTTCAGTGTTTTCGCCAAACACGGTCAGGGTGCGCTTGTACTCACCGGCAGTCAGCACTTCGAAGTCGATGTCGTGCTTTTTCAGCAGGCGGTTGACGTTGGGCAGCTGCGCCACCACGCCGATCGAGCCGAGGATGGCGAACGGCGCGCTGATGATCTTCTCGCCAATGCAGGCCATCATGTAGCCGCCGCTGGCCGCGACCTTGTCGATGCACACCGTCAACGGCACGCCGGCCTGGCGAATCCGCGCCAGTTGCGACGAGGCCAGCCCATAGCTGTGCACCATGCCGCCGGCGCTTTCCAGGCGCAGCACCACTTCATCCTTGGGCGTGGCCAGGCTCAGCAGCGCGGTGATTTCGTGGCGCAGCCCCTCGGTGGCCGAAGCCTTGATGTCGCCGCTGAAATCCAGCACGAACACCCGCGGTTTTTCCTCGTGCTGCTTCTTGTGTTTTTTCTCGGCCTTGGCCTCGGACTTGCGCAGTGCCTTGAGCTGGTCCTTGTCGAGCAGGCTCTGCTCCAGACGCTCGCGCAGGCCCTTGTAGAAATCGTTGAGCTTGCTCACATGCAACTGCCCGGCGCCCTTGCGCCGGCCTTTGCTGCGCAGCGAGGCAGCGGTGATCAGCACCACCAGGATGGCGATGACCAGGGTGACGGTTTTGGCCAGGAAACTGGCGTACTCGGAGAGAAACTCCACAGGGACTCCTTAAAGACGTGCATCACTGCCAACACGTGGCGGAATGGCTCCAGCATACCGGCGCAGACAGGCGTCGGCCAGTCGCGAAACCTCCTGTTACCGTGCTCTAACGGGCATTTCAAACAAGCGTATGTTTTTTCATTGACAGCTCACCGGCATCCTCATAACCTCGCAAAACTTTCAACGTACCGGGATGACGCGGACGTGGGCAGCATCTATCTGATTCGACATGGCCAGGCCTCCTTCGGTGCGGACGACTACGACGTCCTCTCGACCACGGGTATTCGCCAGGCCGAAGTGCTCGGTCAACACCTGGTCGAACTGGGCGTGAACTTCGATCGCTGCCTGGCGGGCGACCTGCGTCGCCAGCAACACACCGCCAATTCCGCCCTGCAGCAGTTCAGCGCCGCGGGCCTGCCCACGCCGATCCTGGAAACCGATTCGGCGTTCAACGAATTCGATGCCGACGCGGTGATCCGCGCCCTGCTGCCCGCCATGTTGTCCGAAGAACCCGACGCCCTGGACATCCTGCGCAACGCCGCGCAGAACCGCGCCGAATTCCAAAGAATCTTCGCCCTGATCATCGACCGCTGGCTGGCCGGCACCTACGATCCACCGGGCCTGGAAAGCTGGCTGGGGTTCGTCGAACGGGTGCAGGCCGGCCTGCAGCGCATCCTGGAACAGGCCGACAACACTCAGAAAATCGCCGTGTTCACCTCCGGCGGCACCATCACCGCCCTGCTCCACCTGATTACCCGGATGCCTGCCGCCCAGGCCTTCGAACTGAATTGGCAAATCGTCAATACCTCGCTCAACCTGCTGAAGTTTCGCGGTCGCGAGGTTGCCCTGGCTTCCTTCAACAGCCATGCCCACCTGCAACTGTTGAAGGCCCCGGAACTCATCACTTTCCGCTGAGTCCGGATCCCTGTGACCCTTGCTGTAACAACCCATAAAAGGATCGAACCATGACCTCCGTAGCCGACGCCGTACAAGCCATGAAAGCCAAGTTCAACCCAGCTGCCGCTGCCGGCCTGGACCTGGTTTTCGGTTTCCGTATCGATGACACCAAGAACTTCTCGCTGATCGTCAAAGACAGCACCTGCGAGCTCAAGGAAGGCGAGAACCCGGACGCCCAGGTCACGCTGGTAATGGACGGCGAAACCCTGCAAGGCATCGTCAGCGGCGAAACCGACGGCATGCAGGCCTTCATGGGCGGCAAGCTGCGCGCCGAAGGCGACATGATGCTGGCGATGAAGCTGAGCGAACTGTTCCCGGCCTAAGTAAGCGCTTCCCCAGAGAAGCCCTTGTCTTGTCCACGAATCCCGCCTTCCGGCGGGATTCGTCGTTTCAGCGACGTCGTTCTGACGCCTGCGTCCTCCAGCCCATCGACGGCAATCTTGAATCCTCAGCCGGGCAATCCCGCGCCTCAAAAACCCACGCCACACACTTGATTGATCTCGATCAGCAGACCGCATGCACAGCCCCACTACTCTGGCGCCTCCATCGGCCAGGGACGGCTTTCGGAACGGCCGGCCCCGCTTCATCCTCAAGGAAGAGTCGCTATGCAATCGCTGAAGATCATTCTGCTGTCCACCGCCTTCAACGGTCTCACCCAGCGTGCCTGGCTGGACCTGCGCCAGTCCGGCCATCGTCCCAGCGTGGTGCTGTTCACCAACGAAGAAGACGTTTGCCGGCAGATCGAACAGGCCGACGCCGACCTGGTGATCTGCCCCTTCCTCAAGGACCGGGTGCCCGAGCAGCTGTGGCGCCACCCGACCCGTCCGGTGATCATCATTCACCCGGGCATCGTCGGCGACCGCGGCGCCAGCGCCCTGGACTGGGCCATCAGCAACAACCTCGAGCGCTGGGGCGTCACCGCCCTGCAGGCGGTGGAAGAAATGGACGCCGGGCCGGTCTGGTCCACCTGGGAGTTCAAGGTGCCGGCGCAGGTGCGCAAGTCCGAGCTGTACAACGGGCCGGTGGCCGACGCGGCGATCTACTGCATCCGCGATGTGGTGGAAAAATTCGGCAGCGACTTCGTCCCGGTGCCCCTGGACTACAGCCAGCCGCAGGTGCGCGGCCGCCTGCAACCGAACATGAAACAGGACGACCGCAGCTTCAGCTGGCACGACAGCGCCGCCTTCATCAAGCGCTGCATCGACGCCGCCGATGGCCAGCCCGGGGTCCTGGCCAGCCTCGCCGGTGGCCAGTACTACCTGTATGACGCGCACCTGGATAGCCGCAGCGGCCCCCCCGGCGAGTTGCTGGCGGTGCACGACGATGCGGTGCTGGTGGCCTGCGGCGACCGCAGCCTGTGGATCGGCTCCCTCAAGCGCAAGGCCCGGCCAGGCACGGAACACTTCAAGCTGCCGGCCCGCCATGTGCTGGCCGGCCAGCTGGACGGCGTGCCTCACCTGGACTGGTCGGTCGCCAGCGAGCCGTTCAGCGACGAGGCCTACCAGCCGATCCGCTACCGCGAGTCGGGCCACGTCGGCGAGCTGACCTTCGAGTTCTACAACGGCGCCATGAGCACTGAACACTGCCAGCGTCTGGTCAGCGCGCTGCAATGGGCCAAGGCCCGGGACACCCAGGTGCTGCTGATCAAGGGCGGGCGTGGCGCGTTCTGCAACGGCGTGCACCTCAACGTGATCCAGGCCGCGCCGGTGCCGGGCCTGGAGGCCTGGAACAATATCCAGGCCATCGACGACGTCTGCAAGGAGCTGCTCAGCGCCCGCCAGCTGGTGGTCAGCGGCCTGACCGGCAATGCCGGGGCCGGCGGCCTGATGCTGGCGCTGGCGGCCGACGTGGTGCTGGCCCGGGCCAATACCGTCTACAACCCGCACTACAAGAGCATGGGCCTGTACGGTTCGGAATACTGGACCTACAGCCTGCCCCGCGCCGTCGGCCACGCCATGGCACACAAACTCACTGACCAATGCCTGCCGATCAACGCCTTCCAGGCCCTGCAGATGGGCATGGTCCAGGAAATCGGCCCGCGCTGCCCCGACGAATTCGGCCTGTGGTTGCTGCAACGGGCCAACGCCGTGCTGACCGAACCGAAATACCAGGCCCTGCGCGAGCGCAAGGCCAACGCCGACCCGCAACTGATGCAGCACTGCCGCAACGCCGAGTTGGAACAGATGCACCTGGACATGGTGCAGAACCGCCACGGCTTCGCCGAGAAATGCGCCAGCTTCGTCTACAAGCGCAAGACCTGCTGCACCCCGCAGCGGTTGATCGAGGATTGGGCAGTGCCGCAGCCAGATACCTTGAGTGCCTGACCGGCCCGCCTCCTTCGGGCTTGATTGCCAGCCTGCACCGCGGTGTCTCAAGGCTCCGTGGTGCGCAAAACGAGACTTTCGGTCGCGACGGCGACATGAGCCTCACGCACATTGGATCCCATCTGCCAGCATGGTTATGCTAGCGTCCATCGACTCCCTCCCGCCGCTCATCACTATTTGCCCAAAACTATGCCCACCCACAACCAGCTGCATTGGCTACATCTGTCAGATATCCACTTTCATAAAAAAACCGCCTGGTCAGACAGCCATGCGCGCCGCAAGTTACTGGAGTTCCTGACTCAAAAGTTCCGGGACGGCAAACTGCCCAAACCACAGTTGATCTTCTGCACGGGCGATATCGCTTTTGGGCAGACGCCAGACTGTCCAATGCCTGAGCAGTACCAGCCGGCCAAGGACTTCTTCGACCAGTTGCTTGCCTGTTGTGGCTTGGAGCGGGAGCGACTGTTCGTCGTACCGGGCAATCATGATGTGAACCGCAAGAAAGTCCTCGCGGGCCAGCAGCACCACCTGCGGACCATGGCCAAAGCCTCCATGCAGCACACACACGAAATCAGCTCCCGCTTTGACAGCCTGTCGGCAGAGTTCACGGCGGACATGAAGCGGATGGAGGACTATGGCGTCTTTACCGCGCAGTACCTGCCGCATCTGCATGACCCCGTGCGACACCTCTACGCCCGGCAGATCGATCTGAGCGGTATCAAGGTTGGCATCGCCGGCTTCAACTCCGCATGGAGTTGCTACGACAACGATGATAAGGGGCAAATGTGGCTTGGGGCGGATTGGCAGTTCAACCACATGAGCAGTGCCCTGGAAGGGGCTGACCTGAAGATTGGCCTGATTCACCATCCCCGGGATTGGTTCAATCAGGCCGAAATCGAGATCATCAAAAAACGCAAGGCCCATGACTTCCAGTTCTGGCTGCATGGGCATAGTCACAACCCCTGGCTCGATCCCGGGCAGCGCCTGATCAAACTGGAAGCAGGCGCCATAGGTGCCGAGACCGATGACCAGTTCGGCTTCAACCTGGTCAGCCTCGACCTGCAGCAGGGTAGCGGGGTCGCCCATCTGTTCGAATACAAGAATGGCTGGAAAGTACAGACGGTTGCCGATATGGCACCGGACGGGCTCTGGCCTTTCAAACATTCGGTGCGCACGACCCCGGTTTCATCTGTCGCGGTCCCGGGAAGCGTAGAAGCACCGCCATTATCAGTGCTGGACAATCTACCGTCCGATGACATCCCAAAACCGCCGGAATTGTTTGGTCGCGACAAGCTCATCGCCACCCTCACCGCCACGCTCAAGGAAAAGCCATCCATTGCGTTGTACGGTTTGAGTGGCAATGGCAAGACAACCCTGATCAAGGCGCTGCACCGACAAGCAGCCTTTCAAGGAACGGTCTTTGTAGACATTCACTCAAGCCGCCAGATGACGGTGGGTGAGATTTTTCGTCGCCTGCTGGATGCGCTGAATAACCGACGGGAAGATCCGCTTCCACCCAGCGGGAGCATCGAGGAACAGGCGCAAGAACTTAAACGGCTTTATCCCCATGCCCAGAATGCGTTCATCTGGATCGACGGTGCCCACCTGCTGCTCGAATCGTCGGGCTGGCGCAACCCCGAGATTCGCACACTCCTGGCAGCCCTGTCGCAGGCATTCCCCGACTGGAAGTGGGTCTATGAGTTGAGCGAAAAACCGGAAGAAGGCAGTTTTGGTCGCGACTGTGCGCTACAGGAGATACCCGGGCTCGACCGGGCAGGCTTGGCTTCCCTTCTGGCAGCCAGGGCACCTCAAGAGCAGAGAGCTGAGTGGACGTATACCGGCAATAACTTGAGAGCACTCTACCAGTGGCTGGGTGGAGGACAAGGCGGCACCGCCCATACCTTGGCAATCGAGTTGCTCGCCACTATCGCGGCAGAAAAGCAAAGCTCTCCCCTGGCGGTCTATCAAAACCTTCGCCATGAAGTCATCGAGCGCCTGGACGAGAAACTGCTCGGCATCATTCACGATGAAATACTCGGCAATGCAGAGCAAAGATTGCTCAAGGTCCTGGCGCTTTACCGTAATGCGATTCCACAGGACCATGCCGACTATCTGGAGGACCGCCTGGGTATCCAGGACGCCTGGCAGAACCTGAGAAGGCGCGGCCTGCTGCCTCTCGACAACAACAAAGATCACTACCTGCATGGTTTCATCGCCAGTTGGACGCGGCAGAAAAAACTGGCGCTTAAAGACATCGAACTCACTCCCGACTACGCAGAAAATATCCCGGCAGAAGTAGCGGACATGCACCTGTTGATCGCCCATTGCTGGCAGCGCCAGATCGGGCGTCAGAAAGAGCAGATCAACTTCCAGCGGGCCAATGAAAGCTTCTACCACCTGCTGTGTTGCAACGAACTGGGAACCATCGAGGAGTGGGTCGATCATCTGACTGGCAAGGAAACCGGCTGGAGCAACGAGGCCCTGTGGGCCATCTACCACCGTCGCCGCGACGCAGGTGAATCGATTGAACGACAGCAGGAAGTCCTGCAGTTGCTGACCAATATTCATCCACGCGAGCACAAGGCCCAACGTTTTCTGGGCGAATGCCTGCAGAAGACCCGGGGAAACAGCTGCAATGAAGCCTTGCAAGCCTTTGAAAAGGCACTGGAGCTAAGCCCGCGATTTCCGCCCTACCTGGCTAATCTCGGCAAGCTCCTCTTGGGGCGAGGCACGAGGGGGGCTGAAGCGTTTCTGGCGCGACTTGAGGAGCACGAGAAGATCTACCCGGACGCGGTCGACAACCACGTCCAGTCCATCCAGAACCGCTGCCAAAAGCTTGTAGGCGATCCGAATGAGGCCACGCTTCAGCGTCGCCAAGCCATAAAGGATGGCAGTAAAAACCCTGCGTTCTACAACGAAGAAGCCAAATACCAGTTGGAGCAATGCAATGATGCCGATGAGGCGTTGCGCATTTTGGATCTTGCCAACAAATCCCTGTGTGCCACCGATTACAGCGAAGCCATTCGCGGCAAGGTGCTTGAGAAACTGAAGCGGGGCCCGGAAGCCTCCGAATTGCGCATGGCCAAAATCAAGGCAGGCATCCGCAATCCCGTGTTCTACGCTGACGAAGCGACTTACCAGCTGGAAAAACTGAACGACCCTGAAGCAGCCATACATGTACTGGATCTGGCTGGCATGCATGAGTGCGACAATCACGTAACTCAGAATATTCGGCGCACCGTACTGCTGCGTAGAAATCAGCGCTGAAACAACAACGCCACCAGCGCCGTCCAGCCGGTCTGGTGGCTCGCCCCCAGGCCGCGGCCGGTCTCGCCGTGGAAGTACTCGTGGAACAGCAGCAGATCCCGGTCCCGGGGATCGGCCTGCAACTGCGCGTAGGCACACATCGATGGGCGTCGTCCGTCCTCGTCGCGCAGGAACAGGCGGGTCAGGCGCTGGCTCAGGCTGTCGGCGACTTCCTCCAGGGACGCCAGGTAGCCGGAACCGCTGGGGTATTCCACCGAGAAGTTGTCGGCGTAGTAGCGATGAAACTCGCGCAGCGATTCGATCAGCATGTAGTTGATCGGCATCCACAGCGGCCCGCGCCAGTTGGAGTTGCCGCCATACAGCCGTGAGTCGGAATCGGCCGGCGCGTAACGGGCGCACAGTTGGTGACCGTCGACCTGCAGCGCAAAGGGTTGTTCGGCGAAGTTTCTGGACAGTGAGCGAATGCCGAAGTCGGAAAGAAACTCCGCCTCGTCGAGCATGCGCTTGAGCAGGTCCTTGGTGCGTTCGCCACGCAACAGTGCCAGCAACAGGCGATTGCCCTGCCCCGGTTCGTTCCAGCGCGACACCAGGCTGGCCAGGTCCGGCCGATGGTGCATGAACTCCAGCAAGCGCTCACGCAGCCCCGGCAGGCATTCGTGTTCATGCTGTTCCAGCACCTGCACGGCGAACAGCGGCATCAGGCCGACGATGGAGCGCAGGCGCAGCGGTTCGTTGCTACCGTCGGGGCGATGCAGCACGTCGTAGAAGAACCGGTCCTGCTCGTCCCACAGCCTCGTGTCGTCGTTGTCCAGCCGGTTGATAGCCCCGGCGATGTACAGGAAGTGCTCGAAGAACTTCACTGCGATGTCCACGTACACCGGGTTGCGCCTGGCCAGTTCCAGGGCAATGCGCATCAGGTCCAGGGCATAGGCCGCGACCCAGGCGGTGCCGTCGGCCTGGTCCAGGGTGTAGCCCGGCGGCAAGGGTGCCGAGCGGTCGAACAGCCCGATATTGTCGAGGCCGAGGAAACCGCCCTGGAACAGGTTGCGCCCTTCGGCGTCCTTGCGGTTGACCCACCAGGAGAAGTTCAGCAGCAGCTTGTGGAAGATCCGCTCGAGAAAGTCCATGTCGCCCTGGCCGGTCAGGGCCTTTTCCCGCAGGTATACCCGCCAGCTGGCCCAGGCATGCACCGGCGGGTTGGCGTCGTCGAAGCGCCACTCGTAAGCCGGCAACTGCCCGTTGGGATGCATGAAGCGGTCTTTGACCAGCAGCAACAGCTGGTGCTTGGCGAAGCCCGGATCGATCAAGGCCAGGGCCACCGCCTGGAAACCCAGGTCCCACGAGGCGTACCAGGGGTATTCCCAAGTGTCGGGCATGGCCACGATGTCGAAGTTCGCCAGGTGCCGCCAATGGCTGTTGCGCAGATGCGCGTGGGGCGCCGGCGGTGCGGGCTGGCCGGGGTCGCCATCGAGCCAGCGGTTGACGTCGAAATCGTAGAGTTGCTTGGACCACAGCAGCCCGGCCAGGGCCTGGCGCTGCACATTGCGCGCGTCGGCATCGGCGATGCCCTGTTGCAGCGCGGCGTAGAACGCGTCGGCCTCGGCCCGCCGTTGTTCGAACAGGCGCCTGGCGCTGACCTGTGGCGAGCCAGTCGGAGCAAAACGCAGGTATACGCTTTTGCTCTCCAGCCCGGCCAGTTCCAGGGTGAAGTGGGCGGCGGCGCGGGTTCCGCCGTCACGGGCAATGGCGCTGGCGGAACCTCCCAGCAAGTAGTCGTTGATCCCGTCCTTGAACGGGCCGGGCGCGGCGAGGCCATCGAGCTTCGGGAAGTTGGTTTCGTTGTTGCAGAACAGCCACTCGCAGCGCTCCGGCCCCCAGGCGCTGACCTGCATCGGCGAGCACCGCGGATGCCGGGCCAGCAATTGCTCGCCCTCCAGGCGCAAGCTCGGCTTGCGCGAGTCGCCGCCCCAGCTCCAGGTATTGCGCGCCCACACCTGGGGCAAGACCCGCAAACGCGCCGGCTGATGAAAACGGTTGTGCACCGTGACCCGCATGAAGATGTCGTCGACCGCGTGCTTGGCGTATTCCACGGTCACGTCGAAGTAGCGATCGTCCTCGAATACCCCGGTGTCGAGGATCTCGTACTCGGTATCGTCCAGGCCGCGCCGGGCGTTTTCCCGCAGCAGGTCCTCATAGGGAAAGGCCGCCTGCGGGTATTTGTAGAGCATGCGCATATAGGCATGGCTGGGCACGCCATCAAGGTAGAAATACAGCTCCTTGACGTCTTCGCCGTGATTGCCTTCGGCATTGTTCAGGCCGAACAGGCGCTCCTTGAGAATGCTGTCGCGCTCGTTCCACAGGGCCAGCCCCAGGCACCAGTGCTGGGACTTGTCGGAGAACCCCGCCAACCCGTCCTCGCCCCAGCGGTAGGCCCGGCTGCGCGCATGGTCGTGGGGCAAGTAGGCCCAGGCATCGCCATCGGCGCTGTAGTCCTCGCGCACCGTGCCCCACTGCCGCTCGCTCAGGTACGGCCCCCACTCGCGCCAGGGTTCGCAGGCCTCGCCATTGAGGCGCTGGCCTTCGACCGTTTCGAGGATGCTTGCCGCCGCTGCTGCCGTCATGGGGGTGTCCGTGAGCCATGGAGGTGAAAGCCAGTGTAGGGGCTGGCGCCGCCGGCGGCCCATGACAAATGTTTCATGGTACGAGGCGCCCATCACCCAGGCCCCCCCGCAGGCTGAAGCTTGGCTAGGCTATAAGCATGCCCCGTGAATGCCTGGGAGGTCCGATGAACCGCGCGATCCTGAGCCCTTTGAGCCTGGTCCTGGCCCTGTTGGCCGGCTGCGCCAGCCCGCCCGAAGTCATCGACAAGGAAGCGGCGGCCATCGCCGAAGGCGTGCTGGCCTTTCGCGATATCTGCCTGAAGTCCGCGCCCTCCTTCGCCGGGGCCGACAACGCGGCCAAGGCCTATGGCATCGCCAGGCTGGACAATGCCGGGTATGCGCGGATGGGACTGAGGGCGGATCACAGCCTTGGGGTCCAGGTGCAGAAAGGCAAGCAATGCGCGGTGACCACGCCGTCGCAGCGGGACAAGACCCTGACCGAGCAATTTCTCAAGCTGGCCGAGCAGTTCTCCAGCACCCCGGTGGCGCAGCACCTGCCGGCGAAAATCACCCTCGACAACCAGACCTTCCTGCTGATGCACGACCGGCGCGGCGGCGAGGCCTATGTGATGTTGAAGCAACCCTGAAGCGCAGCGCCTTCATTCAGGCGGCGACAGGTGCGCATAACACACCGGCGAACTGCCCTCGCCCTGTCGGTCCAGCTCGTCCTCCAGCCACTCGGTCAGCACCCGGGCATTGTTGTGTGCTTCATCGTGGGCCGAGTACACCAGGGTCAAGCGGCCTTTTTGCGCGCGTTCCAGCAACGCCCACCAATGCTCCGGGCGGGCCGCCAGTTCCTGGCGGTAACGGCTGCGAAAGGTGGCGAAATCCAGCTCGCCGGACTTGAAGGCGCGACGCAATCCAGTGGACGGCGCCAGGTCTTTCAACCACTCGTCCAGCGGCAATCGGTCCTTGCGACAGTTGCGCGGCCACAGGCGGTCCACCAGCACCCGATAGCCGTCGTCGGGGCTCGCCGGCTCGTAGGCGCGTTTGCACAGAATCATGATTTCCTCCCGTCTATGGCGGCGCATGGCCTGCCATCAGCTTAGTGGCTGGACACAGGATGGAGGACCTTCGGCAAGCGCCTCGCCGCCACTCATCCTGGTTCTGATTACGACCCTCCCACATCGAAAACGACAGCTCGCCTCCCGGACGATTGACGCAGCGGGCCCAGCCCTATTAAGTACTATTTATCCGCATTAATACGATAAATCGAAAACATGCTCAAACGACCTGTTCGCCGCAAACGCCAGAAGCTTTCCGACGTGATTGTCGAGTCGGTCAAGCGTTCCATTGTGATCAACGCCCTGCGTCCCGGCGATCGCTTGCCGACCGAGCGCGAGCTGATGGAAAGCTTCCAGTGTTCCAAGGGTTCGGCCCGCGAAGCGCTCAAGGCGCTGGAGGTCGAAGGGCTGGTCAATACCCGCACCGGCCCCAGCGGCGGCGCCTACCTGAACCAGGCCGGCACCGAGCCGGCGAGTCGCGCCCTGCGCAATTACCTGCACTTCCAACATATGGACGGCGAGCAGGTGTACCAGTTGCGCAAAGTCATCGAGGTGGAGCTGGCGGTGTCGGTGATCGGCCGCCTGGGCGCCGACGATTTTGCGGCGCTGCAGGCCAATATCGACTTCTGCAGCGCCCCGGAAGACAGCGAGGCCGGCCAGCGCGAACAGCGCATCGCCGAGCTGGAGTTCCACAACCTGCTGGGCCGCGCCTGCCCCAACCCGCTGCTGAGTTTCATGGCGCAGTTCCTCAACGACCTGCTGCGCGACCTGGTAGTGCTGAAGAAGGCCTACAAGCCCAAGCGCAAGCAGTTCGACGCCGCCAACCTCGATTACCACAAGCGCCTGTTGCTGGCCTTCAAAGCCGAGGACGAAACCGCGGTACGCCAGCTGATGCACGAGCACATGTGCGACGCCGAACACCATATGAGCGCCCTCGAGGGCGAGGTCACCCAACACTTCCTGCTGGAGTTCGACCACCACCATTGATAACCGCCGTACCCGCCACACGCCGCTTCGCCAATAACAAAGCCTGAACACAGGCTGCTGCGCCGTTTTGCCATTGCCACTCCTGCCAATAACTAAACCAGGGAGTTACCCCATGCAGCGTCGTACGTTGTTGAAAGCCAGTCTGACCGTTGCCGCAGGCCTCAGCCTTCCGCTGGGGGTGCGCAACGCCTTTGCCGCCGAACCCTTTACCTTCTACGGGCTCAAGTCGATGTCCGGAGCCTTCGCCAGCTACGGCAAGTTCGCCGACATGGGCTCGCGCCTGGCGGTGGAACAGTACCCGACCCTGCTCGGCCGCCCGCTGAACTACAAGGTGATCGACACCGAAGGCAACGCCGGCAAGGCGGTGCGCAAGGTGCAGGAGGCGATTGCCCAGGACGGCGCGCGATTCTTCCAGGGCTGCACCCTGTCGTCTTCGGCGCTGGCGGTGGCCAAGGAGGTGGGCAAGGTCAACGGCGTGTTCATGACCCCGGTGGGCGCCGACGAAGTCACCGGCAAGGACTGCAATGCCTCGACCTTTCGCTGGTCGGTGCCGACCTACGGCGCCATTCGCGAAACCATGGTGCCGCTGATCAAGCGCCTGCCCGAGGCCAAGCGCTGGTACACCATCACCCCGCAATACGTATTCGGCGAAGCACTGCTGGAAGGCGCCAGACAGGTGTGCGCCGAGCATGGCATCGAGCACGTCGGCAACAGCTACCACTCGTTGCAGGAGCAGGAGTTCTCCGGCTACCTGACCAACGCCATCGCCGCCCAGCCCGACGTGCTGGTGCTGCTCAACTTCGGCAGCCAGTCCTCCAACGCCCTGCGCCAGGCGGTCAACTTCGGCATCAAGGAACGCATGAAAGTGCTGCTGGTATGGTCCGCCGGGCTCGACCAGTTCCAGGAACTGGGCAGCGACGTGCTCGAAGGCATCTACCTCGGCGCGCAGTACTGGCACCAGGTCGACACCCCGCTCAACCGCGAGCTGGTCAAGCTGACCCAGGCCAAGTACGGCATCAACCCCACCTATCCGCTGGCCGCCGACTACATCGGCACCAAAATCATGCTCGACACCATAGTCGCCACCGGCAGCTTCGACGGCGCGACCGTGGCCAAGGCCATGCAAGGCCTGACATACCAGGGACCGACCGGCGAGGAAAGCATCCGCGCCGGCGACCATCAGGTGATCAAGGATTACTACCTGCTGCAGGGCAAGGCCACGGCCAGCATGCGCGACAAGGACGACCTGGCCGAAGTGCTCAGCTCCGGGCGCTCGTTCCCGGATGTCGGCGCCACCGGCTGCAACCTGGCCTGACCCCGACCGACCTTTTCATCGCTGGCTAGAGGCAGCGGGCCGCCCGACGACAGTCGCCGGCCCCCTGTCGAGGGTACCCGCATGCTCAATCTTTACCTGTTCCAGATCCTCAACGGCCTCGGCCTGGGGATGATCTACTTCCTGATCGCGGTCGGCCTTACGATCATTTTCGGCCTGCTGAACTTCGTCAACTTCGCCCACGGCGCGTTCTTCCTGCTCGGGGCCTACATCTGCTACACCGCCGTCAGCCTCACCGGCAGCTTCTGGCTGGCGCTGCTGGTCGCGCCGCTGGTGGTCGCGGCCCTGGCCTGGGCCATCGAGCGATTATTGATCCAGCGCATCTACCACCTGCCCCACACCTTCCAGATTCTGGTGACCCTGGGCATCGCGCTGATCATCCAGGAAGCCAGCGTGCTGATCTGGGGCCCCGTCGGCAAAAGCGTCGCGGTGCCGGAACTGCTGCGCGGCGTGCTGATCGTCGGCGACTTCGTCTACCCCTACTACCGCCTGTTCCTCATCGTCTTCTCGGCACTGGTCGGGCTGGCGCTGTGGCTGCTGCTGGAGCGCACGCGCTTCGGCGCCCTGGTGCGCGCCGGCAGCGAAAGCACCGAGACCGTGTCGCTGCTGGGCACCAACATCTTTCGCCTGTTCTCCATGACCTTCGCCCTCGGCGTGGCCCTGGCCGGGATCGCCGGGGTGCTGTTCGCCCCATTGCGCGGCGCCCAGCCCTTTGTCGGCCCGGAAATCCTCGGCGTGGCCTTCGTGGTGGTGGTGATCGGCGGCATGGGCTCGTTCAGCGGCGCGCTGGTGGGTGGCCTGCTGGTGGGTGTGGTGCAGAGCCTGATGACCACCCTCTGGCCGCAAGGCGCCAGCCTGATGATCTACGGCGCCATGGCGGCGGTGATTCTGGTCCGTCCCTACGGCCTGTTCGGGAGAGCATGAACATGAGCGAGAAAAATCCCCTGCCGTTCGCCAAGACCCAGTCGCGCGCCCTGCCGTGGCTGGTGGTCGCGGTACTGATCGGCCTGCCGCTGGTGCTGCCGTCGGCGACCCTGGCCACCGAGATCCTGATCTTCGCCCTCGCGGCGCTGGCCTGTAACCTGCTGCTGGGCTACACCGGCCTGCTGTCGTTCGGCCAGGGCATCTTCTTCGGCGCCGGGGCCTACTGCGCCGCGCTGCTGATGATCCACCTGCAACTGGGCCTGTTCAGCGCCCTGTTCGGCGCGGCCCTGGTGGGCGCGCTGCTGGCGTTGCTGGTGGGCGCCCTGGCGATCCGGCGCACCGGCATCTACTTCGTGATGCTGACCCTGGCCTTCAGCCAGATGGCCTACTTCATCGCCTACACCCTGAGCGACTGGACCGGCGGCGACAACGGCCTGCTCAGCGTGCCGCGCCCGGAGATCCGCCTCGGCGACACCGTGCTGCTGTCGCTGAACGACGCGCGCTACTTCTACGCCTTTGTCGCGGTGCTGTTCCTGCTGATCTTCATCGGCGCCCGGCGGGTGATCGCCTCGCCGTTCGGCAGCACGCTGATGGCGATCCGCGAGAACGAAACCCGCGCCGCCGCCATCGGCTACGACACCCGGCACTTCAAGATCCTGGTGTTCATGCTGTCCGGCGCGGTCACCGGGATCGCCGGGGCGCTGTACGCCATGCTCCTGCATTTCGTGCCGCTGTCGAACATCGACCTGGCGATGTCGGAAAACATCCTGATCATGACCATAGTCGGAGGCACCGGCTCGCTGTTCGGCTCCCTGCTGGGCGCCGGTTCCATCGTGCTGCTCGGCGAGTTCCTCTCCGACCTCTGGCCACGCTGGCTGATGCTGCTGGGGATCATCCTGATCCTGGTGGTGGTGTTCATGCGCGGCGGTTTGTGGGGCGGCCTGTCGAGCCTGTTCGAACGCATCCGGGGGCCACGCAAGGCGGCCCTGCCGACCGAGGAGAAACTGTCATGACGCAGTACCTGCTGCAAACCCAGGACCTGGAGCTGGCCTATGGCGCCTTCCACGCGGTCAACGGCGTCAACCTGAAAGTCGAGGCCGGCACCATCCACACCATCATCGGCCCCAACGGCGCCGGCAAGACCAGCCTGTTCCACTGCCTGACCGGCGAACGCCAGGCCACCGCCGGGGCGATCCTGTTCAACGGCAAGAACATCATCAAGAAACCGGCCCACGGCCGGGTCGGCCTGGGCATGGCCCGTTCGTTCCAACTGACCAGCCTGTTCCAGAACCTCAGCGTGCGGGAAAACCTGCGCCTGGCCGCCCAGGGTCGCGATGGCCTGGCGGCGCTGAATTTCTGGCGCCACGTCGACAGCCGCCGCGAACACCTGGAGATGGCCGACCAGGTGCTCGAACGCCTGCAACTGACGGCACGCGCCGACACCCTCGCCGGCGAACTGTCCCACGGCCAGCAGCGGGTGCTGGAAGTCGGCATGTCGATCTGCTCCAGGCCGAAACTGCTGATGCTCGACGAGCCGACCTCCGGCATGGGCATCGACGACATCCCGATCATGACCCAGCTGATCAGCGACCTGGGCCGCGACCACACGGTGCTGCTGATCGAACACAACATGAGCATCGTCATGTCCATCAGCCAACGCATCACCGTCATGAGCCACGGCCAGATCCTGGTCGAGGGCACACCGCAATTCGTCCGCGCCGACGAGCGCGTGCGCAGCGCCTACCTGGGAGAAGCCGCCTGATGCTGACCGTCGAGAATATCCACTCCTACTACGACAAGAGCCACGTCCTCGAAGGCGTCTCGCTGCAGGTCGACGCCGGCGAGCTGGTGACCCTGCTGGGGCGCAACGGCGCGGGCAAGACCACGACCCTGCGCAGCATCCTCGGGATCATCTGCCCGCGCCAGGGGCAGATCCGCTTCAACGGCCAGGAGCTGGTGGGCAAGAAGATCTTCGAGATCGCCCGCCAGGGCCTGGCGCTGGTGCCGGAACACCGCGGCATCTTCCGCCTGCTCAGCGTCGAGGAAAACCTGCGCATCGCCCAGCGCAAGAGCAGCCGCTGGCAGCTGGAGGATGTCTACGGCATGTTCCCGCGCCTCAAGGAGCGGCGCAAAAACGCCGGCCACGCGCTGTCCGGCGGCGAGCAGCAGATGCTCGCCATCGCCCGCGCCCTGCTCAACGATCCCAAGCTGCTGATTCTCGACGAACCCACCGAAGGCCTGGCCCCGGTGATCGTCGACGAGCTGGTGAAGATCCTGCGCAAGATCAAAGACGACGGCCTGCCGGTGCTGCTGGTGGAACAGAACCTGATGGTCTGCGACAAGCTCGCCGACCGCCATTACGTCCTCGAACAGGGGCGCGTGGTCTACCAGGGCAGCGCCGCCGACTTCCGCGCCGACCCGAGCATCAAGAACCGCTACCTGGCCCTGAGCGCCTGAGGGGAGAGATGAAATGAACCGTCCGATTGTGTCCGTACCCCCGTTGCAAGACGCCACCCCGCTGGTCAACCGCGAACGCCTCTGGCAATCGCTGATGGACCTCGCGCAGCTGGGCGCCACCGCCAAGGGCGGCGTGTGCCGCCTGGCCCTGACCGACCTCGACCGCCAGGCCCGCGACCTGTTCGTGCGCTGGTGCGAAGAGGCCGGGTGCAGCGTCAGCATCGACGGCATCGGTAATATCTTCGCCCGCCGCGCCGGGCGTAACCCGCAGCTGCCGCCAGTAATGACCGGCAGCCATATCGACACCCAGCCCACCGGCGGCAAGTTCGACGGTTGCTACGGGGTGATGGCCGGCCTGGAGGTGATCCGCACCCTCAACGACCTCGGCCTGCAGACCGAGGCGCCGCTCGAGGTGGTGGTCTGGACCAACGAAGAAGGCTCGCGCTTCCCGCCGTGCATGATGGGCTCCGGGGTGTTCGCCGGTAAGTTCGACCTCGACGACACCCTGCGCAAGCAGGACGAGCAGGGGCTGTCGGTGGGCAGCGAGTTGCGGCGCATCGGTTATGCCGGCCCGCGGGCGGTACTTGGCCATCCGGTGGGCGCGTATTTCGAGGCGCACATCGAACAGGGCCCGGTGCTGGAAGACCGCCAGACCACCATAGGCGTGGTCATGGGCTGCCTCGGCCAGAAGTGGTTCGACCTGACCCTGACCGGGGTCGAGGCCCATGCCGGGCCGACGCCGATGCACCTGCGCAAGGACGCCCTGGTGGGCGCCGCCCAGGTGGTCAGCGCAGTCAACCGCATCGCCCACGAGCAACAGCCCCACGCCTGTGGCACGGTCGGCTGCCTGAGCCTGCACCCGGGCTCGCGCAACGTGATTCCCGGCCAGGTGCAGATGACCCTCGACCTGCGCCACCTGCATGCCGACAAACTGCAAGCCATGGTCGACGAGGTGCGCCAGGTGATCGAGGACACCTGCCAGCAACACGGCCTGAGCTTCGAGCTGACTCCCACCGCCGACTTCCCGCCACTGGACTTCGACCCCGCCTGCGTCGCCGCGGTACGCCAGGGCGCCGAACAGCTGGGCCTGAGCCATATGGACATCGTCAGCGGCGCCGGGCACGACGCGATCTTCATCGCCGAGCTGGGTCCGGCCGGAATGATCTTCGTGCCCTGCGAAGGCGGCATCAGCCACAACGAAATCGAAAACGCCGCGCCCCAGGACCTGGCCGACGGTTGCGCCGTGTTGCTGCGGGCCATGGTCAACGCGGCGCAAGCAGGAGCGACGGCATGACCCGACACCGCGAAATCGCCGAGATGAGCGGCGTCGAACTGCTCGCCCATTACCGTGACAAGCGCCTATCGCCGGTGGAAGCGACCGAGGACGCCCTGGCGCGCATCGAGCGCTTCAACCCGCAGGTCAACGCCTATTGCCATGTCGACCCGCAAGGCGCGCTGGACGCGGCAAAAGCCTCCGAGCAGCGCTGGTTCAAGGGCCAGCCCTGCGGTGCGCTGGACGGCGTGCCGGCCTCGATCAAGGACCTGACCCTGACCCGTGGCATGCCCACCCGCAAGGGCTCGAAAACCACCTCCGCCAGCGGCCCCTGGGACGTCGATGCGCCCTTCCCGGCCTTTATGCGCAACGCCGGCGCGGTGCTGCTGGGCAAGACCACCACCCCGGAATTCGGCTGGAAAGGTGTGACCGACAACCCGTTGTACGGCATCACCCGCAACCCCTGGGACACCCGCACCACCGCCGGTGGCTCCTCCGGTGGCGCGGCCGCCGCGGCCTCGCTGAACCTCGGCGTGCTGCACCAGGGCAGCGATGCCGGTGGTTCGATCCGCATTCCCTGCGCCTTCACCGGCACCTTCGGGATCAAGCCGACTTTCGGCTACGTGCCGCAGTGGCCGGCCAGCGCCATGACCATCCTCTCGCACCTGGGGCCGATGACCCGCACCGTCGACGATGCGGTGCTGATGCTGCAAACCGTCGCCCGCCCGGATGCCCGCGACGGCCTTGCCGGGGCCCCACGCAGCACGCCCTGGCTGCCGCAGAGCACTGACCTCAAAGGCCTGCGTATCGCCTACAGCGCCGATTTCGGCTACGTGAAGGTGCAGCCACAGGTGGCGCGGGTGGTGGCCCGGGCGGTGGAACGCCTGGCGCAACTGGGCGCCGACGTCGAGCAGGTCGACCCGGGGTTCAGCGACCCGCTGGAACTGTTCAATACCCTGTGGTTCGCCGGCGCCGCGCGGCTGGCCGGGCAACTGAGCCAGGAGCAACGCCAGCAGCTCGACCCGGGCCTGCTGCGCATTGCCCGGCAGGGCCAAGGCATCAGCCTTCACGACTACACCCTGGCCCTGGAAGCCCGCGCGGCGCTGGTGGCGCACATGGCCGGGTTCCACAGGCGCTACGACCTGCTGGTCTCGCCCATGCTGCCGCTCACCGCCTTCGCCGCCGGGCACAACGTGCCACCGGGTTCCGGCCTGGGCGAATGGATGGAGTGGACGCCCTTCAGCTACCCCTTCAACCTGACCCAGCAACCGGCCGCGTCGGTGCCGTGCGGCTTCGCCGAGGACGGCTTGCCGGTGGGCCTGCAGGTGGTGGGGGCGCGGTTTGCCGATGATCAGGTGCTGCGCCTGTGCCGCGCTTATGAGCAGGCGTTCCCGAGCCCGCATCCGCAGGCGCCGCGGATCAAGGACTGACCGCGCTTGTGAGGGGCATCGCTAGCGATGCCCTTTTTGACTACCGCTCGATGCCCTTGGGCCGCTGCCGAGCCTCGCCGGCTGGACAGTGGCCAGGGGATCGAGGGCTTATTTTGCCGCCCGCACCTGGGCGATCAACTGGTCCGCCACCGCGAACAGGCCCTTGGCGCCGTCGTTGGTCATGCCGAAGCGGTACTTGCCGTCCACCACCAGCGAGGGCACGCCGGTGGCCTGGTAGGCCGCGGTGCGTTTTTTCGCATCCATCACCTTGGCCTGCACGGCGAAGGAGTTGTAGGTGGCGAGGAACTTCGCCGGCTCGATGCCCTGGCCTTTGAGCAGCTCGGCCATGGCCTCGGGGGTTTTCAGGCGGTTGCCGCCGTGGATCGCCTCGAACACCGCGTGGTGCACCTCGGGCTTGGCGTCCATGGTCGCCAGGGTCAGGTACAGCTGGCCGTAGACATCCCAGATCCCGCCGAACATGGCCGGCAGCTTGACGAAGTTCACGTCTTCGGGAAGCTGGGCGGCCCAGGGGTTGATCGAGGCTTCGAGGTTGTAGCAGTGGCCGCAGCCGTAGGAAAACAGTTCCACCACTTCGATCTTGCCGGGCACGACCTGCGGCACGGCATCCTTGAGTTCCACGTACTGGCTGGCATCCACCGCCGCCATGGCGGTCTGCCCGGCCAGGCCAAAGAGGCAGCTGGCTGCCAGGGCAATGTTCAGAATCGAGTGACGCATGCAATCTCCAATGGGTTGGCGCCTCTGAGTCAGCACGGCTGCTCGTCAAGCGGGCCCCAAAGGATACAGGCGGTGTCCACGGTGCCAATCAGACTCGTCTTAATCTTTTGTTGGTTTTTTGTCATCAGCGCCCGGACAGCTCCGGCTGCTGCGCGAACCGGGCGGCCAGGGCGATGATCTCCTCGCGCAGCCAGCGATGCCCCGGCACCCGCTCCTGCTGGCGATGCCAGATCAGGCTGACCTGCACTGGCGGCGCCACCAACGGCAGCTCGGCGATGCGGATCGGCATCAGCGTGCAGAAGTGCTCCGCCAGGCGCCGCGGCACCGTGCCCAGCAAATCCGACTGGGCGACGATCAAGGGAATGCTCAGGTAATGCGGGACGAACAGCTGCACATGGCGCTGGACCTTGGCCGAACCGAGGACGATCTCCAGCGGCGAGCCGCGCCCGCCCCGGTCCGGGATCGCCACGTGCTGGCTTTGCTCATAGGCCTTGAGGTCGAGCTGTGGCTCGAAGGCCGGGTGGTCGATACGGCCGATCACCACCAGCTGTTCTTCCAGCAGCGGCTGGTAGCAGAGGTCGGGATCGTCGAAGTACAGGTAGTCCACCGCCAGGTCGAGCATCCCGGTGGTCAGCCAGGCCGGCAGGGAGTCGGCGGCATCGCTGCGCACCGCCAGGCGGACCTTGGGCGCGGCGCTTTGCAAACGGCGTGATAGCGCCGGCAACAGGCGCGCCTGGGCGTAGTCGTTCATCGACAGGGTAAAGGTCTGGTCGGACGCCGCCGGGTCGAACGCGCTGCCCGGGTCCAGGCCTTCCTGCAGCAGGCGCAGGGCCTGGCGCACCGAACCGTGCAGCACATGGGCCCGCGGCGTGGGCTGCATGCCCCGCGCGGTGCGGATGAACAGCGGCTCGTCGAGCTGGCTGCGCAGGCGCGCCAGGGCGTTGCTCACGGCCGGCTGGCTGAGGTTCAGGCGCACCGCCGCGCGGGACAGGTTCTGCTCCTGCATCAGCGCGTCGAACACCAAGAGCAGGTTGAGATCCAGGCGTCGCAAATTCAGCTTCATGAATAATGCCCATTCCGAATATCCATTAGCTGGATAATTCGAGCAGGACTAATCTGCTGTCAACAAGAACAATAAAACCCACAGGAGAACGGCCTTGAGGCAAACCACCCTGGCATTTCGCGAGCGTTACCGCGCCGCGGTTCATCCGCGCTACAACCCGTGGCTGCACGGCGGTTTCGTGCTGGCCTATGGCATTGCATGCATCGCCCTGCTGTGGAGCACCCTGCACCAGGTACAGCCCCTGGAGTGGCTGGCGGTGCCGGTGGCGCTGCTGTTCTTCAACCTGTGCATCTACGTCGTGCACCGCTGGCTGGGCCACCACAAACAGGCCTTCGCGCGGATGTTCTACGCCCGCCACAGCGGCGATCACCACAGTTTCTTCGTACCCGGCTACATGACCTACGACGGCCCCCGGGACTGGCGGGTGATCCTGTTTCCGGCCTGGCTGATCGTGGTCCACAGCCTGCTGTTCGCCCTGCCGCTGTGGTGGCTGCTGAAGTTCTGGAATGCCAATGTCGCGGCGCTGTTCGCCAGCTGCACCCTGATCGGTTACCTGGCCTACGAGGTGTTCCATGCCTGCGAACACTTGCCGCCCGAACACCCGCTGGCGCGGCTGCCATGGATCCGCCAGATGCGCCGCCTGCATGAGCTGCATCACCGTCGCGAGCTGATGCAGGAGCGCAATTTCAACATCGTCCTGCCGCTGATGGATTACCTGTTCGGCACCCTGTACTGGGAGCCGGAACCCGCCACCTCCTCTCTATCGACAAGGTCCTCGTCCATGACTCGCATGCAGCATCAGATCGATATTCCGCGCAACCCGGTGGCCCTGCTCGACTACGCCTGCGCCGCCAGTCGCTGGCCGGAGTGGCACCCCTCGTCGCTGAAGGTCCAGGGTCCGGCCGGGGCCCTGCCCGCCGGCGCGCGCTTCGAGGAAGACATCCACGCCGGCGGGCGCAGCGGGCACCTGAGCTGGCGGGTCGACGAGTACCTGCCCGGGTTTCGCTGGAGCGCCGCGGCCAAGGGCGATCATGGCCTGGAGCTGGTGGTGACCTACGAGTGCCAGGCGCTGGACGCCCACCACACGCGCTTTATCCGCACCCTGGAATACCGCTTTACCGGCCTGCTGATGCGCCTGGGCAATCGCCTGCTATTCAGAAGGCGGATAGAACGGGAGTCCGCCGACTCCCTGCTAGCCTTGTGCGAAATGGCGCAACGGGCAATTCCCCTCGGCGCCGACGTCGCGCCGCAGAGCGCGACCTGAACCCATCACCAGGAGCCGCCCTCGATGAAGCCCGTCGCACCCCGTCGGATCAAGTTTCGCCATCTGCTGTTGGTCGTGATCATCGCCATCGGCGCCTTTCTGCTGCTGATGCCGACCAAGGTCCAGCCATTGGCCTGGACCCCGTCGCCAGCACCTTCGCTGAAAAGCGGCCTGTACGCCGAAAACCAGAAGCTCAAGGGCCTGCAGGCGGTGGGCGCGCTGAACATCGACGGGCCGGAAGCCCTGCTGCTGGAAGACGGTTCGTTGATCAGCGGCCTGCATGACGGGCGGGTGATCCGCACCGCCCTGGACGGCAGCGCCCTGCAGGTACTGGCCCATACCGGCGGGCGCCCCCTGGGCCTGGCCCGGCATCCGGATGGCCGGCTGATCATCGCCGACGCGGTCAAGGGCCTGCTGGCGCTGGACGCCAAGGGGCAGCTGAGCACCCTCACCACCTCCGCCAACGGCCTGCCCTTCGGTTTTACCGACGATGTGGCGGTGGACGCCGCCGGGCGTTATGCCTACTTCAGCGACGCCACCAGCCGCTGGGGCTACGGCCAGGATGGCGAGGCGGTCATCGAGCACGGCGGCGACGGGCGCCTGCTGCGCTATGACTTCCAGACCGGCCAGACCGAACAGTTGCTGGACGGCCTGGAGTTTGCCAACGGCATCGCCCTCGGGCCCCAGGAAGCCTATGTGCTGGTCAACGAAACCGGCGCCTACCGGATCAGCCGCTACTGGCTCAGCGGCGCCAAGGCCGGCACCCACGACCTGTTCATCGACAACCTGCCGGGGCTGCCGGACAACCTCAGTTTCAACGGCCAGGGGCGTTTCTGGGTGGCGCTCTATGCCCCGCGCAATGTCCTGCTGGACGGCACCGCGCCCTACCCGCGGGTGCGCAAGATGATCGTGCGGGCCATGACCCTGCTGCCCAAGCCGGTGGAAAAACGCGGCTTCGTCCTCGGCCTGGATACCCAGGGCCAGGTCATCGCCAACCTGCAGGACGCCAGCGCCGGCAACTACGCGCCCATCACCACGGTGCGCGAATACGCCGACGCCCTGTACTTCGGCTCGATCAAGGCCACGCATATGGCACGCCTGCCGCTGAGCGTCGCGCTGTCAAAGGCGCCTTGATGCGATAACGGCATGGGCACCGACATGCTCGCCAGATTCTGATCTAAGCTGTCCCGCGCGGCGCCGTCACAGGCGCCCACCAAGGAAAGACAAACAATCGAATCCGATTGATTCCCATCACATTGAGAGTGGATCCCCCCATGAAAATCAAAATCCTCCTGGCTTCCCTGCTGCTCACTTCATCCCTGTCGGCGCTGGCCGCGTGCCCGGTGTTCGGACCGTCCGAAGATCCCTGCGCAGGCCCGGTATTCGGCCCGAGCACCTGCGAGTGCCCTTGAGGCAGGCAGGCGCTGAAACAGGCGCGTCCGACTCGGGCGCGTCTCGCCAAGGGTGCGGGTCGATACAGGGGAGTAAACGGGCAAATAGCGGAAAGAGCAGCCAATGCTCTGGTTTGCGCAGAACCTGGCGAGACGCCCGAAGCCTCGGGACATCTCGCTCAGGACAGGGTCGGGGTCAGAAGCGGGCAGTCAGCTTCTCGGAGATTTCATCCTTGATCAGCAGCCGCTTTTCCTTGAGTTTTTTCAGTTCGTCGTCAGCGGCCGCCGCGGCCTCCGCTTTGAGCACCTGATCATCAATGCTGGAGTATTTATCGAACAAGGCATTCAAGTGCGGGTCATTGGCCCGACGCTGTTGAATGTCTTCTTTGCTGTAGCTCAGGTCCTGATACAGGTCATGGGGCACCGGCATGAAACACCTCCGTTTGTTGATCGGTAGCAAGCCCATTTACACGCGCTTGCCAGTTACCAGAATGACCTCGACCACCGCTGTCTGTCGACCGCCAATCAGACCAGCGGTAACCGTTCGTCGCCTACAGCGGCACTGCCCGCGACCCACCGCCAGCCCCAACAACCCGCCATGGCCGACGGCTCAACGAAGGCTCACCCCAGGGCCTGGGCCAGGAACGGCGCGGTGCGGCTCTTGCGGTGCCTGGCCACCTGCTGCGGCGTCCCGCTGACCACTACTTTGCCGCCCTGGTCGCCAGCGCCCGGGCCGATATCGATCACCCAGTCGGCCTGGGCCACCACGCGCATTTCGTGTTCGACCACCACCACGCTGTGGCCGGCCCGCACCAGGTTGTCCAGTTGTTCCAGCAGGCGATCGACATCCCGCGGATGCAGGCCGGTGGTCGGCTCGTCCAGCACATACAGGGTGGCGCCGCGGGGGTTGCGCTGCAGCTCGGTGGCCAGCTTGATCCGCTGCGCTTCGCCACCGGACAGCTCGGTAGCGGGCTGGCCGAGGCGCAGGTAGCCCAGGCCGATATCGCGCAAGACTTCCAGGGAACGGCGGATGCTCGCCTGTCCGGCGAACACCTCGACCGCCTCCTGCACCGTCAGTTGCAGGACCTGGGCGATGTCCAGGCCCTGCCACTTGATAGCCAGGGTCTGCGGGTTGTAACGCGCGCCGTGGCAGGTCGGGCACGGCGCATAGACGCTGGGCATGAACAGCAATTCGACGCTGACAAAACCTTCGCCTTCGCAGGCCGGGCAACGGCCCTTGGCGACGTTGAAGGAGAACTGCCCGGCGTCGTAGCCCAGCGCGCGCGCCTCGGGGGTGGCGGCGAACAGCTTGCGCACGTGGTCGAACAGCCCGGTGTAGGTCGCGAGGTTCGAGCGCGGGGTGCGGCCGATGGGTTTCTGGTCCACCTGTACCAGGCGCTTGATCCGCTCCAGCCCGGCGGTGACTTCGCCGCTGCTGGCCTGCGGGGCGTCGTCCTCCAGGTTCAGCTCCTCTGGCTCTTCGTTGCCCTGCGGCCGCCCGAGGTGCGCGCCCACCAGTTCCAGCAAGGCCTGGCTGACCAGGCTCGACTTGCCGGAACCTGAAACTCCGGTCACCGCGGTAAAGCAGCCCAAGGGGAATTCCGCGCTCAGGTCATTCAGGTTGTTGCGGCTGATGCCCTCCAGGCGCAGCCAGCCCTGGGCCTGGCGCGCGGTGCGGCGGGCCGGTGCCTGTTCGGCGAACAGATAGGCGCGGGTCTGCGACTGCGCGACATTGGCCAACCCCGCCGGCGGACCGCTGTACAGCACCTGGCCGCCCTGCTCGCCCGCCGCCGGGCCGACATCGATCAGCCAGTCGGCGCGGCGCATGGTCTGCAGGTCGTGCTCGACCACGAACAGCGAATTGCCCGAAGCCTTGAGCTGCTGCAGGGCCTCGAACAGCGCCTCGGCGTCCGCCGGGTGCAGGCCGGCCGAAGGCTCGTCGAGCACATAGATCACCCCAAACAGCTGCGAACCCAATTGAGTCGCCAGGCGCAGACGCTGCAACTCGCCGGACGACAGGGTCGGCGTGCTGCGCTCCAGGGCCAGGTACCCCAGGCCCAGGCCAGTCAGGGTGCTGACCCGCTCCAGCAGGTCCTGGGCGATGCGTTGCGCGGCCAGGCGTTTTTCCAGGGACAGGTTCGGCGTGTGCCGCACATCCGGCCCTCCGACATGCCCCGGCGCGCCCTGGGCGATCCGTTGTTGGCGCGCGGCCTGGGTCTGTTCGTGGCTCCAGACCTCGCCGGCCTCCTCGGCCTGTTCCAGGTAAGCCTGGGCGGCCACCGGCTTGAGCACCTCGGCCAGTTGCAGCAGGGGCATCTGCGACAGCTCGCCGATGTCGAGACCGGCGAAGGTCACCGACAGCGCCTCGCGCTTCAGCCGCTTGCCCTCGCACAGCGGGCACGGGCTGCCGAGCATGAACTGCGACACGCGCTTTTTCATCAGCGCGCTTTGCGAATGGGTGAAGGTGTGCAGCACATAGCGCCGGGCCCCGCTGAAGGTGCCCATGTAGCTCGGTTCCTGCTTGCGCTTGAGGGCCTCGCGGGTCTGCTCCGGGGTCAGCCCGGCGTACACCGGCACGGTCGGGGTTTCTTCGGTGAACAGGATCCAGTCGCGCTGTTCTTGCGGCAGGTCGCGCCAGGGAATATCGACGTCGTAGCCCAGGGTCACGAGGATGTCGCGCTGGTTCTGCCCCTGCCAGGCCAGCGGCCAGGACGCCACCGCGCGCTGGCGGATGGTCAGCGAAGGGTCCGGGACCATGGACGCCTCGCTGACCTCGTAGACCCGGCCCAGGCCATGACAGTTGGGGCAGGCCCCTTGCGGGGTGTTGGGCGAGAAGTCTTCGGCGTAGAGCATCGGCTGCCCCGGCGGGTAGCTGCCGGCCCGGGAATAGAGCATGCGGATCAGGCTGGACAAGGTGGTGACGCTGCCCACCGAAGAGCGGGTGCTCGGCGTGCCGCGCTGCTGTTGCAGGGCCACCGCTGGCGGCAGGCCTTCGATGGCGTCGACATCCGGCACCCCGACCTGATCGATCAGGCGCCGGGCGTAGGGCGCCACCGATTCGAAGTAGCGGCGCTGGGCCTCGGCATACAGGGTCGAGAACGCCAGGGACGATTTGCCGGAGCCGGAAACCCCGGTGAACACCACCAGCGCGTCGCGGGGAATATCCACGTCGACGTTGCGCAGGTTGTGTTCGCGGGCGCCGCGCACCCTGACAAAACCCGAGCTGTTCGCGGGCAAGGAAGACAAAACCTGGGGCGAAGGCGTGTTGCGCGCTGAAGTCATGGGGCAGCCTTGTATCGGAGGTGTCAGAACAGAGGTCACGTCAGAAAGCCCCGGCGCCAGCACCGGCGACCGGCAGCCACCCGACCGAGGTGCAGGGTGCATGGGCCCGGGGTTTTGAGCAACCGCGGATGTCGAACGTTCGGCGGACTTTTTCCCGATTATGGCCTTACGCCTCCAGCACGGACCTGACCATGGCGGTCAGGGCGTCCGGGCTGTAGGGCTTGCTCAGCAGGTGGGTGTCCGGGCTGAGCTGGTGATTGCAGGAAATGATGTCGCGGGTATGCCCCGAGGTGAACAGCACCGCCACCGCCGGCGACTGGGTCTTGGCCCAGAGCGCAAGGTCGGTGCTTTTGATCAGGCCGGGCATCACCACATCAGTGAAGATCAGCTCGACCCGGGCGCCACTCAGCAGCAGTTGCATGGCCGCATCGCCATTGGCCGCCACCAGCACCTTGTAGCCGGCACTCTCCAGCAGCTCGACCGCCGCCGCGCGGACGTCCTCGTTGTCCTCCACCACCAGGATGGTTTCCTGGCCATGGCCAGGCCGCTGTCCGCGCCGGGGCGCCTCTCCCGGTTCCGGTTCGGTGCTGCGGACAAAATACATGCGCACCGTGGTGCCCTGCCCCGGCGTGCTGAGCATCTCGATATGGCCGCCGCTCTGCTTGACGAAACCGAACACCATGCTCAGTCCCAGCCCGGTGCCCTGGCCGTCGCGCTTGGTGGTGAAGAACGGTTCGAACGCCTGCTTGAGCACCTCGGGGGGCATGCCATCGCCGGTATCAGCCACCGACAGGCACAGGTAGTCACCGGGACTGATGCCCTTGCCGGCGCAGAAACCGCGGTCGAGCACCATATTTTCGCCGCGGATGCCAATGGTGCCCTCGCCCTTCATGGCGTCGCGGGCGTTGATCGCCAGGTTGAGCAAGGCGTTTTCCAGCTGGCTGCGATCGACCTTGATGCACCAGGGCTTCGCCGGCAGTTGCACATCGATGTCGATGGTTTCGCCGAGGGCCCGTTGCAGCAGCTCACCCAGGCTGTCGGGGATCCGGCAGGGGTTATAGACCTCGGGCGACAGCGGCTGGCGCCGGGCGAACGCGAGCAATTGCGCGGACAGCTTGGCGCCGCGCTCGACCGCGGTAATGGCCGCGCCGACCCGGCGCTGCACATTGGCATTGTCCGGCTCATGGCGCGCCAGCAGGTGCAGGTTGCCGGCGATCACTTGCAGCAGGTTGTTGAAGTCGTGGGCCACGCCACCGGTCATGCCACCAATGGCTTCGAGCTTCTGCGCCTGGCGCAGCTGCTCCTCGGCCGAGACCCGCGCGTTGACCTCCTCGGCCACCCGCTGCTCGAGGTTGCGCGTCAGTTGCAGCAGCGACTCTTCGGCCATCTTGCGTTCGTGGATATCGATCAGCACGCCGGGAAAGCGCAAGGCCTGTCCTGCGTCGTCGAACTCGCAACGGCCACAGCCCATGACCCACAGGTAACTGCCGTCCTCCCGACGGATCCGGTATTCGGCGTTATAGGGCACGCCCTTTTTCACGCTGTAGGCCGCCTGTTCCTTGATCCGCGGCAGATCCTCGGGGTGCACCCGGCCGTCGGCGACCGCCATCGACAGATCGTCCAGCGACTGCTCCAGCGGGTAGGAAAAGGTCCGGGCAAAACGCTCGTCGCCCGACAGGCGGTCGGCCTTGATGTCCCAGACAAAGGAACCCAGCAGCGCCCCGGCATTGAGCGCCAGTTGCACCCGCTCGTTTTCCGCGCGGTAGGCATTCTCGACTTCCTGGCGGCGCTGCTCGGACAGCACGTGGGCGGTGGTCTCGACCACGATCGCCATGACCCCGGCCGGCGCCTGGTCGTCGCCGGCCACCGGGCTGTAGTAGAGGTCCATCCAGACATGTTCCGGCTGGCCGTTGCGCAGCAGGACCAGCTCTTTGTTGCAGTACGACAGGGTCCCGCCCGCCAGGCAGGTGTCCAGCACATGGCGGTTGAAATCCGCCACTTCCGGCCAGCCCAGCTCCACCTGGCGGCCGAGCAGGTACGGATGCCGGCCGCCGGCGAATTCGGCGTAGGCATCGTTGTAGATCATGTAGCCCGAACGGCCCCAGAGCATGACCAGCGGCACCGGCGAGGCCAGCAACAGTTGCACGGCACTGCACAGGCTCGACGACCACTGCTCCAGCGCGCCCAGCTCGGTGACGGACCAGTCGAACGCCTGGATGCGCCCGGCCATCTCGCCTCTCCAGCCCTGGCAACCATGAGGATCGGATAAGAACGACATCGCTTGACCCAGTGAACACGATTGAATGACGGCATTCCCGGCCGCGCCCCGAACGCCACGGACAGGTACTCAAGTTTGGAGCACAGGCCACGCGGATGGTTTCACCGCATTTTCGCGATTGTCGGACCAGTCGCCATGACGCCGGTCAGGCAACTCAGCCCCGTAGCCGCTGCCGCAGGCTGCGATCGGCCGGAACGGCCGTAAAAGTCTCAAGATCGCTGAAGGCCTTCAGCCTTGTCGCAGCCTGCGGCAGTGGCTACATCAGCGGAAATCGCGGCTACGCACGGTGATACCGCTCAGCAGGTCGCTGAGGTCGCTCAGGCGCCCGGCGATCAGGTGGCGGACCTCGCCTTCGGTTTCCAGGGTGCCGTCGACCTTGAGCAACTGCGCGCCCACCAGGACCTTGCGCTGGCGTTCGGCCAGGTCGCGCCAGACCACCACGTTGACGTTGCCGAACTCGTCTTCCAGGGTGACGAAGGTCACGCCGCTGGCGGTGCCCGGTCGCTGGCGCCCGGTGACCAGCCCGGCGACGCTCACCGGGCGCCCGTGCTCGACCTCCAGCAGCTCGCGGGAACTGCGACAGCGCCGGGCCTTGAGCTCGCCCCGCAACAAGGCCAGCGGATGGGGCCCCAGGGTGGTGCCGACGCTCAGGTAATCGGCCTGCAGGTCTTCGCCGACCGTCGGGCGCGGCAAGACCACCGGCGCTTCCTCCTGGCGCGGCAGGCCGGCGAACAGGCCGAGCTGTTGCTGCACCCCCGCCACTTCCCAGCGCGCCCGATGCCGGTGCCCGGCCAGCCCGCGCAGGGCGCCGGCATCGGCCAGCAGTTCCTGGGCGCGGCTGTCCAGGCGCGCCCGTTGCCCGAGGTCGGCGATGTCGACAAACGGGCCATGCCCACGCGCCGCCTCGATCCGCCGCGCGTCGTCTTCGCGAAAGCCTTTGATCATCCGCAGCCCCAGGCGCAACGCCGGCTGCGCGCCGGCCAACGGTTCCAGGCTGCAATCCCAGGTGCTGGCGCGCACGTCCACCGGACGAATCGCCAACTGATGCCGGCGCGCGTCCTGGAGAATCTGGTCGGGGCTGTAGAAACCCATGGGCCAGCTGTTGATCAGGGCGCAGGCGAAGGCCGCCGGCTCGTGGCATTTGAGCCAGCAGCTGGCATAGGTCAGCAAGGCGAAACTGGCGGCGTGGGATTCGGGAAAACCGTAGCTGCCGAAGCCCTTGATCTGCTCGAAGATCTGCGCGGCGAACTCGTCGCTGTAGCCATTGGCCCGCATGCCGTCGCGCAGGCGCAGGCGATGGGGTTCCAGGCCGCCATGGCGTTTCCAGGCGGCCATGGAGCGGCGCAACTGGTCGGCCTCGCCGGGGGTATAGTCGGC
Organism: Pseudomonas sp. NFPP07; assembly: GCF_900115645.1. Taxonomy (NCBI): domain Bacteria; kingdom Pseudomonadati; phylum Pseudomonadota; class Gammaproteobacteria; order Pseudomonadales; family Pseudomonadaceae; genus Pseudomonas; species Pseudomonas sp. NFPP07. The sequence goes on from NZ_FOXG01000010.1 coordinate 238,551, forward strand.
GGCGACAATGGCGATCTGCATCACCTGCTCCTGGAACAGCGGCACGCCCAGGGTTCGCTGCAGCACCTCTTTGAGCGCCGCCGAGGGATAGGTCACCTTCTCCTTTTTGTCACGCCGGCGCAGGTACGGATGGACCATGCCGCCCTGGATCGGCCCCGGCCGGACGATGGCCACCTCGATCACCAGGTCATAGAAGTTCTTCGGCTTGAGCCGGGGCAGCATCGACATCTGCGCCCGCGACTCGATCTGGAACACGCCGATGGTGTCGGCGCGGCCGATCATTTCGTAGGTGGCCGGGTCCTCGGCGGGGATGCTGGCCAGGCTTAGCCGCTGGTCCCGATAGCCATGGATCAGATCGAAACAGCGGCGAATCGCGCTGAGCATGCCCAGCGCCAGCACGTCCACCTTGAGCAGCCCGACCGCGTCCAGGTCGTCCTTGTCCCACTGGATGATGGTGCGCTCGGCCATGGCCGCGTTTTCCACCGGCACCAGGGTGTCCAGCGGCTGTTCGGAAATAACAAAGCCGCCGGGGTGCTGGGACAGGTGCCGGGGAAAGCCGATCAGTTGCCCGGTCAGGCTCAGGACCCGGTGCAGCACCGGGCTGTCCGGGTCGAAGCCGGCCTCCCGCAGGCGCTCGACGGCCGGCGGCGTATCGCTCCAGTGGCCGCAGCAATCGGCCAGGGCGTTGACCTGGTCCGGCGGCAGGCCCAGGGCCTTGGCCACATCGCGCACCGCGCCGGCGCCGTGGTAGGTGCTGACCACCGCGGTCAGCGCGGCGCGGTGGCGGCCGTAACGCTGGAACACGTACTGCAGGACTTCCTCGCGGCGATCGTGCTCGAAGTCCACGTCGATATCCGGCGGCTCGTTGCGCTCGCGGGAGAGAAAACGCTCGAACAGCAGGGTCGAACGGTCCGGGTCGATCTCGGTGATGCCCAGGGCGAAACACACCACCGAGTTGGCCGCCGAGCCCCGGCCCTGGCAGAGGATCGACTGGCTGCGGGCAAAGTTGACGATGTCGTGCACCGTGAGGAAATAGCTCTCGTACCCCAGCTCGATGATCAGCTTCAACTCATCGTCGATCTGCTTGAGCACCTTGGGCGTGGCGCCTCCGGGCCAGCGCTTGACGATGCCGCGTTCGGTCAGCTCGCGCAGCCAGCTGGCGGGCGTCTGCCCTTGCGGCACCAGCTCCCGGGGATATTGGTAGTGCAGTTGCCCAAGGTCGAAATGGCAGCGCTCGGCGATCTTCAGCGATTCTTCCAGCAGGGCCGGCGGATACAGCCCGCGCAAGGCCTCGAGGCTGCGCAAATGCCGCTCGCCATTGGGGTGCAGGCGCTGGCCGGCCTCGGCCACCCGCACGTGATGGCGGATCGCGGTCATGGTGTCCTGCAAGGCCCGTCGCCCACGCACATGCATATGCACATCGCCGCAGGCCACGGCGGCAATGCCCAGCCCTCGGGCCAGCGCCAGCCATTCGCCCAGGCGCCGCTGATCGTCCTGGCCGCAGTGCAGCTCCACCGCCAGCCACAGCCGGTCGGCGAACACCTGTTGCAACCAGCGTCCGGTTTCCTGCTGTTGCTCCTGTGGCTGCTCGTCCGCCAGCCACAGGGCCAACAGCCCCGGCAAGGGTTGTTCGAAGTCTTCGCGCAGCAGCTGGTACTGGCCCTTCTGCGCCCGGCGCCGGCCACGGGTGATCAGCCGGCACAGGCCCTGGTAACCCTCCAGGCTCTCCACCAGCAGCACCAGCCTGGGGCCGTCGTCGAGGCGCATTTCGCTGCCGACGATCAGCGGCAGGTTGCTGTCCCTGGAGGCCTGCCAGGCCCGGATGATGCCGGCCAGGCTGCATTCGTCGGTAATCGCCAGGGCCTGGTAGCCCTGGGCCGCCGCCCGCTCGAACAGCTCGCGGGCACTGGAGGCACCGCGCTGGAAACTGAAGTTCGACAGGCAGTGCAGTTCGGCGTAGCCCTTCATGCGAACCAGCCCTGCAACAGCAAGGGCCCCGCCTCGCCCACCGGGCGATACGCCCAGCCCTGCTGGCCGCCGCGGGTTTCGATCAGGTAGTAATCGCGGCGCACGTCGCCGCCGTCCCACCAGCCGGACTCGATGCGTTCCGGCCCCATAAGGATGCGCGCCGCCCCCTCCGCCAGCACCAGCGGCTCGCGCAGCAGCCAGCCCGGGCGCCGGGGCCCAGGCAGCAGCGGGCAGGCCTGGCTGTCGCCGACCGGCTGCCAGCTGCATTCGGGGCGGTGGTCAGAATGGAAGCGCAAGCCATGCACCGCCTCGTCCCCCAGGCGGGCGCGCAGGCGCTCGCGCAACTGCTCCCAGGGCAGGGATTGCTGCGGGCGCTCGTCGAACAGTTCGCGGTGCTGCGGCACGAAGCGCGGCAAATCCTCGGCCACCAGGCGCACGCCACGTACCGGCGCCGGCACCTGGACCTGCTCCAGGCGCCCGCGCGCCAGTTCGAACAACATCCCCGGCTCGCGCTCGGCGCTGAGCAGGCCGACCTTGACCAGGGTGTCGGGCAGCTCGACATGCTCCAGGTGCAGCTCGAAGCGCTGCACCCCGCTGTCACGGCCACAGAGAAACGCCGCCAGATCGCTGGCCAGGCGGCGCAGGGGAAACAGCAGGGCCTGATGGGACAGCACGTCGAAATTCAACTCGATACGCAGGTCGAAACGGTCCGGCGGCTGATAGAACGCCAGCGCCAGGGAGCGCTCGCCCAAAAGAGTGTCCAGGTGCTTGAGCAAGCCCGGGTCGAAACGCCGGGCCAGGGTGTCCCGGGGCAACCCGCGCACCTGGGCGAAGGTGCGCAGGCCCATGCGCGACAAGGCTGTGGCCGCGCCCGGCGGCAGGCCGAGACGCTCCACGGGCATGCGCCCCAGGGCCTGGCGCAATTGCTCCAGGTCGGTCACCGCCAGCCCGTCGTAGGCATTGGCCAGCACCCGGGCCGCCGCCGGATTCGGCGCGCTGACGATGCGGTGGCGAAAACCCAGCTCGTCCAGTTCCTGGCGCAGGCGCGCCTCCAGCTGCGGCCAGGGGCCGAACAGGCCCAGGCTCGACTCGATCTCGAACACCAGGGTGCGCGGGTAATGCACGCTGACCTGGGAACTGAAGCGGTAAGCCCAGGCCGCGAGAAACTGCTGCCAGCGGGCGATTTCCTCGGCGTCGTATTCGGCGCTGGAGAAGTCCTTGCTCAGGGCCTGGGCGGCGGTCAACGACTGCCCGGGGCGCAACCCCAGCTCGCGGCCCGCGGCATTCACCGCCTGGATCACCCGGCGTTGCGGCGTCCCGCTGAGCAGCGCCAGCGCGGCCTCAGGTTCGGGGCGCTGGCGCAGCGCCGCGTCCAGCGCCAATTGCGGGAACAGAATACAGACCCAGCGCATGGCAACCTCAGGGCCCCGGGGCGAAGGCGATCGGCGCCGAATGGGCCAGGCCGCCGCGGCACTTGAGCACCCGCAACTGCGCCGGCCGCGCCTCCACGGCAAGGCGCAGGGCCGCCGGCGAAGGGTTGATGGCTTCCTTGAGGGAGCGGTAGGCAAAGGCCAGGGTCTGGCCGGTTTCGGCCGCCACCTGCAAACGCCGCAAGGCACGGTCGTCGGCCTGTTGCGGCCAGCACAGCACGGCCCCGCAACTGCCCGAACGCAGGCACTGCTCGGCGGCCCACAGGGCATCCCGTTCGCCGGCCTGGATCACCGCCAGCTGGCGCAGGTCGACCCCGGCGCTCTGCCAGGCCTGGGGGTACGGCACATGGGGCGGCGCCACCAGCACGATGCGTTCGCCGGCGGCCGAGAGCCGGGCCAGGGTCGGCCACAGCAGTTGCAGCTCGCCGACACCCTGGGCGGCGATGAGGATTTCCGTCAGCGCCGCTTCCGGCCAGCCACCGCCGGGCAAGGCCGCGTCCAGCATGGCGTGGCCGGTGGGCTGCGGGCTGGCGGCGGGCGCCGTCGGGCGGCCCTTCCACACCCGGCCGGCATTGAACAGCGTCTCCAGTGCCACGACGGCGCCCATCAGCCTTGCCTCACCAGGCCACAGAACACCCCTTCGATGGCCAGGTCGCGGTCCTCGCCGATCAGGATCGGCGCATAGGCCGGGTTGCGCGGCAGCAGGCGCACACCCTCGGCCAGGCGCTCGAAACGCTTGATGGTGACCTCGCCGTCCAGCCGCGCCACCACGATCTGGCCGTTGCGCACCTCGCTGTCGCGGCGCACCGCCACCAGGTCGCCGTCGAGGATGCCGTCCTCGATCATCGAGTCGCCCTGGACCCGCAGCAGGTAGTCGGGGGTACGGGAAAACAGCGCCGGGTCGAGCAGCAAGCGGCTGTGCACCTCGGCATCGGCGCTGATCGGCAGGCCGGCGGCGACCCGGCCGAGCACCGGGATGTCGAGCAGTTCGGGACGTGGCGGCTGGTTGAGCAGGCGGATGCCCCGGGCCTGGTTGGGGTTGACCTCGATGAAGCCGGCTTCGGTCAAAGCCACGACATGCTTGCGCGCCACGCTGCGCGAGGCGAAGCCGAAGGCCTCGCTGATTTCAGCGAGGCTCGGGGGCTGGCCATGTTCGGCGATGCGCTCGCGGATAAAGGTCAGGATGGCACTGCGGCGGGGAGACAAAGTGATCATGGAGTACATTTGTACTCCTCTCGGATTTTCCTGACAAGAACCGCCAGTCAGCCCAACCCGCGGCTCGCCAGGAACGCGCTGATGTAATCGATGAACGCCAGTACCTTGGCCGTGGCCCGCCGATGGCTGGGGTAGACCGCGAGGATGTGCGGCCCGAAACAGTCGGGGTCGATGGCGTAGTCGGCCATCACCCGCACCAGGCGGCCGTCGGCCAGGTAAGGCGCGGCGCTCCACAACGGGGTGTGCAGCAGCCCGCGCCCGGCCAGGGCATTGGCCAGCAGCAGGTCGTAATTGTCGCTGCGCAGCCGCGGCGCCCGAGGTTGCAGCAAGCTCAGGCGCTGCCCGTCCCGCTCGACCCACCAGAACTCGCGGCTGAGCAAGGGATGGCGATAGAGCAGCCATTCGTGGTCGTCGAGGGTCTGCGGCGTCACCGCCACGCCCTTGCGCGCCAGGTAGGCCGGGCTGGCGCACAAGGCCAGGCAATTGCTGCCGACCACCCGGGCGATCAACCCCGGCAGGTCGTCATGGCCTTCGCGCAGGGCCAGGTCGTAGCCGCTTTCCAGCAGGTTGACGAACTCGTCGCACAGGTCCACTTGCAGATCGATCTGCGGGTACTGCTCGAGGAAACCGCCACACACCTGGTCGAGAAAGGCCTGCCCATAAGCCAGCGGCGCGGTGATTTTCAGGTTGCCGCGCAGGCCATGCTGCAACTGCTCGATTTCCTCGCCGGCCTCCTCCAGCCGCTGCAGGACCTGACGCGCGGTGTCCAGGTAGAGCCGCCCCACTTCCGTCAGCAGGATCCGCCGGGTGCTGCGCTCGAACAAGCGCGCGCCCAGCTCGACTTCCAGGTGATTGACCGCCTTGGTCAGGGCCGAGGGGGTCTTGCCCAACTGCTCGGCGGCGCGGCTGAAACTGCCCAACTGCGCGGTGACCACGAACATTTTCAGTGCACTCAACTTGTCCATGCTTTTTCCATTCAGGCAAAAACGTTTTTCGTCAGCGAGGCGTTCTGTCGGCTCTGGCAAGCCAATAAGCTGGCCATCAGACGCAATAACAAGGAAATACTCAATGAAAAGATTCATCCCGAATCTGCTGGCGATTGCAGTGAGTTTTGCCTCAATGGAAGCCATGGCCGCCACCGATCTGGTGCTGTTCAACGGCCAGGTGTTCACCGCCGACCGCGCCCAACCCAAGGCCCAGGCCCTGGCGGTGGCCGACGGCAAGGTGCTGCAGGTGGGCAGCGACGCGCAGATCAAGGCCCTGATCGAAACCGGCACCCGGGTCATCGACCTGGGCGGCAAGACCCTGATGCCCGGGCTGATCGATAGCCATTCCCACGCGATCTTCGGCGGCCTGGAAATGACCTCGGCCAACCTGCAGGACGAGGTGGTCGGCCTCGACGAGCTGGAGAAAAAGCTGCGTGCCTGGCGCGACGACGGCAAGGCCAGGCATGGCGATGTGCTCAGCATCGCCGGCATGAGCTCGGCCTACTGGGCCCAGGCCGAAGCCCTGGGCCAGCGCTTCAACGCCGGCGAATGGGCCAGGGTGCCGGTGGTGTTCACCGGCAGCGATCACCATACCGCCTGGGCCAATGACGCGATGCTCGAACGCGCCGGCATCGACGCCGCCCTGCTCAAGAACCTGCCGCAGGCCGAGCGCGACACCATCGGCAAGCTCGCCGACGGCCGCCCCAACGGCTTCCTGGTGGACGCCGGCTGGGACCGGGTCGCGGCGAAAATGCCGGTGCCCAGCGCCGCCGCCCTGCTCAACGCGGCGCAATCGGCGGTGCGCTACAACAACAGCCTGGGCATCACCGCCTGGATGGACCCGGCGGCCAACGCGGCTCCCGGCGAGGCGGTGTTCGCCCTCAAGCCCACCGCCCAGACCGTCGGTGTGCTGCCGGCCTACAAGGCGCTGGCCGAGAGCGGTGGCATGAGCGCGCATGTCGCCGCGCTGCTGGTGGCCAACCCGAAAAGCCTTCCTGCCGACCTCGACGTCCTGGAGCAGGTGCGCCAGCAATTCCAGGGCATCCCCAACCTGACCCTGCCCGGGGTCAAGATCTTCGCCGACGGGGTGATCGAGTACCCGGCCCAGAGCGCGGCGATGATCGATCCCTACAGCAACTCGCACAAACAGGGCGAACTGCTGATCGATCCCGAGCATTTCGGCGAACTGGTCAGCGCCATCGACCAGCGCGGCTGGCGGGTGCACATCCACGCGATCGGCGACCGCGCGGTACGCGAATCCCTCAACGGCATCGCCCAGGCGCGCAAGGACCGCCAGAGCGGCATCGCCCACTCCATCACGCACCTGCAGATGGTCAACCCGAAAGAGTTCGCCCGCTTCAAGCCGCTGGGGGTCATCGCCTCGATGCAACTGCTGTGGGCCTCGGCGGACGACTACACCCTGGACATGATCAAGCCCTACGTCAGCGCCCTGGCCTTCCGTTACCAGTACCCGGCGCATTCCCTGCTCAAGCAGGGCGCGACCCTCGCCGGGGCCAGCGACTGGCCGGTGTCCTCGCCCAACCCGTGGAACGCCATCGCCCAGGCCATCACCCGCAAGGGGCCGCTGGGGGTGCTCAACGCCGACGAGCGCCTGGACCGCGAAACCATGTTCTACGCCTACACCCTCAACGCCGCCCGCGCCATTGGCCTGGAGCGGCAGATCGGCTCGCTGAGCGCCGGCAAACAGGCCGATTTCATCGTGCTGGACCGCGACGTGTTCAAGGTCGACGAAAAGGCCCTGCACGAAACCCAGGTGCTGCAGACCTGGTTCGCCGGCCGCGAAGTCTACGTCCGGTCTCTCTAACCCGATGCGTCTAACCCGATGCATCTAACCCAATGCATCTAACCCGATCTCGCTAAACCGACCCATCTAAAAAAACCGATCCACTGCCCCGCCCCACGTCCTTGCGCGTGTGGGCCGGCGCAGCCTTGCCCGAAACCTGCCCATAACAATCACAACAATACGGGACGCCCACATGAAGACCCTCAGCCTGTTCGCCATCGGTGCCTTGAGCCTGTTGCCCCTGGGCAGCCAGGCCCTGCCCTTGAACGATGACTTTGCCGTGGAACTGGAACTGACCCTGGCCAGCGACTACCGCACCCGCGGCATTTCCCAGACCCAGAACGACCCCGCCGCCCAGGCCGCGGCGACCCTGCTGCACAGCAGCGGCCTGTACCTGGGTGCCTGGACCTCCAACGTCGATTTCGGCGGCGGCCTGAAGACCCGCCAGGAAGTCGACTACTACGCCGGCTGGCTGTGGCAGGCCAGCGACGCGGTCAGCCTCGACCTGGGCTACCTCAAGTACAGCTACCCCAGGGAAGGGCAATTCAACCAGAGCGAGGTCTACGGGATTTTCAGCGCCTACGGGATCACGCTGGCGGCCTATTACTCCAGCGACTCGCCGGGCATCGACAGCCGGCAGAGCACCCTGTACCGCTACCTCGGCTACGAAACCGAGCTGCCCCTGGGCTTGGGGCTGGCGCTGCGTTACGGCGAGATGGACTTCAAGGACCCACGATTGATCTCGGCCTCGGGCCAGGGCGAGGATGCCTACCACGAATGGGAGGCCAGATTGACCCGCGAAGTGGCGGGCGTGGTGCTGGGCCTGAGCTATATCGATACCGACCTGTCGAAAAGCCAGTGCACCGGCAATTACGGGTTCAGCGACCTGTGTGGCGCGACCTGGGTCGCCAGTGCCAGGAAGACCTTCTGAATCCGGCGGGCGCTGGTCGGCGCGAGCCGATACGAAAAGCAGCGCCCTTTCGACAGTTTTTTTACCAATGCCGGTATACAGTCAGCAGGGCCACTGCTGGTGTCTTGATCTCTCCCTGGAGGAACGAACTGAAATGGTCTTGGGCAAAAGACTGCGATTCGCGTCAATCACATCGACTCGCCTGGTGCTGCTGTTTTCCCTGGCGCTGGTGCTGCTCTACAACTTCGCCACCTGGCACGCCCTGGGCAACCTGATCAGCCTGCAAGGCCTGCACAAGCTGGCGTTCTTTACCTCCTTCGGGCTGTTCCTGTGGGCCGCCATCACCCTGCTGCTGACCCTGGTGTCCTTCCGCTGGACCCTGAAACCGGCGCTGAGCCTGGTGGCCCTGACCTCGGCCGCCGCCGCGTATTTCATGAACCAGTACGGCATCACCATCGACACGGTGATGGTGCAGAACGTGTTCGAGACCAACCCGGACGAAGCCGCCGCGCTGTTCAACTTCAAGCTGCTGGGCTACCTGCTGGTGCTGGGCCTGCTGCCGGTGGTGCTGATCTGGCGCACCCCAGTGCGCTACCGGCCGTTCTTTCGCGGCCTGCTGAACAAGCTGCTGGTGATCGCCGGCTGTGTGCTGGTGATCGCGGTCTCGGTCGGTGCCTTCTATTCCACCTACGCGCCGATCTTTCGCGAAGAAGACAAGCTGACCCACTTCATCAACCCGACCAACTACATCTACGCCCTCGGCAAATACGCCAAGCAGAGCCTGGGGATCAAGCAACACCTGGTGATCCAGCCGATCGGCCAGGACGCGACGATGAGTGCCCAGGCCAGCGCCCGGGAGAAGAAGTCGCTGATGATCCTGGTGGTCGGCGAGACCGCCCGCGCCGACCATTTCTCCCTCAACGGCTATGCCCGGGACACCAACCCGGAGCTGGCCAAGCAGGACATCCTCAATTTCACCCAGGTGCACTCCTGCGGCACCTCGACCGCGGTCTCGGTGCCGTGCATGTTCTCGATGTTTCCCCGCGAGGACTACAGCGACAAGAAGGGCAAGACCTACGAAGGCCTGCTGGATGTGCTGCAACGGGCCGGCGTGCAGGTGCTGTGGCTGGACAACAACAGCGACTGCAAGGGCACCTGCCTGCGGGTGCCGAACCGCGACATTCCCAAGACCCAGCCGAGCCCCTTCTGCGACGGCAAGAACTGCCTGGACGAAGCCCTGCTGGTGGACCTGCAGCAATACATCGACCGCCTCGGCGACAACGCGATCATCGTCCTGCACGCCGACGGCAGCCACGGCCCCGAGTACTACGAGCGCTATCCGAAAAGCCTGGAGCGCTTCACCCCGATCTGCCACACCAACCAGCTGGGCAGTTGCAGCAGCGAGGAACTGGTGAACGTCTACGACAACACCATCCTCTACACCGACCACTTCCTGGCCCGGGTCATCGAGTTGCTCGAGCACAACCAGCAACGCTTCGACACCTCGATGCTGTACGTCTCCGACCATGGCGAGTCCCTCGGCGAAAACGGCCTGTACCTGCACGCCGCGCCCTACGCCCTAGCGCCGCAGGCGCAGACCCATGTGCCGATGCTGATGTGGTTCGGCCAGCAGGCCCTGAATGACCTGGGCATCCAACGCGACTGCCTGCAAGGCAAGAGCGGCGAGCCGGACCTGAGCCACGACAACCTGTTCCACTCGGTGCTCGGGCTGTTCGAGATCAAGACCAGCCTGTACCAGCCGCGGCTGGACATCTTCCATTCATGCCGGCCGAACATGACGGCAGCGCACTAGCGCCGCTGGATAGCGTTTGGCTTCTGTAGGAGCGGGCGGGCGGCGATCCGACTTGCCCGCGAAGGCCTGCGCGGTTTGCCTGGCACACCGCATCATCGTTTATCGCGGGCAAACCCGGCAAAAGTCATCCGTCTACTGATAACTCATGGTAAAGGTCGCCGCCGCATTGGCTGACCCCGGGCGGACGCTAGTGGCCGTCTGGATATAACGCGCCTTCAACGGGATGGTCACCATGACGTTGCCAAACTCACCCACTTGCCATTGGTTCGGATTGCCGGTTTCCGCCGAGTCCGGGCCATAGCTGACCGGTGTGCCGTCACCGCGCAATATCTGCACACTCACCCCTGAGGCCGTGGTGGGACCCGGCACCAGCGATAAATTACTGGAGCTGTTACCCGGGCTGACAGCATCGGTCAGGGTCACGAACATTCTTGTGGTACTGCCTTCATTCCCCCCTGAACATTTCAGGCGAATCTCCAGCGGAGATAATTTAGTAGTAACACCTGGCCCCGTCATCGAACCGATCGAGACCTTTCCAAGGTTCACCGATATATTAGGAGTCAAAAGAGCACAAGAAGGCACTCTCGGTTTGATCTGCAGAGAGCCACTAATTAAAATCCTGCGAAAATCCGAGCCATGAGCAATAGCCGTAGTTGTGCCAATAAGCCCCGTCAATTGTCCTGACGCCGTGACCGGCCCCGTTTTCACCAACTCCACTATGAACTCTGACCCCGAGGCCAGGGTAAAGACAGTAGTAGAATTTGTCACTTCTTGAGGCCACCATTGACTTGCGTTGACACCTCCTCGAATGCGGATACCGACACCAGCAACCGGAGTTGAATAAGTATTGAACTTCCCTACAGGCCCGAGCCCCCGGTATTGGACATTGCCCACAGTGCTGGTGCATGTGGCCACACCACCCAGCCCTGTTCCTTCTCCTGAAGAGCTGTATATAACCGTACCGTCAGGAACATTTGGATCAAAAGGCTCAGATGCCTTCAGTGGAAGTGTCACGGTAAGCGACTTAACGACAACGCTATCCGACCTCGTGACGGTGCAACTTGCATTAACCTTAAAACAAGCAAACAAGAAGACAGACGATATACAAAACAATAACCTTCCAGAACAAACAGACATACAGTAAAGACCGACAAGAAAATTTGCCGACCTTTATATCACCCCCGCATTTTCGCCAAAGAAAAACACAAAAATTTAAGAAACGTCTTAATAACTCCGCTCACCTTGCATAACGCCAAGCATCAGCCCTGTATATAAGATATGACAATGGCCTTCAGGCAATAAAACCAGATATTTTCAACGTTACCGATGCCTTGTATTTACCTTAATAACGCCACAAGTGAGTCTGTCGGCGTCGCGTGCCAGGAGCAGGGGTCCTCCTCGCTCCTACAGAAGAATGCACACTTCTGTAGGAGCAAGGTTTGCCAGCGATGAGCGCGGATCAGACCGCTTGCAGGGCACGCAGGTCGAGGCGGCCGTCCAGCAGCGGCGGGCACCAGTAGTAGCCGCCGGTGATCGGCCGGCTCATGCGATACAGGCCGTCGACGATGCCGTCTTCCAGGCCGCTCATGCGCCGCAGCTGGACTTCGAAGGCCTGGAGGCTGTGGCCGAAGGCGAGGAACATCAGGCCGCCCTTGTCGCCTTCGATCCACGGCATCGAGCGACGCACCATAAAGGCCTCGGGGGTGAAGCTCTCCTGGGCGGTGCGCTTGACGTGGGCCGAGGCCGGCGCGTCGTCCAGCTCTTCGTTGTCGCTCAGGCGGCGGCCGATGATGTTGTCGCGCTCCTCCTGATGCATCGCGGCAAAGCCCTTGAAGTCATGCTGCCACTGCTGGATCGCGGCGAAGCTGCCACCGCGCAGGCCGTCGCTGCCGTCGGCCAGGGCCGCGGCGATGGCTGCTTCATCGTGGGGGTTTTCGGTGCCGTCCTCGTAACCGGTCAGGTCGTGGCCGGTCTTGTGGCGGAAGGCTTCGTTCATCTGCACCAGGCGCAGCGCCGGGGCCAGGGCGGCCGCCAGGGCGTTGCCGCGGTGCAGCAGTTCGCCGCGGTCTTCGCCATGCAGCCAGACCCACAGCGCATGCTGGGTCGAAGGGTTGTCGACACCGACCCCGGTCAGCGCCGGGAAGGCCTTGAGCCCCTGCACGCGGGCGCCCAGCGCCTTGACCAGCGACGCGCCAAACCCTGCTACCGCCGTTTTCCCGTCCACCAGCGTCAGCAGACGATCGATCGCCGCCGGCAGCGCCTCGATGGATTCGAGGGCGAAAAACAGGTGACGAGCCTGGCTCGGAACGGGGGTGGCAAGAATGCCCGGCTGGTAGTAACTCATAGCGACTCCTTGAAGAAAGCCCGGAGTTTACCCGGAGCACCACAATTTGTGGGGGTTTAGACACCCATGAAGTGATGCGGTGAATGGCCACGCCCCCTGCCCTACGCCTGGCCGCCCTCCTCCCGATAGGCACTGGGGCTGAGGCCGGTCCAGCGCTTGAACGCCCGGCGAAAACTGCGCACGTCGCTGTAGCCCACCGCCTCGGTGATGCGCTCGATGGACAGCTGCGGGTTGGCCAGCAGGCTCAGGGTGCGCGCCCGGCGCACCTGCTCCAGCAACGCGTCGAAGGTCAGGTCATGCTCGCTCAGGCGCCGGCGCAGGGTGCGCCCGCTCATGTTCAGGTCGCTGGCGACCTGGTCGATATGGCTGCCCTGGGTCAGGTCGCGGGAGATGGCCCGCTCCACCGCCTGGATCAGGTCCAGCTTGCGGTGCACCTGGGCGCTTTCCAGTTCCAGCAGCTTGAGCGCCTGGCGCAGGGCCACGGCGTGGTGGTTGGGCAGGCGCGTATCAAGCCATTCGCCGGCGATGACCATGCGGTTGTGCAGGCAGCCGAAGTGCACGTCCGGCCCCAGCAGGCGCAGGTACTCGTCCTGGTAGGCCGGGGCGGCGTGCATGAACTCGACCCGCAGCGCCTGGAAATCGGCGCCGACCAAGGCACGGCCATAGACCGGCAGGCTGGCGAAGAACTCTTCGACGGCAAAGATCTGCACGTCGCTGTAGGGCAGCCGGCATTCGGCCTCGACGAAAAATTCGTCGCCCTGCTGCCGCACCGTGCAGCTGACGATGCCGCCCGAGGTGTGCTGGTGGCGGATGCCGATGTCGAAGGCATCGCGCAGGGTCTTGCACAGCGACAGCACATGCCCCAGCAGGCCCAGGGTGCCGAGCACGTTCTGGTGCCCGACCCACAGGCCCAGGCCCTGCCGGGGCAAGGCCTTGAGCGCGCGCTGGATCATCGCCACGGCCTGGCGGTAGGAGATGCGTTGCGCGGGGTCCTGCAGGTCGTCGAGGGTGAAGCCCAGGCCGCGGCACAGGGCGTGTGGGTCGACGCCGTGGCTGCCGGCGACTTCGGCCAGGGTCTGCAACAGGAAGGGTGAAACCAGGGCCAGTTGGTACTGTGGATCGACGGCTTTCATCTGCATGGGCATCGGGTCCCGAGCCGGTTCGGCTGCAATGCTTATTCTGGTTATGCGCCCCGCTCCCAGACACCGCCAGGGCGAGGCGAGCGCCCGCTCAGCATAGCGTTTTCCGCTCGCGCTCACGCAAGGATGTAACAAGCCATTGCAGGCTGGCCGCGAAAGTCCCCCTCAGTGGCCGCCAATACCCTGCCTGCCCGGGTGCCGAAGGCTTATTCCTATGGGGCGGCCGGAAACCGGCCCACTGCGCGCCCACTGACAATAATAAGAGCCCGAACATGAATTCGACCCGCACCCCTCTCTCCCGGCGCCTCGCCGCCAGCCTGGCCTGCCTCGCCGCCCTGCCCGCCCTGGCCCCGGCCAGCGAATCCGGGGTCGACAATATCGGCCCCGGCACCGACGGTTTTTTCATCCTGCCGCTGGATGTCAACGGCCTGCCGGACCACATGTTCGCCTTCAACCTGTATTACAACCACTACGAAGCGCGGAAGCTGAATATCAGTTCCCTGGGCGGCAAGGTGCCGGACGTGCGGATCGTCTCCGACGCGATCATTCCCCGCCTCGACTACCTGAGCCCGCTGCGGGTATTCGGCGGGCGCCTCGGCGGTTACGTGGCGCAGCCCTATCTGCGCCAGCAGGTAGGGGTCTTCGGCCTCAAGGACCAGCGCGAAAGCATGGGCGACACCACCATCGCGCCGATCATCCTGTGGGACCTGGGCAAGAACCTGACCCTGGGCGCCGCCGTGGAAATCACCATTCCCACCGGCAAGTACGACGCGACGCGCCTGGCCAACACCAGCAACAACTTCTACACCTACAAGCCGCTGGTTTCGGTGACCTGGCTGCCGACTCCGCGCACCGAGCTGTCGCTGAAGACCACCTACAGCTTCAACGAGGAAAACCACGCCACCGACTACAAGTCCGGGCAGATTTTCCACTTCGACTATTCCGCCAGCTACAAGGTGACCGACAACCTGAGCCTGGGGCTCAACGGCTACTACCTGAAGCAGACCAGCGACGACAAACAGTACGGCCGCACCGTGCAGTTTCTCGGCGAGGACGTGGACGACGGCGTGCGCGGCCAGGTGTTCGCCATCGGCCCGGCGCTGTACCTGACCTTCCTCAAGTACGCCAGCGCGGAGATCCGCTGGGCCAAGGAGTTCGACGTGGAGAACCGGCCCGAGGGCGAGATGCTGTGGGCCAAGTTGACGATTCCGTTCTCTTTGTAATGGAGGAGCGCAGCTTGCGCGCGATGAACGATAACGCGGTGGTTCAGACATTCCGCGTCACGGTCATCGCGGGCAAGTCGGATCGCCGCCCGCTCGCTCCTACAGAAGAAGGACGCGCCTGCTCGACTGCCCGCGATGAGGCCCTCGGCAGCAGCACAAAAACCTAGCTATAGACCGGCCAGCGCTCGACGATCCGCCCACCACGCACCGCCAGCAGGTCGCCGAATTGCAGCAGCAGCGCTTCGCTCTGCATCGGCCGCAGGAACACCTGGTCGTCCGGCCCCAGGCCCACGGCGGGCGAGCCGTTGACCATCTCCTGGTTGGAACTGCGACCGAACAGACCGTTGCTTTGCAGCCCCGCCGGCGACTCGAACTCGGCCTGCCAGTTGCCGCCATAGATGAAGAATGTCTCGCGCTGGTTCGGGTCCCACCAGGCCAGCAGCTTCGACTTGTCGTCCAGCGCCGGGATGCGCACCGGGCCCGTGTTTTTCAGCACCGGGGTGGCAATGTAGGCCGCGGGCCGATGTTCGCTGAGGGACGGCAGGTCGTAATGGGTCGGCTTGAGCATCGCCGTGCCCACCGACACCTCGCTGCTCAACTGTTCCCGCTCATGCATGCGGTAGCTGGGGCTGCCGGCGGTATTGAGGGTCAGCCCCGGCTGCCAGAGCGTCGGATGGCGTTGCCGGGTGAAGTCCACGGCGCTCTGGTAGCGCTGCATGACCTTGGCGAACAGCGCTTCGGGCGAGCCGAGAATGCCCGGCACGCCCATGCCGACAAAGGGGTCGTAGCCCATGAAACCGGCGAACTCCAGGTGCTGGGGGTTGGCCGCGATCAGGGTCAGCAGCGGCCCCAGGCCGCTGCTGTCCTTCACCCCACCGCGGTGCAGGCCGACGTCCAGCTCGATATTGATCCGCAACCGGGTGCCCAGGCCGCGGGCCAGGGCCAGGTATTGCTGCAAACGTTCCGGGGTATCGATCAGCCATTGCAACTGCCGGCTCGGGTCGAACCGGCCTTTGTGGCCCTGGTAGAACAGCTCGGCCGAACGCACCGGCAGCGGCTTGCCCAGCAGGATATCGGCCTCGGGAAAACGCATGGCATCGTGATTGAGGAATGGCTGGTGGAACGACATCAGGCGCTGGGTACCGGCACGCTGGCCGATGTACGCCAGCAGCCCCGGCGACGGCAGGGACTTCTCCACCAGCCGCAGCTGCTTGCCGCCGCGCTTGACCGACTGCAGCACCACATCGATGTTGTGGTCCAGGCGGTCGAGGTCGATCAGCAGCACCGGGCGCATCGGGCCGTGGGCCTTGAGTTCCTGGTTCAGCGCGCGGAAATAGTCGCTGTAGGGCCCGCCCCGGTCGGCGGGCCGCAGCCAGGCCCCCACCCCCGCCAACAAGGCGCCGACACCCGCAGTACCGAGCAGGAAATTGCGTCGATTCATGCTTTTTATCTCCCTTCAGACCACGCCCAGGACGGACGACAGGTGTGCATTGAGGAACTTGCCGCCGGGGTCCAGCGCTTCGCGCACCCGGGTGAATTCCCGCCAGCGCGGGTACAACGCCTGCAACTGCCGGGCGTTGAGGCTGTGCAACTTGCCCCAGTGCGGGCGGCCGGCGTACTTCCAGAAGATCGGTTCGATGGCGGCGAAGAAGTTGTGGTGGTCCATGGCGTAGTGCTGGTGCACCGAGATCGAACAGCTGTCGCGGCCCTCGAACATGCTCAGGGCAATGTCGTCGGCCTGGACATAGCGGTACTCGATGGGAAACCAGGTGCGCAGGTCCTTGTCGCGGATCAGCTTGAGGATTTCCCGCAGGCAGGCCGGGCCGTGCTCGGCCGGCACCGAGTACTCCATTTCGTTGAAACGCACGTTGCGCACATTGGCGTAGACCTCGTAGGAGTCGCCGACCCGGTCGTCGAAACGGGCGAAATGCCGCAGGCTGTTGAGCAGGGTACGGCGGGTTTCGGGAAAGTCGCTGAGGTATTTATCGAGGTTCTCGATCAGGCTGACGAACTCGTTGCCGCCCTCTTGTGCCGGGTCCACGGGCGGGGTCGCCGGGTCTTCGGTTTCATTCAGGGCAATCGACAGCGCGTAGTCGGAATGGGTGACCACCAGCATTTCCCAGTGCTGGTTCTCGCGGGTGTTTTTCGCCAGGTCTTCGAGCAGTTCCTCGGTCTTGGCGATCCACTGTTTTTCCCGCAGGCGATAGGCCGGGCGATTCTGCAGACGCACCCGGGTGGCCACGCCCAACGCACCGAGGGAGACCCGCGCTGTGTTGAAGATTTCGGCATTACGGCGGCTGTCGCAGTCCAGCACCTCGCCGCTGGCGGTCACCAGTTGCAGGCCGCACACCTGGGCCGAATAGGACTTGAAGCCGACGCCGGTGCCGTGGGTCGAGGTGGCGATGGCCCCGGCCAGGGTCTGGTAGTCGATGTCGGCCATGTTCGGCAGGGCCTGGCCGATCGCCTTGAGCGGCGCGCCCATGCGCGACATCGGCGTACCGGCGGCGAACTCGGCCTGCAAGGTGGCGGCATCGTGGCTGAGCAGGCCGCTGAAAAAACTCAGCGACAGCAACGTGCCGTCGGTGGGCACCAGGGCGCTGAAGGAATGCCCCGAACCCACCGGGCGGATCTTGCCCGGGGTCTGGCGAATCACCTGCACCAGCTCGTCCAGGTCCTTGGGCGCCAGCCGCGCCAGGGGCAGGCAGCTTTGCGCGCCGGACCAGTTGCGCCAGGGAATCAGCCGGGGCGCCCGCGCCAGCTCGGCCAGCAGCGAGTTGCTGGCCAGCGCGCTGAAGGTCCCGGCCACTGCGGCGCGTTGCAACAGCTGACGTCGTGTGAGGGGCATGCTCATGCCAGTGTCCTTGTGCCGGATTATTGGAGGTCTTGTGCGGACATGAAGCGGATCAGGCCGAGGAACTGCTCCTCGGAACACTGCATACACAGGCCCATCGGCGGCATGCCGTTGTAGCCGTTGATGCTGTGGTCCAGCAGGGTATCGGCGCCCTGGGCGATGCGCGGCCGCCAGGCCTGGACGTCGCCGGTCAGCGGCGCGCCGGACGCCGGGTTGGCGTGGCAGAGCTTGCAGCTGCTGTCGTAGATCCGCGCCAGCGCCGGATCGTCGGGCATCCGTTGCACGGCGGTGGCCGGGGGCGGCGCGGGCTTGTCGCCGCAGGCCACCAGCAACCCGCCCAACGCCAGCCACAACGCGACGCGCCCCAGGCGATACAGCGTGACGACGGATGAAAACCGCAGCGAGGCAGTCGGTGCCGGCATGGTGTTCCTCTCGGGTGACGGTCGGGATCGACCCAGAGCCAACACTAAGGCAGGCGCGGCCACGGCCTGAGGGCATTGCAGGCCAGCGAGGGGGGCATCTGCGGCCAGGGGCAGACGCTTGCCCACGATGGGGGCGCCGCGGTTTACCGGTGGACCGCGTTATCGTTCATCGCGCGCAAGTCGGATCGCCGCCCGCTCGCTCCTACAGGATTGCGCGGGCTTCTGTAGGAGCGAGGCTTGCCCGCGAAAAACCGTTAACGATAACGCGGGGGCCTGGGGACCGCCGCTACACGGGCAATCGAGCAACAGCCGGCCGCTGCTGCTGGAGAACAACAGCCAGGGCTATTTGATTCGGTAGTGGAAAGTGTTGCGCACCGCGGGCACCGCCACCGCCTGGCCGTCGACGATGCGCGGCTGGTAGCGGAAGGTGTTGGCCGCCGCCAGCGAGGGGCGGATAAACAGCGGGTGGCAGCCATCGAGCACCTTGGGGTGCTCCACCTTGCCTTGCGGGTTGACGCTGTATTCCACGGTGCAGTCGCCCTCGATGTGCTTGTCCAGGGCGCGTTGCGGGTAGTCCGGGGCCTCCTTGCTCAGGGGCAGGTATTGGCGGCTGTCGGCCGCGGCCTGGGCGGCAGCTTGTTGCCGGGCGCGCTCGGCGGCCAAGCGCGCCTGTTCGGCACGCTGCTGCTGTTGCGCTTGCTCCTGGGCCAGGCGCTGCTGCTCGGCTTCGCGGCTGCGCTGTTGGTTTTCCTGGCGCTCGCGCTGCTGCTCGGCCAGTTGCTCGCGTTTCTTGTCCTCGACCCGTTTGCGCGCCAGGGCCGCCTGTTCGAGTTTGCGCGCCTGGAGCTGCGGATCGACAGCAGGCTTGACTGGCTCGACCGGGGCCGCGAGCACCGGCTCCGGTGGTGCGGGTGTCGGTGCGGGCTCGATTAAAGCCGGCACAGGCTCGGGCACTTGTGGCGCTGTCGGCGGCAACATCACCAGCTGGGTACGCAACACCGCCGGCTGTTCGGCGGCCGGCGGCTCTACCGACCAGCCCGCCACCAGCAGCGCCAGCACCCCGGCGTGCAGCGCCACCGCCACCGCCGCGGCCAGCGCATGGGGCCGCCAGTGCCTGGGCGAGGGTTGCAGGGAGAATTCGTCGAAAGCCTGCCGTGGACTGTGCATGATCATCGCCGTCATTGCGGGGCCTCGGTCACCAGCCCCAGGTTGCTCACCCCGCCCTGCTGCAACGCCGCCATGGCCGCCACCACCAGGCCGTAGCCGGCGTCCTGGTCGGCGCGGATGTAGACCTGGGTATCGCTGCGCGCGGCGACGATTTGCGCGACCTTGGCGCGCATCTCGTCGAGGTCCACCGCGCTGTCGGTCTGCTGGCGCGTATCCAGCTCGCCGCCGAGGTTCCAGTAGTAGCCGCCCTCGGCCTTCACCGACAGGGTCAGGATCTGCTGCCGGGTATCAGTGGCCAGAGCCTCGCTGGCGACCTTGGGCAACTCGATCTTCACCCCCTGGGTGAGCATCGGCGCGGTGACCATGAAGATCACCAGCAGCACCAGCATCACGTCGATGTAGGGCACCACGTTCATTTCGGCCTTGGGCCCGTGCTTGCGTTGCGGCCTGACTAGCATCTGCACTCTCCTCTCAGGCCGCGACGGCCAGGTTCGACGACGCGCCGTGCAATTGGCGATGCAGGCGCGCCTGCAGTTCGTTGCCGAAGGCGTAGTAGCGGGTCAGCAGGGTCTGGCCACGGGCGGCGAAGCGGTTGTAGGCGATCACCGCGGGAATCGCCGCGAACAGGCCGATGGCGGTGGCGATCAGCGCTTCGGCGATGCCCGGGGCCACGGTGGACAGGGTCGCCTGCTGCACCTGGGACAGGCCGAGGAAGGAATTCATGATCCCCCACACGGTGCCGAACAGGCCGATATAGGGGCTGACCGAACCGACCGTGGCGAGGAACTGCAAGCCTTTCTCCAGGCGGATTTCCTGCTCGCTGATGGCCACGTACAGCGAACGCTCGACCCCTTCGAGCACCACCCCGGCCGGGTTGCCGCCCTGCTGGCGCAGCTGGCTGTAGGCCTGGAAACCGGCCTGGAAGATCGGCTCGACACCACCCTCGCCGTCCGCCCGTTGCAGGCTTTCGCGGTACAGCGGGGTCAGTTCGGCGCTGCCGCGAAAGCGCTGGACGAAGGCGTCGAGCTGGCGTTCGCTGCGCTTGAGCACGCTGCTGCGCTGGATGATCAGGTACCAGCTGAGCAACGACGCCAGCAACAGGGTGAGCATGACCGCCTTGACCAACAGGCTGGCATCGCTGATCAGCCCCCAGATGGTCATGTGTTCCAGTGTCGCCTGCATGGTGAAACTCCTTTGTCTGTGCGCCCGGGCCGTCAACGCGCGACGGCGCCGGGGCTATTCGATGACATGTTGATGAACGGTTAATGACAGCTCAGGGCAGCTTCAGCGCCCTGGCCACCTCGGCCCAGGGCACGAACTTGAAGTTCTGGGTCTGCTCGGGCATGCGCTTGCGGCCGTCCTGGACCACCAGCAAGCCCTGGCTCCAGGGCCCGCCGAGGTTGGCCGAGGTGACCTCCAGGCCATCGGTTTCCGACGCCCCGTCGATGCCCGCGGCGGCATTCAGGCCGACCCGGAAAGCCCCGCGGGAGGCGAACGGCGGCTCGGCATCGAGCAGCACATAGCTGTCGTTGCCCTGGCTGGAAATCACCAGATAGTCATGGGTCTCGCTCTGGTACAGCGCCAGGCCCTCGACATCGGCATGCAGCTGCGGGCCGACCTTGATCACGCTGGCGAGCTTGGCCGGCTGGTCGGCGCGGGCATCCACCGCCCACACGCCGACGTCTTCCTCGCCGAGGAACAGGCGCTGGCGCTGGTCGTCGGCGACACAGCCTTCCGGCTGGCTGTCGACCTTGAACTGGCGCACCAGCTCGCCCTGGACCCGGCCATCGGCGGCACTCAGGCGGTATTGCAGGAAGCTGCCGTCCTTGCCGTTGGCGAAGGCATACAGCTCGCCGCTGGCCGGCTGGAACAGGCAGATGCCGTAGATTTCCTTGAGCGGCGTGGGGATCTCCCCGGCTTCGCGCAGCTCGCCGCTGGCGCGATCGATGCTGAACAGGCTGAGGCTGTTGTGATCGCGGTTGCTCGCCACCGCCAGGTCGACCACCTGGGTGCCCAGCTTGAAATTCGCCCGCAGGTCGACGTTATTCAGCCGCCCCACCGGCAACTCCTGGAGCAACTTGCCTTGCAGGTCGTAGGCCAGCAGCCCCTGTTTCTTGTTGGTGCCCAGCACCCGGCTCAGCGCCGGCTGGCGCGGATGAATCCAGATCGCCGGGTCGTCCGCCGCGTCGCCCTGGCGCCCCACCGGCTCGCTCTGGCTCAGGGCCGGCACATTTGGCAGCACCGGCGCCAGCGGCACCGGGGTGGCCTGCCAGTCCAGCCGGCCCTGGTAGACCTGCCCGTCGTCATCGTCGCGCAACAGTATTTGCAGGCCCTTGGCGCTGGCCTGCACGGCGAGGTTTTCCGGCTCCTTCAGGCCCGGCAAGCTCAAGTTGGCCCTGGGCGACCAGCCTTCGCCCTGTTGTTGGTCGCCCTGCTGATAAAGGTGCAGCCGCGCCGCCTTGGGGTCGAGCGCCAGCACGCCGCCCGGCACCAGGGCCATGGCGCCGGCGGCCTTGGCGATGTCGCCGAAGGGCGCGCGCATGGCCACCGGCCGCCGCTCGACCTGCGCCTCGGGGTGCGCCGGGTAGGCCCACCAGCCGACGTTCTCTTCGTTGACCAGCAACTGATTGGCGCCATCGTCCACCTGGCAGAACTGCGCCGCCGGCGGCAGCGGCACGCCGCGCACCCGTTGCGCGGTGGCGCTCAGTTGGGCGCCGGCGCCTACCAGCCATTGCTCGCCCTTGCCCTCCTCGCCCACCAGGAACAGGAACAGGTTGCTGGCCTCGTCGCGGTACAGGCACAGGCCGTTGACCGGGAAGTCCCGCGCCGGCAAGTACAGCGGCTGGCCCCATTGGCGGCTCTGTGGATCGAGGCTGACCAGCAGCGCCTGCTGGCGATCGTTGTCCAGGCTCGCGACCAGCACCTGGCGGCCGGCGGCGCGGGTATCCAGGCTGCTGAAGTTGCCTTTGAAGCGAGCCAGCTCGGCCCCCTCGGCATCCAGCAACAGCAGGCCGTCACGGTTGCTCGCGGCAAGGCGCTCGGAGCCGTTGGGCAGGAAGGTGATGGCATCTGCCTCGAGTGCCGGTGCCCAAGGGCGCAGAGCCAGGTCGGCGGCCATCGTCTGGCCGCAGGTCAACGCAGCCATCAACAGGTACAGGTAGGAACTTCTCATGAACAGGCAAAATCCTTGTCAGGCAAACCGCCCTCTGTAGGAGCGAGCTTGCTCGCGAAAAACCTCAAGACCCCGCGTGCTTACAAACAGCCCGCGTCATCGTTCAAGACCTTCGCGAGCAAGCTCGCTCCTACAGCGTGTGCGGTGTGGGTTAGAAGTGGGTGAAGGTCAGGCCGAGCTTGTAGGTCGGGCCGTACTCCTCGTACTGGCCGTTGTAGGAGCGGTGGCCGGTGTAGACGAAGTACGGCTCGTCGGTAAGGTTCTGTGCCTCGAAGCTCAGCTGCAGGCTCTTGGTCAGCGAGTAGCGGGCGCTGAAATCGACGAAGGTCTGGGCATCGACGTGCAGGTCGTGGGCCTTGTCGTCGATCGAGGCCAGCTCATAGAGGTAGTCCGACTTGTAGTTGGCCGACAGGCGCAGGCTGAGCGTGTCGTTTTCCCAGCCGAGCATCAGGTTGCCGACGGTGTCCGACTGGTTCGGCAGGTCGATGCTGCGCTTACGGTTGACCCCGCTGGCGGCGTCGAAACCCTTGATCTCGGCGTCGGAGCGACTGAAGGTGGCGTTGGCCCCCAGCAGCAGGCCGTTCCACGGCGCCGGCAGCCAGTCGAATTTCTGCGAGTAGGCCAGTTCCAGGCCGTACAGCTTGGCGCTGTCGCCGTTGGCGAAGGTGTGCGCCTCGGCGAAGTCGGTCCAGGCGCCGGTGCCGGCCAGGTCGGTGTTGTAGACGAAGTTCTTGATGTCCTTGTAGAACACGAAGGCCGAGACGGTGCCGGCGCGACCCATAAAGTGCTCGATGCCCAGGTCCAGGTTGCTCGACTCCAGCGGCTTGAGGTCCGGGTTGCCGAAGCTGGCCTCGTCATCGTCGATGACAAAGCCGGGCGCCAGCTGGCCGAAGGTCGGGCGCACCACCGCCTTGGTCCAGGCCGCGCGCACCTGGGTGTTCTTGTCCAGCTGGTAACGCGCGTGCAGGCCCGGCAGCCAGTGGTGATAACGACGCTTGGTCGCGGTGGACTGGAACGCGCCGTCGGTGGCGCCGGTGCCCTTGGCTTCGAACTCGGTGCCTTCGTAGCGCAGGCCGGCGATAAAGCGCCAGTCGTCGATATCGAGGGTGTTCATCAGGTAGCCGGCGTTGATGTCTTCGCGGATCTTGAAGTCGTTGACCCGGGATTCGGTTTCGTCGAAGAACGCATCGCGGTCCAGGCCGCCGATCAACTGCTTGATCGAGCCGCCGCTGATGCCCGGGCCGAAGCGGCCGAGGCGATAGTCGACGCTGCCTTTGCGGAAGCGGTCGAGGTTGAGCTGCTCGTCGCTGAAACCCAGTTCGTCGAAGTCCTTGTAGACCCAGGCATCGAGGTCGTTGTCCTTGTTGCGCCGGCTGACCTTGCCGCCGAACTTGACCTGGGACGCATAACCGCTGAGGTCGTAGTCGCGGGCCAGGTCCAGGCGCAGGTTTTTCTCGGTGTCGGTGGTGCGCTGCTTTTCCCACTCGACCTTGTCCAGGCTGAAGTTGCCCGGGTCGTAGAAACCCTGGCCGACGATCGGCCGCGGCTTGTCCTTGTCGTAGAAACCGCTGTCGGCGAAGTCGTCGTTGCCTTCGAACACCGCGTTGGCGATGTGCCCCGGGCTGTCTTCGCTGGAGCGGCTGTAGCCGGCCTGGCCGCTGAGGGTCCAGAGGCCGAACATACGTTCGCCGCCGAACACGTAGGACTGGATCTCCTGGGTTTCCTCGCGCTGCTTGAGCTTGCGTTTACCTTCGGCGTCGCCCAGCTCGCCGGCCGCCTGGGGCTCGGCGAACTCCAGGCTGGCGGCGTTGCGTGTCTCGCTGTCCTTGTAGCGGCTGTACAGGGTGCGCAGGTAGTAACTGCTGAGGTCGTCCGGCTTGTAGTCGAAGTTCAGGCCGCCGCCGGCGCGCTCGCGGCTGATGTCGTAGTCGCGCTGTTCGAACTCCTGCAGTTTCGCGCCCTGTTCGAAGTCCCAGGCGCCGCCGGTCTCGACGTTGTCCGAACCGAAGTCGCGTTTCTGCCAGCTCAGGGCCGCGGCCACGCCGAAGTTGTCGATGCCGTCGCCGAGGCTGAAGCGGTCGCTGACCGCGCCGGAGAATTTCGGGCTGGTCTGGTGAGTGTTCCGGTCGTAGCTGGCTTCCGTGCTGCCGGTGTAGAACAGGCCCTTGTGATCGAAGGCTGAGAGGCTCTGCACATCGATCGTGCCGCCCAGGGAGTTGGCGTCCATGTCCGGGGTCAGGGTCTTGATCACCGACAGCGACTGCACCAGCTCCGAGGGCAGCACGTCCAGGGCCACGGCGCGGCGTTCGCTTTCCGGGGCCGGCACCAGGGTGCCGTTGATGGTCACGCTGTTGAGGTCCGGGCCCAGGCCACGCACGCTGACGAAGCGCCCTTCGCCCTGGTCGCGCTCGACGCTGATGCCCGGCAGGCGCTGCGCCGCTTCGGCGACGTTCTCGTCCGGCAACTGGGCCACGCCGTCGGCGTGCACCACGCTCTTGATGCTGTCGGCGCTGCGCTGCTCCTTGAGCGCCTGGTCGATGCTCACGGCCTGGCCGACCACTTCCAAGTGTTCGGTGGTTTTACTCGAATCAGCTTCGGCGGCGCTCAGGCGTTCGCTGGCGATCGCCATGGCCAGGGCGGTGAGCGTGAAGCCGAGCAGGCCGGCGGTGCTGCTGCGCTTGTACATGATGGTCCTCCCCCAAGAGTCCGGTGACGCCAGGCAAGGGGCCCGGCAACTGGGAGGGCAAGCTAGGGTCGGCGAATGACGGTTCCGTGACAGGGGTTGCCAGGAAGGCCCTCGAACCGGGGGTTTGCCCGGATCCGAGGGACAAAGTGAGCTGAAATGACCTTTGCCGCGGGACTGGCGATAGCGTCAGCGGCCACACCACCGTTCAATGGCCGAGCAGATCGCAAAAAAACCCACCACCACGGTGAGCTGATTCGACCTCCCCCACCCGCTTCGCCGCCGTCACCCGGCTGTCACACACATCTGCTGTGCTGGCGCGCATTGCTTCTTCGCCAAAGGATCGCGGCCATGTTCTCAGTGCTCAAACCTCACCGTTGGAAACTCGCCAGCCTGCTGCTGGCGGCCAATCTCGGCCTGCTCCTGCACCTGGCCTGCGGCGAGTTGAAGGCGGTCAGCGAATGGGTCTGGCTAGACATAATCGGCGAAGGCGGCACCGCGCTGCTGGCCCTGATCTGGCTCGGCCTGGTGCTGAAAAGCCGCCCGGCGGGACGGGTCACCAACTACCTGGCCCTGGGCCTGAGCTGCATCTTTTTCTCCTGGTGGATCGACAGCCTCGACGAGTTCATCCGCCTGCCCGGCAGCATCGCCTGGGATCACTGGCTGGAATCCGCGCCGATGCCGGTGGGCATGGTCCTGCTGACCATCGGCATCTACCACTGGCACCGCGAACAGCTGGCGATCAGCGCGCAGATGGAAAAACGCGAACGGCTGTTCCGCGAGCACCGGCTGTTCGACAAGCTCACCCCGCTGGGCGGCGCCGACTACCTCAAGCGCCAGCTGGCCGACAGCCTGCAGGACAGCCAGCGCCAGCAGCAGCCGCTGTCGCTGCTGGCCCTGGACCTGGACAATTTCGCCGCGATCAACCAGGACTTCGGCCACGCCGAGGGCGACGCGGTGCTACAGGCGCTGAGCCATTTGCTGCTGCTCAACCTGCGTCGCCAGGACCTGCTCTGCCGGCTGGCCGGCGACCGCTTCGTGGTGCTGCTGCCGAACACCGGCGAGAGCCAGGCGCGGCTGCTGGCCCAGGAGCTGCAACAGGCGGTACGGAGCCTGGCGCACAAGAGCCGCCAGCACGGCGAACGCTTGCAGCTGTGCGCCTGTACCGCGGTGGTGATGGCCCTCGACGAGACGCCGGAGGTGCTGCTCAAGCGCCTCAACCTGGCCCTGGCCCGAGCCAAGCAGCCGCTGGCGAAAAGCGCCTGAGGCCCGGCCATGACCCTGAAGACCCGTTGGTACGAAAACGACAGCCGGTTCATTCCCGGGCATTACCAGCCGGCCAGTCTGATCGACCTGGCGCTGTCGCGGGACATCGACAGCCATCGCCTGCTGCGCGGCACCGGGCTGTTCCACGAGGACATCCTGGCCGGCCAGACCCGCCTCAGCCCACAGCAGTTTCTCGGCCTGATCGGCAACAGCCGACGGCTGCTGGACGCCGACGACAGCAGCTTCCTGTTCGGCCAGCGCCTGCTGCCCGGGCACTACGGCGCCGCCAGCCACGCCCTGCGCCACGCGCAGAACCTGCACCAGGCCCTCGACACCCTGGTGCAGCAACAGGCGCTGCTCAGCCCGTTGGCCAGCCCGCGCTTACTGCTGGACGACCAGCACGCCTATTTCTACTGGCTGGACAGCTGTGGCGCCGGCGATCAATGGCGTTTCCTGCTGGAGGCCAGCATGACCTCGCTGGTGGCCATGAGTCAGTGGCTGAGCGGCCAGCGCCTGCCCTGGGAGTGCAGCTTCAGCCATGCCGAGCCGCGTTATGTCGAGCAGTACTGGGTGCACCTGGGCGAGCACACCCAGTTCAAGCGGCCCATGGACCTGATGCGCATCCCCCGGGAATTCCTCGCCCAGCCCTGGCCCAACGCCTCGGCCACCGCCGGCCAGGTGGCGCGCCAGGAAGCCCAGGGCCAGCTCGAGCAACTGGGCTTTGCCTCGAGTTTTCTCGACTGCGTCTACCGCTACCTGCAAGCCCAGGTGCGCCAGGCGCCGAGCCTGGAACAGACGGCCCAGGCCTTCGGCATGAGCCCGGCCACCCTCAAGCGCAAGCTGCACAAGCACGACAGCGGTTTCCAGCAGCAGGCGGACCTGGTGCGCAAGCATGTGGCGCTGTACCTGTACCGGATCAAGGGCCTGAGCAACGAGGCAGTCGCCGAGTACCTGAGCTTCAACGACGCGGCGAATTTCCGCCGTTCGTTCAAGCGCTGGACCGGCAGCACCCCCAACCTGATCCGCCAATTGTTCAGCGCCAGTTGAAACAAAGGCTGTTTTTCCATGGGAAAAAGCGGCTACTCTTGGCCCAAAGAACCACACCATCACACCTCTGCTGCACGACTTTCCGCCATTTTGGCCCAGCTTTTTGCTAAAGACCCGAGACATCAAGGCGTAGAAACAAACCTTGAAGACCCGTCTCGCCCGTCAGCGCCGGCGCGCTATCCAGCCCGCCGGTGCATTGCCCATTGCCATTACGGAATAGAGTCATGACCACAGCCCCTCTGTTGAACACGCTGTTTCCCGTCGCAGCCGACATCCCCGAGCAGTACCGCCTGGACGGCCAGGTCGAGCAACGCGAGTACCTGGTCGACGGTCAGTTGCAGACCTGGAACGGGCCCCTGGCCCTGGTGCGCAGCCCGGTGTACCTGGCCACCGCCCATGGCGACGAACAAGTGATTCTCGGCAGCACCCCGCTGCTCGACGCCGATACCGCGCTGACCGCCCTCGACGCCGCCGTGCGCGCCTATGACCGTGGCCAGGGCGCGTGGCCGACCATGCGCGTGGCCGAACGCATCCAGCACGTCGAAGCCTTCCTCGGGCGCATGCGCGAACAGCGCTCGGCGGTGGTCAAGCTGCTGATGTGGGAAATCGGCAAGAACCTCAAGGACTCGGAAAAAGAGTTCGACCGTACCTGCGACTACATCGTCGATACCATCAACGCCCTCAAGGAACTCGACCGCCGTTCCAGCCGCTTCGAGCTGGAGCAGGACACCCTCGGCCAGATCCGCCGCGTGCCCCTGGGCGTAGCCCTGTGCATGGGCCCGTACAACTACCCGCTGAACGAAACCTTCACCACCCTGATCCCAGCGCTGATCATGGGCAACACCGTGGTGTTCAAGCCGGCCAAGTTCGGCGTGCTGCTGATCCGCCCGCTGCTGGAAGCCTTCCGCGACAGCTTCCCGGCCGGGGTGATCAACGTGATCTACGGCAGCGGCCGGGAAACCGTCAGCGCGCTGATGGCCAGCGGCAAGATCGATATCTTCGCCTTCATCGGCACCAACAAGGCCGCCAGCGACCTGAAGAAACTGCACCCCAAGCCGCACCGCCTGCGCGCCGCCCTGGGCCTGGACGCGAAAAACCCCGGCATCGTGCTGCCGGAGGTGGACCTGGATAACGCGGTCAACGAGGCGGTCACCGGCTCGCTGTCGTTCAACGGCCAACGCTGCACCGCGCTGAAGATCCTCTTCGTCCATGAAAGCGTGGTCGATGCCTTTATCGAGAAATTCAACGCCAAGCTGCTCAGCCTCAAACCGGGCATGCCATGGGAACCGGGGGTGGCGCTGACGCCGCTGCCGGAGTCGGGCAAGGTCGATTACCTGCACGCCCTGGTGGCCGACGCCATCGACAAGGGCGCCAAGGTGGTCAACCCCGGCGGTGGCGAAGCGCGGGCCTCGTTCTTCTACCCGGCGGTGCTGTACCCGGTGAACAGCCAGATGCGCGTGTACCAGGAAGAACAGTTCGGGCCGGTGGTGCCGATCGTGCCGTATCGCGACCTGGAAACGGTGGTCGACTACGTCCTGGAATCGGACTTCGGCCAGCAGCTGAGTATCTTCGGCACCGAGCCGGCACAAGTCGGGCATCTGGTGGACACCTTCGCCAACCAGGTCGGGCGGATCAACCTCAACGCCCAGTGCCAGCGCGGCCCGGACACCTACCCGTTCAACGGGCGCAAGAACTCCGCCGAAGGTACGCTGTCGGTGCATGACGCGTTGCGCACCTTCTCGATCCGCACCCTGGTGGCCACCAAGTTCCAGGAGAGCAACAAGGAGCTGATCAGCGACATCATCCGTAACCGCGAGTCGAGCTTCCTGACCACCGATTACATTTTCTAGAAATGGAGAACTTCCCCTGGGCCAGACCTTCCGCCTGCCACCGCTGTTGCGCCGCTTCCTGCTCCCTGTACTGGACCCGTATCGGCGCTACCGCTACGCCAAGCTGATCCATGCGGTGCGCGTGGCCCTGGGGTTGCTGGCCACCATCGCGCTGACCACCGGCCTCAATCTGCCCCACGGCGAATGGGCGTCGGTGACCATGCTGGTGGTGATCGGCGGCTTGCAGCACCACGGCAACATTGGCAAGAAGGCCGCGGAGCGGGCCATCGGCACCCTGATCGGCGCGGGCGTCGGCCTGGTGCTGGTGGTGCAGCAGGCTTACCTGGGCCTGTCCTGGCTGACCTACCTGGGGATGTCGGTGGTGTGCGGGTATTTCTCCTATCACGCCATCGGCAAGGGCGGCTACACCGCGCTGCTGGCGGCGATCACCGTGTTCATCGTCGCCGGCCACGGCGACAACCACGTCAGCGATGGCCTGTGGCGCACCGTGGATATCCTCATCGGTATCGCCCTGGCCCTGGCGTTCTCCTTCGCCATTCCGCTGTATGCGGTCTACTCCTGGCGCTACAACCTGGCCAGCGCCTTGCGC
Source organism: Pseudomonas sp. NFPP07 (assembly GCF_900115645.1). NCBI lineage: Bacteria > Pseudomonadati > Pseudomonadota > Gammaproteobacteria > Pseudomonadales > Pseudomonadaceae > Pseudomonas > Pseudomonas sp. NFPP07. Next base: position 268,430 of record NZ_FOXG01000010.1, read on the forward strand.
GACTGCGCCACCCTTTACGGACGCATCATCGGCGGCCAGTCGGTGACCGACGACGAACACCTGAAGTTGCTCGGGCGCCTCAATAGCACCTTGCTGCAACTGCGCTCGCTGATGCCCTCGGTGTCCAAGGAAGTGCGGATCTCCATGACCGAACTGGACGCCATCCAGCGCAACCTGCGCATGTGCTTCAGCACCCTGGAAATCCTCGGCAATACCCGGCCGGACCTCAGCGACCCGCAAGCCCGCGAACAGTTGCAACAGCTCATGAAGCATGAGCACCGGCAGGTGCGCATACAGCTGGTGGGCATGGCCCGCGCCCTGCAATCCGGCGCCACCAGACGCCTGGGGCGGCCCCTGGATGATCCGGCCTCCTCGACCCTCGACACCTCGGTCTACAGCGCGCTGGACGGCTACCGCCTGCTGACCCGGCAACTGGTGGCCAACCTCAACGAGATGCGCCAGCGCCTGGCGAAAAGCGCGGAGCACTGGAAGATCTGAGTGCGCCGCGCCTGCCGCCAGACCGCGCCGGCTAGAACAACTCGCTGAACGGAATGAAGCGCGCCGACTCGCCGGCCCGCAAGGTGCTGCCCTCAAGGATTTCCACCAGCCCATCGGCCCATGAGGCGCCCAGCAACACACCGGAACTCTGGTTCGGATAGAGCACCGCACGGCCCTCCTCCAGCCTGGCCCGCAGGTATTCGCGGCGGCCTCCCGCTTTCGGCCAGTCGAAACCGACGCTGACCGGGAAGCTCAAGGGCATGACCTCTTCGACGCCCTGGATGCGCAACAGATACGGCCGGGCCAGCAGGCCAAAAGTCACCAGGGCCGAGGTCGGGTTGCCGGGCAGGCCGATCACCGGCACGCTGCCGAAGCGCCCCACGGTCAGCGGCTTGCCGGGTTTTATCGCAAGCTTCCAGAACACCGGGGTGGCGCACTCGCGCAGTACCTGGCCGAGGCAATCGGCGTCGCCGGCGGACACGCCGCCGGTGGTCAGGATCAGGTCCGCGGCGCATTGCAGCTGTTCCAGGCGCAGCCGGGTCTGCTGTGGCTGGTCGGGGAGAATCCCGGCATCGACCACCTCGCAGCCCAGGGCATTCAACCAGTGGCTGAGCAGGGTGCGATTGCTGTTGTAGATGCAGCCGGGGCGCAAGGCGGTGCCCGGTTCGGCCAGTTCATCGCCCGTGGACAGCAACGCCACCCGCGGCCGCCGCACCAGCGGCAGATGGGTACAGCCCTGGGCCGCGGCGATGGCCAGTTCGAAAGGCCCCAGGCGTTTGCCGGCGCGCAGCAGCACTTGCCCGGCGCGGTTCTCCTGGCCTTGCGGGCGAATATTCTGACCGGCCTTGAGCGGCTGCTTGAAGCGCACGCGACCGTCGTCAAGCAGCTCGACGTTCTCCTGCATCTCGATGCTGTTGGCACCCTCGGGCAGCGGCGCGCCGGTGAAGATTCGCGCGCAGGTGCCCGACCGTAACGGCTCGGGGGCCTGGCCGGCGAAAATGCGTTGCGACACCACCAGCGGCTGACCGTCCCAGGCATCGAGGTTCAAGGCATAACCGTCCATGGCGCTGTTCGGCCAGGGCGGCAGGTCCAGGGTCGCCACCAGGTCGCTGGCCAGCACCCGTTGCCGCGCCTCGCCCAGCGCCACCGGCTCGCTGTCCTGCAGGCGTTGCGCCTCGGCCATGGCCAGCAAGCGGGCGATGGCCTCCTCCACCGGCATCAGCGGTAAGGCGCTCATCCGCGGGTCCCGCAGGCGTGCACCTGCTTGAGGTGCGGCACGAAATTGCACGGCCGGTGGCGGGCGTCGAGTTGCTCGGCGAGGATGCCTTCCCAGGCCGTCCGGCAAGCGCCCGTGGAGCCCGGCAGGCAGCACACCAGGGTGCCGTTGGACAGCCCGGCCAGGGCCCGGCTCTGCACGGTGGAGGTGCCGATATCGAGAATGGAAATCGCCCGGAACAGCTCGCCGAAACCGTCGATCCGCTTGTCCAGCAAACAGCTCACCGCCTCGGGCGTGCTGTCGCGTCCGGTGAACCCGGTGCCGCCGGTAATCAGCACCACCTGGATAGTCTCATCGGCGATCCACAGCGCGACCTGGGCGCGGATCTTGTACAGGTCATCCTTGAGCAGGTTGCGCTCGCTCAGGGTGTGGCCAGCTTCCAGCAGGCGGCTGACAAGCAATTGCCCGGAGGTGTCGGTGGCGTATTCGCGGGTATCGCTGACGGTCAGCACGGCAATATTCAGGGGGACAAACAATGCATCCGATTTCACACTCATGTCTTTCTCCGGCGGGCAGTCATAAAAACCATGGCCAGAGGCTAAAGCGCTGAAACCGTCGGTGTCTAATCACTCTGGCCGACCACTTTATCGAGCATATCTATCAAGGACTCTTTCCCCCTGGAGTACCGGCCCACGCCGGTGAAGTCCGCGGCCGATAGAGACTTTTGATCGCTCATTCGATACTTCCGATTGGACTCGAAGGGGCGACAATGAGATCGTCTGAGCCCCCAACCAGTGTGCCTCGAACAATGACCCCGACATGCCCCGCCTCCCCTTCGCCCATCCCCTGCTCGGCGCTGCTGCTGGCCGGAGGCCGTGGCGCGCGCATGGGTGGCCGGGACAAGGGCCTGCTGCCCTGGCAAGGCAAGCCGCTGATCGCCCATGTGCAGGCGGCGGTCCGACCTTTCACCGACGACCTGATCATCTCCTGCAACCGCAACGCCGAGCAGTATCGGGCCTATGCCGACCAACTGGTCGAAGACTCGCAGAGGGATTTCCCAGGGCCCCTGGCGGGTGTGCTCGCCGGCCTGGCAGTGGCGCGTCATCCGTGGCTGCTGGTGTTCGCCTGCGACGCACCGAAAATCGATGCCGCGCTGATCGGCGCCATGCTGGCGGCGCGCCCCGCCCCGGACTCGGTGCTGATGGTGCAACAGGCCGGCCACTGGCAACCCATGTTCAGCCTGATCCCCACGGCCTTGCTGGCGAGCCTGCAGCACGACTGGGACGCCGGCGAACGCAGCCTGCAGCGCGCCTTGTCGAAGCACCGGCCGCAGGCTCTGGTCTGCGCCGAGGACGACCCGCGCCTGAGCAACTTCAACACCCCTGAGCTACTTTTTTAACGGCTTTTTTAACAGCGTTTTTTAACAGCTCCGCGTGCCACCGAACGGACGCACAGTCTTTTCCTCCAAAGGTCGGATCGGGATTTCCAAACGCTTCGTGCATCCTGGACTTACCCCTGACATCAACCCCTTCTTCAGCAGGTGCCATCGTGGACATCAAACAACTCAAGTTCCTTATCGCCCTGGACCAGACCCGACACTTCGGCCAGGCCGCGGCGCGCTGCCACATCACCCAGCCGACCCTGTCCATGCGCTTGCGCAACCTGGAGGACGAGCTGGACCTGGTGCTGGTCAAGCGCGGCCAGCGCTTCGAAGGTTTCACCGAGGCCGGCGAACGGGTGCTGGCCTGGGCGCGGACCCTGCTCGCCGCCCATGACGGGCTGTTCGCCGAGGCCGCCGCCTGCCGTGGCCAACTGGTCGGTAGCCTGCGCCTGGGCCTGGTGCCGCTGAGCAGCTTCAACCCGATCGGCTACGTCCAGGGCCTTTCCAAGAGTTTCCCGGAGCTCAAGTTCGCCCTGTCGTCCATGAGCTCGGACCAGATCATCGAAAGCCTGGGCAACAACCAGCTGGACCTGGGCGTGTGTTACCTGGACCACGTGAACCCGAATTATTTCGAGTTTTTCGAGATCGGCGAAACCCGCGTCGGCCTGCTGTACGACACCCGCCACTTCCATTTCGAAAGCAGCGAAATGAGCTGGGAAGAGGCCGCCGAGCTGCCCCTGGGGATGATCAGCAATGGCATGCACTACCGCAAATCCATCGACCTGAGTTTCCGCAGCCGCGGCCTCGACCCGCAGCCGATCCTCGAAAGCGATTCGACCTATCAGCTGTTCCAGGCGATTCACGAAGGCTTCTGCTGCTCGATCATGCCGCTGTCCAGCGGCCTGGAAAACCCGATCGAGAACCTGGCCTTCATCAACCTGCCGGATGCCAGCGTGCTGGCGCCCCTGGGCCTGGTGATGCGCAAGACCGAACCGCGCTCGGCCATTGCCGAAAAGTGCTTTGCCGAAGCCAGGAGACTGTTTGCCGGGCAAGCGCCCACGGCCGACTGAAGGTGCTGCGCCGCAGGGCGCATTCCTGCCCTACCAGCGACTGGCGGCCAGTTGGTCGCTCTCTCTGCCCTGCACCCAACGCTCGCCGGACGAGGTCTGTTCGCGCTTCCAGAACGGCGCGCGGGTTTTCAGGTAGTCCATCAGGAAGGCGCAGGCCTCGAAGGCCGCCTGCCGATGGGCGCTGGCGACGCCGACAAACACGATCGGCTCGGCCACCTGCAACGCCCCCACCCGATGCACGACTCTTACCCGTTGCAATGGCCAGCGCTCATGGGCCTCATCGACGATGCGCTGCAACGAACGCTCGGTCATGCCCGGGTAATGTTCGAGGAACAGGCTGCCGACCTGCTCCCCCAGGTTCAGGTCACGCACATAGCCGACGAAAGTCACCAGCGCACCAACGCCGGGGTCCTCGCCGTGCACCTCGCGGTGCAGTCGATCAAGGTCGAAGGCCTCGGCCTGGACGTGCACGGTCATGGCTCAGCCCCCGGTGACTTGCGGAAAAAACGCGATCTCGTCGAAGCCCTCGATGGGCGCGTCGAGGTTGCACAGGTCCTGGTTCAGCGCGCACATCAGGCTGGTTTCGCCGAGCACCGCCTGCCAGGCCTCGCCCCTGGCCATCAGCAACGTCCTCACGTCGCCGACGCTGCGCAACGAATCATCCAGCGCGATCTTCTCGCCGCCGATACCGAGCTGCTCGCGATAACGGGCAAAGTAGTTGACCAGGATCATGCTGTGACTCCCGCGTCAAAGCTGCCCGATCGCCCGCCCTGTTTCTTCAGCAGCTGGATGCTGTCGATGACCATCCCGCGATCGACCGCCTTGCACATGTCGTAGATGGTCAGCGCGGCGACGCTGGCCGCGGTGAGCGCTTCGAGCTCGACACCGGTGCGGCCGTTGAGCCGGCAGGTAGCGACAATCCTGACGCTGTCGGGCTCGACGGCCTTCAGCTCAAGGTGAATCGAGCTGAGCAGCAACGGGTGGCACAGCGGGATGAGTTCATGGGTTTTCTTCGCCGCCATGATGCCCGCGATGCGCGCCACCGCGAACACGTCGCCCTTGGGGTGGCCGTTCTGCTGGATCATCTGCAAGGTGGCGGGCCGCATGCGTACCCAGGCCTGGGCCTGGGCTTCGCGGTCGGTGGGCGACTTGTCGCTGACATCGACCATATTGGCCCGGCCTTCGGCGTCCAGGTGAGTCAGGATCGTGGAATCGTGGTTCATGGTTATCCTCGCAGCCTGTTGGCTGGGTTGAGTGATGTGGCCCGGGGGAACCGGGGCGAATGCATGGGCGCCGGTCAGCTCAGCACGAAATCCACCGGTTGCAGCACCGGCGGCAGCTGGGTCGCCCCCAGGGCATCGAGCACCTCCCGCTCGATGGTGCGCACCAGGGCATTGGTCGGCAGGTCGTTCTCGTCCCGGCCGAAGGGGTCTTCCAGCTCGTCGCCAATGGCGTCCAGGCCGAAAAACGTATAACTGACGATGGCCGTGAAGATCGGCGTCAGCCAGCCCAGGGGCTCGGCCATGGCAAAGGGCAGCAGGATGCAGAACATGTAGCTGGTGCGGTGCAGCAACAGCGTGTAGGGAAAAGGCAATGGCGTGCCCTTGATCCGCTCGCAGACGGTCTGGGCGTTGGTCAGGCTGCTCAGGTGATTGGCCATCAGCGTATAGCGCCATTCGCTGATCGCCCCGGATTCGGCCAGGGTCGAACACTGTTGGCCGACGTGGCGCAGGATGCTGTCCGGCACGTTGGGCGCCTGGGCCGACGGCAACTGGCTCAGCCAGGTGCCCGCCGCGCTCAGCTGGTCTTCCTCGCGCAGCCTGGCGTTGAGGGCATGGGCGAAGCCGCAGAGGTTGCGCAGGATCTTGCCGCGCTGCCGCGAATCCTTGATCGCCTGGGTTTCGCGAATCATCGAACGCACCTCCGTCACCAGCGTGCCCAGGGCCTTGCGCGCTTCATACCAGCGGTCGTAGCAGGCGTTGTTGCGAAAGCTCATGAAGATCGACAGCGACAGGCCCAACAGGGTGAACGGCGTGGCATTGACCCTGGAGAAATAGGTCGGGTACAGGGTCTCGATAAACACGATGGCCGAGGCCAGCAGGGTCACCAGCAGGCTGCGCAGGGCGATGCGCTTGGCAATCGAGCCCTTGAGGGAGATCAGCACATTGATCAGGTTGGGTTTGGATCTGACGATCATCGCAAGACAGCCTTTTTGCAGAGGGGAAAACCGCGCGGGCTAGCCGCCGGTCATGTTCATGAACCGCACCACTTGCACCTCGTCATTGAGTGCGAAGTTGTGGCGGTACGGCTTGATTTTCATCGCCTCGATGATTGCCCGCTCCAGGCGCTGCGGCTCGCCCGGATGGCTGCGCAGCACCTGCTTCAAATCGACCGAATGCTCGTTGCCCAGGCACAGCAGGAGGCGGCCCTCGACGGTCAGCCGCACCCGGTTGCAGGTGGCGCAGAAGTTGTGGCTGTGGGGCGAGATGAACCCCAGGCGAATCTCCGGCGCCTCGGCCAGGCGCCAGTAACGCGACGGCCCCTGGGTCGACTCGGTGGAGTCGATCAGGGTGTAGCGCTCGGCGATGCGCTCGCGCACCTGGGCGCTGGAAAAGAACGCATCGGCGCGGCTGTGTTCGCTGATCACCCCCAGGGGCATCTCTTCGATAAAGGAGATGTCCAGCCCACGGTCGATGGCAAAGCCCACCAGGTCGTTGATCTCATGATCGTTGCGCCCTTTCATTACCACGCAGTTGAGCTTGGTGTGCTGGAAACCGGCGGCGTTCGCCGCATCGATGCCGGCAATCACCTGGGCCAGGTCGCCGGTGCGGGTCAGCTCGCGAAAGCGCGTGGCATCGAGGCTGTCGATGCTGATGTTCAGGCGCTTGAGCCCGGCCTCGAACAAGGGCGTCGCCAGCTTGCCCAGCTGCGAGCCATTGGTGGTCATGCACAGCTCGCGCAGCCCCGGCAGCGCGGCGATGCGCCGGCACAGCTCGACGACGCCCGGGCGGATCAAGGGTTCGCCCCCGGTCAGGCGGATTTTCCGGGTGCCCAGGGCGACGAAACTTTGCGCCAGCTGATAGAGCTCCTCCAGGGTCAGGATGCGTTGCCGCGGCAGGAACTGCATATCTTCGGCCATGCAATACACACAACGAAAGTCGCAGCGATCGGTCACCGACATTCGCAGATAGTCGACTCGCCTGGAAAAACCATCCTGCAGGATTCGATCTGACATTACCGCCTCCGTCAGCACTTCAGGTGTATCGACCCGAGTACCGTTATTGGAAGGCCACCGTTATAGAGGGCCTTGTTTGAGGCAAGACTAAGGACATTTCAAATCACCGTCTAATTGCTATTAACAACCGGTTGATCGATGGGATTTATCAGAAGAAAAATCCTCCAACTCCGAACCAAATTAAATATTCATTTAATTGATTAGTATAGATTTTTTCCTTGATAGAGCATTTCGATCATCCGGTCATTATTTGCGATTAGACAGGCACTTTATAAGCGGCTTAGGCTTGACCCCGCAGTCCTGAAGCAATCCGCGAAGTGCATAAAACCGTGCGACCTGTAATTAACAGCCACTTAAAGTTGGTTATTTATGCACACAAGAAAACAGTCATTAACAATGACTCGGCATTAGGCGCAGCCTACGTGCAATGTCCTGGAGAAGTATCATGAGCGAAGTTGAACGCTATAAACCGTACAAGGGGGCGGCCGCCGGTTGGGGCGCATTGATTGCCGTGACCAGGAACTGGTTGGGCAGCGAAAACGCTTTCAAGAATATTCGCACCATGCTCAAGACCAACCAGAACGGCGGCTTCGACTGCCCGGGCTGCGCCTGGGGCGAGTCGCCGGAAAACGGCATGGTCAAGTTCTGCGAGAACGGCGCCAAGGCGGTCAACTGGGAAGCCACCGGGCGCCTGGTCAACCCGGCCTTCTTCAACAAATACACGGTGTCGGCACTGGCGGCGCAAAGCGACTACTGGCTCGAATACCAGGGCCGCCTGACCCACCCGATGCGTTACGACGCCAGCCTGGATCGTTACGTCGAAACCAGCTGGGACGATGCCTTCGCCCTGATCGCCAGGCACCTGAACGGGCTGGACTCGCCCGACCAGGCCGAATTCTATACCTCGGGCCGGGCCAGCAACGAGGCCGCCTACCTCTACCAGCTGTTCGTGCGTGCCTACGGCACCAACAACTTCCCCGACTGCTCGAACATGTGCCACGAGGCCAGCGGCCTGGGCATGGACGACAGTGTCGGCGTGGGCAAGGGCACGGTGACCTTCGAGGACCTGGGGGAAGCCGACGCGATTTTTGTCATCGGCCAGAACCCCGGCACCAACCATCCGCGGATGCTCGAACCGCTGCGTGAAGCGGTGAAACGCGGTGCCCAGGTGATCTGTTTCAACCCGCTGAAAGAGCGTGGCCTGGAACGCTTCCAGCACCCGCAGCATCCGCTGGAGATGCTCACCAACGGCTCCGAGCCCACCTCCTCCGCCTACTTCCGCCCGGCCCTGGGCGGCGACATGGCAGCCATGCGCGGCATCGCCAAGTTCCTCTGGCAGTGGGAACGCGAAGCCCTGGCCAACAACGGCGAAGCGGTGTTCGACCGCGCCTTCATCGCCGAGCACACCTCGGGCCTGGACGCCTACCTGGCCGAAGTCGACGCTACCAGTTGGGAGCACATCCTCGAACAGTCCGGGCTGTCCCTGGAGGACATCGAGCTGGCCGCGCGCATGTATCGCAAGGCCAAGCGGGTAATCATGTGCTGGGCCATGGGCGTGACCCAGCACACCCACTCGGTGCTGACCGTGCAGGAAGTGGTCAACGTGCAACTGCTGCGCGGCAATATCGGCCGTCCGGGCGCCGGGCTGTCGCCGGTGCGCGGCCACAGTAACGTGCAGGGCGACCGCACCATGGGCATCAACGAACTGGCCCCCACCGAGTTGCTCGATGCCCTGGAAGCGCGTTTTGCCTTCAAGGCGCCGCGCAAGCACGGGCACAACACGGTGATGGCGATCGCCGCCATGGAAGAAGGTCGGGCCAAGGTGTTCATCGGCCTGGGGGGCAACTTCGCCCAGGCCACCCCCGACAGCCCGCGCACCCACGCCGCGCTGCGCAACTGCGAGCTGACCGTGCACATCGCCACCAAGCTCAACCGCAGCCACCTGGTCACCGGCCGCGAGGCGCTGATCCTGCCGTGCCTGGGGCGCACCGATATCGACCTGCAAGCCCAGGGCCCGCAAGGCGTCACCGTGGAAGACACCTTCAGCATGGTGCACATCTCCCACGGCCAGCTGAAACCCAAGTCGCCGCTGATGCGTTCGGAACCGGCGATCATCGCCGGGATCGCCAACGCCACCCTCGGCAGCCACCCCATCGACTGGCTCTGGGTGATCGAAGACTACAGCCGCATCCGCAACCTGATCGCCGACACCATTCCCGGCTTCAAGGACTTCAACAAGAAGCTGCTGCACCCCGGGGGTTTCCACCTGGGTAACGACGCCGCCCAGCGCATCTGGAAAACCGCCACCGGCAAGGCCCAGTTCACCCCCGGCGTATTGCCGGAACACCTGGTGAGCCAGGGCGTGCGCGACCTGGGCGTGAAGCCGGAGCTGATCCTGCAGACCATGCGTTCCCACGATCAGTACAACACCACCCTGTATGGCCTGGACGATCGTTATCGCGGGGTCTACGGCATGCGCGATGTGGTCTTCGTCAACGAGCAGGACATTCGCAAGCTGGGTTACGAGCCGGGGCAGAAGGTCGACATGATCTCGCTGTGGGGCGACGGTCGCGAGCGCCGGGTGAGCGGCTTCACCCTGATCGCCTACGACATTCCAGCCGGCCAGGCCGCTGCCTATTACCCGGAAACCAACCCTCTGGTGCCGCTGGAAAGCTACGGCGACCGCACCTTCACCCCGACCTCGAAGTTCATCGCGATTCGCCTTGAACCGGCGCCGGTCAGCAACCTGATCCAGTCCTCCGTCGATTGAACCTGCCCGGGGCGACGAGCGTCGCCCCGGCCCTTTCGAAGCCTGCATTGCCGTTGACCGCGAGCCGCGAGGCTCACGCGGTCGGCCGGGCCGTGCATACGTATCGAGCCACTCTGAGGGTATCGTCATGCCAAACCTGGAAGCGCTCGACCTGGCGCGAATTCAATTCGCGTTCACGGTCTCGTTCCACATCATATTTCCCGCCATCACCATCGGGCTGGCCAGCTTCCTGGCAGTGCTCGAAGGCCTCTGGCTGAAAAGCAATAACTCGGTCTACAAGGACCTGTATCACTTCTGGTCGAAAATCTTTGCCGTCAACTTCGGCATGGGGGTGGTCTCCGGGCTGGTCATGGCCTATGAGTTCGGCACCAACTGGAGTCGCTTCTCGGACTTCGCCGGGAGCATTACCGGGCCCCTGCTGACCTATGAAGTGCTGACCGCGTTTTTCCTCGAGGCCGGTTTCCTCGGGGTGATGCTGTTCGGCTGGAACCGGGTCGGCCGTGGGCTGCACTTCTTCTCCACGGTCATGGTCGCCATCGGCACGCTGATCTCGACCTTCTGGATCCTCGCCTCCAACAGCTGGATGCAGACGCCACAGGGCTTCTCCATTGTCGATGGGCGGATCGTGCCGATGGACTGGCTGGCCATCGTGTTCAACCCGTCGTTCCCGTTCCGCCTGGCGCACATGGCGATTGCCGCGTTCGTCGCCACCGCGTTTTTTGTCGGCTCGTCCGCGGCTTGGCACCTGCTGCGCAAGAACGACACGCCACAAGTGCGCAAGATGCTGTCGATGGCGATGTGGATGGCCCTGATCGTGGCGCCGATCCAGGCAGTGGTCGGCGATGCCCATGGCCTGAACACCCTGGAACATCAGCCGGCGAAAATCGCCGCCATCGAAGGCCACTGGGAAAACATCGGCAACGAACCGACGCCGCTGGTGCTGTTCGGCATCCCCGACATGGACGCCGAGAAGACCGGTTATGCGATCGAAGTGCCTTACCTGGGCAGCCTGATCCTGACCCACAGCCTGGACAAGCAGATCCCGGCGCTCAAGAGCTTCCCGAAAGAGGACCGGCCGAACGCGACCATCATCTTCTTCAGCTTCCGGATCATGGCCGGGCTGGGCATGTTGATGATCCTCACCGGCCTGCTCGGCCTGGCCTTGCGCCGCAACGGCGCGCTGTACCACAACCGGTTGTTCCTGCGCCTGGTGCTATTCATGGGCCCGACCGGCCTGATCGCCATGCTGGCCGGCTGGATCACCACCGAGGTCGGCCGCCAGCCATGGGTGGTGTACGGCTTGCAGCGCACCGCCGACGCGGCGTCGAACCACTCGGTCAGCCAGTTGAGCATCTCGCTCGCGTTGTTCGTGCTGATCTACTTCTCGGTGTTCACCGTGGGCATCGCCTACATGATGAAGCTGGTCCGCAAAGGCCCGCAGCCGCATCACGATCATCCGCCACAAGGCGGCCCCGGCCAGGACCGCACGCCGCGCCGGCCGCTGTCCGCGGTCACCGAGACCTTCGCGTCCGGCAACCCCGCCAACTGAACAAGGAGCTTGCCCATGGGCATTCAAGGTATAGATCTGTCGTTGATCTGGGGCGTGATCATCGCTTTCGGGGTGATGATGTACGTCATCATGGATGGCTTCGACCTGGGACTGGGGATCCTCTTCCCGCTCATCCCGGACGCGCAGGAGCGCGATGTGATGATGAACACCGTGGCGCCGGTCTGGGACGGTAACGAAACCTGGCTGATCCTCGGTGGCGCGGCGCTGTACGGGGCCTTCCCGCTGGCCTATTCGGTGATTCTGGAGGCCCTGTACCTGCCGCTGATCTTCATGCTGGCCGGCTTGATCTTCCGCGGCGTGGCCTTTGAGTTCCGCTTCAAGGCCAGCCCGGAAAAACGCCATATCTGGGACATGGCATTCATCGGTGGCTCGCTGCTGGCGACCTTCTGCCAGGGCATCGTGATTGGCAGCTATATCGCCGGGATCCCGGTGGTCGATCGCCAGTTCGCCGGCGGCAACCTGGACTGGCTGGCGCCGTTCCCGCTGTTCTGCGGCCTGGGCCTGATCGTCGCCTACGCACTGCTGGGCAGCACCTGGCTGCTGGTCAAGACCGAAGGCATGCTCGAATCGCGCATGCGCCACTACACCCGGCCGCTGGCGTTCGTGCTGATGGCGGTGGTCGCGGTGCTCTGTGTGTGGACGCCCATGCTGCACCCGGAGATCGCCAGCCGCTGGTTCACCCACGCGCATATCGTGGTCTTCGGCGCGCTTGTGGTTCTCGCGCTGCTGGCGCTGTTCGGGCTGCTGCGCACCTTGCGCCAGCATCACTCGCACTGGCCGTTCGTGTTCACCCTGGCGCTGGTGTTCCTGGGCTACATCGGCCTGGCCTTCAGCATCTGGCCGAACATCGTGCCGCCTTCCATCAGCCTGTGGCAGGCCGCATCGCCCCCGTCCAGCCAGCTGTTCATCCTGATCGGCACCCTGTTCATTCTGCCGATCATCCTGATGTACACCTGCTGGAGCTACTACGTGTTCCGCGGCAAAGTGAGGATCGGCGATGGTTACCATTGACAGCGAAACCCTTCGAACCACTACCAGGCAGAGGCCTTTCTACCAGCAGGTGGCACAGCTGAGCCTGCTGTTCCTCGGCGGGCTGGTGATGCTGGCCGCCGCCACCGCACTGATGATGGAGTTGGCTTATGGAACGCTCTGAGGTATCGACCACGGGCAGCCCGAGCGCCCCCTGGTATCGGCGGCTGGCATGGCTGGTGGGCATCTGGCTGGGCAGTGTGCTGGCCCTGGGTGCGGTGGCCGGCCTGTTGCGGCTGATGATGCACATGGCCGGCATGAGCACTCACTGATTGCTGATCGCACCGGTAAAGGCCCGGCGCCTTTTCCGGTGCGCGGTCCCGGCAACCATTGAATAGCATCCGCCAGATGCAACGAGCCCGCGAGGCCCTCACCTCGCGGGCTCTTTACATCCGGATCAGGGCTGGCGTTCGGCCAACGCTTCCAGCAGATCGGCGGAAGGCACGAAGAACAGGCCGCCGGTCACCGCCGTGCTGAAATCCAGCAAGCGGTCATAGTTGCCCGCCGGCCGGCCGACAAACATGTTTTCCAACATTTGCTCGATAGGCTCCGGCGAGCGCGCGTAACCGATGAAATAGGTGCCGAACTCCCCCGCCCCCGGCCGGCCGAACGGCATGTTGTCGCGCAGGATCTTCACCTCCTCGCCGTCCTTGGTGATGGTGGTCAAGGCACTGTGGGAAGAGGTCGGCTTGACGGCATCGTCGAGTTCGATATCGGACAGCTTCTTGCGCCCGATGATACGTTCCTGCGCCTCGACCGACAGCTCGTTCCAGGCGTTCATGTTGTGCAGGTACTTCTGCACCAGCACATAACTGCCGCCGCTGAACGCCGGGTCTTCATCGCCGACCAGGGTGAACTCGATGGCCTTGCGCCCGACCGGGTTTTCCGTGCCATCGACAAAACCGATGATGCTGCGCATGTCGAAATAGCGGAAACCCTGCACCTCGTCGACCACCGAGATCGCATCGCCCAATGCCCCGATCAGTTGCGTCGCCAGTTCGAAGCACAGGTCCATCTGGTCCGCGCGAATGTGCAGCAGGATGTCGCCGGGAGTCGCCACGGCCCGGCGCTCTTGCGGGCCGAACTCGCGAAAGGCGTGCAGCGAGGCCGGACGCGGACCGCCAAACAGCCGGTCCCAGGCCGCCGAAGCAAAACCGCAGACGCACGACAGGTTACCCGCGGGCACCCGCTTGCCGACCGAACGGGTGAGGCCCGCCACATCCTCGCACCAGCCCCGCACCTTGGCGGCGGCGTCACGACCGGGGGCCAGGGTGGCGACGATAAAGATCGCGCTGCTGGTAATCGGGTTACAGACGGATTGCGGTTCAGGAATATCGTTGGACATGGGCATGAGCACTCGGCGGAACGGGAAAGACCGCAGAGTAGCAAATAATCGCGGCGCTGCAGTCCGGCAGCGAGCCTCGCGCTCATGAAAGCCCACCGATGAAAAAAGGGGCGCCCCATGCGCCCCCTTCCCTGGATCGCCAGGGTCAGTTCAGCGTCGAACGCACAATCCGTACCGGAACCGATTTGTAGGACGGCGTCCCGCTATCCACGTCGATGTAATCCAGCGGCACCAGCTGGTTGGCTTCGGGGTAATAGGCCGCGACCGAGCCCGGGGAAATCTTGTATTCGATCGCGGTGATTTTCTCGTAGCGCAGCTTGCGCCCCTGGGTGACCGTCTCGATATCCACCAGGTCGCCATGGGCCAGGCCACGGGCATCCAGGTCCGCCTGATTGATGAACAGCACGTCGCGCCGGCCGAAGACCCCGCGATAACGATCGTCCATGGCATAGATGGTGGTGTTGTACTGGTCATGGCTGCGAATGGTGATCAGGCGCAGGATGTCCGCGCCATCGACCACCTTGTCTTCATGCAGCCCGGGAAAGACAAAGAATTCGGCCTTGCCCGAGGGCGTGAGCCATATGCGCTCGGTGGGCGGCAGCGGCATGCGGAACCCGCCCGGCACGCGGATGCGCTGGTTGAACGCCTCGAAGCCGGGCACCGTTTTCTCGATCAGGTCGCGGATCTTGTCGTAGTCGGCGACCAGTTCCTGCCAGGGCACCTTGCTGCCTGGCAGCGTGGCCCGGGCAATGCCGGCCACTATCGCCGGTTCCGAGCGCAGGAACTCGGATGCCGGGGTCAGCTTGCCGGCCGATGCGTGGACCATCGACATCGAATCCTCGACGGTGATCGACTGGCGCATCCCGTCCTGTACGTCCAATTCGGTGCGACCCAGGCAGGGAAACAGATAGGACTCCTTGGCGACCAGCAGATGGGAGCGATTGAGCTTGGTGCCGATATGCACGCTCAGGTCGAGCTTGCCCATGGCCGGAAAACACTGGCCCGGATCGGGCAAGGCGACGGCGAAATTGCCTCCCAGGCAAATCAGCGCCTTGGCCGTGCCCGCGATCATGGCCTGCATGGCTTTTACCGAATCGTGGCCGTGGGCCGCTGGCGGCTTGAAGCCGAATACTTTCTCCAGCCTGTCGAGAAATGCCTTCGACGGTTTCTCGGTAATGCCCACGGTCCGGTTGCCCTGGACATTGGAATGGCCGCGCAACGGGCAAATACCCGCGCCAGGCTTGCCAAAGTTACCGCGCAACATCAGCAGGTCACAGATCAGCCGGACATTGGCCGTGCCTTCGTTGTGCTGGGTGATGCCCATGCCGTAGGTGACGATGGTGGCGTTGGATTTTGCGTAGGCGGCGGCGACCTTTTCCAGCTCGGCCTGCTGCAGGCCGCCGGCCTGTTCTATATCGGGCCAGGCCGTGGCGTGCAGATCGGCGACCAGCTCGTCGAAACCCTGGGTGTGCTGGGCGATGAAGTCATGGTCGAGGACTTCGCCCACCGTCCGCTCCAGCTCCAGCAGCGCCTTCATGATCCCCTTGATCGCCGCCGCGTCGCCTCCGGCTTTTACCTGGAAGTAGGACGAGGCGATCCGGGTGGAGCCGTAAGTCGCCATTTCAACCATGTTCTGCGGATCGGCAAAGCGCTCGAGCGCGCGTTCGCGCAGGGGGTTGAAGACCATGATCGGCACCTTGCGCCGCGAGGCCTCGTGCAGCGTGCCCATCATGCGTGGGTGGTTGGTGCCGGGGTTGTGGCCGATGGAGATGATCAGTTCGCAGGTATCGAAGTCGTCCAGCGACACCGTGCCTTTGCCGATACCAATGGATCGCGGCAGCCCGACGCTGGTCGGTTCGTGGCACATGTTGGAACAATCGGGAAAGTTGTTGCTGCCGTATTCCCGGATGAACAGCTGGTACAGATAGGCCGCTTCATTGGAGGCCCTGCCAGAGGTATAGAACTCGACCTGCTCCGGTTGCAGCCCCCGGAGTATCTCGCCTATTCGCGCGAACGCCGCCTCCCATTCGACCGGCTGGTAGGTGTCGCTGGCACGGTCATATACCAGGGGATGGGTGATACGTCCCAGGTCCTCCAGCTCGTAATCGCTGCGGTGCAATAACGAGGCGACCGGATGATTGGCGAAGAAGTCCGGGGTGACCCGCTTGTTGGTCGCCTCCCAGGTCACCGCCTTGGCGCCGTTTTCACAGAACTGGAAGGTGGATTTGTGCTCCTTGTCGGGCCAGGCGCAGCCTGGGCAGTCGAAGCCATCAGGCTGGTTGGTGCGCATCAGGGTGATGGGCGCCTTCAGCGTATCCATCTGCTCTCTAACCGCTGTCGCGGTGGCCTTGAGCGCCCCCCAGCCGCCAGCGGGGCCGTCGTAGTTACGAACACCGGGTACCTTGCGTCGAGTCGTCATGATCGCTCCCCATACGCCCCCTGCCCTGTAGACAAGAAGCATTGGTTGCCTGGGATCCGCCGCCATGGCGGCATTCGGTAACGACCTACCGACCCGAATCGGGGGGCGGTAGATGTCACACCTGAACAGCAAAAAAGACACGCAACCCAGAACCGGGTTTGAGGACTTGAAACCTTTGAATCAACGACGAAGGGTTGCGCTTGAATCTTTCAACCTGAGTTAAAACCTTAGTGGTGCGTCCCCGCCTGTCAAGGCAATAAATAGCTGGTAAATCGGGTAGTTACTTATCATTCGTATTAATTCGGCGACCAGTCACTCACCGGAACCCAACGCTCACTGCGCCGCCACCCGACGGCGCAAGCCCAGGCTCCAGCCCTGCTGCATGCCAGCGGCCGCCAGCAGGATGGCGATCACGCCGATCCATTGCAGCAGCTCCAGGCGATGGCCGAAGGCGAACCAGTCGACGAAGATCGCCGCGATCGGGTAGATGAACGACAGTGCGCCGGTCAGTGCGGTCGGCAGTTTCTGGATCGCGCCGTACAGCAGCACATACATCACCCCGGTGTGGACGATGCCCAGGGTCAGCAGGCTGGCCCAGGCCTCCGGTGCCGTGGGCAGCGCGGAGAGATTGGCCCAGGGCGCCAGCAGCAACACCCCAGTGCAGACCTGGATCAACGCGATCAGGTGCGGCGGCGTGCCGGTCAGGCGCTTGATCAAGAGCGCGGCGAAGGCATACAGCAGGGCCGCCCCCAGCGCCAGGGCGATTCCCAGCAGATAGTCATTGCCCGCCGCGCCCTGCTCGCCATGGGCGCTGACGATCGCCAGCATCCCGGCGAAGGAAATGCTCAGCCAGAACAGTTTCTGCGCGGTGATTTTCTCGCCGAGGAACAGCGCCGCCAGCCCCACCAGCATGAACGGCTGGACGTTGTAGACCGCGGTGCCGATGGCGATCGAGGCCCGGGAATAGGAGGCGAACAGCAGCACCCAGTTGCCGACGATGGCGACACCGCTGAGCACGGCGAGGAGAAAGGTGGTGCGCGTCAGGATGCCGGGGCGCAGAAAGCCGAAGCCGGCACAGATCAGCAGCAGGGTCGCGGCACCGAACACGCAGCGCCAGAACACCACGTCCAGCACCGGCTGCCCGGACACCAGCACGAACCAGCCGATGGTGCCGGAAATCAACATGGCGGCGGTCATTTCCAGTGAGCCGCGGCGTAACAATTTGTCCATGATCATTCTCCTCAACAAGAGCCAAAAGTATGACAATCGGCTCCTACCCCGCTCAAGACTCAACGGTAGGCTAAAATCGGCTTATACCTTTTTTATCAAGGTGTTTCTTAGGTTTTACCTAATGAGGTTGGCATGATCGACGAAATTGACCAGGCGCTGATCAGCGCCCTGATGGAAGATTCACGCCGTTCGCTCAAGGCCCTTGCGCAGATCAGCGGGCTGTCCTCGCCCAGCGTCGCCGAACGCCTGCGACGCCTGGAAGAGCGTGGTGTGCTCAAGGCTTATACCGTCGAAGTAGACCCGAAGTTCTTCGGCTATCAATTGCAGGCCATCGTGCGCATCCGGCCGCTGCCGGGGAAACTCCAGGAAGTCGAACGACAGATCCTGGCCATCCCCGAGTTCACCGAATGCGACAAGGTCACGGGCGAGGACTGCTTTATCGCCCGCCTGCATGTACGCGACATGGAGCAACTGGACAGCCTGCTCGACCACCTCAACAGCTGCGCGGAAACCAACACCGCGATCGTCAAGAAAAGCCCGGTGAAACGGCGGTTGCCGCCGATGGCGTAATGCCTGGGCTCACACACGGCGTTTGCCCCTGGCACCCAAAAACTGGCTAGACTCAGGACCTCATCGACGAAGGATTCGCACCGTGAAAACCTCTTTTCTGTTGCTGGCGGCATTGATGCTCTCAGGTTGTGGAACCATCGATACCGTCTTCAGGGAGGATGCGGTGGCCAGCGAGAAACTCAAGGAGCGAAAAACCTACTGCGGTGGCGTCCCACGTATCTACAGTGGCGTGACTTACGATTTCTGTAGCCTGCATGCTCCTGAGCCAGAGAACGGCGCAACTCATACCGGCCCGGCCTCGAACCAGGCCATGCTGCTCGATATGGCCGTCTCAGGTGTGCTCGACACCTTGCTGCTGCCCTACACCATCTATCAGCAACAAACCGATGGCAGCCTGATCATTGCCGAATAGTGCCCCGGACGTTCAGATCGCAGACAACAAAAAGCCCGCCGAAGCGGGCTTTTCTGTTTCAAGGCTGACGATCAGTCGTCGCGGCCCATGATGCCGAACAGCTGCAACAGGCTGACGAACAGGTTGTAGATCGATACATACAGGCTGATGGTCGCCATGATGTAGTTACGCTCGCCGCCATGAATGATGGCGCTGGTCTGGTACAGGATGCACACCGAGGAGAACAGCACGAAGCCCGCGCTGATCGCCAGTTGCAGACCGCTGATCTGGAAGAACAGGCTGGCCAGCGTCGCACCCAGCAGGACGAAGAAACCGGCGGTGATGAAACCACCGAGGAAGCTCATGTCCTTGCGGGAGATCAGCACGTAGGCCGACAGACCACCAAATACCAGGGCGGTCATCGCAAAGGCCGAGCTGACCACTTCAGCGCCGCCCTGCATGCCCAGGTAACGGTTGAGGATCGGGCCGAGCAGAAAGCCCATGAAACCGGTCAGGGCAAACGCCGACACCAGGCCCCAGGCCGAATCACGGAGTTTGTTGGTAAGGAAGAACAGACCGTAGAAACCGATCAGCACCACGAAAATGTTCGGGTAACCGACCCGCATCTGCTGGGCCACGTAAGCCATCACGCCGCTGAAGGCGAGAGTGAGAGCGAGTAGGCCGTAGGTGTTGCGCAGGACGCGGCTAACTTCTAGCTGCTCGGCCTGCACGCTGTTATTAACTGCGTAATCCTGTTCGCGCATGGCGACACTCCTGTTGGTTTGAAACGTTCAGTGGCAAAGATCATAACAGACGCTCTGCAACAAGCTATGTACAGAGTTTGACAGTGTGTTTCATTCAGGTATTATGGCGCCCGCAACAAAAACGGAGGTGTGGCCGAGTGGTTTAAGGCAACGGTCTTGAAAACCGTCGACTGTAACAGGTCCATGAGTTCGAATCCCATCGCCTCCGCCATATTCGTCACGCTAAAGCCCCGATTATTCGGGGCTTTTTCGTTTCTGGGGTCTGCGATTTTTACCCCGCCCTTTCAGTGTGGACTGGCAGTCGGACGAACCACAATCTCACTCACATCCACATCGTCGGGCTGTTCGATGGCATAGGCGAGCGCCCGCGCAATGGCGTCTGCGTTGAGCGCGACACGCCGAAAGGCTTTCATTTCCTCGCGTGCCACCTCATCGGAAATCGTATCGGCCAGTTCGGACTCGACGACGCCCGGGCACACTACCGTGACCCGGATCTTGTCCGTTTCCTGCCGCAGACCATCGGAGATGGCCCTGACCGCAAATTTGGTCGCGCAGTACACCGCGGCTGTCGGAGAAACCGCGAGGCCGCCGATTGAGGAAATGTTGATGATCTGGCCGAACCCTTGTGCCTCCATGTCCGGCAAGACGGCGGCAATACCGTGCAGCACGCCGCGTACATTGACATCGAGCATCTGGTTCCACTCGTTGACCTTCAACGAGGTCAAGGGTGACAGGGGCATCACGCCTGCGTTGTTGATGATCACATCGACCTTGCCGTGTTGCCCCTTGGCGAACGCAACGAACGCCTGCATGGATTCCAGATCCGTAACGTCCAGTGCGCAGGCACTTGCCGAGCCTCCTTCGGCCTGGATCTCGCTGACAAGTTTGTCCAGACGCTCGGTACGGCGGGCACCGAGGACCACATGGGCACCTTTGGCGGCGATCAGCCTGGCCGCCGCTTCGCCAATACCACTGCTTGCACCGGTAATCAGGACGACTTTGTTTTGAATGTTCGACATATCCATAGCTCCTGCTGTAAGCATTGAGGTTCAGCACCGACCGCTGAAGACGCGGGCGTTGCTGCGGGGTACGTCGAAAAGATTAAGGGCACAGGCCTGCTCGACGCGTGCCAAAACCTGCGCAGCTTTTGCCTATTCGTGTCTGTGTGCATCGCCCGCAAAACGTGTGACATAACGGCACTCAACCGCCACGGAACTCGCTGGGCGTTACACCCACCTCACGACGAAACACCTGGGAGAAGTGACTGGGGCTTGAATAGCCGACCTCCAGCCCGACGTCGATGACGCTAAGCCGGGTTTCCAGCAACAAGCGCCGCGCGCGAACCATGCGCAAGCGAATGAAGTACTGCGACGGCGACAGTCCCGTCGCACGCTTGAACAGGCGGCTGAAGTGGTACTCGCTCAGCTCGGCCAGCCTGGCCAGTTTTGCCAGGCTGAATTCAGCGCCCAGATCCGCACTCATGGCATCAGTGACTGTGCGCAGCTTGTAGGCTTGCAAGGCGTTGACCCGACGCCCGGGCCGGGCCTCGGCGCGATAGCTGCGCACCAGATGTACGGCCAGCGCCTGTGCCAGAGAACGGGCGAAAAGAGCGCTGGGCGAGCGTTCCAGAACCAGTTCAGTGCGCAACTGCTCCATGACAAACGCGACGCAGCCGTCACGTGCCCCTGAAATATCGCGCAAACGCACAGGCCCGGCGTGCTCACCCCACAGCTCTCGCGACGCTAGCTCAATCAGCGGCAGCCCCAGATAAAGGTGCATGACTTCGAAGGTATCGCCCCCGTGAGTCTGCCAGCGCATTTCATACGGCTCATCGGAACTTGTGAGGAAAAAATCGCCGGCGCAGACCTCTGCCGCAGTCCACTCCCCGCCCAGTACGCGCTCCTCCACCCTCGCCGCCCCCGCCAGAACCAACACCAGCAGCGGCTCCACCACCGCAGGTACGAGAATGGGTTCAATGACGCTGCGATGGGTAAACAGCTGAATCACAATGTCCTTGATTTCCGGGCTCGGCGGTAAGTCCTGCGGCTCTCCTGGCAGGTATTCACGCATGGACTGCCCTGTGATGCGCAAGTCCTGGCTGGATGTCGACCCTTGTTCCTGGGACGTTCGCCCGGTGTTTGCCATGAACACGTCCTTTTCATATTCGGCTGTGCAAAGCCAGACAGGTTTCCAGACGCTGCCCGAACTCCGCACGACGGAGACCGGATCGATGATATCGGGCTTTTCCCGCTGGCTGAACCGAGCCCCGAACCGTCCTCACTGATATTCGGCGCAAAACCCCGACATCGTGGGCAATCTCACGAAAGCTGACTTCGCCTCGCTGCGAGACAGTAGGCCCGTCGCCGATGACAAGCGCCTTGCGGGCGCCGACACGGCTTATCCCCTACTCGATCACAACGCTGGAGAACATCATGACCGATATCAAGAACTGCACGCCAAACGAAGTGGCAGGTAAAGTCGCTCTGGTCACTGGCGCGGCCAGTGGCATCGGCAAGGCCATCGCACTGCTGCTGCATGCCCGCGGCGCCAAGGTCATTGCCGAAGATATAAACCCTGAGGTGGAAGCGCTGGCCCGCCCTGGCCTGGTACCTCTGGTGGCCGACATCACTCAGGACGGCGCCGCCGAGCGCGCGGTCGCTTTGGCCGTCGAGCAATTCGGCCGGCTGGACATTCTGGTCAATAACGCCGGCATCATCATCAACAAGCTGGTCATCGACATGACTCGCGAAGACTGGGAACGCATTCAGACGGTCAATGCTACGGCGGCATTCCTGCATAGTCGCGAAGCGGTCAAAGCGATGATGCCCAATAAATCCGGCTCGATCGTCAACATCGCGTCCTACGCCTCGTACTTCGCCTTCCCCACCATTGCCGCCTATACCGCCTCTAAAGGCGCGCTTGCCCAACTGACGCGCACCCTGGCACTTGAGGTCATTGGCCACGGCATCCGCGTCAATGCCGTGGGTGTGGGGGATGTGGTGACCAACATCCTCAACAATGTGGTCAACGATGGCCCGGCATTTCTCGCCCAACATGGCGAAGCCGCACCGATCGGCCGCGCCGCACAACCGGAAGAAATCGCCGAACTGGTCGCGTTCATCTCCTCGGATCGTGCCAGCTTCATGGTCGGTTCGGTGGTTATGGCAGACGGCGGCATGACCGTCACGGCCGGCTGAGCCACCGCAGGAAGGAGCCGCCGGACATGCTCGGCAAGCCCGAGAGGATCAGGCAAATCTGCGGCAGTTTCGTCCTAACACCGCTCCGCTCGGCTACGTAATCTGAAAGTACGCAACGGATGCAGACACAGGCCACGGCAGGCCACTCAGATGACAACGTCAATGAGGACTGAACAATGAAAAATGCCAAACAAGCCACTCCTGATCTTCGTTACGCAGGTATGTGGGTCACCGCCGATGGCTTCATCCGTCACGAGCTTCTGGCGACTGGGCGTTACGACGAGGCCCGTGGTAAAAACAAGAGCGCCTATCAAGGCCGCTACGAAATGGTGGGGGACTACATCCAGTACTGGGACGATAGCGGCTTCACCGCCGATGGGCACTTTCATGACGATGTGCTGTATCACGCCGGCATGATTCTTTATCGGCAATGAGCAATTTAAAGATATCGGGTGAATATCGTCTGCCTGGAAGGCCCCAGGCAGACGCTCATGAACACTTGTGAGAGCCTTGAAATGGAACAGAGCGATGCTTTCATCCTTCAGAACACAGCCATCTACCGTGACGAACTGGTTCGCTTGCTGACGCAACGGTTTACCACACCCGGGATATATGAGACCGCGATAGCGCCCCTGCATGTCATTCGTTTTGACGCACCTTCGCAGCTTATCCATACCGTCCACAAGCCGGCACTTTGCCTGATCGTGCAAGGACAAAAAGAAATCGGTCTGGGTGACGACCGTTATCTGTACGACCCGCTCAGTTACCTGGTGGTATCGGTGACACTTCCAGTTTCCGGGCGCGTCCTGATGGCCAGCCCGGATGCGCCCTACCTGTGTATCCGTTTTGATTTCGAGGCCACGGAAATCGCTCAGGTCATCGCCGATGCGCCCCCGACGGGCGTCCCGGACGAGCCGGAGCTTGGCCTTTTCCTTGAGAAAGTCGATGTACCCCTGCTGGAAACAATGCTTCGGCTGGTACGGCTGCTGGAAACACCGAAAGATATCGGCATGCTGGCCCCGCTCGCCCTGCGGGAGCTGTATTACCGCCTCCTGAGAGGCGTACATGGACGTCGTCTGTATGAGCTTGCTCTCGGTGATTCGCAAACGCGACGGGTAACGCGGGCCATCGATTGGTTGAACAACCACTACGCCCAACCCTTACGCATCGAAGAACTTGCACGAGTAGCCAATTTGGGCAGCTCTACGTTGCATCATCGTTTCAAGGCAGTGACGGCCATGAGTCCGCTGCAGTATCAGAAACAACTCCGTCTGCAGGAAGCACGCCGTCTGTTACTCGGCGAGGGACTGGATGTGGCGAGTGCCTGCTATCGAGTGGGCTACGAAAGCCCATCGCAATTCAGCCGAGAGTACAGTCGCCAGTTCGGGTGTCCGCCATCTAGAGATACCAACCGAGTTCGCCGCCCTGCGTGAAAGTTTCGCTCACTGACATATGCGGTGTGGACACAAAGCCGCAAACATACGCCAGCTCAACGATCGACAAGGAGGTTTGCTTGAGCAGTTGTCGCGCGCGAATAAGCCGTAACCTCAAGTAGTAGCGCGACGGCGTGCATTGCAGGTATTTCTTGAATAACCGCTCCAGCTGTCGACGTGACAGATCGACGCATTCAGCCAGGTGATCCAGGTCTATCGGCTCCTCGAGATTTGCCTCCATCAAGGCAACGACTTCTTGCAGCTTGGGCTGATGAGTACCGACCACATGTTTGAGCGGCACGCGCTGATGATCCTGCTTGTTGCGGATGCGCTCGTAGACAGACATTTCGGAGATGGCGGCGGATAGATTGAGTCGTACCCTCGGCCACGGCGGAGGTCGATGACATCGTGATCATGTCCTTGCAAAGATTGGTCTGCTTCACAGGCGCCTGTCATTCTCCCCGCGGCTTTGGCGAAGGGAGTATCAGTTTCGGTGTACACACCTACCCCACCGACGTGGCCCGCGCAGCCGGCGCAGGGTGACGCGAAGTCACAAGACCGATGAAGGAAATCGCTAGCGCCAATCCAATGGTTGTACTGACCTCGGTGCGGTGTTCCGGGGTGACCATCATTACTGCCAGCGCTGCGCAGATGAACACGATCACCAGCCACGTCAGCCATGGAAACAGCCACATGCGAAAGCTCAGCTCGATGTTGCGCTGACGCAATATTCGACGCATGCGCAGCTGCGATACCGCAATCGCCAGGTACACCAGCAAGGCAATTGCGCCGGAGCTGGCCAGTAGAAACTGGAACAGTCCGGATGGCATGAAGTAGCTCCACACGGTAATCGCCGCGCCGAGCACAGTGCTGGCGATAACGGCTGCGCGCGGGACGCCTGCCGCAGAGGTTGCCTTCAGGGTTTTCGGCGCATCACCACGGCGCCCCAACGAGTACAACATGCGCGAGGCAATGTAGATCGAGGAGTTCATGCAACTGGCCACTGCAATCAGGACGACGAGGTCGACCATGAACTTGGCATGTGGAATGTTCATGATTTCCAGGGCACGCTGATAAGAACCTACCGAGGCCAGCAGCGGATCATTCCAAGGCACCACGGAGATGACCACGAAGATCGACAGCAGGTAAAACACGCCGATACGCCACATCACAGAACGCGTGGCCTTGGCGATGTTCTGCGCCGGGTTACTGGATTCGGCGGCTGCGATGGTCACCGCTTCAGTACCGATGAAACTGAACATAATGGTGATGAAGGCGCCGACAACCGCTGACAAGCCGTTGGGCGCAAACCCGCCGTGCTCCGCCATAAGGCCACTCAATCCGCTGACTTCGCGATCAGGCACCCAGCCCATCAACACGGCAAAACCGACTCCGATGAAGCCGATGATCGCGACAACCTTGGTCATCGCGAACCAGAACTCGAACTCACCATACTTGGACACGCTGAACAGGTTGGTCACCACCAGCGCAATGATCGACCCCAACGCGAATACCCAGGCATCGACCTGCGCAAACCATTGATTCAGCACGTGACCGGCCGCCAGCGCTTCGATAGGAATAACCAGAACCCAGAACCACCAGTAGAGCCAGCCGATGGTGAAGCCAGCCCAACGCCCGATGGCTTGATCGGCATAGGTCGAGAACGAGCCGGTGTCCGGACTGGCCACCGCCATTTCACCGAGCATGCGCATGACCAGAACGACGAGCAGGCCTGAGAAGAGATAAGCCAGAAGAACCGCCGGCCCTGCCGTTGCAATGGCATGCCCTGAGCCAACGAACAAACCCGCGCCTATAATTCCGGCGATGGACAGCATTGTGACATGACGAGGCTTGAAGCCCTGTGCCAATTGGCTACTCGAATCCATGGAGTTCGGGCTGATCATTGGTTTTTTTATTCTCTGCTGATCGACATTTAAGCGAGTTGACCGGGGAAAACGATTACCATCGTTGCCTGCTCAGACCCCGAGGAAGCCTCGTTCAACCGCCACAGTTCTTATCAAACCCATCATCACGATGTGGTTACTTTGGTGAAAAGACGCGTCACATTAGCCGGACAATCAGACAGCTCAGTAGCCTGATTGCGCCATATCCGTGTCTGATATCGACAAGCCAGGACCTTGTGTCCATGGTGAAAACCAGCGGGGGGCACGAGAAACCAAAAGCAATCATCCTGGCTTATTGAGCGCTCTTCTAACGAGGCTGCACGTTGAACGTCCACTTCTGGCTGTGGATTCAACCGGTCGATGCAACACAACTAAATTCTGTGTAAGCAGAAGGAGTGTTGCAGATGAAGCAGAGACCTCGGATCTATTACACCGAAAGCCAGAAAAAACTGATGTGGGATCACTGGCAGAAAGGCGACTCTCTCCAGCACATAGCCCAACTATTTGATCGAAACCATTCATCGATACAGCGCATCTTGGCGGAAACAGGCGGTATCAGACCCGCTGTACGCCGCAGGTCCAGATTGGCTCTGACGTTGGCTGAGCGCGAAGAGATTTCGCGTGCAGTGGTGGCAGGTAACTCGATCCGTTCCATGGCCGCGCTGCTA
>NZ_FOXG01000025.1:0-1633 GCF_900115645.1 Pseudomonas sp. NFPP07
AAAGCCAAAGCCAAAGCCAAAGCCAAAGCCAAAGCCAAAGCCGGAGCCGGAGCCGGAGCAAAAGCGATGTTGCGGTTTGATGGTGGCCGGGTGGCCGACGTTAAACCCTGTAGCCGCTGCCGAGCCTGCGAGGCTGCGATCGACTGCGCAGCAGGCGCAGGATCTTGAGCCCGCTGGAGGACCTTCGGTCCTATCGCAGCCTGCGGCAGCGGCTACAGAGATCGCGGTTATATCGGAGCCTTTTGTAGGAGCGAGCTTGCTCGCGATCAGGTCCCGCGGCTGACAGGTTTGTCGTGTAAGACGCTGTCTGAAAGTGAGGCGCTTCGCTTTCCTTTGTAAGGCTTTTCCGAGAAACTCCGGGCCGCTTGCGTCTGGGAAGGGCGCTGTCTAGCCTCGGGTTTGTCACTGGTTTTTCAGTGATCGGGTTTAGCAGCTCGGTAAGTCTCAGGCGTATAAGACACCATGTCTTCCCGGTCGGATTTCATTCTGGCTGGTCTGTTATGGCGGCTGTACGTGGGGCACCTTCGGGTGCGCCGGGTTCCTGAGCCCTGGTCTGCTAACCCGCGTCCAGCTGCCACCCTCAATCGTTTAGCAGCGACGGGTGAACGCTCCATTGCTCGGGAGTTACACCATGAAAAAGCTCGTCCCCGATCCACCCGTTTCCCTGCCGTTCTCCCGCCGTAATCCAGACCACGACCAGGCCAATGAGCAGGTCCGTCAGGCGTTGGCCAACCATCCGGTGGAAGGTTCGTTGCTTGCAGCCTTGAAACCCACCGCGGCGGGGCCTGCGGGTAACGATTCGCTCTTCACCGTCCGCCCAGGCATCAGCGCCGAAGAGGCGTTGCTTCACGTCTCCATGCTGCTCAAGTCCGCCGAGGAGGTTTCCGACGAGATCACCGAACACGCCAGCGGTATCGAGCGTGGCCTGATCTGGTCGTTGGTGCATTCCGTGGAGATGGCGCGCGGAGTGGTGGATGCCTTGCTCGACGGAAATCGTCGCTGATCGGCAACGGCCCGCTGGCTGCGATCCTTCTTGATATTCGCGGCTGGTCGGGTCAGACAAAGCAAATCCATGACGCTAGTCTGAGCACCGGTGTTCTGCTCCCTGACGCTGACCCTTTTTTCCGAGCGGATTCCGGACCTATGTAAATCAAGCACTTACAAAGGTCCCCGAAAAGAGGGGTAAATACGGTGTTCAGCATGATTTCTCTTTGAAATCATGGTGCTATTGGGATATTTGTCTAGTTCACTGCCGAATAGGCAGCTTAGAAATTGCTACCCTGCGTCTGCACGCGCGACCCTGGGTTCACTGCCGAATAGGCAGCTTAGAAAAGGACGGCGTTCAGTACACCACGCTCGCAGAGGTTCACTGCCGAATAGGCAGCTTAGAAATTCAACGGCGGGCCGAACATCACCCCAGAACCGTTCACTGCCGAATAGGCAGCTTAGAAATGGGCGCTTGAGGTGGCGGGTGTCACTCGCGCGTTCACTGCCGAATAGGCAGCTTAGAAAGCGTCAAGCTCACGGCCGCCACGCAGCGCGATGTTCACTGCCGAATAGGCAGCTTAGAAAAACCTGTGGTGCGCGATATGCCAGTGCATTGCGTTCACTGCCGAATAGGCAGCTTAGAAAT